>JAHFQY010000023.1 GCA_023259065.1 Nitrosomonadales bacterium
TGTCACCATGGAGCCATTGTAGAGCATCCGGGGTGAGAGAGGGAGCTACAACTCCGAAGTGCGCCAGGCTCACCCGATGAGCATTGTAGAGCATCCGGGGTGAGAGAGGGAGCTACAACAGCCTGCAAGTGTAACTTTGTCACAGATTCATTGTAGAGCATCCGGGGTGAGAGAGGGAGCTACAACGCGCCGCCCGCTGACCGACCTCGACCGGCAATTGTAGAGCATCCGGGGTGAGAGAGGGAGCTACAACATACCTGCAGGCCAACGCGCGGGCGCATCGATTGTAGAGCATCCGGGGTGAGAGAGGGAGCTACAACTATGCCAGCTTCTCCAGCTAGGAGCTTTACATTGTAGAGCATCCGGGGTGAGAGAGGGAGCTACAACGCTGGAAACATCGCCCCGTAAAGGGGCAATTTCCCAGCGTTGGCGCTTCGCGCGGTTTAGCAAGAATAGGCCTGCGCTTCTCAGGCCAGCCAGCTGTCTATCTTCTTGCGCTCCGGCACGCCGCCGGCATGCACCACCTTGCCGTCTATCACCACGCCCGGAGTGGACATCACGCCGTAGCTCATGATGGCGGCGAGGTCTTCAACTTTTTCCAGTTGCACTTCCTGGCCTTTTGCCTTGGCCGCTTCCTCGATCAGTTTCAGGGTGGTCTTGCAGTTGGCACAGCCGGTGCCCAGCACTTTGATGTTTTTCATGACTCTTCCTTTTTAAGGGTTTATTCCTGTTCCAGTTCGAGGTAAGTACGATTGGAATTTCCCGGCATCAAGTCTGCCGCGTTGAGCAAGTGCATGTAGGGCGCCTGGTTGAAAGTCTGCACGGCTGTGCTCAAGTCCGTGCCGTCGTCCACGGCCTGTTTCATGTGTTTGCGCAACGCCGCAAGATACGCCCTGGTGTCGGCTTGTGCCGTGGCAAGGCCGGTGACATCGCCGTGCCCCGGCACGATGATGGCGGGGTTGAGTTGCTCGATCACGGCGAAGGTTTCCAGCCAGTGTCTGGTATTGCTCATGGGAAAAATGCCCAGCATGCGGTTGACATACACCACGTCCCCCGTGAACAGGACATTCTTCTGCGGCAGCCACACGATGGTATCGCCCGGTGTATGGGCGCCACCGCGATGCTTGAGTTCCAGCACCACGCCACCCAGTTCGAGGCGTGTGTCGTTGTCGCTGAGGTAGCGCGTTGGCAGCGTCAGCACGGTTCCGTCTGCACGCTCTTTCAGTGTGGTTTTCAGGCCTGCCAGCTGGTCGCCGCCGCGAGCATCCATGTCGGCTTGCGCATCGAAGTGGGCGATGATCTCGGCGCCATGCGCCTTGAAGTAGCCGTTGCCAAACCAGCGGTGATCCTGCCCGCCCGTGTTGATTACCCATTTCACCGGCTGCTGCGTCAGCTTTTTTACCGCGCCAGCGATCTGCTGTGCCGTGCGATAGCTGGCGCCGCTGTCGATCAGCACGGCACCGGCTGGCGTCACCACCAGGCCGATGTTGGCATTCATGCCCTCGTTGTCGTAAGTGCGCGCGCCTTTTTCGCCGATAAAGGCATACACACCTTCGGCCACTTTCTGGAAGCGGATGTCTAGCGCCATGGCCGAGGCGCTAAAGGTCAGTGCAGCCAATACGAAGGCAATCCGGAACTTGAGCTTCATCATTTTCAATCTCCCGCTTTCTTAAAGCACGGCGTTAAACACATAGCCCACCAACAAAATACCGGCAGCCACCACGCCAACGAAGGTGGCGATCAAACGCGGCTTCAGCACCTTGCGCAGGATGATCATCTCCGGGAATGACAGTGCGGTGACGCTCATCATAAAGGCCAGCACCGTGCCCAGCGCAGCGCCCTTGCCCAGCAGCGCCTGCACCACCGGGATGATACCGGCCGCGTTGGAATACATCGGCACGCCGATCAGCACGGCGGCGGGCACCGACCACCACGCACCCTTGCCCATGATGCCGGCCATGAAGTCCTGTGGCACATAGCCGTGTATGCCCGCTCCCACTGCCACACCCAGCACGATGTACAGCCACACCTTGCCCACGATTTCTTTCAGGTGATGCACACCGGCACGGATGCGCGACGGCCAGTCCAGTTTTTCATCCAGATTGAGCGCCACCGCGCCGCCCTGGGCCTGCATCGCCTGCACCCAGTCTTCCAGATGGTGCTCCATGCCCAGTTTGCCGATCAACAGGCCGGCAGCTATGGCCACCATAAGCCCCAGCACCAGGTACAGCGCGGCGATCTTCCAGCCAAACAGCGCGAACAGCAGCCCCAGCGCAACCTCGTTGACCATGGGCGCCGAAATCAGGAAAGAAAAAGTAACGCCCAGCGGCACGCCCGCTTGCAAAAAGCCGATGAACAAGGGCACTGCGGAACAGGAACAGAACGGCGTGACGATGCCTAACCCCGCTGCCATCACGTTGCCTATGCCCAGGCGCTTGCCGGACAACAGGGCGCGCGTTTTTTCGGGGGAGACGAAGCTCTGGATCACCCCCATCGCAAACACGATCAGCGCCAGCAGCAGGATGACCTTGGGCGTTTCAAACAGGAAGAAAGCCATTGCCGCACCCAAGTGCGAGCCGCTATCAATTCCCGACAGGCGCACCAGCACATCGGCAAACATTTGCAGCTGGCTGTACAGCAGGCCCCACAGCACGATGGCCAGCACGGCGCCGGCCAGCCATTTGGCATTTCTCATATTTTCAGGAACAGTAATATTCATTTCGCCTCGTACCAGCCCTGGCTGCGCTTCACCAGATACACCACAGACAGCATCACCGGCACCTCGATCAGCACCCCGACTACTGTCGCCAGCGCCGCACCCGACTCGAAGCCGAACAGGCTGATGGCAGCCGCCACCGCCAACTCGAAAAAGTTGGAAGCGCCGATCAGCGCCGAGGGGCCGGCCACGCAATACGCCACGCCCATGCGCCGGTTGAGCCAGTAGGCGAAAGCCGAGTTGAAGTACACCTGGATGGTGATGGGCACGGCCAGCATGGCGATGATCAGCGGATGCTCGACGATGGCCCTGCCCTGGAAGGCAAACAGCAGCACCAGGGTAAGCAGCAGTGCGGAGATGGAAATCGGGCCGAGCTGGTGCAGGGTGCGCTCCAGTGTGGCCGCACCGCGCGCCAATAGCCACTTGCGCCACAACTGCGCCAGCAGCACCGGCACCACGATGTACAGCACTACCGACACCAGCAGCGTGTCCCACGGTACCACAATGGCGGACAAGCCCAGCAGCAAGGCCACCAGCGGCGCGAAGGCGAACACCATGATGGTATCGTTGAGCGCGACCTGGCTCAGGGTGAACAGCGGCTCGCCATTCACCAGCCGGCTCCACACAAACACCATGGCGGTGCAGGGTGCGGCAGCCAGCAACACCAGCCCGGCGATGTAGCTGTCGAGCTGCTCCGCCGGCAGGTACGGCGCAAACACCTGGCGGATGAACAGCCAGCCCAGCAAAGCCATGGAGAACGGCTTCACCGCCCAGTTGATGAACAGGGTGACGCCGATGCCGCGCCAGTGCTTGCCCACTTCATGCAGCGAGCCGAAGTCGATGCGCAGCAGCATGGGGATGATCATCACCCAGATCAGCAGGCCCACCGGGATGTTGACGTGTGCCACCTCCAGGCCGCCCAGCCAGTGAAACGGCGCGGGCAAATATTGCCCCAGCACCACGCCGATGACGATGCACAGAAAAACCCATACTGTCAGGTAGCGCTCGAATACACTCATGTGCTTAATCCTTGATGGAGCCGATCTCGGCCAGCTTTTGTTTCAGCGTGATCTTGTCCAGCTTGGCTATGGGCAGGCTCATGAACAGCTGGATGCGGCGCGCCAGTTGCTCCGCCGCCTTGTTGAACGCGGCACGGCGTGCCTCATCGCCCTCGACATGCGCCGGGTCGGGGATGCCCCAATGCGCGGTGGCCGGCTTGCCCGGCCAGATCGGGCAGGTCTCGCCGGCGGCGTTGTCGCACACGGTGAAGATGAAATCGAACTCCGGCGCACCCGGCGCGGCAAACTCGTCCCAGCTCTTGCTGCGCAGACCATCGGTGCTGATGCCATTATTCTGCAGCCACTCCAGCGCCCCCGGATTGACGCGCCCGGCCGGTTTGCTGCCTGCGCTCCAAGCCTTGAATCTGCCCTTGCCCAGGGTATTGAACAGCACCTCGCCCAGTATGCTGCGCGCGGAATTGCCGGTACACAGTATCAGCACGTTGTAGGGTTTTTCAGCCTGCATTTCATTCTCCAATTCAAACAGTTCGGTTTTAACAACTCTTGCGCGGCGCACACTGCGCCGCATCGCCCGCACAGCAATGCTCGGTGAGATAGGCAATCAGCTTGTCCATCTCGGTATAGCTGGCGGAATAGATCACATAGCGCCCTTCCGCGCGCGACTTGATCAGCCTGGCGCGCGTCAGCTCCTTGAGGTGGAACGACAGGGTGGCCGGCGGGATGCCCAGCTGCTCGCCCAGCGCGCCCGCAGCCACCCCCTCCCTGCCCGCCTGCACCAGCAAACGAAAGATGGCCAGGCGCGTTTCCTGCGCCAGCGCCGACAATGCTTCTACCGCAGACTTTATTTTCATGTTTCCAATAATATAGAAATATTATCCGCAGCACAAGCCTTGCTGCCACAGCTGCGCCGGCCATGCGGAAAACGCATTCGTGCTAGCATTGCACCTGTTCCGTTCACCGCGAATTCAAAGTCATGACGATACAACCCACCTCCTGGCTCGGCCTGGCCGTGCTGCTGATTTTCAGCATCAGCATGCTGCTCATCATCTTTGAAGCAAAGCTGCACCTGGACAAGTTCAAGCCGGCCATGCTGATGCTGTCATCCTTCCTGCTGATCGGCATTTACTATTATTTTTCCGGCGATGACCCGCAGCGCTTTGAGCATTTCATCGAGATGCAGAAGGAAAACAAGGTCGAGCTGTTTTCACTGATCGCTTTTATGGCCTTCATGTGGATGATTGTGGAAATCCTCAGCGAGCGCGGCGTGTTCAGCTCGCTCAACAGCTACCTGATCAGCCGCGGCCTGAAGTCCGGCGGCATGTTCTGGGCCACCGGCCTGCTGGCCGCGCTGCTCAGCCCGTTTATCAACAATATCACCAGCGCGATGATCTTCGGCAAGTCGATCAAGGAGATTTCGCGCAACCATGATTACACGCACATCGCCCTGTGCAACCTGATCATCGCCTCCAATTCCGGCGTGTGGTTTCTGGGCACCGCCACCAGCCTGATGGTGGTGCTGGCCGGCAAGATCAGCATCGTCGGCCTGCTCACCCTGCTGCCTGCCGGCATTATCGGCTGGGCTGCCGGCGCGGCAGTGCTGCACCTGTTCTACCTCAACAGGCTGCAGGGCGAGCTGATCGACAGCACGCCCGATGACGTCAAGATCAAGTATGGCGGTGTCGGCATGATCTTCTTCAGCATTGCCGCCATTACCCTGGCGGTGGTGATGAACATCCTGCTGCATGTGGACATCGAGTACGCCGTTGGCATGGGCCTCGCCGTGATCGGCCTGTATGCATGGCATCTCAAGCGCGACGGCCACAATGTCATGCTGATGGCGCAAATGCAGAAGGTGGAATGGAACACCCTGCTGTTCTTTATCGGCATCATCAGCGGCGTGGCGGCGCTCAACCATGTGGGCTGGCTGACCTACATTTCGCGCCTGTTTGAAGTGCTCTCCCCCACCACGGTCAATATCGCGCTGGGCGTGATCTCCGGCGTGCTCGACAATGTGCCGGTGGAAGCTGCGGCGCTGATGTCCGACCCGCAACTCACCTCATCGCAGTGGGCGCTGAATGCATTAATGGTGGGAATAGGCGGCAGCCTTACCGTGATCGGCTCGGCCGCGGGCGTGATGGTGATGTCCATAGACAAGAGCTACAGCTTTGGCACGCACCTGAAATTCCTGCCCGCCATACTCACCAACTTCTTCGTGTCGCTGGGGGTGTGGTATGTGCAGTTTGAAATGCTGGGATGGCATGCATGATGATCGAGCTGATCATTCTTGCAGTGGTCATTATCGTCGTCGTGCTCGCACTGCGCCCGCCCAGAGCATAAACACGGCAGCCTCCCGCCTGTGCATCAGCCACAGCGGCAAACAAAGGCGGCGATTTATTGGGGGGGCGGCTGGGTTGCAGGCGGTGGGCTGACAGCCGGTTGAGCGGCGACTGGCTGAGGAGTAGTGACCGGCCTGAGCTGTTCCTCGACAAACGCCTGCGATTGCGGGCTCAGGTTATGCGTTTCCAGCGCCCGCTTGAACGCGGTGCGCGCTTCGTCCATCTGCTGGCCGGCTTTCAGCGACACCCCCAAACCCATCAGCCACTCTCCCGAGTTGGGCTGCAAGGCCAGCGCCTTCCTGTAGTAAACCACCGCCGATGCATGACGATTCTGGCGCTGCAACAGCGATGCAATAAGCGCGGGGTACTCCGCCTGCTTGCCCGCGTATGGCAGCGTCTTCATCAGGGTATCCAGCGCCTGCGGAACTTCATCCTTCTCGACTTGCAGGCGCGCCAGTTGCATGGCGTAGCTGGTTTGTTTCGGGTTGTACTTCAGGCCTATCTGCAGCGCACGCTCGGCATCCCCTGTGCGTTTTGTTTTCAGCAGCAAATCCACCATGGACTGGCGCGCGGCGCCATTCGTCGGGTTCAGCAACAGGGCGGATCTGTATTTTTCTAGCGCCTCGTTGCTTTTCCCCTGTTGTTCCAGCTGCTGCGCCCTGCTGAATGCGTTCTGTGACTGTTGTTGTGTGCTGAGTTTTTCAGTCGAGCCCGCATCAACCTCGGACGGCGCTGCAACCTGAGATTTGCTTTCTTCTACCAGCGCTGCGGGTGGTGGCTCTGCCATTTTGTGAGCAGCGGCATCAGGCTTTACAACTACCGGCCTGCCTTCCCCTTGAACCTCTCCATCAGCAGGCTGCTTGCCCAGCCCGAACCAGAATGCCGCAACCAGGCCAAGAAAGATGGCCGCCAACAGAAGCACAGCCACGCTGCGCAGGCCGCGATTTTGCACCAAACGAACCTTGGCCTTGCCCGAGATGGTGGACGTGACAACCGCCTCACCAATCTCCGTATATCTGTTCATACTTTGCACTCCAGGTATCTGACAATGACTCAATAACTGCGACGCAAAATTGCCATCCGTTTTTGTTCAACCTATAGCCACGACTACTTGCAAGGGATTCGCTGCTGTAAAACATGACACATGTTTCATTTTAAACAGAATTCTTCCCGCCTGTCAGCATTTTAAATCCCCACTCCCGGGAAATGACCACATAGGCAGCTACCATGTTGCCTGCCCGCATCATGCATAGGCAGCATGACAGTCTGCAATCGCAGCGCATAGAATTACGAACCCGGATTATCTCTTGCTTACCCCATGAAAATCACCCTGATCAGACACGGCGAAAGTATCGCCAATGCCGGCAATTTTATTAGCGACGACCCGGGCAAACCTGTAGGCCTCACCCCCACAGGCCGGGCCCAGGCGGAAGCGCTGGCCCTGACTTTGCGCACTGAAGTATTCACCCATGCTTACGCATCAGAATTTCCACGCGCTCAGGAAACTGCCGGCATTTTGCTGCGCCATCACGCTTGCAAGTTAATGATTGATGCGCGCCTGAACGAGCGCAAATCGGGCATGGATGGCCAGCCCGTGCATGCCTTTAACGACCAGGTAAAACTGGATCCCCTGCACTTCAAGACCGTCAACGGGGAGTCATTTCTGGAGCAAATGGAGCGCGTGCGCAGCCTGCTGGATGAGTTGGCAGCACGGCACCCGCACAGCCACATTCTGGCTGTCTCACACGAGAATCCGATCATGGCCGCGCTTGCCCTGGCCTCCGGCGATGCGGAAAAAGCAGTGAGTGGCAGCCTGGAAAATTGCGGGCGCATGGACCTGGACTGGCCGCCACACCAGACATAGCGGCATAAATCTACTGCGCGGACTGGCATCGGGGTCACGCGGTGCTCGGCATCCTCGTGTACTCCATGTACACTCCGGTGCCTGTGCTCCGGGCTTCCCCAATGCCAGCCCGCTCGCTACGATTTCTGACACTATGTAAGGTTATCTTCGCGGCTCATTGAGCATTCCATAATCCACGACAAATTCCAAATCCCTGATGGAACTACTAGCCATTCCACTAGGCTGCCCAAAAACGGCAACCAAGTGGCTGGTTATCCTACCCTCCCTTTTACCCGCAAGGGGTACGCCGTTGGTTGCCCGCACTGTGTGCGACCCTGCCTCTGGCAAAAGGGAGGAACACTTCTGATTCACAGCCTGGCTGATCCCCCACTTTGTAAAAGGGGGGTTAGGGGGGATTTGAATTGTTTGGGTTGCATGTAGTGAATTAAGGAAACGTCAATAATCACCGTGCCGGCTTGCGCAGCAGGTCTACGCGGATCGGAGTCGTAAAATCCGCGCCCTGCGACGTCATGTTGCGCATGAATTTCTCGCGCACGGCGTCATAAAGCTCTGCTGACAGGCGGTGCTGGGTGTGCGTCACCTGGATGATGCGCTGGTCGAACTGGTCAAAGCTGTCAAAGTGATTTCTGCTGTTGAAAAACTCCTGCTTGGCCAGCTCCAGCATGCCGCCTGCCACCGCACGGGTGATCGCGGCAAAAGCCGCTTCACGCACGACCTTCTCGTCGTGGAACATGCGCAACAGCTCGTTGAAGTCCCCCGCATATACCGGCTCCGAGATGTAAGCCACCCCACCCGGCTTGAGCACGCGCGCTATCTCCGCCAGCGCCCGGTCCATCACCTCCATCGGCACATGGTGCAGTGACTTGAACATGATCACGATATCAAAGCTGTTGTCCTCCGCCGGAATCGCTTCCGCGCCGCCCAGGCTGAAGGTGACATTGGGCAGGTCGCCAATCTGCAGATTTTTGGCGTGCTGTATCTGGTCCACTTCCAGCGCCATGATGCGGGCAACCTTGCCGCCCTGCGCGATGGAGCGCGTCTTCTCGGCCTTGCCGCAGCCCAGCTCAAGGATATGCGCGCCCTGCAACGGCAGCAGGCTGTCAAACACCTCGCGCTCTTCGCGCACGATAGTTACGGATGGATCGGCTATTTTCATTCTGAAACGTCTCTATGGTTAATGGGGCTTGAAACTCAATGCTGTTCGCTTGGTAATTTTTCGTATCGTACCATCACCCTCTCCCCTGCCCCTCTCCCGCAAGCGGGAGAGGGAGGAGCGAAGCGGAGGGAGAGGGAAAGCCTTATCCGAACAGCATCGGGTTAAAACTTGCCATTCTGGTAATCAGCCACGGCCGCATACAACTCTTCCTGCGTATTCATCACAAACGGCCCGTGCTGGGCGATGGGTTCGTTCAGCGGCTGGCCCGCGATAAGCAATACACGCGAGGCGACCTTGCATTGCAGCACCACGCCATCGGCAGCCGCATCGTTGGCCAGTATTGCCATCTTTTTTTCCGGCACGGCGCTGCCGCCCACCTGCACCTCGCCGCGATACACGTAGACAAAAGCGTTGTGACCGGCAGGCAAAGCCTGGGCAAAGCTTTGCCCGGCCGGCAGATGAATATCCAGATACAGCGGCGCGGTGCGCTGGCGCACCTCGGCCCCCAGGACGCCGTGGCTCTCACCCGCGATCACCGTGACTGCAACGCCTTCCGGCGTGACAAACCCGGGCAGCTCGCCCGCGGGAATGTCGCGATACCACGCCGCGCACATCTTGTCGCCTGCAGGCAGGTTGAGCCACAGCTGGAAGCCTTCCATGCGCCCGTCTTCCTGCTCCGGCATTTCGGAATGGATGATGCCGCGCCCGGCTGTCATCCACTGCACGCCGCCGTTCTGTAACAGCCCCTCATGGCCCTTGTTGTCGCGATGGCGCAGGTTGCCCGCGATCATGTAGGTCACCGTTTCAAAACCGCGATGCGGATGGTCGGGAAAGCCGCCAATGTAATCGCCGGGATCGTCGCTGAGGAAAGCATCCAGCATCAGGAAGGGGTCCAGCCGCCGCTGCAGGGGCTGGGTCAGCACGCGCGTGAGTTTCACCCCTGCACCGTCGGATGTGGCCATGCCGCTCACCAGGCGCTCGACATTGCGCGGGTGCTTTACTTGGTCAGCACGGGATATGTTTTGTTGGTTTGCCATGGCAGCACTCCTTTGCCTGATGTTGAATTCAAATTGCCGAGCGCAGTAGCAACGATATGCAACTTCCGCCCGCGTCTATTTCCCCGGGGATGACATCCCCCAAATTTGCCCTGACCCTGACCTTGCGCAGCTCGATGCCCAGCGCGGTGCTGTCCGTCACATAAAAGTCCGCCCCTGCGACGAGATGCAGCCCAAGCGTGGTGGCATCACGGGTCAACTCGCCGGGAAACCCAAATTGCTGGCCCGTAGCCCGGAACCTGACAGTGTAGATTCCGATTCCCCCGCCGGCATAAGGTTCCAGGCGGCCAAGCGGGTAAACGTATTTCACAGTCCCCGCGACACCCGTGGTATCCAGCGAAGAGCGGGGATCCACCGTGCCGAAGATGGATGGAACGATGCTTGCGGGCGTATCCACATTCTGGTGCCCCAGCAGCAAATCCAGCTCCCAGGAAAAATTGGCCGAGGCGCGGTATCCGCCGCCCACCAGCAAATCAAACTTGCCCTCCTGATCACCCAGCTGCGCATTGCCATCGGGGTTGAACTTGCCAGCCCCAGCATACCAATAGGGCTTGCCGATGCGCCCGGAGGAAAACATTTCCGGCTCTGCCAGCACAGGTGCTGCGCCCAGCAACGCAAGCAGGAACACAATCATGTAATTTTTATTGCCTTGAAGAAGTTTCATTCTGTCACCCCCGAATCGAAATTAACGCAAGCCCGTCAACTACCCTCGTGCGCATTGCGGCACCAGGTCTCGCGGATAAAGCCGGCGCCTATCAGGCCGCACAGCGCAAACACAAACATGATGCTCAGCCCGGTTTGATAATTCTGCGCCGAATATACACGCGCACCGTTCAGCATGCTGCCATCCCACGACCTGTCCATCACCCATCCCACCAGCGGCTGCATGATGCCCGCGGCGAGAAAGGAGCCGGTATTCACCAGGCTGGTGGCCATGCCGGAAAGCGCCGGATGGTTCACCTCTTTGACGCTGGCCCAGGTCAGGGTAAAGCCGGATGCCGCCATGCCCATCACGAAGAACTGCGTGTAGCTCCACGCTAGCGGCACCTGCCACAGCAGCAGAATGGGAATCCAGCACAACACGTAGATGAAGGAGCCGGTCACGATCACCGGCTTGCGCCGCCCGATGCGGTCGGAGAGCCAGCCGTTGGCCATGGCGCCCAGCGCGAAACCCAGCAACAGCAGGCTGTTGTGCTGGCTGGCCAGCTCGCGGCTCATGCCATGGGCATCGCGCAGATAGGGCACAGCCCACAATCCGGCGAAGGCAAACAGGGTGCCAGCTATGCCAAAGTTGGGGAAGAATCCCGGCCAGGTGGCGCGGTTCTTCGCCACCTTCATCAGGCCATCCCACCAGTGGCCCTCGTGCTTTGCATGCGGCGCCTTGCCTTCCAGCTCGCGCATGCTGGGCAGGCCGGCATCGTGCGGATGGTTGCGCACCAGCCACCACACCAGCACTGCCAGCAACAGGGAAAACAAACCAAGCGCAGTAAACACGTTGCGCCATGAAGTCTGCGCCACCAGCCACACCAGCGGGCTGGCCGCCAGCACCGCGCCGATATTGCCGAGCAGGATGGAGAGCCCGCCTGCGGTGCCGAAGTGGCGCTCGTGAAACCACACGGCATTTATTTTCATCAGCGAGATAAAAAACGAGGACACGCCCAGACCGATAAGCAGGCGCCCGAGATAGGCCACTTGCAGCGTCTCCGCCCAGGCAAACAGCAGGGAGCCGATTCCCGCCAGCAATGCGCCGATGGCGACGATGCGGCGCACACCCAAAGTGTCGGCCATCACCCCGACCGGAATCTGCATCACGGTGTAGATGTAGAAATACATCGCCGCCAGCCCGCCGAGTGCCGCACCGCTGGCCTGAAAATCGCGCTGCAGTTCGCCCGCGATGGCCGCCGGCGCCATGCGATGGAAAAATGCCAGCATGTAGCACAGGGCTACCAGGGTGAAAGCAATCCAGCGCAGGCGGCGAATTTGTTTAAGGGGCATGACTATCCTCAGGGCTGCACTACAAGCTCAAACTAACAAGGGGGCCGAAGCCCCCTTACAAGATACGATTGCTGCTTGCCTGGCGAACTAGTAATTCGCGCGGCGGTAACCGTTTTCCATCCACTGCTTGACGCGGTTGGCATCGCCCACGCGGGTTTGCTTACCCCACGAATCCAGCAGCACAATAATCACCGGATGCTGCGCAATCTTTGCTTCCATCACCAGGCATTTTCCCGCCTCGCTGATGTAGCCGGTCTTGCTGAGGCCGATTTCCCATGAGGCATTCCTGACCAGGGGATTGGTGTTGCGGAATTGCATAGGCCTGTGTCCGGCCTGTTCCAGCGTGTGCGAGGTGGACGTGGTGTATTTTTGGATAAGCTCATAGCCGTGCGCCGCACGCACCATTTTCACCAGATCCTGCGCGGTGGAGACATTGCCGCTGTTGAGGCCGGTGGGGTCAAGAAACTGTGTGGAAGTCATCCCCAGTTCGCGCGCCTTGAAGTTCATCTGCGCCAGGGCCGCCTGCGTGCCGCCGGGATAAGTGCGCGCCAGCGCCGCCGCAGCGCGGTTTTCCGAAGCCATCAAGGCCAGCTTGAGCAACTCGCCGCGCGTCGCCGTGGTGCCGGGGCGCATGCGTGAACGGGTAATCTTGTGCTTGTCCGCATCCTGCGCGCTGATGATGATTTCTTCATCCATGGGCAACTGCGCATCCAGCACCACCATGGCCGTCATCAGCTTGGTAATGGAGGCAATCGGCGCAACCGAATCTGCCCCCTTGCTGTACAGGGGGCGCTGTTCGCGCTCGTCATAAATCAAGCCTATGGCGGAGCGCAGCTTGGGCGAGGCAGTCAGCTTCAGCAGCGAGCTTTTCAGCTCTTCGTCCTGCATCTGGGCAGTCTGGGGCGCGGCTGCGGGCGCAAGCGCCAGCAAGGTGGCAGGCTGTTTTTCATCGGCGGTCGAGGCTGTTACCGCTTCGGGCTGATCGTCAAACTGAATCACGATCTGCTGCGCATTCATCGTTTCAATATCAGCCGCATGCGCTAGCAGCGCATGGCTCAACAACACGAGAACTAGAAGATTTTTACGCATGTTTCTGCATCAAAATTAAAAACGGAGGTTAAGCATACCGCAATATCGAGATAAATCAAGGTACATAGAAGAAATCCCTAATTCTCTTCCTGCTGTTGCAGGGCCCACATCTGCGCATACAAGCCCTGCTGCACCAGCAGCTCGCGGTGCGTGCCGCGCTCGACGATGCGGCCGCGATCCATCACCAGTATCTGCTGCGCATCCACGATGGTGGACAAACGATGGGCAATCACCAGGGTGGTGCGGTCGCGCGACACCTGGCGCAGCTCGGCCTGTATGGCCTTTTCCGACTTGGAATCCAGCGCTGAAGTTGCCTCGTCGAATATGAGTATCGAGGGCCGCTTGAGGATGGCGCGTGCAATGGCCACGCGCTGTTTTTCGCCGCCCGAAAGTTTCAGCCCGCGCTCGCCCACCATCGAGTCGTATCCCTGTGGCAGCGACACGATAAAGTCGTGTATGTGTGCCGCCTGCGCCGCCTGCAGGATTTCCTCGCGCGTTGCATCCGGCCGCCCGTAGGCGATGTTGTAATAGATGCTGTCGTTGAACAGCACGGTGTCCTGCGGCACGATGCCTATGGCGGCACGCAGGCTGGCCTGGGTCACGTCGCGGATGTCCTGGCCGTCGATCAGGATGCGCCCCGAGTTCACATCGTAGAAACGGAACAGCAGGCGCGACAGGGTGGACTTGCCCGCGCCGCTGGAGCCCACCACCGCCACGATATGCCCGGAAGGAATGTCAAAGCTGACATCCGACAGGATCTTGCGCTCGGGCTCATAGCTGAACGCCACATTCTCGAAACGCACTGCGCCCGCATTGATTTTCAGCGGCTGCGCGCCCGCCGCATCGCGCACTTCGCGGTCTTGCTCCAGCAGGTTGAACATGCGCTCCATGTCGATAATGGAACTCTTGATTTCGCGGTAGACGAACCCCAGGAAGTGCATGGGCAAATACAGCTGGATCAGGAACACGTTCACCAGCACCAGGTCGCCCACCGTCATGCTCCCCGCAACCACCTCCTGCGCCGCCAGCAGCATCAGGGCGGTGACGCCGATGGCAATGATGGCGCTCTGCCCCGCGTTGAGTGCGGCCAGCGAGGTCTGGTTCTGCACCGCCGAGGTTTCCCACTTGGCCATGTGCTCGTCAAAGCGCTGCGCCTCGTATTGCTCGTTGCCGAAATACTTTACCGTCTCGTAGTTGATCAGGCTGTCGATGGCGCGCGTATTGGCCTTGGAATCGAGGTCGTTCATGGTGCGGCGGAACACCATGCGCCATTCGGTGATCAGCAGCGTGAAAGCGATGTACACCACCAGCGTGACAAAGGTGATGATCGCAAACCAGGCGTTGTATTTGCTGAACAGGATGATCGCCACCAGAATGATTTCCAGCAGCGTGGGCAGGATATTGAACAGCAGGAAGGTAAGCAGGAAACTGATGCCCTTGGTGCCGCGCTCGATGTCGCGCGACATGCCGCCGGTCTGGCGCTGCAGGTGGAAACGCAGGCTCAGGCTGTGCAAATGGGTGAACACCTGCAGCGCCACGCGGCGTATCGCGCGCTGGGTGACCTTGGCAAACACCGCGTCGCGCATCTCGCCAAACAGCGTGCTGAACAAGCGCAACAGGCCGTAGCCGACCACCAGCGCCACCGGCACCGCCAGTACCGCCTGCGGATGATTCATCGCATCGACGATCTCCTTCAGCGCCAGCGGCACCGCCACATTGGCCAGCTTGGCCAGCACCAGCAGCACGACAGCCAGCGCGACCCGCCCCTTGAACTCCAGCAGGTAGGGCAACAGCGTGCGCATGGTGCCCCAGTCGGCGCGTTCGGAAGCGGGGTAATCGTGGGTGTTGTGGCGGCGCATTGCAGGTATGCAGATATCGGACAGTGCGCATTATAGCCGCTGGCGGGGGACGGGCGAAAAAAATGGGCACCCTTGCGGATGCCCCAACAGGAGGAGATGCAAGAAAGCGGAGTCTGGCAAACCCGGCGCCTTCGCCTGAATACAGAGCAAACACCATGCCATAAACAACAAAGCTTGATAATTAGCCAGTTACAGGCAAAATCCGGCCCCCCCCCGGCAGCAACCCAGGCACCATAATCGCGCCCTCCGCACCAAAATAATTTCATAATGATGCGGTGCAGCGTAGAGGCGCTATCACCCATGCATGGTGAACCGGCTTAATGCTATGCTGCCGCGCATAAAGTTCAGAAAATATATTTCCGGGAGTGGAAGTGGCTGAAGCCATCGATTTCAAGAACAAGCGCGTCCTGATCCTCGACGATGACCCGGGCATGCGCAATACCATGCGCCTTATCCTCAACACCTTTGGCGTGACGCGCTCCTATCAGGCGGCCACCGCCAACGAAGCGGTGCGCCGCATCCAGCAGGAACACTACGACATCATTTTGTCCGACTACTTTCTCGGCGAGGGGCGCGACGGTCAGCAGTTTCTCGAGGAGTTGCGCCACAATAAGCTGATCAAGCTGTCCACCGTATTCATGATGATCACCGCCGAGCGCATTTACGAAAAGGTGGTGAGCGCGGTGGAGCTGGCGCCGGATGACTATCTCATCAAGCCATTTTCCGGTGAGCAGTTGCGCTCACGCCTGGAGCGCACGCTGATCAAGAAAGAGGCATTTGCGCCGGTGTATGCGCTGATTGAAAGCGGCGACCTGCGCGCGGCCATAGCGACCTGCGAAATATTGATGGAAGAAATTCCCAAATACGCCATCGATTTCACCCGCCTCAAGTGCGACCTGTGCCTTACCCTGGGGGACTACGCCGAAGCGGAGAGGGTATATCGCCAGATTCTTGAAACACGCGCCCTGCCCTGGGCGCGCATGGGCTTTGGCAAAGCGCTGTTCATGCAGGACAAGTTTGAGGAGGCCGAAGATATTTTCGCGGAAGTTGTGGAGGACAGCCCGCAATATCTGGAGGCTTACGACTGGCTGGCCAATGCACACGAGGCCGTGGGCAAGGGCGAAGAAGCGCAGGCAGCGCTTGCCAGCGCGGTGGAGAAATCACCCAATACACTGCCCAGGCAGCGCAAGCTCGGCAATATTGCGCGCCGCAACGGCGACCTGGACACGGCAGAAAAAGCTTTTTCCACCGTGGTGGAGAAAGGCAAATATTCCTATTTTCGCAGTCCCGAGGATTACACCGAGCTGGGCGGCGTAATGGCCGACAAGGGTGACTTCAAGGAAGCGCTGAGCCTGATGGGCGAGGCGCGCAAGCAGTTCAGCAACTCGCCCGAAGCGTCCATGTGCGCAGCCGTGATGGAAAGCATGATCCATAAGAAAAGCGGCAACGACAAAGAGGCGCAGGCAGCCATCAATGAAGCACTGCACCTGCAGGAAAGCGCCAAGCTGGACATATCCAACACAATGAAACTCAACCTGGCCACCGCCTGCTACCAGAACGGGCGCGAGGATGCAGGCAACAGCATAGTCAGCGACCTGATCAAGAACAACCACGAGGACAAGGCGCTGATGCAGCAGGCGGAACGCACCTTTGAAGCGCTCGGGCGCAGGGATTTCGGCATGAACCTGATCGAGAGCAGCGCAAAGGAAATCATCCAGCTCAACAACCAGGCCGTGCGCAAGGCGCAGCAGGGCGACCTGGAAGGCGCCATTGCCATGCTCAGGGAAGCCGCCACGCGGCTGCCCGACAATATGCAGATCGTGCTCAATGCAGCACATGCCCTGTTGGTGTTCATCGACAAGAACGGCTGGGACCAGGACTATATGGCCGACGCCAAACGCTACCTGGAGAAGGCCAATGCCAAGGACCCCAATAATTCCAAGCTGGGCAAGCTCAACGCCATGTATCAGGACGTTGCCAAAAAATACGGCTCGGCGCGCTGAGCACAACAGGAACTGTCATGCCAGATACCCCTACACCAGATAAAACCCCGCCCATAGAACTCGCCACCCTGCTTGCAGGCAATATCCACGAGGTTAAAAACCTGCTGGGACAGCTGTTTCTCGGGCTGGATGAGGCCGCTGTCACGGCGCAATCCGAATGTCCCAAGCTGGCACAGCGCCTCGTTGAAATGCGCCTGACCGGGCGCCGCGTACATGATCGCCTGCTGCATATCCTGACCATATACAAGGCGGAAAGCGGCTTTTTTTCCGCCAATCTGGATGCTTATGATCCAGCGGAAATCATCGAGGACCTGGCGCTGGAAGCCAGGTCGCTGGCGGGGATCCGTTTGATTATTGAGAGCTCATCCACGGCTCATCCCAGCTGGTATTTTGACCGCTACCTGGTGGAAAGCGCCCTGACCAATGCGCTGCACAACTCCCTGCGCCATGCCGCCACGCGCATCGACATCAGCGCACGCGAGGAAGACGGCTACCTGATCCTGTGTGTGAAAGACGACGGCAAGGGTTTCCCTGCGCAACTGCTGGAGAGCGGCGCGCAGCCTTTGCACAACGGTGAGCAGGGCAGCACCGGCCTGGGGCTGTATTTTTCACGCACAGCGGCGGCAGCTCACAGCAACAAGGGAAAAAATGGTTTCGTGAAGATTGCCAATGCCGGCGCGCAGGGCGGCGCGGAATTTGCGCTATGGCTGCCTTGAATTGCTGCTGCAACTTATTGATATTCCAGCCTGGCAGGCGTATACGGGTAGCATCTATGACGGCAACTGACTACAATGCCATTAATTCCAGCGACCGGGGCTCCCACCCGGAATTAGGACATGCAGGGGCAAAACCGTGATTGACTCGCCAGAAATTCTCCGCCTGATTGAAACTGCCTCGCTCTTCCGCGGCATTTCGGCTGAATTGCTTGCACCGGTATTCAACAAGGCCGAGCTGGTCAAGCTCAAGTCCGGTGAAAGGCTGCTGTCTCCCGGCACCATCAATGAGCATGTCTACATCCTGATTTCCGGCCGCCTGAATGTGCAGGCCACCCTGTCGAACATGGATGAACCCCTTGCCATGATCACCCCGGGTGAGTGCGTGGGCGAAATGTCGGTTCTGGTGGACAGCCTGGTTTCAGCCTATGTCATCGCGGCTGCCAACTGCGAATTGATTTCCATCGACTACGCTTCTTTCTGGTCCCTCATCGACGGCTCCAACGAGGCGGCGCGCAACATGCTCAACATCCTGGTGCAAAGGATCCGCCTCGGCAACGAGGTCATGGCGGATGGCCTGCTGCATCACGACAACCTTCCCGACAATGACATTGTCGACAACCTGACCGGCCTGTTCAACCTCCATGGCATGCACAGGAAATTTGACCGCCTGATGCCGCGCTGTGTGGTTGGCAAGCAAAGCCTTTGCCTGATCCTGCTGGAAGTCGACGACACAGGACGCAGCCATGACAACATCGACGAGTTGCGCGGCACCCAGCCCCTGCGCAGCGTCGCACAGGTCTTGCTGACTTTCCTGCGCCCGGATGACCACGCGGCGCGCCTGCTGGGAAAAAGATTTGCCGTGCTGCTGGCCAACTCCTCGCTTCCCGACACCTGCGCCACGGCCGAACGGCTGCGCACGGCCATCGGCAAAACTTCCATCGTGTTGCCCGACGGCAATACGCTCGCCCCCTGCACCATTTCAGCCGGAGTATGCCTGGCCAATCCAGACGACACCTGGAACACATTGGTTGCACGTGCCGACATGGCGCTTGAACGCGCCAAGAATGCCGGGCGCAACCGCGTAGAGCGCGGCTGAAGCGCCTGCATCAAGCACCGATGTAATAACTGATGCATGCAACGGCCATTGCATCAATGAGGTGCAGCTTTCAACACCACCAATTCACCACTGGCGTATTTGTGGCGATGCTTCAGGAAAAAATAAAAAATCTTCAAGGTGCGCAAAAAAAGATAGCGGGAAGAAATCCCACGGAAATGCGGGGGCGGTGAAAGCACGTTCTTGAGAAAATTTCGCACCAGATAATGCGCCGGGTAATCGTCGAACAACACGCGCAACTTCATCAGATCGAAATCATGTTCGACACAATCGATCACCGAGAACCCGGCCTCGAGCAACTTGCCGCGCAATTGCCGTACTTGAAACATCTTCATGTTGCAGCCACAAACCGCATAGGTATCAAGCCTGAAGTCCTCGGCAACATCCATCTCCAAATCATTGAACAGAAATGGCGCATCAATAAACATCCCACCGGGAAGCAGCGCACCGTGCACCTGCTTGTAGAAATCTCCCACATCCTGAATGAACATGCTGACCGAGATGCAAATCGCCGCAGAAATCCTGGTATGCGGATGCGCAACAAGAAATGATGCCAGGTCACCCTGAAAAAAACTCAAATTCCGGATGTTGCCGTACTGCTTCCGCGCATTCCTGATGGCCGTGGAGTCAATATCAATCCCGATCACATACTGCCCCGCGCCTGCCATACCTGCCAGGTCATTAGTACCGGCACCACTACCACAACCTATATCGAGCACTACACCGTCGGACAGCCCAGCATGACTGGAAACATGCTGAATCAGCTTCAAACGCATCTCTCGTATTGTGTCCAGACGATGAGGATGCAGACCGTTGATGCCCATGACATGCTCTAACACCTGATACGTATTAACTAGCTCGCAACTGGCTTTCATCTCTCGTCCCAGCGAAAATGAAGTGCGAATGATCACCTAAAAACATACCGTGATACAAGCAAATATGCGCACTATGCAAAGCGCATAAATTATTAATAGCAAGTGAGTTTTTAATGTTTATGCCGAACGCATAAAATCAGATATCGTCATGCCCTTTGTGGTACACCAGCACCCCGGCCAGTAGCCGCGCCAGGCCATAACTCAGGTGCATCACCAGCCAGCTGAACACATTCAGGTCACGCCATACCGAGGGCGCAACTCGGTGGGCGCTGCGCTGCATCTCGCCCAGCAAATCGGCGCGCAACGCCGAGGCAAAGTCCGCGTCCTGCACCGCCAGATTGGCTTCGCGCGCCAGCCACAAGCTGAACGGATCGATATTGGAAGAGCCTATGGTGGCCCACTCCGAGTCCACCACCGCGACCTTGGCATGCATGAAGCTGGCGCGATATTCGTGGATTTCAATTCCGGCGCGCAACAGCTCATCGTATAAGGCCAGCGTGGCATAGTGCTGCAGGCGGTATTCCACCTTGCCCTGCAGGAACAGCACCACGCGCACTCCGCGCCTGGCCGCCTCCAGCAAGGTGTGGAGAAAACGCCGGCCGGGGAGAAAATAGGCGTTGGCGATGATGATCTCGCGTTGCGCGCCGGCAATGGCTTTCAGGTAGGCACGCTCGATGTCGCGGCGATGGCGGAAGTTGTCGCGCATCAGGAAGGCGACCTGCTGCTGCGTGGTATGCGTGCCCAGCCTGCGGATTCTTTCGCGCGCGCCACGCCTGGGAAACTGCGTCCACGACACCAGCAGCCACAGGCGCAGCATGGAAGCATGGATGTCGCGCACCACCTCGCCCTCCACCTGCACCGCATAATCCAGGCGCGGCGCATCCAGCCCGCCGGCCGTGTCGTCGACGATGTTGATGCCGCCGATAAATCCGATATTGCCGTCTATCACGGCCAGTTTGCGATGCAGGCGGCGCAGGTGATAGCGATGCAGGCTGAAGCGGCCCACCTCCTGGCGGTGCCACATCACTTCTGTGCCTGCGCTGCGCAACTCATCCACCCAAGCCTGCGGCATATCGGCGGAGCCGAATCCATCCAGCAACAGGCGCACCGCCACACCGCGCCCTGCCGCGCGTTGCAAAGCCGCAGCAACGGCGCGGCCGCTGGCATCGTCGGCATAAATGTAGGTTTCCACGTACACCGAGTATGAGGCATCGTCTATCGCCGCAATCAGGCGCGGGAAATATTCCTCACCATTGCGCAGCAGCGTGAGCGTGTGGCCGGCAACCTGGTATGTGCTGTTCATGATCGCATCCGGCTTATGGCTGGGGCAAAACCAGGGTGGCCGACAAGGCGGCATGATCGGAAATCTTGTTCCACGGATAGTGCGCATGCACCTCTGTCTGCTGCACATCCAGCCCGCGCACGTAAATCCGGTCCATGCGCAGCAGCGGAAACCCGCATGGATAGGTGCGCGCCAGCTTGCCCGTGCTGGACATGAAGACTTCCCGCAGGTGCAGCTCCTGCGCCAGCAGGCGGCAGCCATGATTGCGCCAATCGTTGAAGTCGCCGGCAATGATCAGCGGCGCATCGGCAGGCACGACACGCTGTACACGATCGACCAGCGCTTCCATTTGCCGGTTGCGGCCGCGCGCAAACAAACCCAGATGCACGCACAGTGCATGCAGGACTTTCTCGCTACCGGGAATTTCCATCTCGCAGTGCAGCACGCCACGGCTCTCGAAACGGTGCGCGGAAATATCCTGGTTGTCCCACTTCAAAATCGGGTAGCGACTGAGTATGGCATTGCCGTGGTGGCCAGATTCATACACTGAATTCTTGCCGTAAGCGTGATGCAGCCAGCCCTCATGCGCGAGGAACTCGTGCTGCGGATGCGCGTTCTCGATGTGGTGCCGCGGCCTGGCACGCCGGTCCGCCCCCTTTACCTCCTGCAGGAAAACGATATCCGCATCGAGCGCGCGCAAGCGTTCTCGCAGGGCATGCAGCACAAAGCGCCGGTTGAATTGCGAATAGCCCTTGTGAATATTGTAGGTGGCGATTTTTAGCGTGGACAAGATTTATGCCTGGATAAATTTAGACACGAAGCCAATATTACCTTACCCTAGCCGCGTTGTATTTTTCGGCATCGATAAAACAGAACACCAGCAAAGGGGTATTGTTATGTGGTTGATGGGATTGGTTGCGGGCGGCTTGCTGGGCTTGATAGGCGGAGGGCCTGCTGGCGGGCTTATCGGGGCGATAGGCGGCATTATTGTCAGCCTGTTTTACGGTGAAAACGAGCGCAACAAGGCGCTATTCGAGCGCCGCATTGTCGCGCTGGAAAAAACCGTGCGCGAGCTAAACAAGCAGCTGGCGGCGCTGAATCATCCGGCCGATAGCCAGGCCACGCCTGCAAGCACTGCGCCAGAACAAGCACCCGAGCCCGCTGCAGAAACCCCCATCCGCACCGAGGCAGCACACAGCTATCACGCGGCCACGGCCAACCTTGCCGCATCCCGCGACATCCCCGCCTCCTCCCAGCCTGATGCATCACCAGCAACACCGCGCAGCGGGGAAGCGCTGCTGCCGGAGTGGCTGCTCAAACTGTTCAAGGGCAATATTCTCGCCAAGGTCGGCGTCATTATTTTATTTTTCGGCGTGGCTTCCGGCCTAAAGCTGGCGGTGGACATGGGACTGTTCCCGGTATCGGTGCGCCTGCTGCTGGGCGCCGTCGCCGCCATCGGCATGAGCATCTTCGGCCATAGCCGCGCGCAAAGCCCCGAGCACCGCATGTTCGGCCTGGCGCTGCAGGGCGGCGGCCTGGCCATCCTGTACCTGCTGGTGTTCTTCATGCTGTCGCGCTACCAGCTGATCGGCCCCACCCTGTCGTTCATCCTGTTCACCCTGATCGGCGTCAGCTGCATCCTGCTGGCCGCGCGGCAGGATGGACGCTCGCTGGCGGTGCTGGGAATTTCCGGCGCCTTCCTGTCGCCGGTGCTGGCGGCCAGTTCCGGCGGTAGCCAGACCACCCTGTTCAGCTACTTCCTGCTGCTCAACACCTTCATCATCGCGGTGAACTGGTTCAAGGGCTGGCGCGAGCTGAACATCGCCGGTTTCGTGTTCACCCTGGTGATCGGCATGGCATGGGCATTCCGCTCGTATCAACCAAGCGATTTCCCGGTCTCGGAAACCTTCCTGATCCTGTTCTTCCTGCTGTACTCGGCCACGCCGGTGCTGTTCAACCTGTTCAACGCGCCCGGCCGCCTGAGCTGGGGCGACGGCATGCTGCTGTATGGCACGCCGCTCGCCGCAGCGGCCCTGCAAAACCACCTGCTGCGCGGGCAAGACATGACCCTGGCGTGGAACGCCTGTCTGGCGGGCGGCTATTACCTGCTGCTGTGGTGGGCAATCTATCGGCGGCCAAATGCGGAAACCGTGTGGCTGGAGAAAAGCCTGCTCGCCGTGGCCATCGGCTTCTTCACCCTGGCCATACCGCTCGCCTTCAACGCCCAGCTCACCGCCGCCTTCTGGACACTGGAGGGCTTTGGCGTGCTGTACCTGGGCGTGCAGCAGGACCGCTTCCTGGCGCGCCTGTTCGGCGGCGCCATGCAGTATCTGGCCGGCATTTATTTCTGGTTGCACCTGGGTGAGTTGCAACACGCCCTGCCAGTCGTCAACGATGTCTACATCGGCTGCTTTATCGTGGTGATCGCGGCGCTCTCCAGCGCCCTGATCCTGCAGCGTTCCAGCAATGCGGACAGCCAGCGCTATGCGCCGGTGTTCTTGTACTGGGGCATGGCCTGGTGGTTTGTCTCCGGCTGGGAAGAGATCGAGCGCTTCGCCGCCCCGGCGGCGCAGCTGCCAAACTGGCTGGCCCTGTGCGTTGCGAGTTTCGTGGCGCTGGACTGGCTGGGCAGCCGGCGCGACTGGCACGCCATGCGCCAGACTGCGCTGTTGCTGCTGCCGGTGGCAGCGCTGGCCGCGCTGCAGGCTTTCCTCGGCTACGGCCATGCACTCTATGGCATGCTGGCCCTGATGCTGCCGCTGGCGCTGGCTGCACACTACTGGCTGTTGCATCGCCATGATCGTGACAAACTGCCCGCGCTCAATCTGGAACGGCACGCGCTCGGCTACTGGCTGCTGCTGGTGCTGGCCGGCAGCGAGCTGGACTGGGTGGCGCAACAACTGGCCCCCGGCGTCGGCCTGTGGTCACTACTGGCCTGGGGCATCACCGGGGCGGCCGGCATATTGCTCAGCCTGCGCGGCGTGCAACAAGGCAGCTGGCCGTTTGCGCAACAGGCCAGCGCCTACACCGGCGCCCTGCAATACCCGGTGGCACTGGTGCTGTTCGTGTGGCTGCTGACCACCAATTTCACCCATGCCGGCAATGGCAGCGGCCTGCCGTATCTGCCCGTGCTGAATGTGTTCGACCTGACGCAACTGCTGGTGCTGTTTGCATTGTGGCGCTGGGCACGCAGCGCGGGCAACAACGCGGTTCTCCCCGGCGTACATGTCGCGGCTTTCCTGTGGAGCAGCACCGAAGCGGCCCGCATCGCCCACCACTGGGGCGGAGTGCCGTTTACACCCGAGGCCATGTTCCACTCCTCCATGCTGCAAGCCACCCTGTCGCTGCTGTGGACGAGCATCGCCATGGGCCTGATGATCTTCGCCTCGCAGCGCGCCTTGCGCGCATTATGGTTTGGCGGTTTTGGTTTGCTGGCGGTGGTGGGAGTGAAGCTGATGATGGTGGACCTGGCCAGCAAAGGCACGGTGACATGGACGCTGTCGCTGATTGGCATTGCACTGCTGGTGATTGCGGCGAGTTATTTTTCGCCGGCGCCGCCTAAGGTGGGGGCTAATCGTTAGATTTCTCGGAAGCAAATCAACTTCGTCGGGGGTAGCCCGACAGCTAGTCACTTTTCTTGGTCGCCAAGACAACGTAGTTTCGGTGGAGACTAACCTTCAGGTTATGTCGGAGCCAAAAGTAACCCAAAGAAGGCGAACCCTGCCGTATCGCCCTTCGGGTTCCTTCGGTCGAGAAATAAAATTGGGCGGCTGCGCAACTCGCCCTAGCGGGGCACATAAACCGTGCCCCACCGCGGAGCTCGAACAGTGCTCGCCTTCTTCCCAATTTTATTCCTCGACCGAAGCGATACAGAAGGGTACCCAAACCCAGCACGCGCAGTGTGTCAGATTTATTGCGGGTTGCTTTTGACTTGGGGGGTTGAATTACCCTCCCCTTTTGCGCCACCGAGTAGCGCAGGCTGGTCAGGGGATGTCGGCGAGGACTGTTTGAGCACGTGGCCGCGTAGCGGATCGTGCGAGTTCCGCAGCCGCCTGACCAGGCGAGCAACGCAGGGAACCTCGAAGAGGTGGCGCATCGGGGTCGCCTTTTCTTGGGTTACTTTCTTTTGGCGAAGCAAAAGAAAGTGACTAGCTGTCGGGCTACCCCCGACGCTGTTGAGTTTGGTCTTGCCATCTGTTTCCTGACAAACAAACCCCTGCTATGCATTCCCCAAATTCTTCCCCGGCAAATTAATCTGCCGAGCAAAATCCAGCATGCGCTGTATCGACACCTTGGCCCGTTCCCCCACCGCCCTATCCACATGAATTTCGTTGTGACCCTTTTCAAGCACCTCAGCCAGATTCAGCAAACCGTTCATCGCCATCCACGGGCAATGGTTGCAGCTGATGCAGTTAGCGCCATAGCCGCGGGTGGGTGCTTCGAGAAACAGTTTGTGAGGCGACAACGTGCGCATTTTGTGCAGGATGCCATTGTCGGTGGCGACGATGAATTCCTGCGCATCCATTTTTTGCGAGGCGTTGATCAGCTGCGTGGTGGAACCCACCACATCGGCCAGCGCCACGATGGAGCGCGGCGATTCCGGATGCACCAGCACCTTGGCGGTGGGATGCGCCGCCATCATTTCTTCCAGCGCATTCATCTTGAATTCGTCGTGCACCACACATGAGCCCTGCCACAGCAGCATGTCAGCATCGGTCTGCTCCTGTATGTAGCGGCCCAAATGGCGATCAGGCGCCCACAGGATTTTTTTGCCCTGCTCCTTCAGGTGCTTGACGATGGGCAGGGCGATGGAGCTGGTCACCATCCAGTCGGCACGCGCCTTTACCGCGGCGCTGGTGTTGGCATACACCACCACGGTGCGATCCGGATGCGCGTCACAGAAGGCGACAAACTCGTCTGCGGGGCAGCCCAGATCGAGCGAGCAGTTGGCCTCCAGATCAGGCATCAGCACGCGCTTTTCCGGATTGAGTATTTTTGCGGTCTCACCCATAAAGCGCACGCCGGCAACCACGATGGTCCGGGCAGGATGCTCATTGCCAAACTTGGCCATGTCCAGCGAATCGGAAACATAACCGCCGGTGGCTTCGGCCAGGTCCTGCAAATCGGAATTGACGTAGTAGTGCGCCACCAGCACCGCATCCTGCTCCTTGAGCATGCGCTTGATGCGCTCGATCAGCGCAGCCTTTTCTTCAGGTTGAGGATCACGCGGCTGGCTGGCCCAGGCTTGCGCGGTGCTGCATGCGCTCTGGTTGCCGGCGCCGGGGTGATCATAGGGTATTGAAATCAGTTTTTTTTGCATGGTGGATTCTCTCACTATGTCGAGACTCAGTGGCAGGCTAATTCTTTGCTCTCTCCGGCAACTGCAATATCGCCGCGCGATTGCTGGGCGAGAATACTTTCTCTGCGGCTTCCTGCCAGGGCAGCCAGACATAAGCCAGATGTTCGCGCGGAGACAGTGTGACCGGCTGCGCTGCGGGCAGTTGCAGGCCAAACACGTGCTCGGTGTTATGCGTCACGCCCGGCGCATAACGGTGCCGCCAGACCGGGTAGATTTCGTACACATTCTGCAGCTGCCAGTCGGACAACTGGTGCAGGTTTGCATCCAGCCCGGTCTCCTCGCCCACCTCGCGCAGTGCTGTTTCGCGCAGCGATTCATCATCATCGCGGCTGCCGGTGACCGATTGCCAGTAGCCGGGGCGGTCGGCGCGCTCCAGCAGCAGCACATCAAGGGCTGCGCTATGAATCACCACCAGTACGGAAACGGGCTGCTTGTAAGGCATGTGTATCAGCAGAAGAATACCCAGAACGGCTTGCCCTGCGTTTTCCAGAAAGCCACGGTATCGCCCAGGATGTCGTTGGCGATTTCATGGTCGCTTGCGCCCAAATTGAGCAGCTCACCACCATTGCGCAGCACCAGCACATAGCCAGGGGCCGGCTGCCACGACAGATCGCCGAGCACGTCTGCGAGTGCATCCCAGTTCTTGTGCAGCCACACCGGGGCATGGATGGATTGCGCCACCGTCGCCAGAAACTCACCCTTGCTGTGCACAGCGGAGAGATCGGCATCGAATACAGTAAAACCCGCCTCGTTGGCCGCCGCTCGCACCTCGCTCAGCGCCACGGTGATGCTGTACACGCCGGCTTCATCCAGATTGTTTAAACGCAAGGCAAGGTTGTCCATGACTTACTCCCGGATTCGTTTAAATGATTCGTAGTGGTCGTCGCTGTAGTAGCACTCGCTTGCTGCACCGCACACAATGCGGCGTGCTCCGCGACTGCGCACGCCGGGCGTTTTTACGGTGTATTCGTGGTAATAGCCGCGCGGTTGCTGGGGCAGGCGCTTTTCGAAATTGCCAAACACCACGCCATCGCGAGGATGGGGAAAGGGGCCACCGCGTTTGATCAACTGCAGGGTGTCACGTGCTTCACGCGGCAACTCGGACTGGCTGATAGTCGTCGGCCCCACATTGCTGCCATGCCAGTACTGCTCTCGTGCAGCTGCTGTTGTTGGCAGCACCAGCAGTGCTGCCAACAACAGTGGCAGCGTGCGTTTCACGTCAAATATTTTCATCCAGCTCAGGTTCATTTGTATCCCCCAGTAAATGACGCGCAGCACACGCCCCACAGGCAGCATTAGCTCTTCGAAGTTTCTGCCGCCGGCTGGCGCAGGCGGATGTGCAGTTCGCGCAACTGCTTCTCGTCCACCGCAGATGGCGCCTGGGTGAGCAGACACTGTGCGCGCTGAGTTTTCGGGAAGGCGATCACGTCACGGATGGATTCGGCACCGGTCATCATGGTGACGATGCGGTCCAGACCGAAGGCCAGGCCGCCGTGCGGTGGCGCGCCGTATTGCAGGGCGTCGAGCAGGAAGCCGAACTTGAGCTGCGCTTCTTCCGCGCCGATGTTGAGCGCACGGAATACCTGGCTTTGCACCTCTTCCTTGTGGATACGCACCGAGCCACCGCCGATTTCCCAGCCATTGAGGGCGAGGTCGTAGGCCTTGGCCAGGCAACGCCCGGGATCGCTTTCCAGGTACTGCATATGCTCATCCTTGGGCGAGGTGAAGGGATGGTGGCAGGCATTCCAGCGCTTGGCTTCGTCGTCGTATTCGAACATGGGGAAGTCCACTACCCACAGCGGCTCCCACGCCTTGCCATTGGTGTAGCCCTTCTCGTGGCCGATCTTGCTGCGCAGCGCACCGAGTGCGTCGTTGACGATTTTTTCCTTGTCCGCGCCGAAGAAAATCAGGTCGCCATTTTGTGCGCCGGTGCGCTGCATGATGGTCTTCAGTGCGGCTTCGCTGATGTTCTTCACGATGGGCGATTGCAAGCCGGTTTCGTTCAGCTGGGTAACGTCGTTGACCTTGATGTAAGCCAGGCCCTTGGCGCCGTAGATGCTGACAAATTTGGTGTACTCGTCAATCTCGCCACGACTGAAGGTAGCGCCACCGGGGATGCGCAGCGCGGCCACACGGCCGTGGGATTGTGCTGCCACACTGGCGAATACCTTGAATGCCACGTCTTTTACCGCATCAGTCACCTCGGTCAGTTCCAGTGTCACGCGCATGTCCGGCTTGTCCGAGCCGAAACGCGCCATGGCGTCCTGATAGCTCATGCGCGGGAAGGGATTGGGCAGGGTCACGTCCAGCACTTCCTTGAACACGGTGCGTATCATCTCTTCCGTGAGACCCATGATCTGCTCTTCGCTCATGAAGGAAGTCTCGATATCCACCTGGGTGAATTCGGGCTGGCGATCGGCGCGCAGGTCTTCGTCGCGGAAGCATTTGGTGATCTGGTAGTAGCGATCGTAGCCGGCCACCATCAGCATCTGTTTGAACAGCTGCGGCGATTGCGGCAGGGCAAAAAATTCGCCGGCATGTACACGCGATGGCACCAGGTAGTCACGCGCACCTTCCGGTGTGGACTTGGTCAGCATCGGGGTTTCGATGTCGATAAAGCCGCGGTCGTCGAGGAAACGGCGGAAGGCGCGCGCGGTCTTGTAGCGCAGCATCATGTTCTTTTGCATCTGCGGGCGGCGCAGATCGATCACGCGGTGGGTCAGGCGCACGTTTTCGGACAGGTTCTCGTCGTCCAGCTGGAACGGCGGTGTCACCGAGGCATTCAGCACTTCGATTTCCTGGCACAGGATTTCGATTTCGCCGCTGGCCAGGTTGGCATTGGTGGTGCCTTCGGGACGGCGACGCACCTTGCCGGTGATGCGCAGCACAAACTCGTTACGCACGGACTCGGCGATTTTGAACATGTCGGCGCGATCCGGGTCGCACACGATTTGCGCCAGGCCTTCGCGGTCACGCAGGTCGATAAAGATCACCCCGCCATGGTCGCGGCGGCGATGCGCCCAGCCGCACAGGGTAACGGTTTGATCAAGCAGGGAGGCGTTCAGGTGTCCGCAGTAATGAGTTCGCATATCAGTTCAGTCAAGTAAAAATCAAAGGTAAAACAGTTCAGGGTTTATAAGCCTTGTATTTGGCCGTATCTTCCGGCGAAGCCACCACGCCCATCGAGATGATGGACTTGAAGGCCACGTCCACGCTGAGGTTCAGCTCTATGGTGTCAGCACGGCGCACGTAGAAATAAAAACCGTTCACCGGGCTGGGCGTGGTGGGGACAAACACACCCACATACTCTTCTTCCAGCTTGCCCGCCACTTCGCTAGGCACCGTGGTCTGGAAAGCCAGCGACCATGCCTCAGGATGGGGGTAGCGTACCAGCAGCACCTTGCGGAAGGCATTGCCCTTGCCCGACAGCAGGGTGTCGCTCACCTGTTTCACGCTGTTGTACACGGCGCTTACAAAGGGGATGTGGCGCAGCACCGCTTCCCAGGCGACCAACAGTTGCTGGCCCAGTACATTGCGCACCAGCAGGCCGGTGATCAGCACCACCACCGCGGTGAGAATCACGCCAACACCCGGGATGTGGATGCCCAACAGCCTGTCCGGCTGCCATTCCTCAGGCAGAAGTGACAGGCTAAGGTCGAGGATACCGATAGTCAGGTGCAGCACCCAGACTGTAATGCCCAGTGGCACCCAGACCAGCAGGCCGGTAAGCAGGTATTTTTTCACGCCTTAGCCGTTCGCGGATGGGCAAGAGTTGCATGCCGAAGTCTCACATGAGCTGGCAGGCTTGTTCTTGAAGTCGGTAACGTAATAACCATTGCCCTTGAGCTGGAAACCGGCGGCAGAAATCTGCTTGCTGTAGGTTTCCTTGCCACATGCAGGACAAGTGGTGAGCTCGGCATCGCTCATTTTTTGTATGACATCATTCTGGACGCCGCAGCTGCTGCAGCGATATTCATAAATAGCCATGTTTTCTCCTGAATCTAAAGCAAAAACCAAAGGGGGCGCATTATACCCTACACTCCCCTGTCGGGTCGCATAGGGTAGGAGCGGGCCTTGCCCGCGATGGCTTTTACGCTCACCTGTCGCGGGCAGGGCCCGCTCCTACAGACAAGGTATATGTGGGCTGTTCAGGAAATTTCCAGGGTTTATTTGCCAGATGATGCCTGTTCCTCGCGCCACTCACCGGGCGCCAAGCCATCCAGCGTCCATTCGCCTATGCTGTAGCGAATCAAACGCAGGGTGGGCAGACCTACTGCTGCGGTCATGCGCCTTACCTGGCGGTTTTTTCCTTCGCGTATGGTGAGCGCCAGCCAACTGGTGGGTATGGACTTGCGTTCGCGTATGGGCGGGTTGCGCGACCACAGGCTGCCCGGCTCGGCGATCAGCCGCGCCTCGGCTGGCAGCGTCATGCCATCCTTGAGCTCGACGCCACGGCGCAGCCGCTGCAGAGCTGCCTCGTCCGGCACACCCTCCACCTGCACCCAATAGGTCTTGGGCAGTTTGTGTTTGGGGTCGGTAATGCGGTGCTGCAAGACGCCATCATCCGTCAGCAACAGCAAGCCCTCGCTATCGGTGTCCAGCCTGCCTGCGGGATAAAAACCGGGAAGCGCGATATAATCCGCCAGCGTCGGATGCACGCCATCGCGACTGAATTGACAAATCACCCAGTAGGGTTTGTTGAACAGCAGGATACGGCTCATTTCATAATTCCAAGTTTTTTGTCCATAGTAGCCAGTCCGCAAGTGGCACGCAGTATACGAACAAATTGTTAGACATCATTAACTCAATGAGAAAAACATGAGCAGCCAAAAAATCATTTACACCAAGACCGATGAAGCGCCAGCACTGGCAACCTACTCTCTGCTCCCCATCGTGCAAGCGTTTACCAGGGCGGCCGGCATAGCCGTCGAGACGCGCGACATCTCCCTGGCTGGACGCATACTCGCCAACTTCCCCGAGCAGCTGGCCCCTGCCCAGAAAATTTCGGATCAACTCACCGAACTGGGTGAGCTGACGTTGAAGCCGGAAGCCAACATCATCAAGCTGCCGAATATTAGCGCATCCATCCCGCAGCTGAAGGCTGCCATCAAGGAACTGCAAACCCAGGGATACAAGGTTCCGGACTATCCTGAAGACGCAAAATCAGATACCGAAAAAGACATCAAGGCACGTTATGGCAAGGTGCTCGGGAGTGCTGTAAACCCGGTGCTGCGCGAAGGCAATTCCGACCGCCGCGCCGCAGCCTCGGTCAAGCAGTTTGCACGCAAGCATCCGCACCGTATGGGCAAATGGGCAGCCGACTCCAGGACCCGCGTGGCACACATGAGCAGCGGCGATTTCTACGGCAGTGAAAAATCCGTGTCCGTGCCGGAAGCCACCACCACGCGCATTGAGTTCACGGGCAAAGACGGCAAGACCACCGTGCTGAAAGAAAAACTGTCGCTCAAGGCGGGCGAAGTGATCGATGCCGCCGTGATGAGCCGCCGTGCGCTGCGCCAGTTTTACGCCGAGCAGATCGAAGTCGCAAAAAAAGAGCCTGTACTGCTGTCGCTGCACCTCAAGGCCACCATGATGAAAATCTCCGACCCCATCATGTTCGGTCATGCCGTTTCCGTATTCTTCAAGGATGCTTTCGACAAGCACGGCGATCTGTTCAAGAAGCTGAACGTGAACGTGAACAACGGCTTTGGCGACCTGGAAGCCAAGGTATTCGCCCTGCCCGAAGCGCAGCGCGCACCGGTGGTGGAAACCATCGCCAACTGTTTCCGCAAGCAGCCGCCGCTGGCGATGGTGAATTCCGACAAGGGCATCACTAATCTACACGTGCCCTCCGACGTGATCATCGATGCCTCCATGCCACCGATGATTCGCGATGGCGGCAAGATGTGGGACGCCGAGGGCAAGGCCTACGATACGCTGGCGATGATCCCCGACCGCTGCTACGCCGGCATTTATGTTGCCACGATAGAGGATTGCAAGAAGAACGGCGCGCTCGACCCCGCCACCATGGGCAGCGTGCCCAATGTCGGCCTGATGGCGCAGAAGGCCGAGGAATACGGCTCGCACGACAAGACCTTCGAGATGGCCGGCGACGGCGTGGTGCGGATTATTGATAGCAATGGAAAAGTTCTGCTGGAGCAGCCAGTCGAGCAAGGCGACATCTTCCGCGCCTGCCAGACCAAGGATGCGCCGATCCAGGATTGGGTGAAGCTCGCCGTCACGCGCGCACGCCTGTCGCACACGCCCGCCATTTTCTGGCTGGACAAGAACCGCGGTCACGATGCGCAGATCATCGCCAAGGTCGAAAAATACCTCAGGGATCACGACACCAGCGGTCTGGATATCCAGATCATGGAGCCTGCCGACGCCTGCCGCGCCACGCTGGCGCGCGCGCGCAAAGGGCTGGACACCATCTCCGTCACCGGCAACGTGCTGCGCGACTACCTCACCGATCTCTTCCCCATCCTTGAACTCAACACCAGCGCCAAGATGCTTTCCATCGTGCCGCTGATGAATGGCGGCGGATTGTTCGAGACGGGTGCTGGCGGTTCGGCTCCCAAGCATGTGCAGCAGTTTCAGCAGGAAGGCTATCTGCGCTGGGATTCGCTGGGCGAGTTTCTGGCGCTGGGCGTGTCGCTGGAACATCTGGCGCAGACCTTCAAGAATGACAAGGCGCAAGTGCTGGCGGATGCGCTGGACCAGGCCAACGGCAAAATACTCGACAACAATAAGTCACCGTCACGCAAGGTAGGTGAAATCGATAACCGCGGCAGCCATTTCTACCTGGCGCTGTACTGGGCACAGGCACTCGCCGCACAGAGCAGGGACAAGGACATTCAGGCGCGCTTCGCACCATTGGCCAAGACACTTGCGGACAACGAAGCAAAGATCAATGCCGAGTTGATCGCGGCGCAGGGCAAGCCAGTGGATATGGGCGGCTACTACCACCCGAATGTTGACATAACAGCCAAGGCCATGCGCCCGAGCGCCACGTTCAATGCGGCTTTGGGCGCTATTTGAACTACCCGCTGACTTGTAACACCACAAAGGAAACAGCCCGCCGAAAGCGGGCTGTTTCCTTATCCACGTACTGAATGAATCAAAAATCCCAACGGAAGCCGAACGAGAAAAACTGCCTGCTCACGTCAGATGTCTGGGTATCGCTTTCACTGTGCGACATTTCTATTCCTGCATCCACATCAATGCTGAGAGTTTGCCTTATTTGATAAGCGGCTCTCAATGTAGGCATGACCCGGGTCATTACTATCCCCGACTCATAATTCTGCTTGAAGTATTGAAGTGAGCCGTCCAGAGACCATTTATCCGTCAGATTGGCGCGACTGTACACATAAAAAGATTGCCCCTTGTAAAGCGCGCCTGACATATAGCTGAAACTTAAAACAGTCACATCTCGATCAGAATAAAGATTGCTGCCTATCAGCATGGGGGAGAAAGCCCAGTCATTGCCGGAGCTCTCGGTTGCGGGTGTCAAACCGGTCAGGGTAGGCTGGTCAGGCGGGACAAGCGGGTCTATCGTGGCGCGGCCACTGGCCGGCATGGCTTCAAATCTGGATACGCGGATATCAGCCCCCATTTGCCATTTTGCAGATAACTGCTGCAGCACACCCATTTGCACCATGTTGGAAGTTCCCGTGCGGTCGGCAGCCAGCAGACGCACTTCCTCCTCGGTCATATTGGGATCTGGGAACGGCATGTTCTGCATCAGGTCCGTCAGAAATGCAGTTTGCGCTCCATTCAATGCGTTTCTGGTTGCCAGATAGGGTGTCCTGCGATGGTCGATCAACAAGTTAAAGGTTCGCTCTGGCGTTACGCTGTATGTGCCCTGAAACATTGCCACGTTTAGTGCAGAAAAAAGTGTGTCGTAATCAAACAGGGCAAAAGCGGTTTTATTGGATTCGAAATAGCGAATTTCCGTGCCCACTGCCTGGCGATCGAGGACGCCCTCTACCGTCTGATTTATGCCATACACGGTAACCGACCCCATATCCACACTGGCGCCATAAAATACGGGTTTTTCCCCCACCGTATAGTCAGACAGCTGCCCCCCCACAACATTGAGGCGCAATGATGGTGTGATCCCGACACCGGCCAAGGCGCCATCAAATCTGCCCATCACCCCGCCACCGCTGGATGACTGGCGCCCCATGCGTACGGAGTAATCAGACTCCTTGTTTTTCACTTCCAGATAGGCCGCACCCAATCTGTTTTTGCTGGTCTGGCCGGGTAAGAAATTGGCAAAGTGCGTATCCTGAAAAACAATACGATTGTCGTATTTCTCGCTGATAAACCGTTCAGTGGCTACCACACTGGTGATCAGCGCAGACTGATCCACGTTGGAAAACGAGGTCTGGTTTGTGGCGCTGCCGGACAACGTAGTGTTGTTGTCCACCGTGTCAATTTTGCTGGCGCCATGATAATAATGCATGGACACGCTGCCGTAAGTCAGCGTCTGGCTGCCCGGCTTCCTCTGTGTAGCACGCTCTGCGGTAACCGAAACCGGCTTCACTGGTTTTCTGCCCAACGTGGCAATTCTGGTTTTCACCCGCTTGACGTCTTCCGCCTGCGTGTAGAATTTCAGGTAGAGGTCATATTCCAGCTTGGCTTTATCCAATTGCCCGGCACGTTCCCGCGCAACACCCACCCACTCTTGCCCCTCCTGCGTGTAATCGTTGGGCGGCAGCAACAACAATTTATTGAAGGCATCAATTGCGGCAAAGTCATCCGACTCAGCCAGGGCATTACGGCCTTTCTGAAACAACTCGAATGCCTGCTTGTTGATATCAGTTGTTTTCGCTGGCAGTGGCTTGACTTCCGGCAGGAAAGGCAATCCGCCCTCAATACTGGGGAGAGGAATATCCCTTTTGATGTCTATCAGGATACTACGCCCGTCCCTGCCCATCTTCACGGTATATTCAGCCTCACGGCTGAACTCGACTATCAACCTGGGCTGAATGTTCTTCAGGTTCGTTTTGACGGTAAATGATGGAATCGAATTGGATGGCGGTGACTTCAGAACCTCATTATCCAGCCACTGCTCTGCGCCAGTTGAACTGGGCAACCTATCGATAAGAATACTCAGGGTCGCACCTTTTTTGGCCGGAGTGTAGCGGACATTAGCTACCGGGCTGCTCAAGCGGATAGTCGCGACCACACTATCTGCATCGGCGGACAGACTGATGTCTTCAAGCGGTGCCGCAATTACGCAAGTGGAAGGTAGCCATGCCAGAACGACAAGGGAGAAAAATACCCGTTTCGGCAAGGGTATTTTATTGATATTCACGATGCTTTAACTCCTAAATTTTTCAACAGGCCATAATTCCTGAAAGCTGAATTGCTTTATTTTTCTGATGGAAGACCGAGCATTTTGACTGTTAAAGTTAATTAACCAATCGCACAAATTTCTTGCGCGATTTGTAGTCAACAATTCAATCCTAATTCCAAGTCGAATAAAGTGACCCTTTAGATCCTAGAGGTCTATGGCACCCAGAATTCGAACAATTTTTTGTGGCCGGAGCGCTTTGATGCTCACTTGGTCCAGAAGTTGTCCCCAACGGCATCTTCCTCATATCACCTGCAAATATAGCCGTAGAGCCGTGACATTCATTGCATGTCACAGTATTGCTATTGCTGATGTGATCCATTTTTTCAGGCGGATGTACCCAGGAAGTTGTTCCGATATGGCATGTCTTACAATCCAAACTCGTAAGGACATGGTTACTTACATGTACCTTTCCCCATGCTCCTAGCACGCCTTCAGCATCATGGCTTCCATCATGACAACTATCACAGCGTGCCGCCGTTACAGCCGCATGGTTCATCACCGCTCCTTGAAATGATGTATATCCTGTTTTATGACAAGCATCACACGCATTACCTGCTGCAGTAACCAGAACATGGGTCGCGCGGAATGACGTAGTCTTCGCACCACCAGCACCTGAAATATGACAGGTACCACAGGTTGTAGGAGTCACACCTGAGTGGTCATATACAACCCCCATGAAAGTGGTGAAACTATGATGGCAACTGTTGCATGTAGCACTAGTTGCTATGTGGGTAGGTGTCTTGGCCAATGCCCCCGTTGTACCTTCCGACAAATAAGCACCGTTGTGACATGTCGAACAACTTATGGACGCCACCGCAGTGTGATTCATGGTTGGTGAAAGGAATGACGTGGTGTTCAAGTGGCAAGCATCACATGCATTTCCCGTAGTCGGGATATGTGTTTGTGACTTGGTCTTCACACTGGCCGATTGTCCCAAATGACATGTTCCGCATGTTCCAGCCACTACTCCAACATGGTTGAAAGCAGCGCCTGCAAAGGACGTATAGGTATTGGCATTCCCATGACAGGTGTCGCAAGAAGCGCTTGTGCCATTATGGGTTACTGTACTTGTCTTGCCCAACGCATTGACTCCATTGTGGCAAGTCTGGCATATGCCTGTTACCGTGGCTGGGTTATGCGTATAGAGCCCACCAAGGAAAGTATTGAAGCTCTTGTGACAGTCGTTGCACGTATTGGCTGACACTACGTGATTGGGCGTTTTTGCCTTGGCGCCCCCCAAGAATGCTCCTTGCGATGTATAGCTGCCGTTATGACAGTTAATACAGACCGCTGAAGCGCCCCCCACTACAGTGTGATTCATCGTAGAGCCAGCAAAAGATATGTAGCCAGTACCAACATGACAGGAGTCACAATCGTTGCCTGTATAAGGAATATGTCCTGCCGGTTTTGTTTTTGCCCTGTAGGTACCGGGAATATGGCAAGTGCCACACTGCCCAGCCACCACACCAACATGATCATAAACTGCGCCTGCAAAAGTGGTAAATCCGGATTTATGGCAGGAATCACATGGGGTAGCTGTAGGGACATGGAACCCCGGCTTGCCTATCGCATTCACACCATTGTGGCAATTAGCACACACAAGGAAAGTACCGGTGTGATTGAATCCAGCCGGAATCCAGGAGCTGGTGCGGTGACAGCTGTCGCATGACGACATGGTAACCACGTGACCACTGGGCTTGCCCGGTGCGTGTATACCCGTGTGGCATGTCATGCAGGCTTTGGGCTGCACGCCCATATGGTTAAAGCGCGCGCCTATGAAAGTGACCGTATTGGTATGACAGGTATCGCAAGGCGCACTGGTATCCATATGGTTGGTGGGCTTCACAGGCGCAATGACGCGGCGGCCCAGCGAATGGCATCCTGCGCAATCTTTAGGGGTGCCCTTGAACACGCCACCCGTATGGCAGGTTTCACACTCAACCCTGACATGTGAACCGGTAAGGGGAAAGCCGGTGCTCATATGATTGAAATCGCTCTGATGGCGCACGGCTTGCGCCGATGCCACGGAAGAAAATATTGCGAACAGCATGGCCATAAGGCCAAAAGACAATATGCTGTGCACAGCAGTTAAATGGTTTGTGTATTTATTTTTCATTTATTACCCCCTTCGGGCTCAACGCTTCCTACATGAGCTCAATGTTGCCAAAAATGCTGCCGATTTCCTGCCCGGATAAAACCGGAATCTACTTTAAAATTTCCAGCGCAACCAACGCCGCCTGTCGGATTCCAGCATTCGGAACAAACGGCATCAAGATTATTTATCCCCATATATTTAGGGAGTTAAAAGTACTCAAGCTCACCCGATTACTCCTCATCGAATAAACCTGCCATCAACTTTCACTTTTTTCCAGGTTGTCCCGATATGACAACGCTCACACTGGAATCCAAATTCGCCGTGGTGTACGTCGTCATTGCCATGGCAGCTACCGCAGGTGTTGGACACCTTGAGTATTTTGCTCATCGGTTGCGTGTGGCATTCATAACACCCGAGTTTGCTATGGGTGGTGTCGAGCTTGAAGTTGGTTTTGTTGTGGTCAAAGTCCCATGCTTTCCAGTTGCGCACGTTGTGACAAGTCTCACATGAAGTCCCCAAGCGCCGCTTGTGCACGTCATCTTTTTCATGGCATGACCAGCAATCCGACTTGGTGTCTTTGAACAAGGGAGTTGCATGGCATTTTTTGCACTCTACAAAAATATGCTTGCCGGTTAGCGCAAAGCGGGAAATACCATGGTCGAATTTGTCTACCTTCCATGATTTGGCATTGTGGCAAGACTCGCACTTCTTCCCTTCCTGCCCCTTGTGCTTGTCGTCTTTATCGTGGCACGAGTAGCAATCTGATTTCAGCTTGTCTTTATACAAATCCCCCTTGTGGCAGCTCACGCATTTTGTATCCGCATGTTTACCCAGCAAAGGAAACTTGGTTTTCTTGTCATGATCGAACAATATTTCCTTCCAGCCTCGATCCGTGTGGCAGCTCTCGCACTTGGGACCAAACTCGCCTTTATGCTTGTCATCCTTCTTGTGACAGGAGAGACAATCCATCTTCAGCTTGTCTTTGTGCAGGTCACCTTTATGACACTCAGTGCACTTCACATCATGATGCTTGCCCAGCAAGGGAAATTTGGTTTTCTTGCCGTGGTCGAACAAAATTTCTTTCCAGCTGCGTTCGATGTGGCAGCTTTCGCACTTCGAGCCAAAACTGGCTTTGTGCTTGTCATCCTTTTTGTGACATGAATAACAATCCGTCTTGAGTTTTTCCTTGAACACATTTCCTTTGTGGCAAGTGACGCACTTCACGTCATTGTGCTTCCCAAGCAATGGATACTTGGTGGCCTTGCCGTGATCAAACAGGATTTCTTTCCAGCCGCGGTCGGTATGGCAGCTCTCGCACTTAACGCCAAAATTGCCTTTGTGTTTATCGTCTTTCTTGTGACACTCGTTGCACAACTTGGGCGTTTCTTTAAACCTGTTGTTTGCATGACACTTGTCGCATTTCACGTCAAAGTGCTTACCTTCCAACGGGAAGTGGGTTTTGCTATGGTCAAAGTGGATGGTTTTCCAGTCTTTTTCCTCGTGGCAATTCTGGCATTCTGTGCC
>JAHFQY010000024.1 GCA_023259065.1 Nitrosomonadales bacterium
GTCCGCTCTCGGCGCGGCTATGCGTAAACTGGTACATCTCTGCTTCGGCGTAGTCAAAACTCAGAAACCTTATCAGCACGATTATGCGAAAATCGTTTGACTAGAAAGACGGTATCTACAAAAGTGGTTTCAGTTTCTGCAATACAGTTCGCATGATGAGCGGCTGTGCCTCGGCGCCGGGATGCAGGTTGTCCGCCTGGAACTGCTCGGCGGGCACGCCTTGCAGCATAAAGGGAAGCAGTGCGACCTGATGGCGTTGTGCCAGTTTTGTGTACAGCGTCTTGAAGCGTGTGGTGTAGTCGGCGCCGTAGTTGGGCGGCAACTGCATGCCCAGCAACAGCACCTTGCATTTCGCCCCCTTGGCTTGCCTGATCAGCACATCCAGATTTTTTTCCGTCACCGCCAGCGGCGTGCCGCGCAAGCCGTCATTGGCGCCGAGCTCGATGATTACAATGCCGGGTTGATGCTGGCGCAATGCCCCAGCCATGCGCTGCACGCCGCCGCTGGTGGTTTCACCGCTGATGCTGGCGTTAATGACCTTGTATTGTGGATGGCTGCGCTGCAGCTCCTGTTGTAATAAACTCACCCATGCAGCTTCGCGCGGCACGCCGTAACCGGCGGAGAGGCTGTCGCCGAATACCAGTATGCTGTTCCGGGCATGGCTGATGCCAGGCAACATGCATAGTGCAAAGACAATCAGGAATTTGAATAAGGGTAGTGTTTTCATGGCATCCATTGTGCAGGCAGTCAATCTGGTCAAGCAAGTGCAAAGCGGCGGCCAGCCGCTGGTCATATTGCAGGATGTGAGTTTTGCCGTGGAAGCCGGCGAGAGCATCGCCATACTGGGCGCATCCGGCTCCGGCAAGTCCACTCTGCTGGGCCTGCTGGCCGGCCTGGATGTGCCCAGCAGCGGCACCGTGTTTCTGGATGGCGTAGACCTGTTTGCCTACGACGAGGATGAGCGCGCGCGCTTGCGCGGACGGCTGGCGGGCTTTGTATTCCAGTCTTTTCAACTGCTGCCCGCGCTATCCGCTTTGGAAAACGTGATGCTGCCGCTGGAGCTGCAAGGCAAGCCCGACGCGCGTGCACAGGCGCTGGATGCCCTGCAGCGTGTAGGCCTGACACAACGCTCACATCATGTACCCAAGCATCTCTCCGGTGGCGAGCAGCAGCGCGTGGCGTTGGCGCGTGCTTTTGTCACGCAACCGAAAATCCTGTTTGCCGATGAACCCACCGGCAATCTGGATGCGGCGACCGGCGAGCAGGTCATCGAACTGATGCTGGAGTTGAACCGCGCGCAGGGAACGACATTGATACTGGTGACCCATGATGAAGCGCTGGCGCGGCGCTGTGGCAGGCAGTTGCGGCTGAGTGCGGGGCGGGTATTGCCATGAGCAATGTCGTCAAGCTGAACACCATGCGCCGCGCACGTTTGCAGGATAAAGCCAAGGGCGTGACGCTGTGCCAGTCGGGTTTTCATAAATGGAAGCCGCTGACCGGGCAGCGCTTTGATGTGAAACAGGGCAGGCTGGTGACGACCGAGCGCTGCGAACGTTGCAATACAGAGCGGACGATCCTGACATGAATCTAGCCAATTTCATTGCTTGTCCAAGCGTTATTGTAGGAGCGGCTTCTAGCCGCGATCGCACGCAGGGCGTGCTCCTACAAGGATTTCTTATTCCAAAAGGTAATTGGACATGAACACCTTGCGCCTTGCTCTTGCCATGCTGCGACGCGACTGGCGCGCCGGGGAGTGGCGCGTGCTGCTGATTGCGCTGTTGCTGGCGGTGGGCAGCATCAGCACGGTGGGGCTGTTTGCCGACCGTGTGCGACTGGCCTTGCAGCAGGAATCGCATGCCTTGCTGGGTGCGGATTTGCGCGTTTCTTCGGCGCATCCCCTGGCGCAAGCGTATCGGGATGAAGCCCGACAACGCGGCCTGCGCGTGCTGGGTACGGCGGTGTTCCCCAGCATGGTGACACGCCTTGCCAATAATCTGCCGTCTGTCATGCAGCCGGTGGAGGTGCAGGCGCTGGAAGACGGCTATCCGCTACGCGGCAAGATAATGATTGTGGATGCAACTGATGTGAATGGCAGCGGCCATCAGGCGCTGGCTGTGCCGGCTCGCGGCACGCTGTGGGTGGATGCCCGCATGCTGCGGCGCATGGCCTTGCAAATCGGTGATGAGGTGAATATCGGCGCTGCACATTTGCGTGTGGCGGCACAGGTGGTGCGCGATGTGGATCAGGCAGTGGGGTTTGCCAGCATTGCGCCGCGTGTGCAGATCAATCTGGGCGATCTGCCTGCAACGAAGCTGGTGCAGGAAGGCAGCCGCATCAACTATCGTTTGCTGGTGGCGGGCGAGGCAGATGACGTGGCGGGCTACCGCAGCTGGCTGCAATCAAAAATCAAGCTGGGCGAAAAGCTGGAAGATGTGCGCGATGCGCGTCCGGAAGTTCGTCTTGCGCTGGAGCGGGCGGAGCACTTCCTCGGGCTGGCTGCGCTGATGTCTTTCGTGCTGGCGGGTGTGGCGCTGGCGCTGGCGGCGCGCCACTTCATCTCGCGCCATCTGGATAGCTGCGCCGTGATGCGTTGCCTGGGCGCCAGCCAGGCGCAGGTGCTGCGCATCTTCCTGTATCAATTCCTGCTGCTGGGTATTACTGCCGTGGTGCTGGGGAGTGTGCTGGGCTACACGGCGCAGAGCGTGCTGGTTGAATCCATCGCGGCGATGCGCGAGGCGGGCTTGCCTGCACCTGGCTGGCAGCCGCTGGCCCAGGCGGCTGCCAGCGGCATGGCGCTGTTGCTGGGTTTTACCTTTTTGCCGCTGTGGCAATTGAAGCGCGTCTCGCCCTTGCGCGTGATCCGCCGCGAGCTGGGCGTGCCCAGCGCAAATACCGGCATGATGTATGGCGTGGGCGCTGCGGTGCTGTGCGCGCTGTTTTTGTGGCAGGCAGGTTCGCTCAAATTGGGTTTGACGGTGCTGGCCGGGCTGACTGCCGGCCTGCTGGTGTTTGGGCTGATCGCTTGGCTGGCCTTGCGCGGCCTGGCCGCATTGCCACTGGGCAAACGTCATGTGTTTGCCAATCTGGCGCGGCACGGGCGCAGCAATGCGGTGCAGATTGTGGCCCTGAGCCTGGGTGGCATGGCTTTGCTGTTGCTGACGCTGGTGCGTGCGGAGCTGATGCAGAACTGGCAGGAGCGCTTGCCGCCGGATGCGCCCAATCATTTCATGGTGAATATCCAGCCGGATCAGCGCGCTGCGGTGCGCACGTTTTTTGCACAACACAAGTTGGCCGCGCCCGAGCTCTTTCCCATGGTGCGCGGCCGCCTGATAGCGATCAACCAGCGCAGCGTCAGTGCCGATGATTATGCCGAGCCCAATGCGAAATCCATGATAGAGCGCGAGTTCAACCTGTCGTGGTCTGAGGTGCTACCCGAGGGCAACCAGCTGGTGCAGGGCAAGTGGTGGAGCAGCGTTGAGCCGGCAGCTCTTTCGGTAGAGGAGGGTATTGCCAAAACGCTGGGCATCCACATGGGCGACACGCTGACCTACGATGTGGCGGGTAACCAGTTCAGCGCGCAGGTGGTGAATCTGCGCAAGCTGCGCTGGGATTCCATGCGCGTGAATTTCTTTGTCATCACCACACCGGGCCTGCTGGCGGATTATCCGGCGAGCTACCTCAGCAGCTTCTACCTGCCGCCCGGGCGGGCGCAGGCCGGGGATGCCCTGCTCAAGGCCTTCCCCAATCTGCTGGTGATCGACACCGAGGCGATCATTGCCCAGGTGCGCCACATCATGGACCAGATTGCGCAAACGCTCAGCGCGATTTTCCTGTTCACCCTGCTGAGCGGGCTGGCTGTGTTGTACGCCGCGCTGCTGGCCACGCAGGACGAACGCATTTATCAATCTGCCATCCTGCGCACCTTGGGGGCGGATAGCCGCTATCTGCGCCGTTTGCATCTGGGTGAATTTGCTGTGATCGGCGCCTTGAGCGGTCTGTTTGCGGCGGCAGGTGCTGCCCTGCTAGGTTGGGTGCTGGCGCGCAACGTGCTGGAAATCCCCTATGCCCCTTCACCAGTGTTCTGGCTGGTGGGGCTGGCAGGCGGCATGCTCACGGTGATGCTGGCCGGCTGGCTGGCCACGCGCCGGGCGAGCAGGATGTCGCCTATGCAGGTGCTGGCAGCCTAGGACTTCGATGTTGCTCCTGATATTGATGATAAAATAATGCCACCGGGCAGGTCGAAGCAATTTCTGCAGCATCACCTCTGTCACCGCATTACTCAATCAATCACGATCAGGACATCCATATGAAATGGGCAATCAGAATTTTTTTCCGCACTTTGCGTTTTGTGCTCATCCCCTTTGTGTTGCTGTGGGAAATAGTGACCACACCCAAGGGGATTGTGCGCCCGCTTGAAGTTCAGCAAGGCATAGACGCGCAAACACGCGGCATGGCCTTGTACCAGTTCAAGACCTGCCCGTTCTGCATCAAGGTCAGGCGTGAAATTCGCCGTTTGTCACTGAATATCGAGTTGCGCGATGCGCAGCATGATGCACAGCATCGCGATGCCCTGTTGCAGGGCGGCGGATCGCTGCAGGTTCCTTGTCTGAGAATTACGGACGAGCAGGGTAACAGCCAGTGGATGTATGAATCTGGCGAGATCAATGCGTATCTGCACAAGCGTTTTGCCCAGGCGCAGTGAGCGCGTGGCGCAATGCGGTGCACATCATGGATCAATGGCCGGATGTAACTTTTTTTCGCGCCGGAGAGAATTAACTGGTGTAGCGCTGATCCAACACGCGTTACAGGCTTGAGATTCAATTCATTCATTTGATTATGAGGTGGAATATGGACAGGCGTACATTCCTCAAGAGGGTTACCGGTGGCGCGGGCGTGATGATGCTTGGCAAGTATGTGCTGCTCAATGCAGCATGGGCGGCAGTAGAAGCAGTCGAGCGCATCAGCAAGACGGATGCCGAATGGAAAAAGGAGCTCACCCCGCAGCAATATGATGTGTTGCGCAAGGAAGGCACGGAATACCCTTTTACCAGCCCGCTCAATCATGAAAAACGCAGCGGCAGCTTTGCCTGCGCCGGCTGCGGCCTGGTTTTGTTTCCGTCAAAATTCAAATACGACAGCGGAACCGGCTGGCCGAGTTTCTTTGATGTGTTGCCGGGCCATGTCGAAACGAAAGTTGACTACCAGTTGGGATTGCCGCGCACCGAGTATCACTGTGCGCGTTGCGGCGGCCACCATGGGCATGTATTCAAGGACGGGCCGGCGCCGACAGGGTTGAGGTATTGCAATAATGGCGTGGTGCTGAAATTCATTCCCGGGAAGGTTTGATTATGCGGAGTATTTAGGGCTGTAGCGGAGAGCAGAAACGCTGCGCAGTTGATTAAATATGGTGTCTGCCGTACATTCTCCACCTAACTAACTGTGCATATTGAGTATTCCTAATGTCTGATTCAGATAAAGAACAATTGAATTGGGATTTCAAACTGACCTTTGACGAGCCTGAGAGCAGCAAGGCAGAGGCCGTCAAGCCCCCGGAAATTCCGCCCAGAGAAGTCGTCAAGGAGAAATGCCCGCGTGTGCTGTATTCGATTGAAATGCTTTGGGGCACCACAGAGCTGCACCAGTATTTGGGCAAGACCTTGTTTACTGATCGTAACAACAGGCAGGGATTTCCTCCCGATGTCATGTCTGCGCTGATGAAAATCTATGCCGAGCATACGCAAATATTAAAGGCGAAAGGATTGGCTCATGATGATGTATGGGACTTGTGATTCAGCAAAAAAAGTTCGACGCGGTTTAACGCTGCTTGCCGCGCTGTGTTTGTCCTTCCCGCTATCGCTAATGGCGGAGGGGCAAACTGCCAGGCTGCCCGACCCGCTCAAGGATGAGGCTCTGGCGAAAACTTCCAGCCAGCAAACGGCCGTATTTGCGGGCGGCTGTTTCTGGGGTGTGCAAGCCGTGTTTCAGCATACCAAGGGTGTGGTTTCGGCAACGTCTGGTTATGCGGGCGGCGCCGAGGGTGTGGCCAAATATGACCTGGTCAGCAATGGCAATACCGGGCATGCCGAGTCGGTAAAAATAATTTATGACCCTGCGAAAATCAGCTACGGGAAATTGCTGAAAATCTACTTCGCGGTAGCGCATAACCCCACCGAGCTGAACCGGCAGGGCCCCGATACAGGCACTCAATACCGCTCCGAAGTGTTCGCCACCAATCCCCTGCAACAGCAGATTGCCGAAGGCTATATCAGCCAGTTATCTGCGGCCAGGGTGTACCCGGAAAAAATCGTGACGCGTGTTTCAGCCTTGCCTGCCTTCTATGCGGCGGAGTCCTACCATCAGGACTTTGCCAGAAAGCATCCTGATCACCCTTATATCGTCAGGTTCGATTTGCCCAAGATCGACCACCTCAAGCAGCAGTTCCCCGAATTGTTCCGTGCCGAATAAGGTGATGAAATGAATAACAGAGACGCTGTTGTTCATCCCGCCTGGTTGCGACTGACACACTGGATAAATGTATTGGCAGTCACGCTGCTGGTGTTGAGTGGCTGGCGCATCTATAACGCATCCCCGATTTTTCATTTTTCCTTTCCGGAACAGATCACGCTGGGAGGCTGGCTGGGCGGGGCGCTGCTGTGGCACTTCTCTGCCATGTGGGTATTGGTGGCGAATGGCTTGGTTTACCTCGTGCTTAATTTGCTGACTGGCAGGTTCAGGCGCAAATTTTTTCCGCTTAGCCTCAAAGAGGTTGTGGCTGATTTATTGGCGGCAGCTAAAGGCAGGTTGAGCCATGCCGACCTGAGCGTATACAACGCGCCGCAGAAACTGGCTTACCTGTTTATCGTGCTCGACCTCATGTTGCTGGTGGCGTCCGGCCTGGCGATCTGGAAGTCCGTGCAGTTTCCCTTGTTGCGCGAGTTGATGGGGGGCTACGACATGGCGCGCGTGGTGCATTTTGTGGCGATGTCCGCCTTGCTGGCAGTGCTGGCGCTGCATCTGGTGATGGTCGCACTGGTGCCGCGCACCCTGTTGCTGATGCTAAGCGGGCGCTGAGGAGGGAATATGTTCAAACCCAAAAGAATTCAAACGCTGGACACTCAGGCTGTAGTCGATGCGGCGCTCAAGGAGTTGCCGATGCCGTCGCGGCGATTGTTCATGCAGCGCGGGCTGACTCTGGGCGGGCTGTCGTTGCTGAGCGGCTGCACCCTGAGTGATGAGCATTCGGTCGAGCGCGCACTAATGAAGGTATCGCAATTCAACGATCAGGTGCAGGCATGGCTGTTTGACCCCAAGCTGATGGCGCCGACCTACCCGGAATCCATGATGACGCGGCCATTTCCCTTCAATGCGTTTTACGGCATGGAGGAGATCCCCGAAGTGGATGGGGATGACTACCGCCTGGAAATAAGCGGGCTGGTCGCGGACAAGCATGCGTGGACGCTGGCGGAGCTGTACCAGCTGCCGCAAACCAGCCAGGTTACGCGCCATATCTGCGTGGAGGGCTGGAGCGCGATCGGCAAATGGGGCGGGGTGACCTTCTCGACCTTCCTCAAGCGCATCGGTGCGGATCTGTCGGCCAAATATGTGGGCTTCAAATGCGAGGATGACTATTACACCAGCATCGACATGGCGACCGCGCTGCATGCGCAGACGTTGCTGACCTTTAGCTACGACGGCAAGACGCTGCCGCCCGAATATGGCTACCCGATGAAACTGCGCATGCCGACCAAGCTGGGTTACAAGAACCCCAAGCACATCAGCGCAATCTTCGTCAGCAACAGCAACCCCGGCGGCTATTGGGAAGATCAGGGATACAACTGGTTTGGCGGCTGTTAGCGCTGGTTAAGCCCTGTGCGGTTTTGCTATCATGTCCGACCTGCAAAATTTCCTGAGATTACATCGTGTCCAAACTGCTACCCAGCCAACAACAGCAAATTGTGCAATTTCACGCTCCCCTGATTTGCAACGTGGTTATGGCGTGCAACAACCGCGCACTGCTGCCTGAGCTGGAGACGATACTCGACAGCTATGCCAAAAATGGCTGGGCCACGCTGGCAACGGCTATCCGGGTGGTAGTCAACGGCAAGCGCGACATTAGCGTGCTGGCCAGCCTGGATGGTGAAGACGGCGCGATAGTCGAGGCCATCCTTAAAGGCATACAGGATCCATCCACCTTGCCCGATCCCGATGCCAAGCCCGATCCCTCCCTTGCGGCCCCGGGCCTGGCGGCCATGATAGATGCCGCCGGCAAGGGCAGGCCTGAAGCCCTGCACATGCTGGCTTCCATGGCAGAGCAGATGGTGCGCGCCGGTGGCGACATGGCCAAGCTGGGCGGCATGATGCGCCAACTGGTGAATGGCGAGCGCGACGCAGACAAGCTGAGCAAGGGCATGAGCGTGCAGGGGCAGGAGCTGGTGTATACCATCCTGACCGAACTGGGCAAGCTGGCCAAGCACTAAAGCAAGAGTAGGAGCACGCCCTGCGTGCGATTCGCGTGCAGGGCACGCTCCTACAGTGTTCTGAAGAGCAAACTGAATTTTGATTGAAGGCTGGTCTTTTCGTGAGCGTCACGCTCTAAGGGAGGCACATGAATCTCGTCAGGTTTTCAGGCAGTCTTGCAGCAGGCGCAGCAATTGCGTCCGACACCCCGTTGTGGAAAATTGTCCCGCTGCGGGATGAAGACGGCCGCCCGCTGGCCGATTTCATGTTGCTGATTCCCAAGCTCCGCCTGCAACCGCAGCCTTACATAGACACCACCATCAGCAATATCCAGCAAGTACTGGAACAGTACCGCGAGGTTGTGTTCGTCAACCTCAATCTGGCCATCAACGTGCTGTGGGTATCGGTGAAAAGCCGCCCGGGAGTTATCCTGGAACTGGTCAGGTCGATACAGGAACGGGTGCCGGAGGCGGTGCTGGTTGCGCAGCCCAGGTGCTAGCGAGTGAAGATAAGCGAATTGAGCGCAGTGCAAATAAATAAAACCAGACTTAGATGCGGCTAGGCTTGTTTTGACTTGGTTTGCCACGATCCGCCAGCTGGCCATCGAGCGTTGAAGGCCAACCCTTTGGCAGATGACAGCGTCGGCGGCATTAGAAACTCATGCAATGCGGTGATGATGTCTGGGAATGTCAGATCGTCTACCGACAATGCGTTCTTGCGTAGAAATGCTTTCCACTGAGTTTGTTTTGCCGCGTCATTGGCAAAGGTGGGGGTAAGCGCCAAAGGTGCTTCAGTCGGCACGGGTGTTTTGCGCCGTACAAAGGTGGCTTCGATTGCCGTGCTTAGAATATCTCCCTCAAATGGAAATTTCTGCATGATGATCCAGATATCGTAGAAATCCTTCATGCGGGTATTTGCAATGCCGAGCCAAACCATGGCCTGGAATTTCTCGGCGACTACGGTATAGAGTGGGTAAGCACGTAGCTTGGGTGCCGCAAAATCCAGCACGGTGGGATAGGTAATATCTTCTGGTGCAGGTGTTACGGCATCGCCATAGCCAATATCAATCTGAATCGGGATAACGGCATTTTCCAAGCGGGCTTCGAATAGCACTCGCACGCCCTGATATTCCTGATCCTCGCGTATTTCTATGGCGCGCGCAGTGTCCGGCTGAAACTCCAGTCCATCCGGTTCCACGGGTTCTAGGCAAATCTCCTGGAAGACTCTTACCACCTGCGGGAGTTCGCTAGTGCCGAATCCCAGCAGATCAACGTCTCGGGTAGGGCGGTGACGCTCTCCACCCCACACAGCAAACAGCATGGCTCCTTTGAGCAAGAACTGGTCGTGGTATCTGGATTGTCCCAAGCGGTACAAGAGGCGTTCCAAAGCATAACGCGTCAGCACCAGATCGAATGCCTCACCATCTCGTTTAGCGATGTTGAGCAGCCGTTGGCGTACAGAGGCTGCGAGGTTGCGTGGTTGATCTACGCTCATGCAAGTGTTTCCAGATAGGGGCGCATTACATTGGATACGCGACAAATCACCGCGTAGTGCCAGAGTTCGTCCATCGTGCATTTGCGGGCACGCCAGCTCTCCCTTAGTGCTTCTACGGCCACATCAAGCCCGATCTTGTTTCGGAATTTGAAAGAATCAGCGATTGTTTTGGAGAGAGAGTAAATTCTGGTCGGCACGCCATCGATCACATGTGTCTCTATTCCTGTCTCAAGTGCTTTCCCTGAGAAGCGGACAACACGCAGGGGGGTTCCCTTTACAGCAGGCGCACGCGCTTTGTGATCAATCGCGACCCAGATTTCGAATGGAGCTTGAGTGGTGACCCCATGAAATCGCAGTGCCGAAAGCAGACAAATCACACCATGGGGAACACGCTTTGTGGTTTCCCCAAGGCTGTGATTGGTGGTGATTGCGCTATCGGCCAGCATGTAAAGACCGCGCCCAAGTCGCTGGAGTCTTCCAGCCTCGCATAGGCGAGCAAGGTAGGTTCGCGGGATATTATGCGGTTCCAGATCGCGTGCGCGAATAACGCCTGCCTGCTTGGCGAGGGTGAGAACCTGAGCAATTTTTGATGATTCCATAGTTGATACATATTGTCGGCATATTGAACATATTTGCCGACATTACGTATCATGTCAACTTGTAGAGCGAGAAACGTTCGAAACTGAGTTGCTTTCGTAAAACTGTGTTGGACAATTGTTTATGGTATACCTCAGCCTCGCATACCTCGCTAAATAGCAGTGCCGAAAATAGAAGCGAGTTCGGCTTAACTTAATTTTGGATGAATAATTATGGCGCGATCATCTGTTCATGAAGTAATTTCATTAATAGCGTTTTTTGTATTATTTGCATTGCTCTCTGGTTGTGAGCCGAACGATCAAAAGGGGGCGGCGGTATCCGAGTTGTCTAATTCTGATATTACCTCTCTGCTTTCGAGTGCTGAGAATGGTAATAAAGACGCTCAATTCTCTCTGGCGGTAAAGTACCACCTTGGTAATGGAGTTGCAGCTGATCCTGTCAAGGCAGCATTCTGGTATGAGAAGGCTGCCAACGCTGGACATCTTGGAGCGATGAATAATCTCGCAGCCCTTTACTATGATGGTAAGGGGGTTAAGCAAGATTTTAATAGGGCAATTGAGCTATATAAAAAAATATCAGAAGCTGGTGACATTAGTGGGACAGCCTCTCTTGCGGGTATGTATATGGATGGCAAGGGAGTGCCTCAGGACTATAACGAAGCTCAGAGGCTTTACACTATTGCCGCTCAACGTGGGTATGGATCTGCTCAGAATGCAATAGGAATGATGTACAAATTCGGATGGGGCGTTCCTCAAAATAATATTGAGGCATATGCATGGTGGATACTGGCTGCAGGAAATGGGGATACGGTTGCATCAGACAACATAAAAGAGTTAAGGGCGAAACTTAGTGCGGGGGATGTTGTGCAGGCTGAGGAGCGCGCTAAGCAACTGGCTGCATCACTCTCCCAAAGCAGCTTTAAGCTAACACGGTAGCGCGGTAGGGCGCAATCGTCATTGCGCCGGATGTTGATCTCTCTTCATAGGGGTGTTCGAATACTTAATACACCGACTAAAGCCGGTGGTTACACCACACAATTGATAATTAAATTTTAACTTCCGTTTCACCCCGTCGAGACGGATGCCAGACCACCCGGAATATGCAAAACAGGCATAAAACGGGCACATTGAAAGCTGGATTTTTGGGTGTTTCGTGTTTTTTGCTGTTGTTAGCAATCAACGTAACCCATTGATATGGCGGAGAGGGGGGGATTCGAACCCCCGTTAGGCTATAAACCTAAACACGCTTTCCAGGCGTGCGACTTAAACCGCTCATCCACCTCTCCGAAGGGCGCGCAGGATAAACCAGAACGGCTTTCACTGCAACCGGAATGCATGTTTTTCCTTGAATTTGCGATTAACACAGGTCTCTCAGCTTGCGCATGGCGGTAAAAACAGCCAATTCGTCGTTGGCGGGGAGTTGGTGGCCCAGTTTTAGCTCCAGGTTGTGGATGATTGCGGGTTCATTGCAGCGCAGGAAGGGGTTGGTGGCCTTTTCCAGGGCCATGGTGAAGGGTAGGGTGGTCTGGTTCTGTTCGCGCAGCGCATGGGTGTCCTGTTCGCGTTGCTTGAGCTGCTGGTTGTCGGGCTCGCACGCCAGGGCAAAGGGCAGGTTCAGCTCGGTATATTCGTGGGTGCAGTAGGCCAGGGTGTCGTCGGGCAGGGCGGCCAGGCGCTGCAGGGAGTGGTGCAGTTGCGCGTGGGTGCCTTCAAATAGTTTGCCGCAGCCGCAGCCAAACAGGGTGTCGCCGCAAAAGACGCTGTTGTTCCACAGGTAGGCAATGTGGCCGCAGGTGTGGCCGGGAATGTCAATGACCTGGAGGCGCAGGTTTAATGCGGCAATCTCAACAATATCGCCTTCTCCCAATGGGTGGGTGATGCCGGGAATTTTTTCCAGGCGTGGCCCGTACACCGGGCTGTTATATACTTCCACCAGTTCGAGGATGCCACCGGTGTGGTCGCGATGATGATGGGTGACCAGGATGGCGCCGAGTTGCAAATGATGTTTGTCCAGATAGGCGCGTACCGGGGCGGCATCACCCGGGTCGATCACGATGGCATGCTGATTGTCGTGCAGCGTCCATATGTAGTTGTCGGCAAAGGCGGGGATAGGAATTATTTTTAGCATGGTGAGAGTTTTCATTGTGTTTGACGGTCATATTTGAGTGAATCGCACAGCATGTCAACTGCAAATACCTTGAGCGACTGGTTTGCCCTGCCGCAGGGGCGCTACCTGATGGAGCGCGAGCAGGCGTATTTTGATCGCACGGTGGCCGATATATTCGGCTTTAACGCCGTACAGCTGGGCCTGCCCAGCCATGATCTGTTGCGCTTCAGCCGCATGCCGCTGCGTTTCAAGGCTGGCAAGGAGTTTGGCGCGCAGGTTTGGCTGGAAGAGGTGGAGCTGCCCTTTGAGACCGGCAGCCTCGATCTTGTCGTGCTGCCCCATGCGCTGGAATTCAGTGCGCATCCGCACCAGATATTGCGCGAGGTGGAGCGTGTGTTGCGGCCCGAGGGCAGCATCATCATCAGCGGCTTCAACCCGCGCAGCATGTGGGGTGTGCGGCGCATGCTGGGGAGCAAGGGGGGGTATCCGTGGAATGGGCGCTTTATTTCGTTGACCAGAATGAAGGACTGGCTGGCCTTGCTTGGGTTTGAAGTGGGGGGCGGCAGCTTTGCCGGCTTTGCCCCGCCATTTACGCAAACCGCCTGGCTGAACCGCTCCAGCTTTCTGGAGCCGGAGGGTGACCGCTGGTGGGCAGTGTTTGGCGGGGTATATTTTTTGCATGCGATCAAGCGCGTGCCGGGTATGCGCTTGATCAAGCCTAAATGGAACAAGGCGCTGGTGAAGAATTTGCTGCCAGCATCGGCCAAATTGAACAGAGAATTGACACAGAAATCACAAAAGCAATGAGCAAAGACATAGTGGAAATTTTTACCGATGGCGCGTGCAAGGGAAACCCGGGTGTGGGCGGCTGGGGCGCCTTGTTGCGCGCCAAGGGCAAGGAGCGCGAGCTGTGCGGCGGTGAGGCGCATACCACCAACAACCGCATGGAGCTGATGGGGGCGATAGCCGCGCTGGAGGCGCTGACACGCCCCTGTCAGGTGCGCCTGCACACCGACTCGAAATACGTGCAGCAGGGCATCAGCGAATGGATAGCCGGCTGGAAGCAGCGCGGCTGGAAAACCGCCGCCAAACAGCCGGTCAAGAACGAAGACCTGTGGCGCAGGCTGGACGCGGCGACCAGCCGGCACCAGATTGAATGGCTATGGGTGAAGGGGCATGCCGGGCATGCAGAGAATGAGCGCGCCGACCAGCTGGCGAATCGCGGCATTGAACAGCTACAACAGGGGCAGGTGATAGTTTGAACAACTTTTGATCCGCAGATTAAGCAGATTAAACAGATTAAACAGATTGCTGGAATCCCTGCAACAGCTAATCAATTTCAATCTGGGTACCCGAGGGCACAAGAACCTCTCCGAGGTAATCTGCGGACAGCCTTGGATATCGAACCAGGAACAACACATGAGACAAATCGTACTTGATACCGAAACAACCGGCCTGGATCCGCGCCAGGGGCACCGCATTATCGAGGTGGCGGCAATCGAGCTGTGCGACCGCAAGGTGTCGGATCGCACCTTCCATCGCTATCTCAACCCCGAGCGCGAAATAGACGAAGGCGCTGCGGCAGTGCACGGCCTGACGCTGGATCGTTTGCAGGACGAGCCCAAGTTTGCCGAGATTGCCCCGGCCTTGCTGCAGTTCATCAGCGGCGCGGAGCTGATCATCCACAACGCGCCATTTGACCTTGGCTTCCTCAATGCGGAGCTGGCGCTGGCGGGTTTGCCTTTGCTGGATAACGCAGTGATCGATACCCTGAAAGTGGCGAAGGACCTGCATCCGGGCAAGAAGAACAACCTGAATGCACTGTGCGACCGCTACTTTATCGACAACTCGCACCGCACCCTGCACGGCGCGCTGCTGGATACAGAGCTGCTGGGCGAGGTGTATTTGGCGATGACACGCGGCCAGGAAAGTTTGCTGGGCGAGGATTTGGCCGAGCACCATGATGATGGCGCGCTGGCAGCGGGGGAGATGACGCGCGCCTCTGTGCGCGTGCTGCGCGCCAGCGAGGAAGAGCTGGCGCTGCATGCACAGCAGCTTGCCGACATAGACAAGGCAAGCAAGGGCAGTTGTTTGTGGAAGCAGCTGGAATTACCGGCGTGATTATTCATCTTCTGTCTCTATGAGTAGTCAGACGGATGTATTGGTGATCGGCGCAGGCGCGGCCGGCATGATGTGCGCCATTACTGCAGCGCGCCGTGGCCGAACGGTGGTGCTGATGGATCATGCCGCCAAGCTGGCGGAGAAAATTCGCATCTCCGGCGGCGGCCGCTGCAACTTCACCAATATCAATGCCAGGCCGGAAAACTACATTTCCAGCAATCCGCATTTCTGCCGCTCGGCCCTGGCACGCTATACGCCGCAGCACTTCATCAACTGGCTGAATGAGAATGGCATTGGCTACCACGAAAAAAAACTGGGCCAGTTATTTTGCGACGATGGCTCGGAAGCCATTATTTCCCTGCTCAAGCGCGAGTGTGATGCGGCGGGAGTGAAGTGGCAGACCTCGTGCAATGTCGATGAGGTGACGCATAACAAGTATTTCGAAGTCAGCAGCAGCCGTGGAAAATTCAGTGCGCAGTCGCTGGTCATTGCCACGGGTGGCTTGTCCATTCCAAAAATTGGCGCTACGCCTTTGGGCTACAAGATTGCACAACAGTTTGGCATTGCCGTGACCAAGCTCAAGCCGGGACTGGTTCCCCTCAGCTTTCACCCGCAGGAATGGGCTGCCTATGCCGAGTTGAGCGGGGTGTCGGTGGATGCAACGATCAGTTTTGGCAAGCACAGCTTCAGGGAGAATCTGCTGTTCACCCATAGAGGCCTGAGCGGGCCGGCCATATTGCAAATTTCTTCATACTGGGAGCATGGCCAGCCTCTGCATATCAATCTGTTGCCGGATATGGACATGCACGACATCCTGTTCCAGCAGCGTGGCAGCCATATGGTGCTGAACAATTTCCTGGCGCAATACCTGCCCAAACGCTTTGTGGAAATCTGGTGCAGCCAGCTTGCCGAAAACATGATTGCCGCAAACAAGCCGCTGCATCAGTATTCCGAAAAGGATTTGACCGTGCTGGCCAGCAAACTGCACGACTGGCAGATCACCCCGACCGGCACGCTCGGCTATGCCAAGGCCGAGGTTACCTGCGGCGGTGTGGATACCCATGCCCTGTCTTCCAAGACCATGCAGGCGAATGATGTGCCTGGGCTGTATTTTGTCGGTGAAGTCGTGGATGTGACCGGCTGGCTGGGCGGATACAATTTCCAGTGGGCCTGGGCATCGGGCTATGCGGCCGGGCAGGCCTGCTAAGGCTGTGTGCCGGCTGGGCAGGCGAGCCGCTTAGGGGTAATCTGTACACAGGCTTATTTCAGATTGACCAAAATGGCCGTTGAAACCGAACTCAAGCTGCATATTTCTCCCGAGCATATGGCGCGTCTACGGCGTCATCCTTTCCTGCGTTCGCTTTCATCAGGGCGATCTGTCACGCGCAAACTCTATAGTGTGTATTACGACACGCCCGAGCTGTATTTGCACAAGCATGCCATGGCCTTGCGCCTGCGCCGTGTCGGGCGGCAATGGCTGCAAACGCTGAAGGGGGGCGGGGCAGTGCAGGCGGGGCTGCACCAGCGTAATGAATGGGAATCTGCGGTGACGGGTGAGGCGCTGGACTTTTCGGCACTGGAAGCGTGCGGCGCGATGCACTTGCCCAAGCATGTACGCAAGGAGTTGCAAGCGGTGTTTGTGACGGATTTCTCGCGCACCTCGCGCATGGTGGATTTTGCCGGAACCCGTATTGAGGTGAGCATGGATAGCGGAAAGATCCGTGCAGGGCGCAGAGTGCATGGCATTTCCGAACTCGAACTGGAGCTCAAGGAGGGCAACCCCTTGCAGCTGTTTCGCCTGGCATTGGCTTTGCTGGATATCGTGCCTTTGCAGATTGAGATGGTCAGCAAGGCGGAATATGGCTACCGCTTGTGGAAGCAGATGCCAGTCACAGTTGCTCGCGCCAGCATTCCGCAAGTAAACGAGCGCAGTCATGTCGCTGCAGTGTTGCAGGCCATGATCTGGTCATGCTTGTTGCCCCTGCAAGCCAATGTTGCCGGGGCTGTGCGCAAGCTGGATGATGAATACCTGCACCAGATCAGAGTCGCACTGCGACGTTTGCGCGTAGCCTTGAGCCTGGCATCGGGTGTGCTTGAAGATATTGAGCTGGGTGAGCTGCGCAACAATATAGCTGCATTGGGTGTCGAACTGGGGCGTGCGCGCGAGTGGGATGTGTTTGTCACGCAGACCCTGAAGCCTTTGCGTCATCAGCTGGAGATTGAGCCTGTAGTGCGTGACAGCGAGAGAGAGCGTTCCAGGCAGCACGACAGGGTGCGGCAAGTCTTGCAGGCGCAGGATTTGCAGCGCCTACTGTTGCGCTTTGGTGTCTGGATGCTGGGGTCATACTGGCGTGAGGGCTGCTGGAATGACGCGCCTGCAGCGCAAATGCCGGGATTGCGGCAGTTTGCGGCAGTTACCCTGCACAAGCGCAGCAAACAGGTGCGCAAGCAATGTGCGCTGCTGTCGCCTCGTGCTGATACGGCAATGCGCCCGGAGCCTGAGCAATTGCATAGATTGCGCATAGCCTGCAAAAAATTGCGCTACTGCCTGGAACTGTTTGCAACACTTTACGAAGGCAAGAAGGTAAAGCGCTACCTGGATGGGCTTACACAAATGCAGGATACACTGGGGCAGCTTAATGATATTGCAGTTGCGCGGCGCCTGCTTGAGCAACTGGGATCCGGCACACACTACGATGCAAGCATGCTGATACGCGGTTGGGTCGAAAACGATTATGCCCGGCAGATGACTCAATTGCACAAGGCCTGGCAGAAATTATCCGGGCATGATGAATTCTGGATGTGATTTGCATCTCGGCCGCCAGGGGCCCAGCTGTGCCTGTATTGATTGTTTAAAAAGAAGTAGAGTATTGGCAGTGGGCTTTATGGGCGGATCTGCTGCCCGCATGGCAGATCAAAGTATTCGGGGGTTTTTTGAATTATAAAATCGAAGACCTGCGCATCAGTCTGATAGGCGGCCTGATTCTGGCGGCGCTTACTCTGGCGTCCGGATATCTGGTTTACCTGATTATGCAGCAGCGGACTGAATCCATACTCGTCCATAGCCTGGAAACCTCGCTGCAAGGCAATCAACGGTTTTTTTCCAGCCAGATAGACCAGAATATCAACAACGCAGTGGCTATTACCACGCGGCCTTTTACGATACGCAATTTGCAGTTGCTGCATAAGGAGCACAGTGATGCCCAGGCACGCCTGGAGTTGCAGCGCATTGCGCAATCATTGATGCAGATAGGCTTTTCTGGCGCAGCCATCTATGACCATGATGGCCATGAAGTGGCACATGCCGGCAATTTTGCCAAAGACCCTGAGTTGAGTGTGCCGCTGAATGCCGATATTCGCGCTACCCTGTTATGGGAATGGCAGTTCATTTTGCGATCCAGCATGGACGTGCTGGATCAGCAAGGCCGTCGCATCGGTGTGATCGTTACTGAAGCCGGTATGCCCCAGCTGGACAATACCATCAGCGAGGCCAAATCGAATGGAAGCTCGGCCGAATTGGCCGTGTGTGCGCCACTAGAGGCGGACATGCAGTGTTTTCCACTCACCATCGCACGCGGGGTGACCAAGCGCCTGCCGCGCCAGATTGACGGCAATGTGTTGCCCATGAGCCATGCCCTGGACGGGCAGACCGGCACCCTGGATACACTGGACTATCGGCAGGAAAAAGTGGTGGCAACCTATGCGCCTGTGGGAACCCTGGGCTTGGGCATGGTGCTGAAGGTTGATCAGGCAGAGCTGTATGGGCCGGTGCAGCAGCGCCTGAAAATTATTGTGCCGCTGATGATGGCGCTGGTGGTTGGCGGGGTGTTGCTGCTGCACTGGCTGGTGACTCCGCTGGTGCGCAAGCTGATCAAATCCGAGCGTGATTCGCGCGTGGCCAACGAGCTCTTGCGCGAGAGCGAGGCCAAGCTTCAGGCCATGCTGGATTCTTCGGAGGTCGGGATTGCCTGGGCAGGCGAGGATCACGTTATTGAATATGCCAATTCCAAATTTATAAAGATGTTTGGTTATACGCTGGATGATGTTCCCACGCTTGAGCAGTGGTACTTGCGCGCCTTTCCGGATGAGCATCAGCGCAAACAGGCCATGGCGAAGTGGGATGCAGAAATGGCCAGATCCCTGCGTGAGCAGTCAGCCATGGTACCCATGGAGCAAACCATAACCTGCAAGGATGGGCACGTGATGCATGCCATCCTTTCCGGCTCATGGGCGGGTTCGCGCCTGATGGCGACCTTTACCGATATCACCGAGCGCAAACAGGCCGAAGAAACTATCCAGTACCAGGCAAATTTCGACCCGCTTACACGCTTGCCCAATCGTCGCCTGTTTCTTGACCGGCTGGAGCAGGAGATCAAGAAGGCGCATCGCTCCGGTCTGCCCATGGCCTTGTTGTTTATTGATCTTGACCGCTTCAAGGAGGTAAACGACAGCCTCGGGCACGACATGGGCGATTTGTTGCTGGTGGAGGCTGCCCGGCGGCTGATCAGTTGTGTGCGTGAATCCGATACGGTGGCGCGCATGGGGGGCGATGAGTTCACGATTATCCTCGGTGAACTGGACGACACGGATAATGTTGAACGAGTTGCACAAAACCTGCTCAGCAAGATTGCCGAGCCATTCCGGCTGGGCGAAGAGATAGCCTATGTGTCAGCCAGTATTGGCATTACGCTTTATCCAACGGATGCGACAGAGGTGGATACGTTGTTGAAGAACGCCGATCAGGCCATGTATGCAGCCAAGAGTGAGGGGCGGAATCGCTGCAATTATTTTACCCTGGCCATGCAGGCAGCCATGCAGATGCGCCTGAGTACAACCAGCTATTTGCGCGGCGCACTCAACAAGCAGCAGTTCGTGATTTTTTACCAGCCCATTGTGGAGCTGGCGAGCGGCAATGTATCCAAGGCAGAAGCGCTGATACGCTGGCAGCACCCCAAGCTGGGCCTGGTAAACCCGGTTGACTTCATCTCCATTGCCGAAGAAACCGGCATGATTATTGATATCGGCAACTGGGTGTTCCGGGAAGTGGCTCAACAAGTGGTACGCTGGCGCGACAAGCTGCATCCTGATTTCCAGATCAGCATCAACAAGTCTCCGGTTCAATTTCACGATGAGAGCAATAAACATGTGGCGTGGACTGATTTTCTGCAGAAGCTGGGCCTGCCCGGAAGAAGCATAGTGGTGGAAATCACCGAGGGCCTGCTGCTGAATACCGGCGATTATGTGACGGAACAGTTGCTGGCTTTCCGCGATGCGGGCATCCAGGTGTCACTGGATGATTTCGGCACCGGATACTCTTCGCTGTCCTACCTGAAGAAACTGGATATTGATTACATCAAGATAGACAAATCTTTCGTGATCAATCTGACCAAAGGCTCGGATGACATGGCGCTGTGCGAAGCAATTATCGTGATGGCGCACAAGCTGGGCCTGAAAGTGGTTGCAGAAGGTATTGAGACCATGGAGCAGTGTGATTTGCTGAGTGCGGCAGGGTGCGATTACGGGCAGGGATATTTATTCTCGCGGCCAGTTCCTGCTGCGGAATTTGAACGCCTGGCCAGCGTGAAACCCAGGCCGGATGAGTAAAGTGTGCGACTAAGCCTGGCCCAGCATGGCTTTCAATCGTGCCAGCTTGGCCATGCCCTCATCCTTGCTCACTTCGGGCGTGCTGCCTGCCGGCACGGCCCCGGCAAACACCACATCATCGGCGGGTAGTTCTTTCAGGAAGCGGCTGGACTCGCAGTTCTGCCACTCCTTGCCGCGCCTGCGCTTGATGCAGTGGCTGATGTGCAAGGAGCGTTGCGCACGGGTAATGCCCACGTACATGAGGCGGCGCTCTTCCTCGATCTGCTCCGGCGTTTCACTGCGTTCGTGCGGCATCACGCCTTCTTCCACGCCCACCATGAACACATGGCCGAATTCCAGGCCCTTGGCGGCATGCAGCGTGGACAGTGACACCGCATTGGTTTCTTCCTCGCGTCCTTCCAGCAAATTCATCAGCGCGATGGTTTGCGTCATGGCCAGCAGTGTCTTTTCGTCGGCGGTGGACTTGCGGTTGATCCAGCCGATAAAGTCGCTTACGTTGGACCACTTGTTCTCTGCCTGCTTGGGCTCGTGGCTGTCGAACAGCCAGGCTTCGTAATCAATCGCGCTCATCAGGTCGGTCAATACCGGGGTGCACTCTTCCTTGGCGGCGCGTTCCTGCATGCGGTTGATGAAGTTGCAGAAGGTGAGCAGCTCTTCATGCTGGCGTGCTTGCAGTTGTTCTTCCATCGCGCTTTCAAACGCGGCCTCAAACAGGCTGACGTTGCGGGTGCCGGCGTAGCTGGCGAGTTTTTCCAGGGTCTGGTTGCCGATGCCGCGCTTGGGTGTGGTGATGGCGCGGATAAAGGCGGGGTCGTCATCCGGGTTGGCAATCAGGCGCAGGTAGGCGACCAGGTCCTTGATCTCGGCGCGTTCAAAAAATGAGGTGCCGCCGCTCACGGTGTAGGGTACGTTCTGCGCGCGCAATTGCTCTTCAAAGCCGCGCGACAGGTGGTTGCTGCGGTACAGAATGGCGTAGTCGGAGAATTTCGTATTGTGCTCGAACTTGTGCGCCAGCAAGCGCAACACCACCGATTCCGCTTCGTGGTCCTCATCCTTGGCGGCGAAGATGCGCACTTGGTCGCCCAGCCCGTGCTCGCTCCACAGGTTTTTCTCGAACAGCTTGGTATTGTTCTTGATCAGGTGGTTGGCGCTTTGCAGGATGCGCTGCGAGGAGCGGTAATTCTGCTCCAGCTTGATTACGCGCAGATTGGGATAATCCTTCTGCAGGTTGTGGATGTTGGCGGTGCTGGCGCCGCGCCAGGCATAGATGGCCTGGTCGTCGTCGCCCACTGCGGTGAGTGCGGCGCGTGCACCTGCCAACAGGCGCATCAGCTGGTACTGGCAGTCGTTGGTATCCTGGTACTCGTCCACCAGCAGGTAGCGCAAACGTTGCTGCCAGCGTAACAGCGCCTCCGGATGCTGCTGGAACAGATCCACCGGCAGGCGGATCAGGTCATCAAAGTCCATGGCCTGATAGGCGCGCAGGGTTTCCTGATAGCGGCCATAGAGCAGGGCGATGCGCTGCTCGGCCTCGGTTTCCACCAGGCTGACGGCCTGTTCCGGCGAAATAAAGCCGGCTTTCCAGTTGGACATCATGCTTTGCGCCATGCGGATGTCCTGCTTGTCGGGGCCGCCCAGCAGCTCGCTGATGATTTTGCCGGTGTCGGCAGTGTCGAAAATGGAAAATTGCTTCTTGTAGCCCAGCAGGCAGGCCTCTTCGCGCAGGATTTGCATTCCCAGGGCGTGGAAGGTGCTGATGGTCATGCCCTTGGCGTCTTTGCCGCTAAGCAGCTGGCCGACGCGCTCGCGCATCTCGTTGGCGGCCTTGTTGGTAAAGGTGATTGCGGCCACATTGCGCGGCGAGTAGCCGCACTTCTCCACCAGATAGGCCAGCTTGTGCACGATGACGCGGGTCTTGCCGCTGCCGGCGCCCGCCAGTACCAGCAAGGGGCCGTCCAGATAGGTAATGGCTTCGCGTTGGGCGGGGTTGAGTTTGCTTAGCATTTGGAATTTGGTGCCTGGGACCGGAATCGAACCGGTACAGCCTTTTCAAGCCGAGGGATTTTAAGTCCCTTGTGTCTACCAATTTCACCACCCAGGCAGGTTAGGGTAGTACTGAAAAGCGGATGCCGACTGGCCTATCACGCAGGCGCGCATTATACAGAGATGGGCGTGGCGGTGGCGAAAACATGGCCGGGAAAATCACCGATTCCGGCCAGGCTGAAAAATTAGCCCCCCGTTTTTATTGACATGCGTTCGAATATCCCTATAATGCGGACTTCGTTTTTTGCGGGAATAGCTCAGTTGGTAGAGCGATACCTTGCCAAGGTATAGGTCGCGAGTTCGAGTCTCGTTTCCCGCTCCATATTTCTGGGAAAGCTAACAAGCTTTCCCATAATTTTTGTATCATGCAGTTCTGTTTGTTCTTGGCGCGATAGCAAAGCGGTTATGCCCCGGATTGCAAATCCGGTTAGTCCAGTTCGACTCTGGATCGCGCCTCCAGTCAAACCCGGATTTCACTTCATGTGGATTTCGTTTTTGCGGGAATAGCTCAGTTGGTAGAGCGATACCTTGCCAAGGTATAGGTCGCGAGTTCGAGTCTCGTTTCCCGCTCCAAATTCAAGGAAAAGCAATCTGCTTTCCCTTTCTTGTTTCTGCCACCGTTTCTCAATTTGATGCGAGCGCCGCAATTGTCAGTGGTCTGTCGGCTTTCCTAATCTGATAGAGTTATGCCAGCAGCAATCCCGTGTCATCACAAATAACCAAGCAGGCCCGCATGCCATGAAAAAAAATGTTGGGAATTTCCGCACCCGTTTCGAAATGGGGCAGGAGTTGGGCGAGGGATCCATGGGCACAGTACACCTGGCCTATGACACCTTCTTTCAGCGCAATGTGGCGATCAAGCGCACGCGTTCAAAACTGTTTGATGACCCTGAGCACGGCTCTCTCCATCGCAAGATGTGGCTGAATGAGGTGCGCCTGGTGGGCAAGCTGAAACACCCGTTTATTGTAGAGGTGTTTGAGGCCGGCCATGCCGAGGATTTTGAATACCTGGTGATGGAGTATGTGGCCGGCACCACCCTGAATCAATTTACCGCTTTCGACAAACTGCTGCCGCTGAACCGCCTGATAGATATCCTCTACAAGGTATGCAATGCCCTGGATTTCGCCAACAAGACCGGCATCTTGCACCGCGATATCAAGCCGGCCAACGTGCTGCTGGGGGAAAACAATATCGTGAAGGTGTCGGATTTCGGCGCCGCATTTTACATGGGCTCGCAATTCACCCAGGTATTCGATGTGGGGACGTTGGCCTTTATGCCGCCGGAACATTTTCGCCAAAGGCAGCCCACCCTGCAGTCTGATATCTATGCGGTAGGGGTGATGGCCTACCAGTTGCTGACCGGCGCGTTGCCTTTTTCCAGCAGTTCACACGAGGGGCTGATTTTCCAGAAATTGAATGAGGATGCCGTGCCATTGGAGCGCCGGCGCCAGGATATTCCCCAGGCGCTGCGCTTTGCCGTGCACCGTGCCATGCACAGGGACATCGAGGTTCGCTACGATTCGTGGAAGGCTTTCTGTGATGATCTGGCGGCTGCATTGCCGCATGTGGAAAGGCCTGAAGAAGCCCGCTTTGACAGCTCCAGCTTTGATTCACTGCGCAACCTGGCTTTTTTTGCCGAGTTTACCGATACCGAAGTGTGGGAGACGGTAGGCTTGTGTCACTGGCAGGAGCGCGCCCCGGGGGAAAGCATAGTCAAGGAAGGCGACGTGGGAAATAGCTTGTTTGTCATTACCCGCGGCGAGGCGGTGATTACCAAAAAAGGCGCTGAACTTAATCACATCGGTGCGGGTAACTGTTTTGGCGAGATGGCGTTTCTGGACGAATCACAGCATGCGCGCTCGGCCACGGTGACAGCAACAACGGCGATGAGCGTGATCGAGATTGATGGCGAGGCGCTAAGGCAGGCCTCGACTAACCTGCAGACACGTTTTTTCCGCGCCTTTATGGGAATCATGATTGAACGCGTGCGCCATGCAGATCAACGCATACTGACCATGCTGGATCTGGATTGAGTAAAAGGTTGCTAGCGCTTGATGCCGGTCTGATGGCGTATGGTGGTGGCAATCTCTTCCACCGACATGCTGGTAACATCCAGATAGGGGATGTTGGATTGGCGCATCAGGCTTTCTGCCTGTTTTACTTCGAGCTGGCAGTTCTCCAGGGATGCGTAGTGACTATTGGGGCTGCGCTCGGTGCGGATTTGCTGCAAGCGTTCGGGGCGGATGGTCAGCCCGTAGAGCCTGTGTTTCAGGGGCTTCAGGGCCGGGGGCATCTCGCCACCGGAAAAATCCTCGGGCACCAGCGGATAGTTGGCGGCGTAAATTCCAAATTGCAGGGCGAGGTAGAGCGAGGTGGGGGTTTTCCCGCAACGCGATACCCCAACCAGCACAATATCAGCGCGATTAAGTTCGCGCGAAATGCCGCCATCGTCATGGCTCAGCGCATAGTTGACCGCATCCATGCGTGAGTTGTAATTCATGCCGGCCGCATGGGAGCGGCCGATGGCATGCGAGGAGGGCTGGCCGAGTTCGGTTTCCAGGGGGACGATGAACATCTCGAACAAGTCGAGTATCAATGCATCACTTTGTTCAACAATGCCGCGCACCTCGGGCAGAATCAGCGTGCTGAACACCAAGGGTCGCTGCCCATCCGCCGCCGCTGCCGCGTTGATTTGCGTGACGGCAGCGCGCGCTTTTTCCGCTGAGTCCACAAAGGGTAATCTGACACGGTTGAAGGTGATGCCCTCAAACTGGCTGAGCAGGCTGTGCCCGAGATTTTCTGCGGTCAGGCCAGTGCGGTCAGAGATGAAGAATGCAGTACGATTTTTATTCATACGCGGGTTTAGGGATGTAGAGCAGTGATGCGAGAGGATAACTGATCGCAAGCGGATTAAACACAAATTTTGCGTGTGGTGTGGATTGCATTGGTGGGCTGTTGTGTCGTGCAGCAGGAATGCTAGTATTTGCCGGCTGATAGGGTGGTCATGAGCGGAACCTGGGTAGGGGGAATGGATGCGACACACATTAAGGATGAAGTTACACGGATTGCTACTTGCAGTTGTTTTGTTGGCCACGCTTAGCGTGGCGCAGGCAGGATTGCAGGAGGGAAGTGAGGCCTTCAAGAACAAGAAGTTCGCCGCAGCCTTGCAGGAACTCAAGCCCCTGGCCGTTGCGGGCAATGCGCAGGCGCAGGCTTTGCTCGGGCGCATGTATGCCTCTGGCCTTGGGGTGGGGCGCGACTACAAGGAGGCAGCAGCCTGGTTTCGCAAGGCGGCCGAGCAGGGTGATGCCTTGGCCCAGTTCAATCTGGGGGGTATGTATGGCAATGGTCAGGGAGTGCCGCAGAATTATGCCGAGGCTGCATCCTGGTATCGCAAATCGGCGGAACAGGGTGGCGCCAGGGAGCAATTCAACCTGGGGATGATGTTTCTCAACGGGCGTGGCGTGGTTTGGGATGACAAGGATGCGGTAGTCTGGTTTCGCAAGGCCGCAGCGCAAGACAGCATGCAGGCTCGCTATATGCTGGGATGGATGTACGAAAAGGGACGCGGCGTAGAGCGTGACGAGGCAACGGCGGCCATGTGGCACCTCCAGGCTGCCGATCAGGGATATATAGAGTCGCAAATCAGTCTTTGCGAGATGTATTACAAGGGACGCGGTGTGGCACAGGATTTCAAGGCGGCCATGACGTGGTGCCTCAAGGCAGGCGAGCAGGGAGACGCAAACTCGCAGGTCACTGTGGGCTGGATGTACCAGCAGGGGGAAGGTGTAACTCAGGATTACCCGATGGCGCTGTATTGGTATCGCAAGGCAGACACTCTCGGCCACCCTGCGGCGGCAAACCATCTGGGCTGGATGTATCAAATGGGCTGGGGCGTTGCGCAGGACGACAAATCGGCGGCCCTGTGGTACCGCAAAGCGGCTGATATGGGAAATGCCGGCGCCCAATTCAGGCTGGGCTATATGTACTACAAGGGAGTTGGCGTTACCCGGGATCTGGATAAGGCTGCCATGTGGTATCGCAAGTCTGCCGAGCAGGGAGAGGCTGTAGCACAGTCGAATTTGGGAGAAATGTACCTGCGGGGAGAGGGTGTTGCGCAGAATTATGACGAGGCTCTGCTATGGTTCAACAGGGCAGCAGGGCAAGGATTGGGTAATGCACAGAACAACCTGGGCTTGATGTATGAGAATGCCTATGGTGTGGATGAGGATTGGGTTCAGGCGCACATGTGGTACAACCTGGCAGGGATGGCGGGAGATGCGGTTGCTGTTGGCAACAGAAAATCCTTGCAGGCCAGGATGACCCCGGAGCAAATCGACAAGGCTCAGGTGAAAGCGAAGGAGTGGGCGGAGCAAGTGCACTAGGCGATTGGGTATCATGAAAATGATAACGCCGCGTTGCGCGGCGTTATGTGTCGGTGTTGGGGTTCCGACTTGATCGGCTTTATGCTGCCGATATGTGTTCTTACTTTAGCTTGTCACACGTTCGTGTATCGATAAGTGCTCCCCCTGAAGGTAACCTTATTGGATGCTGATGTGTTGCTTGAATCCGGTGCCACGGCCCAATTTATACGCCTGTTTTTTGATTTCTACAATAATCCGGACGCAGGTAAACGCAGTTTGCAGCAAGGCAAGCTGTATCTTGGAAAGAAGTGTTTGATTTTATGACAGGATCGAGTGGTGGGTGCTGACGGGATCGAACCGCCGACAATCGCCTTGTAAGGGCGGTGCTCTACCAGCTGAGCTAAGCACCCAATCGAGGGCGCGCATTTAATCACAGGTGATGCGATGCGGTCAATTTATTTATCCGTGCCATTTATCTTGCTGCTTTCAATCCATCTGCCTTCTATTAAAAGCAACTTGGCGTAAAATGCGCCCTTTAATTTTTCCGGCGTTAACCATGACTGTTCGCACCCGCTTTGCTCCCAGCCCGACCGGCTATCTCCACATTGGTGGCGCCCGCACCGCGCTTTTTTCCTGGGCGTATGCGCGCAAGCATGGCGGCACGTTTATTCTGCGCATCGAAGACACCGATGTGGAGCGCTCAACCCCCGAGGCGGTGCAGGCGATTCTGGACGGAATGAGCTGGTTGAATCTGGAATACGACGAGGGTCCTTTCTATCAGATGCAAAGAATGCCGCGCTACCGTGAGGTGATTCAGCAGATGCTGGCCAGCGGGCATGCCTATTATTGTTATACCTCGCCGGCCGAGCTGGATGAGCTGCGCGAGGCGCAGCGTGCGCGCGGCGAGAAGCCGCGCTATGACGGGCGCTGGCGGCCGGAGGCGGGCAAGATGTTGCCTGCCGTGCCGGCAGGTGTGCAGCCGGTAGTGCGTTTCAAGAATCCGACCGAAGGCGTGGTGGCATGGAAGGATATGGTCAAGGGTTATATCGAGTTTGCCAACAACGAGCTGGATGATCTGGTAATTGCGCGGGCGGACGGTACGCCGACCTACAACTTCTGTGTAGTGGTGGATGACTGGGATATGAAAATCACCCAGGTCATACGCGGTGATGATCACGTCAATAACACGCCGCGCCAGATCAATATCCTGCGCGCATTGGGGGCTACGCTGCCGCAATACGCGCATTTGTCGATGATACTGGGCGATGACGGGCAGAAGCTGTCCAAGCGCCACGGTGCGGTCAGCGTGATGCAATACGACGAGGATGGCTATTTGCCGGAGGCGGTAATCAACTATCTTGCGCGCCTGGGCTGGTCGCATGGCGATGAGGAAGTTTTTTCCGTGGCCCAATTCTGCGAGTGGTTTGATCTCGACCACATTACCCCGTCGGCGGCCCAGTTCAATACCGAGAAACTGAACTGGCTGAACAGTCATTATCTGAAGCTGAGCGACAATGCGCGGCTGGTCGGGCTGGTAAAGCCGCGCCTGCTGGCACGCGGGGTAAACGTGGGCGTTGCACCCGCCCTGGAAGCCGTTATCGGATTGTACAAGGAGCGGGTCGCCACGCTGAATGAACTGGCCGATGCGGCAGAGGTGTTCTACATCGAGTTGCATCCCGAGCAGGCTTTGCTGGATACGCATTTGACGGCAGAAGCATTGCCCGCCCTGCAAGAATTTGCGCAACACCTGGCAACAGTGGCATGGGAAGCGCCGGCCATCGGGGCTTTGATCAGGGAGATGATAGGCAAGCACGGCTTGAAGATGCCCAAGCTGGCAATGCCCTTGCGTGTAATGCTGGTGGGGCAGACACAAACACCTTCTGTTGATGCGCTGGTGACGTTGTTCCCGCGCGAACTTGTGCTGTCACGCCTGCAAAAATATTTGGCCTGATTTTCTGCAACAAAAAATCTTCAGGGATTCGCTTTACAAGTGCAGGGTCGATCATTATAATGCGCCCTCTTTTTGGGGGTATAGCTCAGCTGGGAGAGCGCTTGCATGGCATGCAAGAGGTCAGCAGTTCGATCCTGCTTATCTCCACCAAGAACCAAGTCCCCATCGTCTAGAGGCCTAGGACACCGCCCTTTCACGGCGATAACACCGGTTCGAATCCGGTTGGGGACGCCACCTTACCTGTTTCAATTCTGCAGGCTGCAGATCAGAGAGTTGAAATAACCGTCGTATTGAAGTCCCCATCGTCTAGAGGCCTAGGACACCGCCCTTTCACGGCGATAACACCGGTTCGAATCCGGTTGGGGACGCCACCTTGTTCAGCCCTTCCGTTTTAAGCAATATAGTTAATGCGATAGATTTACATATAATTGTTTTGGCTTGTTTCAATTGGCCAATACCTTTGCTATAATCCGCGCAGTTTTTTGATGGATGGGCTTCGAGCCCGTTTTTTATTTGTGGGTGTGAATCATGGATGTGGCGAAGCTTGTAGAAACAACGCTGAATGGATTGGGCTACGAGCTGGTCGATCTGGAGAAGTCCGGCCGCGGATTGTTGCGTGTGTTGATGGACAAACCCGCAGGCATTGCCATTGAGGATTGCGAGCTGGTGAGTAACCAGTTGACGCGCTTGTTCATGGTGGAAGGCGTGGATTTTGACCGGCTCGAAGTTTCATCGCCAGGACTGGACAGGCCGATCAAGAAAGAGGCCGACTTTGTAAGGTTTGGCGGGCAGAAGGCGCAGATCAAATTGCGTATGCCGCTGGCCGGGCGCAAGAATTTTGTGGGGATTTTGGGTGCGGTGCAAGACGGTGTTTTGCAGCTGGATGTAGAAGGTAATCAGGTGGCAATAGAGCTGTCTAATGTGGACAAGGCACGCTTGGTGCCTGTGTTTTGAGTGATAAACCCGTTTGCATAGTGCAAGTGGCTTGATTGGTTGGAGACAGTAATGAGTCGTGAAGTTTTGTTATTAGTGGATGCCCTGGCACGCGAAAAGAACGTGGACAAGGAGATTGTGTTCGGTGCACTCGAGGCCGCGCTGGCTTCTGCCACCAAGAAGCGTTTTACCGACGAAGAGGCGGATGTGCGCGTCAGCATAGACCGCAATACCGGTGAATATGAGTCATTCCGCTGCTGGCAGGTGATGGACGACGAGGAGTTTGAAACGCCTGAGCTGCACATCAAGCTGGAAGAGGCGCGCAAAATCGACCCGGGCTACCAGCTGGGCGAGTTTGTCGAGCAGCCATTGGAGTCCATCGATTTTGGCCGCATTGGCGCGCAGGCTGCCAAGCAGGTGATCTTCCAGAAAATCCGCGATGCTGAACGCGAGCAGATTTTGGCCGACTTCATGGATCGCAGCGAGCACCTGGTTTCCGGCACGGTGAAGCGCATAGAGCGCGGCAATGCCATTGTTGAATTCGGCAAGATTGAGGCCTTGTTGCCACGCGACCAGATGATCCCGAAAGAAAATCTGCGTGTGGGTGATCGTGTGCGTGCTTATTTGCTGCGCGTGGATCGCACCGTGCGCGGGCCGCAAATTGTGCTGTCGCGCATTACGCCGCAATTCCTGGTCAAGCTGTTCGAGCTGGAAGTGCCCGAGATTGAAGAAGGCCTGCTGGAGATCGTTAGTGCTGCCCGTGATCCGGGTTCGCGCGCGAAAATTGCGGTGCGTTCACATGACCAGCGTCTGGATCCTATCGGCACCTGCGTGGGTATGCGCGGATCGCGCGTGCAGGGCGTAACCAACGAGTTGGCCGGTGAGCGCGTGGATATCGTGCTGTGGTCGGAAGATCCGGCAACCAGCGTGATCAACGCACTGGCCCCTGCTGAAGTAACCAGTATTGTGGTGGATGAAGACCGGCACAGCATGGATGTGGTGGTTGAAGAAGAAAACCTGGCCCAGGCCATCGGTCGTGGCGGCCAGAACGTGCGTCTGGCCAGCGAGCTGACCGGCTGGGAAATCAATCTGATGACGGTGGAGGAATCCAGCCAGAAGAATGAGCAGGAATTCGCCAAGGTGCGTGACCTGTTTATTTCCAAGCTGGATGTGGATGAGGAAGTGGCTGACATTCTGGTGCGTGAAGGCTTCAACACGCTGGAAGAGGTTGCTTACGTGCCGCTGGAAGAGATGCTGGAAATCGAGGCGCTGGACGAAGAAACGGTTAACGAGCTGCGCAGCCGTGCCCGCAATGCCCTGCTGAATGCGGCAATCGTGAATGAAGAGCGCGTCGAGCACAGCATTGAAGACCTGCTGAAGATGGAAGGCATGGATGAAGACACCGCGCGTGTATTGGCGTCCAAGGGCGTGGGCACGCAAGAGCAACTGGCTGATCTGGATGCCGAAGAACTGGTTGAAATGACAGGCATGGATGAAGAGCATGCCAACAAGTTGATTATGACGGCGCGCGCGCCCTGGTTTGCATAATTGACGGTGGCATTGCTGAATGCTGGTGAGAGCTGAAGCTTATTCGGTTCTGAGATATTGGAAGTTCTGGGGTTAAGGGGTCGTAATGGGAAAAATGAATGTGGCGCAATTCGCAGGTGAACTGGGTTTGCCAGTTGAGTTGCTGCTTGAACAACTGCAGGCGGCCGGGGTCGCCAAGAAGCAGGAGGCTGACCCCGTATCGGAACAGGACAAGGCTCAGTTGCTGGAACATTTGCGCAGCGCGCACGGCAGCAACAAAGGCAAGATCACCTTGGTGCGCCGCGAGACCACCGCGATCAAGAAAGCCGACAGTTCGGGCAAGTCACGCACGATTCAGGTTGAGGTGCGCAAGAAGCGCGTAGTGGCTCCGGTGGTTGCTGAAGCTGCTCCCAAGGTTGCTCCCGCAGCAGCGGCAGCAACTCCACAGCCGGAAGAGGCCGCTGCTGCGCCGGTAGCCGCCGCTCCTAAAGCCGCCGTGAAGGTGGTTGATGAAGGCAAGCTGACCGCGCGCGAAATCGAGGCACGTAATCAGGCCGAGCTGGCCGCACGTCAGGCTGCTGAAATTCAGGCCAAGCAGGAGCGCATGAAGCGCAAGGTGGCAGCGGCTGCTCCAGCGGCTCCTGAGCCGGTTGCGGAAGCTGTGGCTGCTGTAGCCGAGGTTGTTGCTGAACCAGCCAAAGCGGAACCGGCCAAGGCAGCCCTGGCGGAGGGTACGCTGCACAAGCCTGCTCCCAAGCCGGGTGACAAGGTGGTCAAGCCAACCTCTGCCAAAAAGGCAGAAAAAGAAAAAGTAGCAGAAAAAGCCAGCCCTTGGGATCAGGCTGGCCACAAGAAACGTACACCCTCGCGCACGGTTGATGCGCGTGCCGGTGTCGGCACTCGTGCGGGTGGGCCAGTGCGCGCACCACGCCATGATAAACACAGCAAGGCTGCCGGTGCCGAGCAGCAGCATGCATTCTCCTTGCCCACCGAGCCTATCATTCAGGAAGTGATGGTGCCGGAAACCATTACCGTTGCGGAACTCGCGCAAAAGATGTCGGTAAAAGCGGCCGAGATCATCAAGGTCCTGATGAAAATGGGTTCGATGGTTACCATCAACCAGGTTCTGGATCAGGACACCGCGATGATCCTGGTCGAGGAAATGGGCCATATCGCCAAGGCCGCCAAGACTGATGATCCGGATGCTTTCCTGGCAGATGCCTCAGAACACAAGGATCTGGTGCTGGAGCCGCGCGCCCCGGTGGTAACCGTGATGGGTCACGTTGACCACGGTAAAACATCCCTGCTCGACTACATACGCCGCACCCGTGTGGCCAGTGGTGAAGCGGGCGGCATTACCCAGCATATCGGTGCCTACCACGTGGAAACACCGCGCGGCATGATCACCTTCCTGGATACACCGGGTCACGAAGCGTTTACCGCGATGCGTGCACGCGGCGCGAAAGTTACCGACATCGTTATTCTGGTGGTGGCTGCCGATGACGGCGTGATGCCGCAAACCAAGGAGGCGATCAGCCATGCCAAAGCGGCCGGTGTGCCCGTCGTTGTGGCGGTAACCAAGATAGACAAGCCCGATGCCAATTCCGAGCGCGTCAAGCAGGAACTGGTGGCCGAGGGCGTGGTGCCTGAAGACTGGGGCGGTGACGCCATGTTTGTGGAGGTCTCCGCCAAGACCGGCCAGGGTATAGACGCGTTGTTGGAAGGTATTCTGTTGCAGGCCGAAGTGCTGGAACTGAAAGCGCCTAAAGTGGCCAATGCTAAAGGTATCGTGATTGAATCGCGCCTGGATAAGGGGCGTGGCCCGGTTGCCACCATGCTGGTGCAATCCGGCACCTTGAAGCGCGGCGATGCAGTATTGGTGGGCGCGGTGTTTGGCCGTGTGCGCGCCATGCTGGACGAGAATGCCAAGGCAATTACCGAAGCTGGCCCTTCGATTCCGGTCGAGATTCAGGGCTTGTCGGAAGTGCCGGTAGCCGGTGAAGAATTTGTGGTGCTGGCCGATGAAAAGAAAGCGCGTGAAATTGCGCTGTTCCGCCAAGGCAAGTTCCGTGATGTGAAGCTGGCCAAGCAGCAAGCCGCCAAGCTGGAAAACATGTTCGAACAAATGGCCGAGGGCGAAGTGCGCAGCCTGTCGCTGATAGTCAAAACCGACGTGCAGGGTTCCGCCGAGGCGATTGCCCATGCATTGCAGAAGCTTTCTACCGACGAGGTAAAAGTGAACCTGATACATGGCGGCGTAGGCGCGATTACCGAGTCCGACATCAACCTGGCACTGGCATCGAAGGCTATCGTCATCGGCTTCAACACCCGTGCTGATGCAACGGCACGCCGCCTGGCGGAAACCGCCGGTGTTGATGTGCGCTACTACAACATCATTTACGAGATGGTAGACGAGATCAAGGCAGCCTTGTCAGGCATGCTGGCGCCGGAGAAGAAGGAAAGCATTCTCGGTATGGTGGAAATCCGCCAGGTGTTCACCATTTCCAAGGTTGGCACGATTGCCGGTTGCTACGTCACCGAAGGCATGGTCAAGCGCAACGCGCAGGTGCGCGTGCTGCGCAATAATGTGGTGATCCATACCGGTGAGCTGGATTCTCTCAAGCGCTTCAAGGATGACGTCAAGGAAGTCAAAGCCAACTTTGAATGCGGCTTGTCGCTGCGCGGATTCAATGATCTGGAAGTCGGCGATCAGCTGGAAGTGTTTGAAATTGTCGAAGTGGCGCGCGCTCTGTAAATGCCCAAGGACTACGCACGAACCGATCGCATCGCTGAACAGATCCAGCGTGAGCTGGCGCAGTTGATACGTCTGGAACTGAAAGATCCGCGCGTCAGCATGGTGACCATTACCGGTGTCGAAGTGACCCGCGATTATTCGCATGCCAAGGTGTTTTATACCACCCTGAATGGTGCGAGCAGTTCCTTGCAGGAAGGTCTGGAACGTGCTGCCGGATTCTTGCGCAGTCAGCTGGCGCACTCCATGAAGCTGCGCATTACTCCACAGTTGCATTTCGTGTTCGACACTTCCGTTGAGCGCGGCTCCCATTTGTCTCAACTGATCGACCGCGCAGTCGCCAGCGACAAAAATTCTGAAGATTGAGTTTGTGCAGCATGTCACGCAGCTGGCGCCCCTTGGATGGAGTTCTGCTTTTCGACAAGCCGCTCGAGCTTAGCTCCAACATCGCCTTGCAGAAAGTTCGCCGCTTGTTCCAGGCAGAAAAAGCCGGGCACACGGGCACTCTGGATCCCCTGGCTACCGGGCTGTTACCCATCTGTTTCGGTGAGGCTACCAAGTTTTCCCTGGCCCTGCTGGATGCCGATAAAACATATCGTGCATCGGTGCGACTGGGGCAGACGACAAGCACCGGAGACGCGGAAGGGGAGGTCACCTCAAGCCATGAAGTGAATCTGGACGAGGCGCGGGTGCAGCAAGTGCTGCGCCAGTTTACCGGGGAGATAGAGCAGCTGCCTCCCATGCACAGCGCGCTCAAGCATCAGGGAAAGCCCTTGTACGAGTACATACGCAAGGGGGAGACAGTAGAACGTGAGATACGCAAGGTTGTGATACACGAAATTCACCTGGAGCGATTCGAGGGAAATGAGCTGATCATGACAGTGCGCTGCAGCAAGGGAACGTATATACGCACGCTGGCCGAGGATATTGGCCAAGCCCTGGGCTGCGGTGCACATTTGTTTGGCCTGCGCCGGACTGCAATTTCACAATTCAGTATCGAGCACGCCCATACTTTTGCACAGCTGGAAGCGATGGATAGCACAGAGCGGGATGCCTGTCTGCTACCCGTGGATTGCATGTTGCAGGAACTGCCCAGCCTGGAGCTCGACACTGTGCAGGTGGCGCGCATGGCCCAGGGGCAGCGACTGGGCATGGATCTGGCGCTGCCCGATGGCAAGGTGCGCTTGTATGACCAAGGTGTGTTTATAGGTTTGGGCGAGCTGTCGGGACGCAGACTGGCCCCCAGCCGATTGTTGGCAAGTGTGGCAAAAAACGCAGCACAACGCGATGAAACTCCGGCGTGATCTGACTACCCGGCGGGAGCGGCAATGGGGCATGTAACAGGGAAGGTGTAACAAACAGCAGTTATTCGGCAGTTTTACTTGAGCAAACGCCGCATTAAAGGGTAAAATGCGGCACTTTTTATTGGAGGCAACTAAATGTCAATTACGACAGCGCAGAAGTCACAAATTGTGACCGATTATCAACGTGCCAAGGGCGACACTGGCTCCCCTGAGGTTCAAGTAGCCTTGATGACGGCGCGCATCAACTACCTGACTGGTCACTTTAAAGAACACACCAAGGATCACCACTCACGTCGCGGTCTGCTGCGTCTGGTGAGCCGTCGCCGCAAGCTGCTCGACTACCTCAAGAGCAAGAACGAAAATAGCTACCAGGAACTGATCAAGCGCCTGGAACTGCGCAAGTAACAGCTTCAAACAGCGGGTCGCAATAGCGGCCCGCTTCATTTCATTCACGCAACGGCGCGAATGCGCCCAGCCATGCATAGAGAGGTCAATCTTGAGTCACTACAAAAAAACACTGGCATTTGGTAAACATCAACTGACCCTGGAAACCGGTGAAATTGCACGTCAGGCAACTGCTGCAGTCATGGTAAGCCTGGATGACACCGTAGTGCTGGTAACCGTAGTGGGCTGCAAGGATTCCAAGCCCGAGCAGGATTTTTTCCCGATGACCGTGGATTATCAGGAGCGTACCTACGCTGCTGGCAAGATTCCTGGCGGCTTCCTGCGTCGCGAGGGTCGCCCCAGCGAGAATGAAATTCTGGTTTCGCGTCTGATCGACAGGCCGTTGCGCCCGCTGTTTCCGGAGGGTTTCTACAACGAGGTGCAGATCGTGGCAACGGTGCTGTCTTCCGATAGCCAGATCAATGCCGACATCCCCTCCATGATCGGTGCATCCGCTGCCCTGGCCTTGTCCGGCATGCCGTTTGATGGCCCCATAGGCGCCGCACGTGTGGGGTATGTGAACGAACAGTATGTATTGAACCCGACTGCCGATGAGTTGAAACAGTCACTCATGGATCTGGTGGTCGCCGGAACCTCTCAGGCCGTGCTGATGGTTGAATCCGAAGCCAGCCAGTTGTCCGAAGAGGTGATGCTGGGCGCGGTCATGTACGGTCACGAGCAAATGCAGGCAGTGATACAGGCCATTAACGAAATGGCTGACGCAACAGGCGCAGATGCGTGGGATTGGGAGCCGCCTGCCAAGGATGAGGCGCTGATTGCCAAGGTGGCAGAACTGGCTGAGAAAGACCTGACTGCAGCTTATGCGGTGCGCCAGAAACAGGCGCGCACCTCGCAGGTGAACGCCATACGCAACCGCGTTATTGAAGCGCTGAGTGCTGACGGAACTGTATCCAAGAATCACTTGTATGCCTTGATTGAAGCGCTGGAATCGAAAATTGTGCGCGGCCAGATTTTGAATCGCGAGCCGCGCATCGACGGCCGCGACACCCGCACTGTGCGCCCGATCACCATCCGCACCGGCGTGCTGCCGCGTACCCATGGCTCTGCGCTGTTTACCCGTGGCGAGACACAGGCGCTGGTTGTTGCAACACTTGGCAGCAGCCGCGATGTGCAGAAATTTGACGACCTGCAGGGCGATCACACAGACCGCTTCATGCTGCATTACAACTTTCCTCCCTATGCCACCGGTGAAACCGGCCGTGTGGGCACGCCCAAGCGCCGTGAAATCGGCCATGGCCGCTTGGCCAAGCGCGCGCTGGTTGCGGTATTGCCGAGCGAGGAAGATTACGCCCAGGCCATGCGTGTCGTGTCCGAAATTACCGAGTCCAACGGTTCCAGCTCGATGGCTTCCGTGTGCGGTGGCTGCCTGGCGCTGATGGATGCCGGCGTGCAGATCAAGACCCACGTGGCCGGTATCGCCATGGGCCTGATCAAGGAAGGCAATCGATTTGCGGTGTTGACCGACATTCTAGGTGATGAAGATCATCTGGGCGATATGGACTTCAAGGTGGCCGGTTCCGAGCAGGGCATCACTGCTTTGCAAATGGACATCAAGATCAACGGCATTACCCGCGAAATCATGCAGGCGGCCTTGAGCCAGGCGCGTGAAGGCCGCATGCATATACTCGGCATCATGAAGCAGGCCATGCCAACAGTGCGTGTAGAAGTCTCGAATTACGCACCGCGCATCATCAAGATGAAAATCAATCCGGAAAAAATCCGTGATGTGATCGGCAAGGGCGGGGCAGTTATCCGTGCGCTGACCGAAGAAACCGGCACCTCGATTGATATCGATGATGAAGGTCATGTCACCATTTCCTGCGTCAGCAGTGAGGCGGGTAACCAGGCCAAGATGCGTATCGAAGGCATCGTTGCCGAAGTGGAAGTAGGCAAGGTTTACGAAGGCCCGGTAGTCAAGCTGCTGGACTTTGGCGCGATCGTCAACATCATGCCGGGCAAGGACGGCCTGCTGCATATCTCGCAGATTTCCAACGAGCGCATAAACACCGTTTCCGACCACCTGAAAGAAGGCCAGGTAGTGAAGGTGAAAGTGCTGGAAGCGGATGACAAAGGCCGCATGCGCCTCAGCATGAAA
>JAHFQY010000049.1 GCA_023259065.1 Nitrosomonadales bacterium
CTTCCGGCAGGTTCTCGAACAGCTCGGCCAGCAGCCACAGCAGCAGGGTGGAATACACCTTGGGCTACTGCATCAGCTTGTCGGCGGCAAGGATGTTGATCATGCCCCGCCCTTTGCTGTCGGTCTGCATCAGGTCCTCGATGTTCAGCATCGGCTCGCCGAAGAAATGCTCGGCGCCCTGTGCTTCCAGCTCCAGCAGGCCGCGCTGTATCGCGCCTATGCTGGCGGTGGAGACGTTGCCGTATTCGTTGGTGAAATTTTTTGCATTCTCGCCCACGTGCTGAACCATGGCGCGCAGGTCCTTGAAGTCGAGCAGCAGCAGGCCGCTGTCATCGGCTATCTTGAACACCAGGGTGAGCACGCCCTGCTGCACCTCGTTGAGGTTGAGCATGCGCCCGATCAATTGCGGCCCCATGTCGGAAACGGTGGCGCGCACCGGGTGGCCCATTTCGCCGAACACATCCCAGAAGGTCACGGGATAGGCGCGGTGTGTGTAGCCATCAAGCTGCAGCTGCTTGATCCTTTCGTCCACCTTGGCATTGCCGCCGCCTGCCTTGGCCAGGCCTGAGAGGTCGCCCTTGATGTCGGAGAGGAACACCGGCACGCCGATGCGGCTGAAGGATTCGGCCAGTGATTGCAGGGTGACCGTCTTGCCGGTGCCGGTGGCGCCGGTGACCAGGCCGTGGCGGTTAGCCATGGCGGGCAGCAGGACAAGTTCATGTGCGGTATTTTTGGCTATGAGCAGCGGGGCGATCATGTTGAATATGTGTCCTATGTTTTTGTCCGCAGATTACGCAGATTGAACGGCAACAACCTTGTTGGTGTGAAAATAATCTGTGTAAATCTGCGTAATCTGCGGATAAGGGTTTAGTTGTTCAGCACCGCGCCAAACACCTTGCTCAGCAGCTTGCTGCCTTGTTCCACCGGGTTGGCGCGTATTGCTTTCTCTTCATCGGCGATCATCAGGAACAGACCGTCCAGCGCTTTCTGCGTCACGTAATTTTCCAGATTGGTCTGGCCTTCATCCACCAGACCCAGGCGGCTGGCCTTGCCGGCAAACTCGTCATACTTCTGCACCAGTCCCACCTTGGCTGTAGCGCGCTGCACGATGGGCAGGAATTTTGCGGCCAGCGGTTTGGATGTCTTGCCGCGGAAGTATTCGGTGGCGGAAGTGTCGCCGCCTGTGAGTATGCCCTTGGCATCCTGCACCGACATGTCTTTAACCGCATTGACCAGCAGTGCTTTTGCTTCGGGCACGGCGGCTTCGGCGGCGCGGTTCATGGTGGTCACCAGCTCGTCGGAGTATTTTTCCATGCCAAAGCGGCGCAATGTTCCATCCAGTTTTTGCAGTGAATCCGGCAGGGGAATCTTGACCCTGTCATTGCCGAGGAAGCCGTCGGCCTTGCCCAGCTTGCCCACTGCGCTGCCGGCGCCCTTGTTCAGCGCGGCTTTCAGCCCGGCGACTGCATCGCGGTTGCTGATGTCGCTGATGTCCAGCGCATATACATTGAAGCTGGCAAAAAACAGGGATAGTGCAAGGGCAATAGTGCGCACGAAGTTCTCCACAAATAAATATCTAGTTAGGCTGCTGGGCGGCCTGGTCAAACTCCTTGCGCAGTTCGGCCATGTTTTTTTGCAGCAGCCCCTGGTATTGCTCGCAGCATCCTTTGAAGGTTGGCAGTTCATTTTCTGTGCTGCCGTCGGTGGCAAAATAATTGAAGGCGTTGTAACGCGCAGCCGCATACATGATGGCCGAGCTGACATCAGAAGTGTCCAACTTGTTGTTCAATTCATTGGCCAGATTGACGAAGGCGTCAACCGCGTCAAAAAATTCTGCATCAGTCATGCTTGATTATCCTTGTGGGGTGAGAGTGGGGCGGTGTCAGTGCCGTATGAAGGGCGTCATTTTCGGTGACATTGGGCTGTTGCACAAGCGTATTTATACGTCTGGCGGATGCGGGTAGTTTAAAATAACCACAGCAAATGTCAGGAGAAATGCATGTACAAGATGATGGCCGGAGCAGGATGGGCGAAGTGGTGGCACAGTTTGCTGTTGCTGCTGGCCATTGCGGCGCTCAATCCGGCGCTGGCGCGCGATGTTGCGCCAGATACTGCCGTTGCAAGCGAGCGGGGGCTGCTGTGGCAGGTCGTGTCGCCGGCCGGCGGCAAGGTGAATTACCTGTTTGGCACCATACACTCGGAAGATCTGCGCGTGACCACGTTGCCAGCCGAGGTGCAGGATGCATTCAACCATTCGCAACACTTTGTGATGGAAATGATACCCGACAGCAACAGCATGCTGCTTGCCAGCCAGAGCATGATGCTGGCACAGGGGCGCAGTCTGCGCGGCATTGTCGGGAAACCCCTGTTCGACAAAACCATGCTTGCCTTGCGTGATTTTGGTGTGCCGGCAGAGGCCGCGGATCATATGAAGCCCTGGGCGGTGATGGTGATCTTGAGCATGCCGAAACCGCGCAGCGGACTGGTGCTGGACATGCTGCTCTATAGTGCCGCAGAAGGCGCCGGCATGCGCACATCCGGGCTGGAAACGGCACAGGAACAGCTGGCGATTTTCGACAAGCTGACGCAGGCGGAACAGGTGGCCTTGCTGGCAGACAGTGTGGAGCAATATCCGCAAATGGAAGCCGTGCTGGAGCAGATGCACACGGCATATGTTGCCAGGAACCTGACGGCGCTGTCCGGCCTCAACGGCAAATACAGCGTAAAAGGGAATGCCGGCCTGACGCACAAGATCAACAGCGCCCTGATAGATCAGCGCAACCAGCGCATGCTGCAAAGGATGGACAGTTATCTGCGCGAGGGCGGCGCCTTTGTGGCGGTGGGTGCGCTGCACTTGCCGGGAGAGCAAGGCTTGCTGAGCCTGTTGCGCAAGCGTGGTTACCGTGTCAAAGCAATTTACTAAAGGAAAAAATGGAAGCATTGATCATCTCTACCGGTGTGGTTGCCCTGGCTGAAATCGGCGACAAGACGCAGTTGCTGGCCTTTATTCTGGCGGCGCGCTTCAAACGTCCAGTGCCCATCATCCTGGGCATCCTCGCGGCCACCCTGCTGAACCACGGACTGGCCGGCGCCCTGGGGGCGTGGATAACCACGGTGGTTACTCCGGAGGCCATGCGCTGGGTGCTGGGCCTTTCCTTTATCGGCATGGCGATATGGACGCTGATACCGGACGAGATTGAGGAAGAGGAAACTCAACTGGCCACACAATTCGGTGTGTTTGGCGCGACGCTGATTACCTTCTTCCTCGCTGAAATGGGCGATAAGACGCAAATCGCCACAGTCGCACTGGCCGCACATTACGGCGTGCCGGTAATGGTAGTGATAGGCACGACCCTGGGCATGCTGATTGCCGATGTGCCGGCTGTATTTGTGGGCAACAAATTTGCGGAGAAAATTCCGATGAAGGTGGTGCATGCGATTGCTGCGGGAATTTTTGCCGTGATGGGCGTGCTGACTCTGCTGAAAGTTGAAAAACTTTTTGCCTGACAGTTCCTTGATCGGACTACTTTTGGCATTTGCTTGTTTGTTTTTGCCAGCAGAGCAGGGCATGCCAAGGCCGGATTGACGGATAAATTAGTGTCTTCTAACGTTCCCGTTTGCTTGAAGCATTTGTGTTATAAAAGCCGCGCAGTAGCAGGAAGATCGACCGAACTGAATAGTTGAACATTGTGAATTTTCGTTTTCCCACGTTATACATTGACAGAGGAGGAACAGAGATGAGTAATGAATCACCGGGTTTTTTCAGGCAACTTCCCAGCGCGCTACCAGGTCTGGCGCTGATTATTCTCACCATGGTGGTGATACGAAACTGGATCGAACCATGGATGACAGATGCCGTGGTTTTCGGCAGCAAGGGCTGGCTGGTTAAAGTCACCCACCTCAATTACATCCTGCTGGGCATTATCTGCGGCCTGCTCTATCGCAACATACTTTTCGGCGGCAAGATGCCGGAAATTTTCAGCAACGGATTCAAGCTGTCCCGCCTCATGATCAAGACCGGTATCATCATGCTGGGCTCGCTCTATACCTTCTCCGCCATTGTTCAACTGGGGGCCATGGCAATTTTCCTGATTGGCGGTTTCGTGATTCTGACCATTATCATGGTGCTGTGGCTGGGCAAGGCATTCGGCCTGGATCGCTCCATGACCGGCGTACTGGCCAATGCATTGAGCGTGTGCGGCGTGTCTGCGGCGGTGGCCACGTCGCCGGCAGTTGAAGCCAAGGCCAGCCATGTGGCGTATGCCATTGCCACCATACTCGGCTTCGGCATCCTGACCATGTTCATCAGCCCGTTCATCGGCCACGCGTTGAATCTTACCGACTTGCAGTATGGCGCCTGGATAGGCACCGGTATTCTTAACTCGGGTCAGGTGCTGGCAGCGGCCCTGGCTTTCAATCCCAATGTGGCGCCGGGTACGGCGGTGTCTGTGGCCGAGATATGGAACATCATGCGCGTGATCTCGATTCCCTTTGCCGTGTTCGCGGTGACAGTGTGGTATTGGGCAGGCAGGGACGAGTCCGATGCTACAGGCAAGAAAAAGAGTCTGGGCACTTTGCTGGTGGAAAAATTCCCTGTGTTTGTGATTGGCTTCCTGGTCATGGTGTTCTTCACCAGCATGGGGGCATTCGGTGATGTGGGGCTTAAAAATGGCCCGCCCGCTTCTGAAACGATCAAGATGATGCGCTTGTGGATGACCTGGATCTTCGGCTTTGGTCTGGTAGGCCTGGGCGGTTATATCGACTTCAAGGAGCTGCGTCAGGCAGGTGGCACACCGCTCAAGCTGGGCCTGATCGTGGGCACTACCAAGTATGTGCTGGCTTTGATCGTGGTGTTTCTGATCAAGGATTATCTGGTTGCCATTTAATTACCGAGGAGAATGAGCATGGCTAATGATGTGAAAACAGGCAGCGAGACTATCGGCGCCGCCGGCCCCAGGGGCAAGATGACGTTGTTCAAGGATGATCGTGCAGAAGATATTGGCGCCATTATCCTCACGGTTCTTGTTGTGGCCGTCATCGTTGTATGGAAGATGAAATAAACTTATGGTGTTCAGCAATATTGTTGTAGCAGTTGATGGCTCGACAGCCTCGCAGGAGGCCGTCGACCATGCTGTAGATCTGGCCCGTCACAGCAATGCTGTCCTGACGGGCATTTTTATTCTCGACTCCCAGTGGCCGGATTTTATCGGCAACGACTGGCAGTCTTCCAAGGGCGCGCGCCAGGGCTTTCTTGACCATATACGAGTGGAGCAGGAAGAGCAGGCTGCGGCAGCGCGCGCCCAATTCGAAAGCGCAAGTGGCGGTCTGGAGCATGCGACATTTCATGTGCATGCGGGAGACCCTACCGATGTACTGATTGAGCAGGCCAATTCGGACAAGACCGATCTTCTGATCACCAGCCGCCGGGTATTCCAGGTGAGCGGACGTCCCAGCCTGAAGGCGCTGGGCACCACTCTGGCGCGCAAGGCGTTGCGCCCCATCCTGCTGTTACCCTGACAGCGACAAAATTATTGGACAGCAGATCAGGCTGACTCACCGTATCCCGGCGTAATGAGCCTGTGCAGCTATTGCAACAGTAGCTGCTATGGAGAATCCAGGCCGCTAATCGGTTCCGGATAATGGATATGGTAGCCCTGCACGTAATCGATCCCGATCTCGCGCAGGGCATTGAGCATGTCGTCATTTTCCACGCACTCGGCAATGGTCTGGATGCCCATGACGTGGCCGATGTTGTTGATGGATGCCACCATGGCGCGGTCAGTTTCGCTGCTCATGATCTGGCGCACAAAGGAACCATCGATCTTCAGGTAATCCACTTTCAATTGTTTCAGGTAGCCAAACGAGGACATGCCGCTGCCGAAGTCGTCCAGCGAAAACTGGCAGCCTTTGGCACGTAGCGTGGACACCAGGCGCAGTGCCGAGCGCAGGTTGGCAATTGCCGCCGTTTCGGTGATCTCAAAGCAGATGTGATGCGCGGGTATGCCGGTCTGGCCAAACTGATCGAGAATGAAGTCGAGCATGTGCTCGTCGCTCAGGGATTGGCCCGAGAGGTTGATGGCACACACGGTGTTTTCCAGCGTATCGCGCGTGGCAAGACGCCGGAAGGCGGTTTCCACCACCCAGCGATCCAGCACGTTCATCATGTTGTAGCGCTCTGCTGCGGGGATGAAAGCCATCGGCGGCACCAGCTTGCCTTCCTCATCCAGCATGCGGATGAGCAGTTCATAATGGACATGTTCCCCCGCAGCGGCACTGATAGGCATGATCTTCTGGAAGTACAGAACCATGCGATGGTCTTTGATAGCCTGGGAGACACGCTGCGCCCAGCTCATTTCACCCTGGCGCCGCATCAGTTCCTCGTCGCCCGGCTCAAACACGTGCACCCGGTTGCGCCCCTGGTCCTTGGCGGCATAGCAGGCCGCATCTACCGCACTGAGCAGGCTGGCCGAGTTGTCTGACTGCGCGTTGACGGGAACCAGACCTATGCTGACGCCAATATCGAATATTTTGTCCTGCCACACAAAACGAAAGGTAGTCACGGCTTCGCGCAGGTTTTCCGCGATATGTTCGGCGCGTGCCAAAGGGCAATTGGCCAGCAGCACGCCAAACTCATCGCCGCCCAGCCTGGCCAGGGTATCTGTTGCACGCACCATGCTTTCCAGTTTGCCTGACAACTGTCGCAACAGTTCATCTCCAGCCTGATGGCCGCAGGTGTCGTTGACCACTTTGAACTGATCCAGATCCAGGTACAACAAGGCATGTTCTTTCAAATCCATGCGCGCAGTTCGGAGCAGCTCCTCCAGTCTGCGCTCGAATTCGCTGCGGTTGATCAGGCTGGTCAGTGCATCATGTGAGGCGGCCCAGGACAGGCGGTTGGATAGTTCGGTCGATTGTGTTACGTCATGCACAACGATCACGTGTCCGATGGACTTGCCGCTTTCATCCACAATCGGGCTGATTTGATATTCGATGGCGGATTCAATATGGTTGCGTGCAAGCAGGCGCGCCACAATTTTCTGTTCCGACAGATTGAGCAAGGCCTGCCCGGAAACAAACAAGGCCGTTTCCTTGCCCGGCAGAAAAATTTCCAGCACCTGCTGGATGGGTTGATTTACAGCTTCAAGCTGTGACCATCCGGTAAGGGTTTCCGCAACCTGGTTGAGGTAGGTGACGCGGGCCTGCATGTCGATGGTGACTATGGCATCACCGATGGAGTGCAGGGTTAATTGCGCGCGCAACTTTTCGGCAATCAGGTCGGATTCGATGCGCGCCGTGCGGCGTGTGACATAAACGGCGGCCGCGATGCCGATGGCCAGCACGATGCTGCCGATGGAAATCATCAGGAACACCGCCGAGCGATAGGCATCGGCCGCCTTCAACGCGGCAGCCTTGGCGGCAGCACGCTGATACTCCAGCATCTTGTTGGTCTGTTCGAGCACCTGGCCCTGAATGGCCGCAACTTTGGATACTAGAAGTTCAATTGCGGATTTGCGCTTTCCCAGGCGCATCTGTTCGACGACCTCGAGCTGTGCGGTGCCGCCCAGGCGCGCCAGTTTCAGAGCCACGCTGATGGATTGCTGCTCCTCCGTGGAAAGGGGGGAGCCAGTAATTTGTCGCGGGCCAGAATGAAAATTTCGGCAAGGTTGTGAAACTGCAGGATCAGCTCGTCCTGTTCGAATGGATCCTGGCTGGGCACCAGGCGGTGCAGGATCATGGCACGTTCGCGGGCGGCATGGCGCATGTCCCACACCAGATCCATCTTGACGTCATGCTCGAGAATGACCTTGCGCAGACTTTGCTCAATCACGTACAGGCGGCTGAGACCGACAGCAACCACCGCAATCATCAGCACCAGCATGATGCTGAACGCTGTAGAGGTGAGCCTGCGTGAATTGAGGATCAAAGGAGGCCTCAAAATTCTATGATGTTGGCCAGATTATAGAGCTAACCTATTGTGGAAACACAGTTTTTTGCTGTAATACCCTTACACCACGCCGGCATTATGCGCCTGCTCGTCGGCAAAGTAGCTGGAGCGCACCATGGGCCCGCAGGCCGCATGGCTGAAGCCCATGGCCAGCGCCTCGCGCTCGAACATGGCGAAGGTGTCAGGGTGCACATAGCGCAGCACCGGCAGATGGCCGTCGGAGGGTTGCAGGTACTGGCCCAGCGTGAGCATCTCGACATCGTGCGCGCGCAAATCGCGCAGCACCTGCAGCACCTCCTCATCGGTTTCGCCCAGGCCCAGCATCAGGCCGGACTTGGTCATCACCTGCGGGAAGCGCGCCTTGAAGTCCTTCAGCAGCTTGAGCGAGTGTGTGTAGTCGGCGCCCGGGCGCGCCAGGCTGTAGAGGCGCGGCACGGTTTCCAGATTGTGGTTCAGCACGTCCGGTAATGCCCGGGAAAGCGCATCCAGCGCCGGTTCCAGACGGCCGCGGAAGTCAGGCACCAACGTTTCCAGCTTGGTGTGCGGCGAGCTGGCGCGGATGGCGCTGAGGCAATCGGCAAAGTGTTGTGCGCCGCCGTCGCGCAGGTCGTCGCGGTCCACGCTGGTGATAACCACGTATTTCAGCTTGAGCAGGCCTATGGACCTGGCCAGTTGCGCCGGTTCCTCAACATCGGGCGGCAATGGCTTGCCGTGCGCCACATCGCAGAAGGGACAGCGGCGCGTGCATACATCGCCCAGGATCATGAAAGTGGCCGTGCCCTTGCCGAAGCACTCGCCGATGTTGGGGCAGGAGGCTTCCTCGCACACTGTGTGCAGATTGTGTTCGCGCAGCATGCGCTTCACATCGTGATAACCCTGGCCGCTGCCCGATTTGACGCGTATCCATTCCGGTTTGCGCAAGCGCGTTTGCAGCGGCACGATCTTGATCGGATTGCGCGCGGTCTTGTCTTTTCCGGTTTGTTTTTCGATGGTGCTCATGCTGGTTCCTTTTTGTGTGCTGCCAGTAACGCCACTATATGCTGGGCGAGTTTTTGTTCAATTTGCGCGGGCGTAATGTCAGCCCCCATGTTTTTTATCTGCGTCACGCGCATCCCGGCGTAGCCGCAAGGATTGATGAAGCTGAACGGGGTGAGGTCCATGTCCACATTCAGCGCCAGCCCGTGGTAACTGCAGCTGTTCTTGATCTTCAGCCCGAGCGAGGCGATCTTCGCATCACCCACATACACGCCGGGCGCATCGGTGCGGCCGCTGGCCGCGATATTCAGCTCTGCCAGCACGTCGATGACCGCCTGTTCCATCAGGCGCACCAGCTCGCGCACATTGATCTTCCAGCGGCGCAAGTCCAGCAGCAGGTAAGCCACGACCTGGCCGGGCGCGTGATAGGTAATCTGCCCGCCGCGGTCTATCTGCACCACCGGGATGTTGTGCGCATTCAGCAGGTGCTCGGGCTTGCCCGCCTGTCCCTGGGTGTAGGTGGGCGGGTGCTGCAGCAGCCATATCTCGTCACGCGTGTCTGCCGTGCGCTGTGCGGTGAATTGCTGCATGGCGCGCCAGGTGGGTTCGTAGTCGACCAGGCCCAGAAACTTTACCGCAGGTGAAAGGTGAAACGTGAAAGGTGAAACGTCTGGCCCTCCTGGCAGGGAGGGTGACGCGCAGCGTCGGGTGGGCATCACATTTCACCTTTCACGTTTCACAGTCCTAAAGAACCATCACGATCAGCGGGTGATCGCACAGATCCTGGTACAGAGCATCCAGCTGTTCGCGCGAGGTGGCGCGCACGGTGCAGGTCAGGCTGACGTAGCGCGAGGTCTTGCTGTTGCGGGTGGTGATGCTGGCGGCGCTGAACGCGGGATCATGGCGCAGCACCACTTCGCTCACGGCCTGGATAAAGCCTTGCTGGGTCTGGCCGAACACCTTGATCGGGAAGTCGCACGGGTACTCGATCAGGCTGTCTGTAAGGGGCGGGGTGGTCATGGTTTGCGCATCACTTCATGTTTGAATTTCTGGTACAGCGGGTATAGCTGCGCGAACATCGCGCCGGGTTTGCCGCGGCCCACCGGCTTGCCATCCAGGGTGGTGATGGCGAGTATTTCCTTGGTGCTGGAGGTGAGCAGCAGCTCGTCGGCGTTGCGTACTTCTGCCTCGGTGATCTTGCGCACTTCATGCGCAATGCCCGCGGCGCGGGCCAGCTCCAGCACCACATCGTAGGTGATGCCGGGCAGCATGAGATTGTCTTTCGGTGGCGCCAGCAGGGTGTTGTTCTTCACCACGAAAATATTGCTGGCCGCGCCCTCGGTCATAAAGCCGGACCCGGTGATGGGGTCGTGGCGCAGCAGGATGGCCTCGGCGCAGCCTGCATCCACCGCCTGCTGGCGCAGCAGCACATTGGGCAGCAGCGAGATGGCCTTGATGTCGCAATGCAGCCAGCGGTTGTCCACCGCGGTGACGGCGGCCACGCCACTGGCGAGCAGCGCGTTGTCAGGTGGCAGCAGGGGCGAGCTCATTGCGTACACGGTGGCCGGCACCGGCGGTTGCGGAAAGGCATGGTCGCGCCTGGCCACGCCGCGCGTGATGTGCAGGTACAGGTATTGATCCTCGCCCGCGTTGCGTGCGATCAGTTCGCTGAGGATTTGCGTCCACTCGGCATTGCTGTGCGGGTTGGCCAGGCGGATGCCGTCCAGGCTGTGCTGCAAACGCTGCAGGTGTTCATCCAGACGGAAGGCGCATTTGGAATAGACCGGTATTACCTCGTACACGCCGTCACCGAAAATAAAGCCGCGGTCGAGCACCGGCACGTAGGCCTCCGCGATCGGCATGAATTTTCCGTTCAGGTATACAGTCATTTCACTTCCTAATTGAACAGCATGCGTATGCTGTCCACGCCGCGCGAGAATTCGTTGGCCATGGGCACTGCCTCCAGCGTGAGCAGCGGCAGTTCCAGATAATGTTTTCCGCCCAAGGTGAATTTCAGTGTGCCTATGCGCTGCTCGGCGCCGAGAGG
>JAHFQY010000025.1 GCA_023259065.1 Nitrosomonadales bacterium
GATTTCGGCGAGGACTGTTTGAGTACGTGGCCGCGAAGCGGATCGTGCGAGTTCCGCAGCAGCCTGACCAGACGAGCAACGCAGGGAACCTCGAAGAGGTGGCGGATCTGGGGTCGCCTTCTTTTGGTTACTTTTCTTGGCGAAGCAAGAAAAGTAACCAGCTGTCGGGCTGCCCCCGACAAAACCTGGCCCACCTCCATACCTCGCTAAAACCTATAACTTCCCCCCACCCGCCCGCAACAAAGCAACCACCTCCCCATCACTAACCTGCGGAAAATCCATATAAAACTGCCCTACCGCATAAAAACTTTCCGGCGCACTCAGGCACACCACCTCGTCGGCATACGGCCTGACTTTCTCCAGCGTATCCGGCGGCGCCACCGGCACGGCACAAACCAGTTTCTTGGGGGCTTTCGCGCGTAGTGCATGCAGCGCCGCGATCATGGTGGCACCGGTGGCCAGGCCATCGTCCACCACAATGACGATGCGGCCGGTCGGATCCAGCGGAGGCCGCACCGGCGTATATTGCGCACGCCGCTCGCGCATCACTTGCAGCTGGCGCTCCTTTTCCGCTTCGATGTATTCGCTGCCCGCCATGCGCTTGGCGTAATCAGCCAGATAGGTCCAGCCCGATTCGTCCACCGAGCCTATCGCCAGCTCCGGGTTGGCCGGAGCGCGCAGCTTGCGCACCAGCACCACATCCACCTCGCCCTCCAGCGCCTTGGCCATGTATTCAGCCATGGGTACAGCACCCCGCGGTATGGCCAGCAGCAGCGGATTCTGACCGCGATACTGCTGCAGTTTTTGCACCAGCATGTGCGCGGCATCGTCACGGTTACGGAATATCATGGCTATCCTCCTGTCGGTTTCGCAGCGCCCCGCTGCCTGTCAAGCTGCTGACACGAAACATTATGTGCTTTTTCCCATATGCGGGCTGGCTCCCTGAAAATCAAATTACCGCTCCCGCTATCTCCCCTTTCCGCATTAACCTCCTGCCGCGTTATAATTACATTTTGCATTTTTACGCACACTATTCGCGTTCAGTCGCCTTCGGAGCCCACACCATGTCGCACAACCTGTTCAACACCCGCCAAAACTTCAAACTCGCCAGCGGCAAGACCGGCACGCTGTATTCATTGCAGGCGCTTGAAGCGGCCGGGCTGGGCAATATCTCGCGCCTGCCGGTTTCCATCCGTATCGTGCTGGAAGCGGTGTTGCGCAATTACGACGACAAGAAGGTCAGCGAGGCGCATATCCGCCAATTGGCGTCCTGGCAGCCCAATGCGCCGCGCAGCGATGAAATCCCCTTCGTGGTGGCGCGCATCGTGCTGCAGGACTTTACCGGCGTGCCGCTCTTGGCCGACCTCGCCGCCATGCGTGATGCCGCCGCCAAGATGGGCAAGGACCCCAAGATCATCGAGCCGCTGGTGCCGGTAAACCTGGTGGTGGATCACTCGGTGCAGATCGACAGCTACAACAATCCGGATGCGCTGAAGTTCAACATGGAGCTGGAGTTCGAGCGCAACAACGAGCGCTACAAGTTCATGAAGTGGGGCATGCAGGCGTTTGACACCTTCAAGGTGGTTCCCCCCGGCATCGGCATCGTGCACCAGGTCAACCTGGAATATCTGGCGCGCGGCGTGCTACACAAGGACGGCGTGTATTACCCCGATACGCTGGTGGGCACCGACAGCCACACCACCATGATCAACGGCATCGGCGTAGTGGGCTGGGGCGTGGGCGGCATTGAGGCGGAAGCCGGCATGCTGGGTCAGCCGGTGTATTTCCTCACTCCGGACGTGGTGGGGGTGAACCTCAAGGGCAAGCTGCGCGAAGGCGTCACGGCCACCGACCTGGTGCTGACCGTGACCGAGCTGTTGCGCAAGCAGAAGGTGGTGGGCAAGTTTGTCGAGTTCTTCGGCGAGGGCACTGCCGCCCTCACCCTGCCCGACCGCGCCACCATCGCCAACATGGCGCCGGAGTATGGCGCAACGATGGGCTTCTTCCCGGTGGACGACATCACCGTAAACTTCATGCGCAACACCGGCCGCACTGATGAAGAGGTGGATGCCTTCCAGAGCTACTTCAAGGCGCAGGGTCTGTATGGCATACCGCAGGCCGGCAGCATCGATTACAGCAGCGTGGTGGAACTGGATCTGTCCAGCATCCAGCCATCCCTGGCCGGCCCCAAGCGCCCGCAGGATCGCATTCAGCTCAGTGCCATGAAAGAAACCTTCAACACCCTGTTCAGCAAGCCGGTGGCCGAAAACGGTTTCAATCAGCCAGCTGACAAATTGGCAAAACGCTACCCCACCGGCAAAGGTGAGCTCAGCATAGGTAACGGCGACGTGCTGATTGCGGCGATTACTTCCTGCACCAACACCTCCAATCCGGGCGTGATGCTGGCGGCAGGACTCTTGGCCAAGAAAGCCGCAGCCAAGGGCCTGAAGGTAAGCCCGCATATCAAGACCACGCTGGCCCCCGGTTCACGCGTAGTGACCGAATATCTCACCAATGCCGGCCTGATAGCACCGCTGGCGCAACTGGGTTTCAGCGTGGCGGCCTATGGCTGCACCACCTGCATCGGCAACTCCGGCCCGCTCGACCCGCAGATCGAGGACACCATCGTCAAGAACGACCTGATCGCCGCCGCCGTGCTCTCCGGCAACCGCAACTTCGAGGCGCGCATCCACGCCAACATCAAGGCCAACTTCCTCGCTTCACCGCCGCTGGTGGTGGCCTACGCCATTGCCGGGCGCATGAACATCAATCTGGATACCGAGCCGCTGGGCACAGGCCGCGACGGCGCATCGGTATTCCTGAAAGACATCTGGCCCAACAGCCATGAAGTTGAAACGGTGATGAAGTATGCGATGGACCCGAGCGTGTATCGCAAGCTGTACAGCGACCTGACCCGCGACCTGCCGCTGTGGAATGCGATTGCTTCCACACCGGGCAATCTGTACAAGTGGGACGACTCCACCTACATCGCGCAGCCGCCGTTCTTCGACGGCTTCGGCATGCAGACCGGCAGCATCCACGGCATCAGCAACGCAAAAGCACTGGGCATCTTTGGCGACTCGGTCACCACCGACCACATCAGCCCCGCAGGCGCATTCAAACCCACCACGCCCGCCGGCAAATACCTGCAAGACAAGAATGTGGCGGTGAAGGATTTCAACAGCTATGGCGCGCGCCGCGGCAATCACGATGTAATGATGCGAGGCACCTTTGCCAACGTGCGCATCAAGAACCTGATGCTGCCCGCAAAAGAAGACGGCAGCCGCGTGGAAGGCGGTTACACCCTGTACAACGGCGAGCAGATGGCGATCTACGACGCGGCAATGAAACACATCGCCGCCGGCACGCCCACGGTGATCTTCGCCGGTGAAGAGTACGGCACCGGCTCCTCGCGTGACTGGGCAGCCAAGGGCACACAGCTGCTGGGGGTGAAGGCGGTGATTGCCAAGAGCTACGAGCGCATCCACCGCAGCAACCTGGTGGGCATGGGCGTGCTGCCACTGCAGTTCAAGGGCAGCGACAGCGCCGCATCACTGAAACTGGTAGGCGATGAAACTTTCGACCTGAGCGGAATAGACGAATCATTGAAACCACAACAGGATGTGACACTGACAATCAAGCGCAAGGATGGCAGTACTCAGAAAGTTTCCTTGCTGCTGCGCATCGACACGCCGATCGAGGTGGACTACTACCGCCACGGCGGCATCCTGCCATTTGTGCTGCGCGAGCTGGTAAGCAAGGCCTGATGTTTAACTGATTGTGACTTGATCAAGGGGAGATGACATGACTACTGATGCTGACAAGCAAACCGGGAAAGACGCACCTGAAGAGGCCGCATCAGCCAGCAGCGGTGCGGGCTGGCAGGCCAGGCTGCGCGAGGTGGGCGATATCGTGGCGCACAATGCAGCCATTATCCTGGCCATTCTGGCGGTCACCATTTCCTTCGTCTCGATCTATGGTCTCAAGACCAGCCAGGCCAGTCTGGCAGAGGCGACAAGCAAGGTGAATGATCTTGCCACCCGCCTAGCTTCCTCCAAGCTTGCTTTCGAAAGATATCAGGCTGCAGTGGTGAAGGAACAGTCCGCGCAGGAAGAGGAGCGCAAGAAACTCGATGAGGTGCTGAAGCAGATCATCCAGAGCGTTAGCCAGCAACAGGTGAAGATGAAAATTTCACCCACGCTGGAAGAGGTGCTGCGCGCGGGTGCGGCTGCCCAACCCGGCTCTGCCGTGGCAGCCACAACCCCGACCACCCCGACTGCAGCCACTGCTGTTGTTGCCGAGAAAAAACCCCTGCCCGCCACCGAGCCAGCTGCAAAACCGCTGAGCCCCCAGGTGCAGACGATCAAAGACGCCATCAAGAAATTCAACAGCAATTAGCCGCGGCAGTTTGCCCGCCTTTCAGGCGGCCCGGGCTGCTTCCGCATTTTTGCTGCACGCAGCTATATACGACATGCATTCATCCTTGGGGCTTGCCTGCCTGAAGTAGTTGCCCTGCAGCATATCAATCCCCATGCCGGACAGGATATCTGCACACTCCTTGCTCTCCACCCCTTCTGCGACCACATTCATGTTCAACGCGTGCCCCAGGTGAGTTATCGCTTCAACCATGACCCGTCCCGCATCCGTCTGAATGCGCCGCACAAATGATGCGTCTATCTTGATTTCATCCACGGGCAGGGCATGCAGATACGACAGGGACGAATATCCCGTGCCAAAGTCATCCAGGGAGAGGGTAAATCCGGCGCTGGCAAGCCTGGAAAGCAGCTCGTGCGCACGGTCTATACCCAGCACCGCAACACTCTCGGTAATTTCCAGTTTTATTTTTTTCGGATTGACCGCATGGCGATTGACGCATTCGATCAAATCCGCCACAAAGGTATTTGAAACCAGTTGGCGATTGGAAATATTAATGGAGATGAACATGCCACTCGCCATGCTGGTGTCACATTGGGCAAACTGGCGCAGGGCCTGCTCAAGCACCTGATGCCCCAATTTTTCAATGCTGCCCAGCGTTTCAGCCAGTGGAATGAAGGTTGTGGGGCTCACCCAGCCATACTTCTCGTCGTGCCACCTGGCCAATGCCTCCATGCCTATCGGCAGGTGCGTATGCGCATCGACTATGGGCTGGTAATACACCTGGATTAATTCATTCCTGATAGCTGCCGAAAAGTCCGAAGTAAAATCCACATCCTTATAGCCCAGCTCGCTTTTGGATATTTCCCCAAACAGCTTGGCATTATTCCGGCCCTGCGACTTGGCAAAGAAAAGCGCCTTGTCCGCCTGTATCAGTAAGTTCTCCGGAGTCTTTGCATCGTCCGGATAAATAGAGCCGCCCAGGCTGAGGGTAACGTGATAATCGGGATGATTCTTTAACAGGTGTGCACCTACTGCATTTGCCAGGCTACCCGCCATTTTCCTGACATCCTCCAGCCCATTTACCCGCGACAGCAGGATGATGAACTCGTCCCCGCCCCACCTAGCCACAGTGTCGCACTGGCGCAGGTTTGCCTTTAACGCCTTGGTGACCTCGACCAGCAGCTGATCGCCCGCCTTATGCCCGTAGATGTCATTTACCTGCTTGAAGTTGTCCAGATCGACAAAAATCACGGCAGTTTTAGTACCTTCCCTCTCCGCGTCCAGAACCGCCTGCAGCATCCTGTCTTCCAGAAGTGCACGGTTGGGCAGGCCGGTAAGAGCATCATGCAATGCCATGTGCACAATTCTCTGCTCTTGCAAATAAGGCTCGGTTATATCTCTGAGTATCCCGCGAATTTCAGTGGCCCTGCCATTTTCCTCACGACGGAAAAATTTACCCTCGACCCAGAATTCGTCTATCCCACCCCTTGCGAGACGAAATCTCAGGGTCCATGTGCCTGTGGCATCAAACAGGATTTTGGACAGCGCATCATGCACCAGGACGCGATCGGCTGGAAAAACAATCTCCGCAATGGGCTTGCCAATAAAGGTATCCACCAGATGGGCATTGCCCAGCAGGCTTTCTATAGGCTTCGAAACATGGCTCAGGTTTAACTGAGGAGTGATTCCGATCACCACCTCGTTCAACATATTCAATGTCTCGATATTGCTTAAGGCTTCCGCTTCGCTAATCGCCATGGCCAAATTGAGATCGCGAATTTCCTCCAGCTCGCTGCGAAAACCAAACTTCTTCAGGATTTTCTCCATCAGACAGAAGCGGGTAAATCCGGATTGCGCCAGGTTCAGGCTGACAAAAAACAACAGGGCCAACGCAATACCGGTGTGCTCGGAAAAAAAATAAATGATAAGACCACTCAGCGTCAGCAAGGTGCCGGCTATGGTGCGAATTGTCGGCTCGATGTAGGGAAAATTATTTTGCATAGATTATCGTGAGTCCTCAGTGCTGCCTGCAAAGAGCGTCATTCACTCAAAGATCGTTATGCACCATGATAGGGTTGAAACGATAACCTCTATTGCGTGAGTTTTCAACAGCGCACCTCATCATGCCAATAATCACCCTGCCACTACGAAGGTTGATTATTAGTTACTGCTGGCAATTTTGAGGTACAAGCAAATAGATCAGGTGAAATCTTGGGTTGGGATCAGTACCCGTATGCTGCACTATTTCTTGCAACAGCGCGGAAAATCCTTGAGACAGCAACGCCCGGAAGGGTTGGACGTTTCGCAAGAACAAAGACCCAGCTTGGTCTGTGCCGCCACATAATCGCGAATGGCCGGGTCATACTCCAGATCAGCCCTGGTGACGCCAAAGCAATAACAGAGTCGCGCATCGCTGGCGGTTTCCTTCACGCCCACCAGGGTGCGGAGTTGCGACTTCAGGATTACCGTATCATCGCTGCCAAAATACACAACATCACAGGCAGGATCGTCACAGAAGTAGTAGCTCGTGGCACTGCCTGACCATTTCCATGAATCCTTGATGTGGTGGAGTATCGTTCTGCGCGAGACTTCGCTGTATTCCACACCGTTCAGCGGACAGCGGTGTTTTCCCGGATGCGCAGTGTTGCCCGCAGAAGTAGTGCAACAGTCAGACATGTCATAGCCCACTGATGTTCTTCATGCTTGAGTCCTATGCCACACCTTGTATCAGCTGCTCCAGCCTGCTGCGGCCTTGCGGTGTGGTCATCACCATCATCACATCCCCGGCATGCAGGGTGTGCTCTGCATGGGGATTGAATACCCAGTCGGCCTTGTTGTGGCGGATGGCCAGAACCACGAAATCGCGGCTGACCGGGTTAATGACGCTCAACTGCTTGCTGTCAAATCCGAGAGGAATAACAATTTCTTCCATGCGCAGATTGTCTTCCGACTTGAGCATGTCGTCGAGGAAGCTCACCACCTGGGGGCGCACCATGGCAGAGACCAGGCGCAAGCCGCCGGTAAAGTCTGGGGAAACGATTTCATCGGCGCCCGCACGCAGGGTTTTCTCCACGTTCTTGACCTCATGGCAGCGTGCAACCACGCGCAAACCGGGGTTAAGCTGCTTGGCACTCAGGCTGATCACCAGGTTCTGGCTGTCATCCTGCGCCACCGCGAACACTCCACGCGCTTTTGTGATCCCGGCTGCCAGCAGGATATCGTTATCGGTGGCATCTCCTTGCAGATACAGCAGCTCAGGATGCTTGGCCAGACAATTATCAATGTGCTGCATATCCTGGTCTATCAGCACGCAGTGACGCCCAGTCATGGTCAATTCATTCACAATATTGCCGCCTACCCTGCCCACGCCGCAGACAATGTAATGCCCTTCCATCTTTGCAAGTTTCTGCCGCATTTTTCCTCTCCGCCACTCTAAATTCAAATCGCTTTCCAGCATGAATGCCGTAAATGAGGAAAGCACGTAACCCATCATGGTAATACCGGAGATGGCGATGAATACAGTGAACAACCTGCCATACTCGTAATGACTTACATCCACGATTTCAGAAAATCCGATAGAGGCTATCGTGATGAACGTCATGTAGAAACAGTCCACCCAGGAATATTTGTCACCGCCTAAAAAACGATAACCGAGGGTGCCCATCAGCATCACAACCTGCAGTGCAACCAGGGCAATGACCAGATTGCGCACGACTTTCGATCTGTTCAAATCAGCCGTATGCATTATTCGTCCACCAGATCCTGACCGGGAAACAGCACATCGGTGTAGCCCAGCTGGCGCAGGTCGCGCATGCGCATGGGATATAAAATTCCATCCAGATGGTCACACTCGTGCTGTACCACACGCGCATGGAAACCGCTTACCGTGCGGTCTATCAACGCGCCATATTCGTCCCGCCCCTGATAGCGTATATGTGTGTAACGCGGCACCATGCCGCGCAGGCCGGGAACGCTCAAACAGCCTTCCCAATCCTCTTCCATGGTTTTTTTCAACGGCGTGATCACCGGGTTGATCAGCACCGTCTGCGGCACGGCTTCCGCATCGGGATAGCGCGGGTTGCCCGCCACCTCGAAAATGACCACGCGCAGATTTTCGCCAATTTGCGGTGCGGCCAGGCCCACGCCATCCATTGCCAGCATGGTGTCGCGCATGTCTGCCAGCAGGCTGTGCAACTCGGGGGTATCGAAAGCACTTACCTCTCCGGCACGACGCAACAGGCGTGCATCGCCCATGCGCAAAACCTCCCTATTCGCCATCGCAGCATTCCACCAGGGATTCGATAATCTTGCGCACTCGCACCATGGCCGGTTGCGTCACCGAGCTGACCTCTTCCAGGTGCACACCGTCGCGGCTGCTTCCACGACCGGCAGCGTGGTTCACCACCACAGCTACCGTGGCATAGCTCAACTCCAGTTCGCGCGCCAACGAAGCTTCAGGCATGCCGGTCATGCCCACCATATCGGCGCCGTCACGTTCAAAGCGGTTGATCTCGGCTATCGTTTCCAGGCGCGGCCCCTGAGTGGCGGCATAAACACCGCCATCCACACAGGTCTCTCCAGCCAGATGCGCAGCCTTGAGTATCTGCTGGCGCATCTCATGGCTATAGGGGTGAGTGAAATCAATATGCTTCACAAGGCGGTCACGCCCGTCAAAATAGGTAAAGGCGCGCCCATGCGTGTAATCAATAATCTGGTGCGGCACCGCAATCACGCCGGGATTCAGGTCGGCGCGTATGCCGCCGACCGAGGCAACCGATACCACACGCTTGGCCCCCTGATCATGCAGCGCCCACAGATTGGCGCGATAGTTCACCTCGTGCGGCGGTATCGTGTGACCATAGCCGTGGCGAGCGAGGAATATGACCTCGTGCTGATTGATAATGCCAAAAGTCAGCGCACCCGAGGGTTCGCCATAAGGCGTGCGTATCACCTGCCTGTGGGTAATTTCCAGATTGGCCAGTTGCGTAAGGCCGGTACCGCCTATGATTGCGAGCATTATCAAATTTCCTTGGTTGCGTAAATTGCGGGCAGGTTGCGCCACGCGCCATGTATATCCATGCCATAGCCGAACACAAAGCGGTCAGGCACTTCCAGGCCGACAAAATCGGCCTGAACGGGTTTGCTTTTGCCATTGCGCTTGTCGGCAAATATGGCGCTGTAAAAACCCGCAGCTCCCATCGCCATGACGCGCTGTTTGACTGCCGCCAGCGTCTCGCCTTCGTCGAGAATATCATCGACCACCAGCACGATGCGGCCTGTCACCGATTCGCCCGGGGCCACTTTCCAGTGCATCTCGCCGCCCTGCTTGCTGTCGCCGTAGCGCGACACATGCACATAATCAAAATCAAGCGGAAAATCCAGCAACGGCAATAGCTGCCCGGTAAACACCACCGCGCCACCCATCACCGACAACACCAGCGGATGCCGGTCTGCCAGGGTGATATTGATCTTTTGCGCCACCCGCAACAGCGCAGCCTGCACCTCATCAGCCGAATATACCACTTCGGCATTATTGATGATTTCACGCGCCTGCTGCGGGCTTAACATCAGGACACCAGTTTCAGGTATTCGGAAAACTCGGAATGCAATTCCTCGTGCTTGAGGCCGAAGGCAATTTGCGCCTTGAGGTAACCCAACTTGGAACCGCAATCATAACGGATGCCGTCGAAGCGGTAGGCCAGCAATTTTTCTTCCTGCATCAACGCAGCGATACCGTCGGTAAGTTGTATTTCACCACCCGCACCGGGTTTGACATTGACCAGGTGATGAAAAATGCGCGGCGTCAGGATGTAACGCCCCACCACGGCCAGCGTGGAAGGCGCAACTTCGGGCTTGGGTTTTTCCACAATGGCATGCACTTGCTCCAGATTGGGTTCCAGATTGGTTGCACTGACAATGCCATATTGTTTGGTCTGGCTGCGCGGCACATCCTGAACCCCCAGTTGTGAGCACTGGTGGCGCGCAAATACATCCACCATCTGCTTCATGATCGGCACCTTACCGTCAATCAGATCGTCCGCCAGTATCACCGCAAACGGCTCGTCCTGTATCACCGGCTGCGCGCACAGCACCGCATGCCCCAGCCCCAGTGGTTCGGCCTGGCGTATGTAGATGCAGTTGATGTGCTTGGGCACCACTTCCTGCACGATGCGCAGCAGCTCCTTCTTCCCCTGTGCTTCCAGCGTGGCTTCCAGCTCGTAGGCCTTGTCGAAATGATCCTCGATCGCGCGCTTGTTACGCCCGGTAATGAACACCATGTCGGTGATGCCCGCAGCAACGGCTTCTTCCACCGCATACTGGATCAGCGGCTTGTCTACCACCGGCAGCATTTCCTTGGCGGTGGCCTTGGTTGCCGGAAGGAAACGGCTGCCCATGCCGGCGACTGGGAACACTGCTTTGGTAATCTTCTTCATTTAAATAATTCCCTTTTCAATAATTAACGAAAGCGGTTTTCATGCTTTCTCGCACTCTTGCAATTGATCCAGCAATTTCTGCTCATCCCACACCGGCACATTCAATTCACGCGCCTTCTCCAGCTTGCTGCCAGCCTCTGCCCCGGCCACCACGTAATCGGTCTTCTTTGATACGCTGCCCGCCACTTTTGCGCCCAGCGCTTCCAGACGGGATTTTGCCTCATCACGGCCCAAGCTGGCGAGTGTTCCAGTCAGCACGAAGGTCTTGCCGCTCAAAGGCAAGGGCTCTGTGCTGACACCGTCATGCTCCTGCCATTGCACGCCCAGATCGCGCAACTGCTGCACCACCTCGATGTTATGCGCCTCGCTGAAGAAATCAACAATGCTCTGCGCCACCACTGGCCCGACATCGGGCACGGCCAGCAGGCGCTCGGCATCTGCCTGGATGATGGCGTCCAGCTTGCCGAAATGCCGCGCCAGATCCTTGGCCGTGCTCTCGCCAACATGACGGATGCCCAACGCGAACAGGAAACGGTTGAGTGTGGTGTTCCTGCTCTTTTGCAGCGCGGCAACGATATTCTGCGCGCTTTTCTCCGCCATACGTTCCAGCGCTGCCAGTGTCGCCTCATCCAGGCGATACAGGTCGGACAGCGAATGGATGATGCCCTCGTCCACCAGCTGCTCCACCAGCTTGTCGCCCAGGCCTTCGATATCCATGGCGCGGCGTCCGGCGAAATGCAGGATGGCCTGCTTGCGCTGCGCGGCACAGAACAGGCCGCCGGTGCAGCGCGCATCGACCTCGCCTTCCTCGCGCACCACGCGGCTGGCGCACACCGGGCAAATATCCGGCATGACAAAGGCGCGTGCTCCTGCCGGCCTGCGCTCCGCCAGCACGCCGACCACTTCCGGAATGACGTCGCCGGCGCGCCGCACGATCACGGTGTCGCCGATATGCACGTCCTTGCGGCGGATTTCGTCCGCATTGTGCAATGTGGCATTGCTCACCGTGGTGCCGCCGACGAACACCGGCTCCAGCTTGGCCACCGGCGTGAGCTTGCCGGTGCGACCGACCTGTATCTCGATGTCGCGCACTACGGTGAGTTGCTCTTCCGCCGGGTATTTGTGCGCCACAGCCCAGCGCGGCTCGCGCGAAACAAAGCCGAGCTCGTCTTGCAAATTCAGGCTGTTGACCTTGTACACCACGCCATCAATGTCGAACGGCAAAGCGTCGCGCTTGGCAGAAATGGCGGCATGAAACGCAGCCAATGCCGCCGCTCCTTGCACTACCGCGCGATCGGCACACACCGGCATGCCGAAAGACTGCAATGCGTCGAGAATGGCGCTGTGCGTGGCGGGCAGCGCCCAGCCCTGCACCTCGCCCAGACCATAGGCGAAGAACGACAGCGGCCGCCGCGCCGCCAGCGCAGGGTCCAGCTGGCGGATGCTGCCGGCTGCGCCGTTGCGCGGGTTCACCAGAGTGGGCAGGCCTTGCGCGCGTTGCTTGTCGTTGTAGCGGTTGAAGTCACGGCGCGACATATAGACCTCGCCGCGCACTTCCAGCACCTCGGCATCACAGTCATTCAGATGCAGGGGGATGCAGTGGATGGTGCGCACGTTCTGCGTCACGTCCTCACCGGTTTCGCCGTCACCGCGCGTGGCGGCCTGCACCAGCACTCCGCCCTGGTAGCGCAGGTTGATGGCCAGGCCGTCGAACTTGAGTTCGCAGGCGTATTCGATATTGTCATCAGGCGACCCCAGCGCATTGCGCACGCGCGTGTCGAAATTGAATGCACCGCTGTCTTCCGTATCGGTCTCGGTGCGGATGGACAACATGGGCACGGCATGGCGTACCGGCGCAAAGCCGTCCAGCACCTTGCCTCCCACGCGTTGCGTGGGCGAGTCTGCACTCAGCAGTTCGGGGTGTTTTTCTTCCAGGCCTTGCAGTTCGCGGAACAGCTTGTCGTATTCCGCATCGGGAATGGCGGGCGCGTCCAGCACGTAATAGGCATGATTGTGCCGCTCAATCTCGGTGCGCAGGCTGGCAATGCGTTGTGCAGCAGCAGAAGTCATCTATGCGAACAGCCTGCGTGCCTGCGCACTGCCGGGAACAACGTCACCGGCGAGCATGCGTTTTTCAATCGCGTCAATATTTTCGCGGATATGCAGCAGCGCGGCGTCCTGCAGGGTAACGCGGTGGTCGTCCACCACTGCGGCGCGCAAATCTTTCGCCAGCAGGCGGGCCAACTTCACCATGTCGTCAAATTGATGTGCCGGTTGCTCCACACGCGGCACATCCAGCAGCAGGGTCAGCCCGGTGACGCGCATCTGATTCAGCGTGTGGTGTTGAAACGGGACGTTGTCGTAGTTGCTCAGGACAAACAGTGTCAGGCCGCGCGCATCCAGCAGGTGGAAGGCGCCATCGGCCTGCAGGCCGAGCCCGTGCATCTCGGCCACGCGCGCAATCTCGTCGCCCGCCAGCGGCCTTTCTCCTGCAGGCAACAGATTGAGTCCTATCATCTGGTCAACCTCGGCGCAAAAGGCGTCCAGCTCCTGTGCCCGTTGCGCGGCAGCGCTGATATCCGGCAATTGCACTTCGGCCTGCAGGCTTTCCCCAATACTCCATGCGATGTCGCTGAATTCCTGCAGTCTGGATTTGCTCACCGCACCCGAGCGGTCTGCCAGTTGCACCCCCAGGCGGAACGCACTGTAGATCAGCGTGCTTTCAGCAATCACTTTTTCCCAGCCACCTGTAGACGCATTCTGGCCACAGGCATTCACGCTCTTGCCAAAATCAAAGCGGCGCTGCCACAGCGGGGCCAGCGCCTCTGCACTGCAAGGTTTTCCGGGAAATATCTCGGCGATGTAATCGGTGCTTGCATCAAGCAGCATGCATGCTTCATCAGCCGCATTCATTCTCGCCCCATCGCCGGCAAACAGCGGCTCAGGTGTATTGCCGTCCAGCGGGGATTGCTCCGCGCCCGTGGCCGCATTGTGGTACAGCGCATCCTCCCGTTGCGGCTTGAATGCGGCGCCGAAGTGGCGTCTATACTGGCGTTGCTGCCAGAAGCTGTAGGCATAGACTGCCACCACCACCACGATGCCTATTGCCAGCAGGCCGATCTGTAATTCGCTCATATTGCTAACCGTTGTGCAAATGTAGTTGGGAGCTTGTGCTCATGTTGAAAATTATCTCAATCATCCCTTTAAATAGCAAAAGGCAGCCTAGGCCAGTTGCAGCTCACCGCTGCTGCTGCCGATGCTGGCCACTTCATGCAGCGCCTTGATGAATCCGGCCTGCTCATGCAGCTGCACCAGCGTCTCGGGATGGGGACGGCCGCGCATCTGCGCCAGGCGCGCCTTGCCGGGCGCCGGCATCTCCCACTTCAGGCCGGCCAGCAACTCGTCTGCCAGATCGGGGCGGTTGCATACCAGCACCATGTCGCACCCCGCCTCCAGGGCCGCATTGGCACGCTGCACGATGCCGCCCGCCACGGTCGCGCCTTCCATGCTCAGGTCATCGCTGAAGATGCAGCCCTCGAAACCCAGCTCGCCGCGCAGCACATCCTTCAGCCACACCCTGGAAAAGCCGGCCGGGTTCGGGTCTACCTTGGGGTAAATCACATGCGCCGGCATGATGGCGCTCAAGCCGAAATTGACCATCTGCCGGAATGGAATCAGGTCGCATAATTCGATGTCGGTGTAACTGCGCTCATCCACCGGAATTTCCAGGTGGGAATCCGCCTTTACAAAGCCGTGCCCGGGAAAATGCTTGCCTACCGTATGCATGCCGCCCTGGCGCAGTCCCTGCAGCAGGCTGTGCGCCAGCTCGGCTATGGCCTGCGGTTCGGAGTGAAAGGCGCGGTCGCCGATCACGCCGCTGCTGCCGTAGTCCACGTCCAGCACCGGGGTAAAGCTGAAATCCACGCCGCAGGCGCGCAGCTCGGCAGCCAGCACATAACCAGCCTGCTGCGCCAGGTGCTTGGCGCGCTTGGGGTGCTCGTCCCACACTTTGCCCAGTTCGCGCATGGGCGGAATGCGGGTAAAGCCCTCGCGAAAGCGCTGCACTCGGCCGCCCTCATGATCCACCGCAATCAGCAAGGGCGGGCTGCGCAGCGCATGGATGCTGGCTGTCAGCTCGGTCAGCTGGCGCGTGGATACGAAATTGCGCGCAAACAGGATGACCCCGCCCACCAGGGGATGGCGCAACCTGGCCTCGTCTTCCGCTGTCAGCACCGTGCCGACAACATCCAGCATGACCGGACCTATACCCATCAGCTCTCTCCTTCCAGAATCACAAATGCCACGGCAACATCGCGCTCATCACTGATGCTGAGGTGATGGCGCGTGACGCCCAATTGCCTGAAATGCGCGGCCAGCTCGTCGGCAAAATTGAATAGCGGCTTGCCCATCTCGTCATGCTTTACGCTGATCTGCAGCAGGCTCACCGGGTGGCGCAGGCCGCTGCCTGCCGCCTTGGCCAGCGCCTCCTTGGCGGCGAAGCGCTTCATCAGCAGGCGCGCCGGATTGGCATGGGCAGCAAATTCAGCCATTTCGCTACTGCTCAATACGCGCCTGGCAAAGCGCTCGCCATAGCGCTCATGGAGCGCTTCTATGCGCGCCAATGCAACAATGTCGGTGCCTATCCCCAGTATCATGGCTACGCGGTTAACAAGGCCTTCATTTTTTTCACTGCCTGTTCCAGCCCGATGAATAGCGCCTCGGCGATAATGGCATGGCCGATGTTGAGCTCGGCGATATGCGGGATCGCCACGATGGGCTGCACGTTATGGTAGTTGAGGCCGTGCCCGGCATTGACCTGCAAGCCCAGTGCATGACCATGGGCAACAGCACGCTTGATGCGCTCCAGCTCATGCGCCTGCTCCGGCACGCTGGCAGCATCGGCGTATTTCCCGGTGTGGATTTCCACCACCGGCGCACCCGCGGCCCTGGCCGCATCCAGCTGTTTTTCATCCGGATCGATAAACAGGGAAACACGTATGCCAGCCTCGGCGCATTTTGTGCACGCGTGCTTTACCTGGTCGAAATAACGCAATACATCCAGCCCCCCCTCTGTGGTCAGCTCTTCGCGGCGTTCCGGCACAAAACATACATCGTGCGGCTTGATGCGCAGCGCAAATGCCAGCATCTCCTCGGTAATGGCGCTCTCCAGGTTCATGCGCGTTTGCAGCATGTCGCGCAGGATTTCCACGTCCTTGTCCTGGATGTGGCGGCGATCCTCGCGCAAGTGCAGGGTGATGGCATCCGCCCCGGCAGCCTCACCGATCAGCGCCGCTTGCAACACATTGGGGTAGCGCGTACCGCGCACCTGGCGCAGCGTGGCTACATGGTCGATATTCAGGCCCAGCTTAATCACTCTCATTCTCCTTCCTTATCCGCAGATTACACAGATTAATTAGATTCAAAATCTGGAATTACCGTGAACCTCGTTGCGGCAGCAGCCAATCGGATTTTAAATCTGTCCAATCTGTGTAATCTGCGGATTGAACTGTCTCTTAGGTTCACTACAGTTTGGTCAAATCCTTAATAAGTTCGCGCGTATGCAGCATTTTTCCGCCCAGATGATGATTCAGCAACATGCGCATCAATTGCTTGCCCTGGCGTGCACTCTGGGCATCAGCATAATCATCGGCAGACATGTCCAGCAGGGTTTTTCCGGACACCGGCAGGCCTGCCTGCTGGTCGTCCGCATCACGCACCGCACCGCGCTCGATGATGTAGCGGTACGACAGCGCAGGGTCAATAGGCTGCCCGCTACCCGCATCATTTTCCAGCATCAGCGCATAGCCCAGCTCTTGCAGCAGATGTTTCTCAAAGCAGCGCAGGGTGGCGGCATGGTCGGCGCCATAAGCGAGTCGTTGCAGGGTCAGCTGGTAGTATTCAAACAGCTGCTCGTGCGGGTCGTCGCGGGCCATCAGGTTGAGCAATAACTCGTTCAGGTACAGGCCGCACAACAAGGCTGTGCCCTGCAGCTGCGGTTGCCCGCCTTGCCATTCGGCGCTATGCAAGGTGCGCAACTCATTCTTGCCAAACCAGCTCAACGACAGCGGCTGGAAACTCATCAACAGCCCGCGCAACGCAGATTTAGGCCGGCGCGCGCCGCGTGCCACCAGCGGCAGCAGCCCATGCTGGCGGCTGAACACTTCAACGATCAGGCTGGTCTCGCGAAACGGGTAACTGTGCAACACGAACGCGGGCTCGTCTTGCAAGCGGAGTTTATGCGCCTGCGTCATTTAATTCGCTTATTCGTAACCCAGGGATTTCAGCATCTGTGCGCTGTCAGCCCAGCCGCTGCGCACCTTGATCCACACTTCCAGGAACACCTTGCCGTCAAACAGCTTCTCCATGTCCAGGCGTGCCTGGGTGGCAATTTCCTTGAGCTTCTCGCCGTTCTTGCCGATCAGCATGGCCTTGTGCGCATCCTTGTCCACCAGGATGGCCGCGTGGATGCGGCGCATCCGGCCTTCCATCTTGAACTGCTCGATCACCACGCTGACTGAATAGGGCAGCTCTTCACCGGTAAAACGGAACACCTTCTCGCGCACAATTTCTGCGGCAAGGAAGCGCTCGTTGCGGTCGGTAATTTCGTCTTCGGGGTAAATCTTCTCTCCCTCGGGCAGAAAGGGGCGGATTGCATCCAGCAGGGTGTCGAGCTGCTTGTCCTGCTTGGCGCTGACCGGCACGATGGCGGTGAATTCGCGCTCCCTGGCGATGTCCTGCATGAAGGGCAGCAGCTCGCCTTTGTCCTGCATGTTGTCCACCTTGTTGATTACCAGCAACACGGGAATATTCCTGGGCAACAGGTTCATCACCTGGCGGTCGCGGTCATCAAAATGGCGCGCCTCGATCACAAACAGCACCACGTTCACATCGCGCAGGCTGCTGGTGACTACTTTATTAAGCCCCTTGTTCAGGGTATTCAGGTATTGCGTCTGGAACCCCGGAGTATCCACGAACACGAATTGGGTTTGCTCCTCGGTGAGGATGCCGGTGATGCGGTGGCGCGTAGTCTGCGCCTTGCGCGAGGTAATGCTGACCTTCTGCCCGATCAGGTGATTGAGCAATGTGGACTTGCCTACATTCGGGCGTCCGACGATGGCGATAAAGCCGCTATGAAATACAGTGTTGTCTGTCATGGGGTCTGTGCTTTGAGTTTCCGGTAAGCGGCATCTGCCGCAGCTTGCTCTGCTATACGACGACTGCTGCCCTCGCCACGAGTTGACAGCTGCATCTGGGCTATTTCGCACTCAACCTGAAACAGTTGTTCATGCGCCTCGCCCCTGGTTGCAATCACGCTGTATTTGGGCAACGCCAGCTTGCGACTCTGCAAATATTCCTGCAACAGCGTCTTGGAATCCTTGCCCAATGAACTCACATCCGCCTGCTGGATAAAGGGCACATACAGGCCAAGCACGACTTTTTCTGCGGCGGCAAACCCCGCATCAAGAAACACAGCACCTATCAATGCCTCCAGCGCATCCGCCAATATCGACGGGCGGCGAAAACCGGCGCTTTTGCGCTCGCCCTCGCCCAGCAACAGCATCTCTCCAAGTTGCAGCTGCTGCGCCAGAATGGACAAAGCCTGCTGATTTACCAGATTGGAACGCAGGCGCGACAAATCGCCCTCGGGCAAATCCGGATAGGTGTCGTACAAATATTTGGCTATTGTGCAATTGAGCACGCTGTCGCCCAGAAACTCCAGGCGTTCATTGTGCGCCGCACTATGGCTGCGATGGGTCAGTGCCCGTTGCAACAACTGCGGCTGCGAAAAAACGTGGCCTAACTGTCGGCTCAGCGCCTCGCGATTCATCGTGACGTGACGCTATCTTGCCGTGGCAGGGTGAAATTCAAGAAGCAGACTGATATTTCCGGCCAGCGGTATTTTTACGTTATAGCTCGCGCTCAACGCCAAAATTCCGTTATCTTTGGTAATCTCAATATCCTCCTGGTTGATAGCTGTTACATTGTCTATAGTTATTGCACGCTTATAAAATGAGATGCGCACATCTTTGACCGACGCATTCTGCATCTCAGGATCGCGCACAATAGCATCAAATGCTTTCTGAATTTTCCCGTTTTCCATATAAGACGGGATGAGTTTCAGGCTAAAAATGGCCACAGGCACCAGTATGAGCAATAAAGTAATAAATCCCGACAAAGTAACGCCTTCTTGTTTAGCTAGTGTTTTCATCACGCCCCCTTTAGTTAATCGACAAACCTATACGTTTCAAATCACCGAAATTCATCCAGATGAAAAATGCTTTTCCTACAATCAAATTATCCGGCACAAAACCCCAGTAGCGACTGTCTCGGCTATTATCCCGGTTATCGCCCATCATGAAATAATGTCCTGCAGGTACCGTACAGCGCATTTCTTTTTCACTATAGCTGCACTGCGCGCGCTGTGGGAATTCCGCCACCGATCCCAAATGTATCGCGGGCATATCCGGGTTAATCAGCGCCGCGTGTGCATGCCCATCCAGATTCTCGCTGTAACGCTCGGTATGCACAAAGCTCAGGCCGCTTTCCACGTAATTATATTCACCCTCATGTTTTTGCTGCTGCAACACGCCATTCACCAGAAGCTGCTTGCCGCGATAAACGATTACATCCCCCGGCAATCCAACCACGCGCTTAATATAGTCCACTGAGGGGTTTTCAGGGTAATGAAATACCATGACATCGCCGCGTTGCGGGTTGTTGATGTCGATGATTTTCTTGCTGACTATAGGCAGGCGGATGCCATAGGTAAATTTATTCACCAGAATAAAGTCGCCCACTTGCAGGGTGGGGATCATAGAGCCGGAAGGAATCTTGAACGGCTCCACCAGAAACGAGCGCAGCAGGAACACCGCCAGTATCACCGGGAAGAAGCTCTTGGCATATTCGACCCACCAGGGCTCCTTGATTTCTGCCGCACGTTTGGCCTGCAATGCAAAGCGATCCAGCAACCATACGCCGCCGGTCACCAGCAGCAGCACAAACATGATTAAAGCAAAATCCATTTAACTTCCTTTCAAACTCCCTCTCCCGCAGGCGGGAGAGGGTTGGGGAGAGGGCTACTTGTCATCCACACGCAGGATGGCCAGGAAGGCCTCCTGCGGTATCTCAACGCTGCCCACCTGCTTCATGCGCTTCTTGCCGGCCTTCTGTTTTTCCAGAAGCTTGCGTTTACGCGAAATATCGCCGCCATAGCATTTGGCCAGCACGTTCTTGCGCAGCGCCTTGACGTTCTCGCGCGAAATGATGTTCGCGCCGATGGCAGCCTGTATCGCCACATCGAACATCTGCCGTGGAATCAGCTCGCGCATCTTGGCCGCCACTTCACGCCCGCGGTACTGGCTGTTGGCCCGGTGCACGATGATGGACAGCGCGTCCACCTTCTCGCCGTTGATCAGCATATCCACCTTGACCACATCTGCCGAACGATACTCCTTGAACTCGTAATCCATGGAGGCATAGCCGCGCGAAACCGACTTCAGCTTGTCGAAGAAATCCATCACGATTTCCGCCATCGGCATTTCATACACCAGCAACACCTGCTTGCCGTGATAGCTCATATTGATCTGCACACCGCGCTTCTGTGTGCATAGGGTGATTACCGAGCCCACATACTCCTGCGGCATGTACAGATTCACGGTTACGATGGGCTCGCGAATTTCCTCGATCTTGGACACTTCCGGCATCTTGGAAGGGTTATCCACTTCGAGCACCGAGCCGTCACGCATGACCACCTCGTAGATTACCGTGGGGGCGGTGGTGATCAGGTCCATGTCGAACTCGCGTTCCAGGCGCTCCTGCACAATCTCCATGTGCAACAAGCCGAGGAAGCCGCAGCGGAAACCGAAGCCCAGCGCTTGCGAAACCTCGGGCTCGTACTGCAGCGAGGCATCGTTCAGCTTGAGCTTTTCCAGCGAGTCGCGCAGCGCTTCATACTGGTTTGATTCCACCGGAAACAGGCCGGCAAACACCTGCGGCTGCACCTCCTTGAAGCCGGGCAGCGCGCTGCTGGCGGGCTTGACCAGGGAAGTGATGGTATCTCCCACCTTGGCGTCTTTCAGATCCTTGATGCCGGCAATCACGAAACCCACCTGCCCCGCAGACAGCACTTCGCGCGGCTGCGACTTGGGGGTGAATACGCCGATGTGTTCGGTCAAATGCTGTGCGCCGGTGGCCATGAACAGTATCCTGTCCTTGGGCTTGAGCGTGCCGTTGACGATGCGCACCAGCATCACCACGCCGACGTAGTTGTCAAACCAGGAGTCGATGATCAAGGCCTGCAAGGGCGCGTCTGGATCGCCCTTGGGAGCGGGCACCTTGGCGATGATCGCTTCCAGCACATCCTGCACCCCCAGACCCGTCTTGGCCGAGCAATGCACCGCATCCTGCGCATCAATGCCGATAACATCCTCGATTTCCTGGATGGCATTCTCGGGATTGGCCGAAGGCAGGTCGATCTTGTTCAATACGGGAACCACCTCCACACCCAGATCCAGCGCGGTATAGCAGTTGGCCACGGTCTGCGCTTCCACGCCCTGCGAGGCATCCACCACCAGCAGCGCACCCTCACAGGCTGACAAGGAGCGCGACACTTCATAGGAGAAGTCCACATGCCCCGGCGTGTCGATCAAATTGAGATTATAGGTTTGCCCATCGCGCGCCCTGTAGCTGAGTGCTGCGGTCTGCGCCTTGATGGTAATGCCGCGCTCGCGCTCGATGTCCATCGAGTCCAGCACCTGCGCTTCCATTTCACGGTCGGACAAGCCACCACAGAGATGAATGATACGGTCGGCCAGCGTGGACTTGCCATGGTCAATATGGGCAATGATGGAAAAATTACGAATATGTTGCATCTGTCTTGTACCCAAACGAATTCCGCCAACTTGCGGCGGGAACTCGCACAGGGGCTGGAATTCAAAAACACGAATTCTAGCCGATTTTGGCTGGCTCCGCTGGTGCTCATGGCCTCAGCGAGCCAGTTTGGAAGTTATTTTTCGTCCAGCTTGATCGCAACATACAACGCACTATCCCCGCGGCGTACCAGCAAAGCCACGTTACGCCCCTTGGGAAAGGCTTTCAGCATGCCGTTGAATTGCTCAACGCTGCTGACCGGCACATTGCCCAGCGCCAATATCACGTCACCGCGTTGTAACTCGACGCGCGCATTCGCCCCCCTGACCTCATCGATCAGCACCCCGTCCTCTATCTGCAACTGCTTCTTCTGCTCCGCAGTCAATTCAATTACGCCAATACCCAGCCGCGCTATCTGGTCATTGCCTGCATCGCTTCTCGCCGCACGCCCACCACGTCCGTCTGCGGGCATCTCTCCTATAACCAGGCTGATCTCCTTGACCGCACCTTTGCGCCACAACTGCACGCTTACCCTGCTGCCGGGACGGGTCACGGCCACCATGCGCGGAAGATCCTGAGATGCGCTCACCGTCTTGCCATCAAACTTGAGAATGACATCGCTTGCCTGTATCCCCGCCTTGTCCGCCGGGCCGCCTTTTTCCACGCCTGAAATCAACGCCCCGGTGGCATTGTGCAAACCAAAGGTTTCCGCCAGATCACGCGTCACCTCCTGGATGGTCACACCGATGCGACCGCGCGTTACCTTGCCGGTGGAGCGCAACTGGCTCACCACCTCCATCGCCACATCAATGGGGATGGCAAAGGACAAACCCATATAACCGCCGGAACGGCTGTAAATCTGCGAATTGATACCCACCACTTCGCCCTTCATGTTGAACAGGGGGCCGCCGGAATTACCGGGATTGATCGCCACGTCGGTCTGGATGAACGGCACGTAATTTTCCTGCGGCAGCGAGCGCCCCTTGGCGCTGACGATGCCCGCTGTCACGCTGCTGTCGAAGCCGAATGGCGAACCTATGGCCAGCACCCATTCACCCACCTTGAGCAGCGACGGGTCTCCCTGGCTGATCCTGGGAAGGCCGCTCGCATCAATCTTGAGCAAAGCGACGTCGGTGCGTTTGTCCGCGCCTATCACCTTAGCCTTGAATTCGCGCTTGTCGGTCAGCCGTACGGTAATCTTTTCGGCGCTATCCACCACATGCGCGTTGGTCAGAATATAACCATCGGAACTGATGATAAAGCCCGATCCCAGCGAGTGCGATTCCTGCTCGCGCGGCATCTGCGGGGCGAAGCGGCGAAACAGCTCGGCAAACGGGTCGCCCTCGGGCAAGCCTTCCAGCCCCATGGGAGAGCTCTGCACAATTTGCGTGGTGCTTACATTCACCACGGCAGCCCCCTGTTTTTCCACCAGCTCGGTAAAATCAGGCAGCTCCTTTGCCGCCAATGTGTGCGAGAACGAAACCAACAGCGCGATAGCAAAAAACTTCTTCAGCATTTTCTCTCCTTGCTCAACCTTTACCCATCAATCAATGTTTGCGTGCTGCACACGCGGAAATGGAATTGGCGCACGATGCAATAACCGGCTGCGCAACCGCCAGTCCGCGCTGTTGCAAAGCCAGCCATTTTGCCAGGACAAATCCCAGCAACAGCCCGAGAGCACCACCGGCTATGGCATATTTATCGGCGCTTGCCTCATCCGCGGCCATTTGCCCCGCCAGCGCCCCGCCGCACAGCAACATTACCAGGGGCAGGATGTACATCAGCAGCGCGCTGCGCAGCAGCACCCCCTCGGACAGGCTCACCTGAACTTCGCTTCCAAGCTGCGCATTGGCATCGTTGCGCACCCTGAAACGGCGCGGCCTGGAGCCAAACAGTTGCGTCAACTTTCCGCTGCCACAGCCATTTTCGCTATCACAACGGCCGCAGCCTCCGCCTTGCGTGGATTCCACCAGGGCTTCATTTCCTTCCAGCTTGATTACAACTGCACGAGTTTCCAGCATGATTATTGCCCCCTGAACCGAACCGAGTCTGCCACCTGCAACAACGTGCGCGGAGGTACCTCACCAACCACTGTCAGCAGATTATCGTCGACAACCTTGCTGTAAATCTGCATGACGCCCTGGCTGTACAAGCCCGGGTGCATCTCGGGTTTATCCGCCAGGCTTTCGATAAACACCGAGATGCCGGCCAAGCCGTCAGAGAACACCAGATGCGTCACCTGTGCCTTGCCGTCACGCAAGCTGCGGCGCATTTCCAGCACCTTCCTGAATCCGGCAGGAAGCGCCCCCACCTGCCAACCGCTTTCAGATGCGGCTGTCGTTACGGCAGCGCCCACGCCAGCTTGTTGCTGGCGTAATTTATCCAGGAATTTATCCTGCACTATCCACTTGCGGTCTATATTCCCGCCTATGCTCAGCTGCGTAAAAGCGTACTGCTCGATAACACGGCCCCGCTCATCCAGCACCACCGCCTTGAGCAACAAGCCGGAATCGCTGTGGGCCCACATTTTGTGGACATAGCGCAAATTGTCCCTGGGCAAAAAAAGCAGGGTGTGCGCATGCAGGCCGGCCACCCTGTCTTCTTCGCCACGCCGGATCAGGTAATTCTCGTTCAGCGCTGAAAGCTGGTCGGGCAACAACGCCGGAAACGCCCCCTTGCCCTCGCGCTTCTTGATCAGAACCTTGCCATTCGCCAAATAACACAACACCTGGTCATTGTTGCGGATGATCTCGTGCCGCTCACCATCCAGACCTTCCAGCCGCTCATGCTCGCCAGCCGCATCAGTAACATGCGTGATGCGAGAAGTCTCGACGTGGCTGCCGGATTGATAAATGAAGGTGCCGGTGTAATCCGTGCGATGCGCAGCAAACACCATGACCTTCAGCCAATCTACATCCTCCTGCATCGCGGGGTCCGCCATTGCAAGGGGAATTGAGGATGACAGCAGCAGCGCCAGGAAAAATCCTGGTTTCATATGAGAACCCGGTTTCATCTGGAGAAATGACACTATCTGGCCGCCACGGTATGAATATAACTGGCCGCACCCTGAACATCCGTGCTGGGGGAAACCTCCTGGTGCGCCATCAGGTAATCATCCACCCCCTGCCTGGCGGCAAGGCCGGCTGGCTGCACGGCGCCGGCTTGCTGCTGCACGGCCATCTGCTGGGTGGCCGGCTCCGCGCCGATCTGCGCCGACATCCAGATTACCAGCGCCAGCGCCATCAGCGATGCCGCTGCGGACATGGCGAAGTAGCGCACCTTCTGGCTTATCTTCCTGCGCGGCGCCAGCACTGTTGGCTCAAGCTGCAAGCGTTCGCGCAGGGTGGCGCTGATGTCGCGGGAAATATGCTGCGGTTGGCGCAAGGCGTCGCCGATCAGATGATAGGTCTGCCATTCCTGCCGTGCCTCCGGGTGGTGCTTTATCCTGCTTAGCAATGCCTCTGTTTCATCTTCAAATAACTCGCCATCCATCATCGTTGAAATGCGTTCTTTCATTCCTACCACCTCTGGTCGTTACTCGTGCCCAATAACGGGCGCAAATTTGTCGCAATTGCTTCGCGCGCCCTGAATATCCTGGAGCGCACCGTACCTATCGGACAGTTCATTACTTCGGCAATCTCTTCATAGCTCAAGCCCTCGATCTCGCGCAGCGTCAAGGCGGTGCGCAAATCGTCAGGCAACTGCTGCAGGGATGAATTCACCACCTCCACCACCTGCTTGCTCATCAATTCGTTTTCCGGCGTGCTTACCTCATGCAACAGGCCGGCATCCTCAAACTCTTCCGATTCTTCCGCATCAAACTGGGTGCTGGTTGGTGCGCGGCGTCCGAGCGAGATCAAATAATTCTTTGCAGTGTTTATGCCTATCCGGTACAACCAGGTATAAAAGGCACTCTCCCCGCGAAAGCCCGGCAGGGCGCGGTAAGCCTTGATAAAGGCTTCCTGGGTAACGTCTTCCACCTCGGCAATATCGCGCACAAAGCGCGATATCAATCGCGCCAGCCTGCGCTGATATTTTGCCACCAGCAACTCAAAGGCATGCTTGTCACCCCGCTGTGCACGCTCCACCAATTGCTGATCGACTTCCCTGTCGCCCATTCCCCGTTATCCCAGTTTTAAATGTTCAGGCCACCGCTTAAAGTGACAACCAGTATAACCGGACAGGCTCATAGCGTCAGCTTTGCCTGCTGCACCAAATTGACACAGCCGTTTCAACTAAGTTCACTCGCACGCATAAAATTGCATCCCGCAGATTTCCCGACCAGCGCGACTCAATCAGAGTTTCCTTAAATTTGTTATAGTTCTGCCCAATGAATAACCCGCAGACAAACAGCGTGAGCAAATTTGATACCCTGATCATCGGCAGCGGCCTGGCTGGCCTGTCACTGGCGCTCAAGCTGGCCGACCAGCAGAAAGTTGCCATCATCACCAAGAAGTCACTGCTGGATGGTGCAAGCGCCTGGGCACAGGGTGGCATTGCAGCCGTACTGTCACCCGACGACTCCTGGGAAGAACATATCCAGGACACGCACATTGCCGGCGCCGGCCTGTGCGACCCCGCCACCACCCGCTTTGTCGTCGAACACGCAAAAGCCTCCATCGACTGGCTGATAGCCCAGGGCGTTCCCTTTACGCGGGATGAAGACAATGGCTACCACCTGACCCGCGAAGGCGGCCACAGCCACAGGCGCATCATCCACGCCGCCGATGCCACCGGCCTGGCAGTCCAGCAAACCATCTCCGCCAGGGTACTGGCGCATCCCAACATCACCGTGCTGGAACACCATATCGCCATCGATGTGATTACCGGCAAGAAACTGGGGCGCAAGGACAACCTCTGCCACGGGGCCTACGCGCTCAACACCCTGAGCGACGAGATCATCACCATCAGCGCGCGCAACACCATTCTGGCTACCGGTGGCGCAGGCAAGGTATATCTCTACACCACCAATCCGGATACCGCCACCGGCGACGGTATCGCCATGGGCTGGCGCGCAGGATGCAGGGTGGCCAATATGGAATTCGTCCAGTTCCATCCCACCTGCCTCTACCATCCCCATGCCAAGTCCTTCCTGATCAGCGAGGCCGTGCGCGGCGAGGGCGGCATCCTCAAGCTGCCCGACGGCTCACGCTTCATGCCCTGGCATGACGAACGCGCCGAACTGGCTCCACGCGATGTGGTGGCGCGCGCGATCGACTTTGAAATGAAGAAGCACGGGCTGGATTGCGTATATCTCGACATTTCGCACCAGCCGCTGGAATTCCTGCAGCAGCACTTCCCCAACATCTATGCGCGCTGCCTGGATCTCGGCATCAACATTGCCAAGGAGCCCATACCGGTGGTTCCGGCGGCACACTACACCTGCGGTGGCTTGCTGGTCGACCTGCATGGCCGCACCGATGTGGAGCATCTGTATGCCATCGGCGAAACCGCGCATACCGGCTTGCACGGCGCCAACCGCTTGGCCAGCAATTCGCTGCTGGAATGCCTGGTCTTTGCCGAGGCCGCCGCCCGCGACATATTGTCCAAGCCCGCCGGCGAGCTCGTGGAATTACCGCTATGGGATGAAAGCCAGGTGACTGATGCAGACGAAGCCGTGGTGATCTCGCACAACTGGGCCGAGCTGCGCCGCTTCATGTGGGACTACGTTGGCATCGTGCGCACCACCAAACGCCTGCAACGCGCGCAGAACCGCATCCATCTGCTGCATGAAGAGATCAACGAATACTACAATCATTTCCACGTCACCTCCGACTTGCTGGAATTGCGCAATCTGGTATTAAGCGCGGATCTCATTGTGCAATGCGCACTGTCACGCCACGAGAGCCGTGGCCTGCACTTCAGCAAGGACTACCCTGACACCCTGGCGCAGGCAGTTCCCAGCATCCTCACCCCGCCTAACTTCAGCACCCGCTAGCCCGCATATTTCATGAGGGACGCAGGATGATGGCCCGCGATACGCGAGCAGATTCATGTTCGCGCGCCAAGCCCATACTGTACGTATGGGCGCGAAGCGTGAGCGTGAAGATGCCGCGTTTCGCCGGTCAGCACCTGCGTAGCCCCACTGTCCAAAGTGGATCGGCGCTACAGCACTGCGCAAACCTTATTGAATGCGCTTAACCGGTAAATCCAGGGGCGGCCTCATGAAATATGCGGGTTAGTGCTTCCAGCGCAACATCATGCGCAACTCGCGAAACGGCTCAGCTTCAAGCGCATCAGGAAATATCACCACGCCACGGGCAAAGCGAGCTCCTTGCGGCAGCACATTCAGCACGACCACAAACGATGACACCACGCTGTCACCCTGCAAATGCCCGGCCAGCTCGTTGCCGTCCCGGGTAGTCAGCACAACGTGTACGCCCTCCACACGCAATGCCACGCATGAAGCCGGCAATAACAACAAGGCATCACGGCGCAGGTAATAGATCAGGGTAAACAGCAAGCAGGACGCAAACAGCCATTTGCTCCAGCCCGACACTGGCAGCATTACAAGGGCAGCAAGGGAAAGTGCATGAATCAACAGCAGGAGAGCTGCGAAAATTCGTGAGGCTTTTAAACGAAAATGTTTCTGCACTGAATTCGTCGGGAAACGAATTGACTATCAGAACATGAAGACCGAAACCAGACCGACCAGAACCAGCACCACGATCACGATCAACAGCAGGTTACCGCCACTGCCATCCTCCTCATCCTCCGGTTTTTTCGGCGCCGTTACAGCAGGCTGAACTTTAGGTTTGGAAAAGTCCGGTGGAACCGCTTTGGGTTTTGCCGCAGCAGGTATCACGGTGGCAGCCCGGTTAATTTCTTCCATTGATGGAATAGGCATCTTGAATGTCTTGGAGAGATCTTCGAGATCCTCGCTCGTCCCCGTCAAGGCTGCCAGGCGCATGGTTGCGGCGGCAGAGTCAAAAGCGGAAGAAAGCCCGGCTGCCACCGGCTTCGACTCGTCTTCCCTGCTGTCCACATGTCTGGCAGCGGGAATAGCCTCCAATTGCACAGTAGCAGCGGCTTGTGATTTGCCGACATCGAGAGGAGCCGCGGTGCGCGGCATCCTGTCACGACAAGCCTTCAGGTCATTGGCAAATTCCTTGGCATCCTGGTAGCGGTCATCCAGATCCTTGGCCAATGCCTTGGCCACAATGAAGTTGAGCATTTCCGGCACAGCCGCACTCAGCGTGCTGGGCGGCGGCGGCACCGCATTCAGCGTCTGGTACATGATGGCATTGACATTCTCACCCGTGAACGGCGCTTGTCCGGTGAGCATCTCGTACAGCATCACGCCCAAGGAGAATATGTCCGAGCGCTGGTCCGTCAGCTTGCCCATCACCTGTTCGGGCGACATGTATTTGGGTGAACCGAGAACCATGCCGGTCTGTGTACGCACCGATGCCGAGGCCATGCGCGCAATGCCGAAATCGGTGATTTTCACATGGCCATCGCGCACCACCATGATGTTGGATGGCTTTACATCGCGATGCACGATGTCATGCTCGTGCGCGTAGGCCAGGCCCAAGGCAACCTGCGCCACAATATCGATCACCTGATCCACAGGCATGCGCTTGCCATCATTCAGGATGTCGCGCAGCTCGCGCCCCTGCAGAAACTCCATCGCGATATACGCGACATCACCGCTCTTGCCCACATCATAGATGGTGACAATATTGGGATGGCTTAAACGGCCTGCAGCCTTGGCTTCCTGATAAAAACGCGCTTCGTACTCGTCCTTTTCATCCAGCGCCAGGCTCAGGGTAATGGTCTTGATCGCAACCACCCGGTCAATCAGCGGATCAACCGCCTTATAGACGGTTCCCATCGCGCCCTGACCGAGCTCACCGATAATGTTATAACGACCCAACTGGCTGATCATGGTTCTTTATCAATGAATGGTTATTGGGGCTCGGGTTAATTGTGCGGGCCTGTTTTTCACGCTGCGAAACACGGGGCCCCATATGGGATGGCCGGCTTCCGCAGGCTCAAGGTCAAAACGAGGGTCGATTTCAAGTGCTTTCCTAAAGTAATCCCGGCACATTTTTTCTCGCGATGAAACACAATGAATAAAAGCCAGGTATTTATATGCGCGCACCTGGTCTGCCTTGCTGCTTAAACCCGTTTCCATCACACCTTGCAGTGCCGTCACGGAAGCCTGGTAATTGCCTTCCTCATAACTCAGCACGCCGTAGTTCAATTTCTGCTCAACCGGGCTATCGCACGTCCCCATTCCCAAGGCATGGCAGCCGCTTAACAACAGCGCAGCAATGCCCAACAGTAAAACATAACGCACGTTCGTCATCCTGATCTCTCCAACCTTGCTAATTGACGAACTTGTGCTTTATTTTTATTTTTTCGCCAGCTTTGACTTGTATCGTTTGCTTGTACACTTTGAAAGTCGAATTGCGAATTTCAATTTCGTGTTTGCCCGAGGCCACCTGCAACTCAATCAAAGGCGGGCTTACGCCCTGCATTCTACCATCCAGATAAACCTCTCCCCAAGGTTGCACTGAAATATTAACCACCGCCGCCTTGCCGGCAGTCTCCTGCAGCGTGCGTACACGGGCTATTTTTTTGGGTTGAATATTTTCGCTGCCGGCCTGCTCGCCTGTGCCTGCATCCTTGCCTGATTTCTTTGATGCGGTAGCATTGGTTACGGACGACGATGCCGAGACCTTCACCGACGGTGATTGCTCCATGTCAGGGTAGTAACGCACTACAACCTGCTTGGCTGGCGCTGCCGGGCGATGTGACATAAAGGCCAGATATGCGCCCCACACCAGAAATGGCAGCAGCAGAACTCCAGCCACGATTGCCCGGCTTGTGGCGGAAGATCTTTTAATAATTCCATAAACACCGGTCAGCCCGCCGCCAACCTTTCCCATCAGGCCTGAAACGCCATTTTTTTCCTGATTATGGCTGGCCAGCTTGTGCTGTGTCAGCGTGAATTCGCCAGGGTAGCCGATTGCGTAAATCTCGTGTTCGCGCACGTGCTTGTCGGTGCGCGAACCCTGATAATGGAACATGCCGGCATATTCCTGCGACAGGCGCGACACCGCGTCGTAATAGGAACGCGACACCAGCAGCTGCCCCACATCGGCAAAGCCCATCACGCGCTGCGCGACGTTGATGCCATCACCGACGATGTTGGGCTGGCTGTTGATGTCCTTGACCAGGCGCACCGGTCCCAGATTGATGCCCATGCGCACCAGCAGCGGCGGATCAAGGTGCACCCCCTCGCTGAGTAGGTTTGCGCGCATGCTCAGTGCCACCTGCAGGGCATCCTCAATATCGCCAAGAAAACTGATGGCGGCGCCATCACCTGTATCCAGAATAATTCGGTCAGTGGCGGGAATATCGCGAATTGCGGTCGACAGGAAGGCGTTAAAGCGCTCCTTCAGGGAGATTTGCCCTGAAACAGACTTCTTTGAGTACTCCACAATATCCAGAAACAACACACTGCATATGATGGTTTTGTTACCGCGTTCTTCCATTCAACCTATCCGATGTAATTGACTGCCCGCATTGCCACATTATTGAGCAATATCACCCAACCCCGCGAATTTTAATGATACTTAGCCTTTCACGCCAGCTTTAGTTTTATGCCCATGCCTGCCGCGGGGCGTTACCGGCTTGCCCTGGCGGGGACGTCCTTTGTCCGCCTCCACCTTGCCCTGACGCGGGCGCGCCCTGCCTGCTTCTGCCGCAACGCCGCCACGTTGCCGTGGTTCAGCGCGTTGCGGTGCTTTTCCAGCCATGCTGCGCGCATTTTTTGCCGCAGGCTCGTCTGCGGCATCGGCTTCGGCAGGCGCTTCCGCCACCAGGCCCACCCAGTCCAGGATCATCCCCACCTCGCCCTCGCCCAGCTCGGCCATTTTGCCGCGCTTGATGCTGGGTGGCAGGTTCACGATGCCGAAACGCACCCGCATCAAGCGGCTCACCGTCAGGCCCAGCGCCTCAAAAGTGCGCCTGACCACGCGGTTGCGCCCCTCCCTCAGCACCAGCCGGTACCAATGGTTGAAGCCCTCGCCGCCTTCATCGCTCAGCTTGTCAAACTTGACCAGCCCGTCTTCCAGCTCTATGCCCTGCTTGGTCATCTGGCGCATCTGCTCGGGCGTCATCTCGCCCTGCACGCGCACCGCATACTCGCGTTCCACCTCAAAGCGCGGGTGCATCAAACGGTTTGCCAACTCGCCCGAGGTGGTAAAGATCAGCAGGCCGCTGGTGTTGTAGTCCAGGCGGCCAATCGCAATCCATTTCTGGCCGCGCAACTTGGGCAATTTTTCGAACACATTGGTGCGCTTTTCCGGATCATCGCGGCTGACAATCTCACCTTCCTGCTTGTGGTACAGCAGCACGCGCGGCAGGCCCTGCTCCGCCTGCGCCTTGACGGTGATGGTGCGGCTGTCTGCACGTATCACATCTCCCTCGACCGCGCGCATCCCCAGCGTGGCCACTTCACCATTCAGTGTCACGCGCCCGGCGGATATCCATTCTTCCATCTCGCGACGCGAACCGACACCGGCCTGCGCCAGTACTTTTTGCAGCCGTTCACCTTGCTCGCTCATCCCTGTACCTCACGTCGTTCCAGCACCGCCTGTGCCAAGGTGCCGCTATCCACATGCTCCAGTTCGCCGCCCACCGGCAGGCCGCGCGCTATGCGCGACACCTGGATGCCCTGCGCGCGCAGCAGGGTGGCGATGTAATGCGCCGTAGCCTCGCCCTCCACGGTGAAATTGGTCGCCAGTATCACCTCGCAGGGCTGCTCCTGCGCGCGCTTCACCAGCCTCTCCAGATGCAGCTCGCGCGCACCGATGCCGTCCAGCGGCGACAAGCGTCCCATCAATACAAAATACATGCCGCGATAACACTGCGCCTGCTCCATCATCAGCAGGTCGGCTGGCATCTCCACCACGCACAGCAAATGGGTGTCACGCCGCGGTGAACGGCACAACTCGCAGATTTCTTCCTCGGAAAAATTATTGCACTTGGCGCAGTGGTGGATGCTTTCCACCGCGTGATTCAGCGACTGGGCCAGACGCAGGGCTGCGGGCTTGTCGCGTTGCAGCAGGTGGTAAGCCATGCGCTGGGCGGACTTGGGCCCCACTCCAGGCAGGGCGCGCAGCGCCACGATCAATGCCTCCAGACTGGAAGGTGTCTTCATTCCTGCCCGGAATTCAGAACGGCAGACTCATGCCGGGCGGCAAGCCCGCACTGAAGCCGCTCATCTTCGCCTTGGTGGTGGCTGAAACCTGCTTCACCGCATCGGTCAATGCCGCCACGATCAGGTCTTCCAGCATTTCCTTGTCGTCCATCACGCTGTCGTCCAGCTTCACGCGGCGCACTTCATGCGCGCAGGTCATGGTGACCTTGACCATGCCGGAACCGGACTGGCCCTCAACCTCTATCGTCGCCAGTTCTTCCTGCGCCTTCTTCATATTGGCCTGCATCTGTTGGGCCTGCTTCATCAGACCGCCTAATCCGCCCTTCATCATTACTGCTTCCTCCGAATTACTGTTGTATGAACTTGATTGAATTCTCGACCAGCTGCGCATCCAGCTGCGCCTGCGCCTCGCGCACGAAGGGGTCATCCTCGAGCGCGCTGACTGCAGCCTGCTGACGCGACTGTTTTTCCTGCTGCTCCATCACCGCGGGGGTCGCCGCAGTAGCCGGCGCGCCCACCGCCAAAGCCAGCCGCACCGGTTGTGCAAAATATTCGCTCAATGCCGCCTGCAGCTTGTCCTGCGCAATCTTGTTGGTGAGGAACTGCTTGTGCTGCGGCGCCAAGCTCAGGCTCAGCTTGCCCTCGACAAAACTGTCCAGCACACAATTCTTGGCCAGCTCGCGCGCCATGCCCTGCACGTTCAACTGCGCCAGCAGCGCGTTCCAGTCCAGCAGGCCAGGTGTAGAAGGCATTGGTGCAGAGGGTGCTGGTGCAGAAGGTGTTGGCGCAGCAGCCACAGGCGCAGGCTCCGCAACCCTGTGCTGTGCTGCGGTTTGCGTCACAGGCGGAGCCGCCCTCGCCGGCTCCGCCGCTTTGGCCGCGGGCGCTGCCTGCTGCGTTTGTACCGTGCCGGCAGGCATAAAGGCCAGCATGCGCAACAGCGTCATTGTGAAGCCTGCATATTCATCCGGAGCCAGGTCTATCTCGTTGCGGCCGTGAATGGCGATCTGGTAATACAGCTGGATCTCCTCGGCGCTGAACTGCTGCGCCAGTTGCATCAGGCGCGCGCGCTCCGGCTCGTCGTCGGGTATCGCCTGCGGCACGGTCTGCGCCAGCGCGATGCGATGCAGCAATGACGCCACATCCTGCAAGGCCGCATCAAACGCCATACTGCGTATCGCCATGTCGTCGGCTATGCGCAGCAGCCCGGCGCCATCGCGCGCATGCAGGGTTTGCAGCAGGTCAAACAGATAGCTCTGGTCGATGGCGCCCAGCATGTTGCGCACCGTCGCCTCTTCCACCTTGGAGTCGGAGTAGGCAATTGCCTGGTCCATCAGGCTCAGCGCATCGCGCATACTGCCCTGCGCCGCCCTTGCCACCAGAGTCAAAGCACCCGTCTCGAACGGTATCGCCTCCTGCCCCAGCACATATTTCAGGTGTTCGAGGATCAGCGCAGGCGGCAGCTGTTTGAGGTTGAACTGCAGGCAGCGCGACAGCACGGTGACCGGAATCTTCTGCGGATCGGTAGTGGCGAGGATGAATTTCACATGCGCGGGCGGCTCTTCCAGCGTCTTCAGCATGGCGTTGAAGGCTGACTTCGACAGCATGTGCACTTCGTCGATGATGTAAACCTTGAAGCGCCCGCTGGTGGGCGCATACAGCGCACTTTCCAGCAGCTCGCGCATATTGTCCACCTGGGTGTTGGAGGCCGCGTCCAGCTCGATCAGGTCAACAAAACGCCCACTGTCGATTTCGGCGCAGGCGCTACAGGTGCCGCACGGCGTGGCGGTGATGCCGCTTTGGCAATTCAGGGATTTGGCAAAGATGCGCGCGATGGTGGTCTTGCCCACACCGCGCGTGCCGGTGAAGAGGTAGGCATGGTGCAGGCGGTTTTGCGTCAGTGCATTGCTCAAGGCCTGCACGACATGCTCCTGCCCGGCCAGCTGGGCAAAATTCCTGGGGCGCCATTTGCGCGCCAACACTGAAGTCGCTGACATCCGCCCTAACCCTCTCCTGCCTGTCGAGTGCAACACCCTCGATAAATAAGGAGGCGAGCCTTACCCCCGGCACTTGCAGTAATAGCTATGGCTGCTTCCTTCCGGACCTGACCAGGTTTACTACACCACAATGCGGGGAGACCCGCCAATTCGTGAAATCGGTGTTTTGCGAACCGGATACCGGTCGAAAACAGGCCGACATGATAGTCGAAAAGCGGGGATAAATCCATGAAACGATGGCTTGCTGCATCTGCGTGCCGCCAAGGGCGCAGGGACAATGGGCTAGCGGGATGGCTCATGCTCATCGGTAACGCTTTAGTCCAGGGAGATGGGTAACAGCTAGTCAGGGAGTGATGAGCAACGGACATTGTGCCGCAGGGGTTCAAGGCAAACCGTCGGGGGTAGCCCGACAGCTAGTCACTTTCTTTTGCTTCGCCAAAAGAAAGTAACCCAAGAAAAGGCGAACCCTGCTGTATCGCCCTTCGGGTTCCTTCGGTCGAGCAACAAAATTGGGCGGCTGCGCAACTCGTATATGGACACCTCCCGTTTTGCAAGCAACTCGTGTTGATGGTTTTGGGTGAAACTGCTTCCGTATATCCGGCTTCCTGTTGGGTAGCAAACACCCGAGCCATGATGGAATTCGCGCGTAAGTCTCAAATCGCCCTAGCGGCTTTGCCGGGTGCTGCTTCGACAGTGAGCCATCGAGTTACACTGAGTCACCTACGCCGGTCTGACCTGTTTG
>JAHFQY010000058.1 GCA_023259065.1 Nitrosomonadales bacterium
GAGTTCTGCAGTTTATGGCAGCAAGCGCCGCATCAACAAGATTACCTTCCGTTGTCAGACGTCTTGTGTGATTTAAAGGCACTGGCCGGTGCAAAAGTGTGTTTGCATCTGGGAGGCGGCGATCCCTTGTTGTATCCCCAGCTTGCCGATCTCCTGCAACAAGCGCAGCCTTGGTTTAAGGCACTGTGGCTTTATACGCCCGGAATGCGCTATCCGGCCATGGCCGAACGTATCCGGCCCTGGGTGGATGAATTGTGTCTGGTGCTTAATCACCCGCTCGAAGCGGACAATGACCGCATTGGCGGAGAACACCACTTTGAACTTGTGCGCGCCAGCGTGCGCAAGGCTCAAGCCATCGGTCAGTCGCTGCGCCTGCTGCTGCTGACACACTGCGAAAGCGCGCTCTTTTTGCCCGAGGCCGAAGAACTGGCGCGGGCACTGGGTGTGCGGCTAGAGCTAAGGCCCACCCACGTCTACCTCCAGAACGCACGACTGACCTCGGAGACGCTGGCGTATATCAAACGGTATACACGTGTGCCAGGCATCATCGTATGGCCAAGGGAACTGCGATCCAAGAAAGATTCTGTTACGAGCAAACAATGTGCGGCCTTACCGGGGGCGAAACGTAGTGCTTTTGATCATGGCCTGCAACACGTAAGGCAGTCTTTTCCAGGATGGCTGTAACCGTACCGATACATTTTGGTTGTGAACGTACAGTTCGATATTGCCGTTTTCGTCGGTGCGGTAGATCGCGCAGCCTTGCTGCCGCAAGCGTTCCAACACGTCGCGATGCGGATGGCCAAAATGGTTATGGCGGCCGCACGAAATCACAGCCAGCTGCGGATGAATGCGTTCAAGAAAGGCCGCGCTGCTCGAACTATGGCTGCCATGATGCGGCACTTTTAAAACCGTGACTTCAGAAAGTTCGGGCAAGGTCAGCAGCAGCTGTTCGGCGTCGGCTTCGATATCTCCGGTAAACAGCACCTGGGTTTCGGCGCAATCCAGGCGGGCAACGGCCGAATTATTGTTGATGTCCGAAGCCGTGCCTGATAAAAAAGGCTGATCGGGATGCAATATCCGTAAATCGCAATCGGGAGACAAGGCCATGTGCTGACCGCGACGGGCATGTTTGTAAGGCACTTTTTTTACCCGCAAAGTTTCTAAAAATTCCCGGTACAGCGCGGTATCGTAGGGCAGTCCCGGATCAAGCACCAGCCCCACCGGCAGAACTTTAAGCACATCGAGCAAACCTTCTAAATGGTCGGCGTGCGCGTGCGACAACAACATGACGTCTACTTTATTAACGCCTTGGCGACGCAAATAGGGGAGCAAAACTTTTTTTCCAGGACTCTTGAAATTCTTTGCAGGCGCGGAACCATACTCAACCTGGCCTCCACCATCGATGAGCGCCACGCGGCCCCTGGGAAACAACAAGACGGCGGCATCGCCCTGACCCACGTCTAAAAAAGACACTTGTGCCAGCACGGGCGCGCTGCCCGCGCCAGGTCGTGGCACAAGCGCTGCGCCCAAGGACAGCATCAAAAGGGTAAACAGCCAGAGTCCGTCCCGCGCAGACAAGCGCCGGTCGTGGTGCCAGCGCTGTGCCAGGAGCATGACCGCAGCCATGCAGACCCCGACAAAGAACCAGCCGGGCGCTTTGACGTGCAAGTAGGCATACGGCAGCTGGCCAATGAATTGCAGCATGTGCTGCATACACCACATCAGCCCCCATAGACCCTGAAAGACAATATGTGCCAAAGGGCCAAAGATAAGTCCGATAAACGTGCCTGCAAAGCCCCCGAGCACCACAAGCTCTACCCAGGGCGTCACCAGCAAGTTGCTGACAAATGAAGCCAGTGACAGGCTGCTAAAGTTCTGCATGACAAGCGGCAGCGTCACCAGACTGGGAGCCATGGCCAGCGCCAGCAGCCCCGACAGGCCATTTTGCCAGGCGTTGCGTTTTTCAGGCGGCCCAAATGCAAGCGCAATTTTTTTTTCGAAGGCTGGCGCAATCCACAGTAAGGCTGCGGTGGCGGCAAACGAAAGTTGAAATCCGGGCATGAACAGATAACGTGGCTCATACAGCAGCATCAGCAACCAGGCCAGCGCAAAGGTCAGCGGGGCGTAGCTGCTGCGGCCCAGCCACAAGCCCAGCAACATGATTTCGGCCATGATACCCGCCCGCGTGACGCTGGGATCGGCACCCGTCATCAGCACAAAAGCAACGTTCACAACACTGGTAAGCGCAAAACTTGCCAAAGGCGGCAGACGCAACGCGCGTGCGCAGGCGCTGCAAACGCCAACCAGCAAGGCAATCTGGCTGCCGCTGACCACCAAAAGATGGGTCACGCCAGTGCGGCGATACAATTCGTTCCATTCCTCTGGCAGCGGCGAGGCTGACACCCCCAGTAGCAGACCCCCCAACAGGGCATCGTAGGGCGCGGGCACGTGTGCATGAATCACTTGCACGCAACGTTGTTTCAGCTTGTTCAGGCTGGCAATCTGCGGGCCGTGCCGTTGTGCCAAAGGCAGCGCACCGGTCACACGCAGATCAACATACATCACGCCGATGGCGAACAGGAGCAGCAACCACAGCGCCGGACGCAAGCGCGGGCGCGGAAAAATAGCCAGTAATGCCAAACCCAGCCAGACGCTTGCAAGCACAAGCAACAGCGGCCAGGCCAAGCCCGCCACCACAATGTCTGCGAGCGTCAGCGCCAAGGCTGCCAGAATCAGAGGATGACCCATGGACGTGTGGTTTTAGTAAGGTGAATGCGTTGCGTCGGGAAAGCGATGCTGGCGCACATCCTCAACGTAAGCCGTCACCGCCTTGGAAATTTCTACATCCAAATGGGCGTAACGTTTTGAAAACCTGGGTTGAAAGCGCGGATCAAGACCAAGCACATCATGCAGCACTAAAATCTGTCCATCGCAATGCGGCCCGGAACCGATACCAATGGTCGGTATCGAAAGCATGGCCGTCAGTGCCTTGGCAACCGTGGAGGGCACCATCTCAAGTACCAGGGCGCAAACACCTGCGCGTTCAAGTGCCCGGGCATCCTGTGTCAGGCGCTCCACCTCGGCAGGCGTGCGGCCAAAGGCAGTGGGTTTTCCAATCTTGGCCAGTTGCTGCGGAAGATATCCAAGATGTCCCATGACCGGCACGCCCATGGCCACGCAAGCTTCAATTAAAGCTACCTCTTCAGCGCCTTCGATTTTGACAAACTGGCAGCCGCTGTCCTGTGCCAGCAAGCGCAAATCTGCCAGCGCGCGGTCGTGGCTCTGCTGACAGACACCAAAAGGCACATCTACCCCCAGCAAGGCCCGCTGGCTTCCGCGTGCAACGGCGGCAGCGTGATGACACATCATTGTCAGGGTCACCGGCAAAGTGGAGTCGAAACCCAGCAGGGTATTACCCACCGAATCGCCTACGAGGATGATATCCACGCCCGTCTGATCGATCAGTCGCGCAAAGGCGGCATCATAGGCCGTCAAGGCCACGAGCGGCTGACCCTCGCGTTTGGCCTTGGCCAGAGCTTGCACCGACAAGCGGCTCATGTGGGTTTGACCTGTTGCTCCTGGGGTACGTGAAAAATCTCAAACAAACGATCGCTTAATTTTTCTTTGGTCAGGTTGCTGTAAATGATGCCGTACTCGGCAATGCTGATCTGCCCGGTTTCTTCGGATACCACAACGCCCACCGCATCGGTGTGTTCGGTAGCGCCGATGGCGGCGCGGTGCCGCGTGCCAAAGCGGTGATCGAGATCTTTCTTAGACAAGGGCAGCAATACGTTACTGGCGAGCAGCAGGTGATCGCGCACCACCACCGCACCGTCATGGGTAAC
>JAHFQY010000026.1 GCA_023259065.1 Nitrosomonadales bacterium
TCACACCTCCTCCTTTTGACTGATTGGTTGGACTTTCAGTCTGGCACATTACGATGCCGTTTAGGTGGGAGGTGTCCATTCCATTGCCCTAGCAGCGCACACAAACCGTGCCCTGCCGCGGAGCTCAAACAGTGCTCGTCGAAATCCCCTGTCTTGCCTGTGCTACTCGGTGGCGGATAAGGGGGATTGAGAAGCAAACCCCAACAGCAAACCCCCTCCATCTCCCCCTTGACAGGGGGAGTGCCGAACCGCTCCTCCCCTGACAAGGGGAGGTTGGGAGGGGTTTAGTACATTACGACTCAAAGCCATCTGAATTAAACCGATGCACCATGCACTCGGGGTTTGGGCACCCTTCTGTATCGCTGAGGGCGAGTTGCGCAGCCGCCCAATTTTATTGCTCGACCGAAGGAACCCGAAGGGCGATACGGCAGGGTTCGCCTTCTTTCGGTTACCTTTCTTGGCGAAGCAAGAAAGGTAACCAGCTGTCGGGCTGCCCCCGACGGTGTTGCTTTTGAAATTACATGCGGTGCAATAACCAACGGTCATTGCCCTACGCGTTTTAAATAATTTATGTTGAGTAAGATTTATTTATCAGTCCGATTTTTCTTCCCAAAGCAATCCAGAGTGGAATAGAGAAAATGACTGCTGCAATGGCCGAAAACCAACGGCGATCAGTGTAGAACGAATAATCAATGAGTAATTTACCAGCGCCCTCTACCTGATATACGCTACTTCCATCGTGCCATACCCTCAATGGTGTGCTGTTCATCAGTGAATTTTGCAACAAGTGATGTGGGCAAATACTCAAAGTGCCTTTCCAGCCGGACTTGCAGGTAAGCAACGTCCCTTTTTCTGTTACAAATATAACGGTTGTCGAATGCGACTGTGGTCGCACATCTTTGACATATGCTGTTTCAACTGAGAGCGATTCCAAACGAGGTGTCCATGGGTCAAACGCTATGACGGAAAATACACCAGTCACAACAAGAAGAGCCATAAGTTCGAATGACCGCATGACTCTACAAAGTGAAATTTAAGCAACCAATCAATGCACGCTCACCATCGGCTTAAACCTCAACTTAGCCTGCAACTTAACCGCACTAGCCCGCGCCGCATCCTGGCTCACATACGGCCCGATATGCACCCGCGTCAATCCATCCTTTTCAAACAGGCTTAGCTGCTTGCCGCTATCACCCAGCTCCTCGCGCATGCGGGCCAGGAATCCCCTGGCGCCGTCTTCGGACTTGAAGGCGCCCAGTTGCAGGTACACATTGCCCGCTGGCGATTTTGTGCCCTCGGTCACCACTGGCAATGCCGGAGCGGCGATGACGGCTGGAGGCAACGGCTTGCTGTAAATCGGTGCGCTGGCCAGGGGCATGCTGCCGTCGCTGGGGATGCTTTCCACTTCCACTTCGCCGCTGCCATTGCCCACCAGGCCCAGTTTGTGCGCCGCGGTGTAGGAGAGGTCGATGATGCGCTCATGCGCAAAGGGGCCGCGGTCGTTGACGCGCACGATCACGGATTTGCGGTTGGCCAGGTTGGTGACGCGGGCGTAGCTGGGGATGGGCAGGGTGGTGTGTGCTGCGCTCATGCCGTACATGTCATAGATCTCGCCTATGGAGGTGCGCTGGCCGTGGAATTTTTTGCCGTACCAGGAGGCGATGCCGCGTTCCTTGTAGTTGCCGGCCGCAGTCAGCGGAACATATTTCTGACCCAGTGCGGTGTACGGGCGGTTGGCGTAGCGGTGCAGCGGCTCGGCGCGCGGAACGGCATCGGGCGTGCTGTCCAGGTTGTCCGGGATGTCGGCGCCGGGGCCGTCGCCGGCGAGGTAGCCGCCGCTGCCGGATGTTGGTAGCGGTGCGCTGCCAGTACTTGCAGCGGCCGCACCACCCGGCTTGAGGTCGGTAACGGGAGCGCGTGCGGGTGTCTCCGCTTTGCGTGGCGTGCTGCTGCAGGCGGCGAGCAGCACGGCTGTCAGGGTTGCCAAGGCGATCTGTTTGTTCATCTGTGTGCTCCTAGCTTTGAACCAGTTTCTTGTGTGAATGTATGCTCATCAGCATGCCCATGCCCAGGTATAGCGTGACCATGGAGGTGCCGCCGTAGCTGATCAGGGGCAGGGGCACGCCTACCACCGGCAGGATGCCGCTGACCATGCCCATGTTGACGAAGGTGTAGGTGAAGAAGGTGAGCGTGATGGAGCCGGCCATCAGGCGGGTGAAGTAGGTGGAGGCGTTGGCGGTGATGATGAAGCCGCGCGCGATGACCACACCGTAGAGTGCAAGCAGGATGAGGTTGCCGAGCAGGCCGAATTCTTCCGAGTAGACGGCGAAGATGAAGTCGGTCATGCGTTCCGGCAGGAAATCCAGATGGGTCTGTGTGCCGTTCATGTAGCCCTTGCCGATCAGGCCGCCGGAGCCCACCGCGATCATGCCCTGGATGGTGTGGTAGCCCTTGCCCAGCGCGTCCTGCGAGGGGTCGAGCAGCATCAGGATGCGGTGGCGCTGGTAGTCGTGCATGGCGTGCCACAGGAAGGGTGCGCTGGCCGCCGCCAGTACGGCCATGCCGGTCATGATGCGCCAGGACAGGCCGGCGAGAAACAGTACGTAAAAACCGCTGGCAGCGATCAGCAGGCCGGTGCCGAGATCGGGCTGTTTCAGTATCAGCGCCACGGGGACAGCCAGCAGCAGTGTGGCGACAAAATAATTTTTCAGGGTAAGGGTGGCTTCGTGTTTCTCGAAATACCAGGCCATCATTAGCGGCACGGCGATTTTCATCAGCTCTGAGGGCTGTATGGTGGCCACGCCGATGTTGAGCCAGCGCGTCGCGCCGTGGCTGTTGACGCCCAGGGGCGACATCACGCCCAGCAACAGCAACATGCCTGTCACGTAGATGGGCACGGCGATGCGCATCAGGTAGTGCAGCGGCATGTTGGCCACAACCCACAGCGCGGTAAAGGCCACGACGATATTGACCAGCTGACCCAGCACGCGACCCCAGTTGCCGTCGCTGGCGCTGTACATCAGCACCAGGCTGACAAACATCAGCCCGCCCAGCGCATACATCAACACGGGGTCGAGGTGGGCGACAAAGCGCCGCTTCAGGCTGTTAATCATCTTCCTTCTCCGGGCTGTCGGTGACGTTCTGCAACGGTTTCGGCGCCTTGCCGAGCAGGTAGTAGTCAATCACCTTGCGCGCAATCGGTGCGGCAGTCGAGCCGCCGTGGCCGCCGTTTTCCGCCAGCACGGCCAGTGCAATGCGCGGCTTGTCTGCGGGAGCGAAGGCGATAAACCAGGCATGGTCGCGGTTGCGTTCGGATATCTGGCTTGCCACATATTTCTCGTTCTGCTTCATACCTATCACCTGCGCGGTGCCGGTCTTGCCGCCAAACTTGTAGCTGGCGCCGGCGCTTGCCCCCGCAGCCGTGCCGCCGGGCTGGGTAACGGCAACCATGGCGCGTTTCACCAGGGCGATGTGTTCTGCAGGCAGCTTCAGGTCCATGGCAACCACCGGCTGTTCCGGCGGAGCCTCATGTTCTGCATCGCGCATTACCTGTTTGACCAGGTGCGGGCGATAGCCCACGCCATCATTGGCCAGCACTGCCGTGGCATAAGCCAGCTGCATCGGGGTGACCAGATTGTAACCCTGGCCGATGCCGGCAGAGACGGTGTCGCCGGGGTACCAGATCTGCTTGTAGCGGCGCATCTTCCACTCGGACGAGGGCAGCAGGCCTGCTGCCTCGCCCTCCATATCCAGCCCGGTGGGTTTGCCAAAGCCGAATTGCTGCAGGAACTCGTGCATATTGTCTATGCCCAGCTCGGTGGCGAGGCCGTAGTAATAGGTGTCGCAGGAAATGACGATGGATTTGAACAGATCCACACGGCCATGGCCGCCGGCTTTCCAGTCGCGATAGTGGTGGCTGCTGCCTTGCAGGGTGAAGTAACCGGGGTCGCTGATGCTGTAAGCCGGCTCGCGTATGTTGTACTCCAGACCGGCCAGCGCCATGAATGGCTTGATGGTGGAGCCGGGCGGATACTGGCCGCGCAGGGCGCGATTGTTCAGCGGCACATCGGGCGAGTTGTTCAGTGCATCCCAGTTCTCGGTGTCGATGCCGTCGACAAACAGGTTGGGGTCGTAGCCAGGCTTGCTGACAAAGGCCAGCACTTCACCGTTGCTCGGGTCGATGGCCACCAGTGCGCCGCGATAGTTGCCGAATGCCAGCTCGGCAACTTCCTGCAATTTGGCGTCCAGCGTCAATATCAGGCTATGGCCGGATTGCGGGGTGGTGCGCGACAGCACGCGCACACCGCGTCCGCCGGCGTCCACCTCCACCTGTTCAAAACCGGTGATGCCGTGCAGCTCGTTCTCGTAACTCTGCTCCACGCCGATCTTGCCGATGTAATCGGAGCCGCGATAGTTGCCGGCCATGTTGTTGTCTTCCAGTTGCTTCACGTCCTTGTCGTTGATGCGGCCGATGTAGCCTATCAGGTGCGACATATGGTCGCTGTAAGGGTATTCGCGGAACAATCGCGCCTTGATTTCCACGCCCGGAAAGCGGTAGCGCTGTGCCGCGAAGCGCGCCACTTCCACGTCGGTAAGGCGGGTGCGGATGGGCAGGGTTTCCGAGGTGTGCGATTCCGACAGCAGCTTCCTGAAGCGCTTGCGGTCGCGCGGCTGGATGTCGACCAGCTGCGCCAGTGCATCTATGGTGCCTTCCAGATCCATCACCTTGCCGGGAGCAATTTCCAGGGTGTAGCCGGAATAGTTTTGCGCCAGCACGATGCCGTTGCGATCCATGATCAGGCCGCGGTTGGGCACGATGGGTACGACGGAGATGCGGTTGTTGTCCGCCAGCGTCTTGAAATAGCCCTGTTTGACAACCTGCAGATAGAAGAAGCGCGACAGCAGGATAAACAGCAGCACCAGCACAAAGCCGAGGCTGAGTATCAGGCGCAGGCGGAAGAAATAGATTTCGCGCTGATGGTTTTTCAGCTCGACATGGCGCTTCATAGTTCGTTGGGGTCTGAGCGTGGACGGCGCAGGGTTTGCAGCAGTATGGTCATCGGCGCCCACAGCAGGGCCGAGGTTGCGCTACCGAGGAAATATTCCCAGGCGACATAATTGTGCAGTTGCCAGTGCACGACGACATAGGCGGAGTAACTGATCAACAGCAGCGGGAACACCTGCATCGACTGCTCGCGCACATCAAACATCTGTACGCGCCTGTGCAACATGACTCCGCCGAAGGCGAGCACGGTGTAGGACAGGGCATGCTGGCCAAACAGCGAGGCATCAGCAACATCGGCAAAGATGCCGATTGCCCAGGCGATACCGATGCCGATGCGGTGCGGCTTGTGCGTGCACCAGTAGAGCAGCACCAGCGCCACAAAATCCGGGCGCAATGCCAGCCATATTCCATGCAGCGGCATCCAGTTCAGCAGCAGCGCCACCAGCAGGCTCAGGCTGATGAAGGTGCCGGTCACCGGCAGCAGGAATTCCTGATCCTTGGGCATGCTGGCGTTCACGGCATCCTCCGCTTGTTTTTTCTGGCCTTGTCTAGGGACTGCGCGTCTGTTTCGGGCGGCGGCTCGGGCAGCTTGGGCAAGCCCGAAACAATCAACAGCTGGCGTTGCTGGTCAACTCCGGCGATAGGGACGCAGGAGATGCGCGCAAACGGATAGGCGGCATCGCGCTCGATCTTGACCACCTTGGCCACCGGCAAGCCGGGTGGGTAAGTGCCGTCCAGGCCTGAAGTCACCAGTACGTCGCCGGGCAGGATGTCAGAGCTGATGGGCATGTAACGCAGTGCCAGATTGCTGATGTCGCCCGAGCCGAATACGACCGCACGTAGCCCTGTGCGCAAGATCTGTATCGGCACGGCATGATCCTTGTCGGTGATCAGCGTGATCTCGGAGAGCCACGGGAACACGCGGGTAACCTGCCCCACGATGCCGGTGCTGTCCATCACCACCTGGCCGATCAGCACATTGCTGTTGGAGCCCTTGTTGACGAACACCTTGCGCCTGAAGATGTCGCGTTCGATGTACACAATCTCGGCCAGCTGCATGGGGTAATCGGCTTGTTGCTGCACGTCCAGCAGTTTGCGCAGCTGCGCGTTCTCGGCCTGCAGCACCTGCAGCTGCAAGAGTTGCGCCGCGTCCAGATTGTGCTGCTGGTTGAGTGCCGCATTGTCACGGATAAGATTGCTCTGGGTCTCGAAGTAGCCGCTGACCTCATGCCAGACCACGCCGGGCATGGTGGTAAGGCGCTGCAGCGGTTGCACCACGATGGAAATCACCCGGCGCGAGGATTCAAGGTATTTGTAGCGCGCGTCGACAAACAGGAGCAGCAGCGAGAGCAGAGCAAAGAAAACCAAGCGCGCTACCGGGCTGGGGCCGCGATTGAAGAAGCGGAATGAGCTGGTGTTATCCATGGTACTGAAACGCTAGGAAATCACGAATAACAAACAGCACAGAATCTATTCTTTGGTGAAGATGTTGCTGAACTTGTCCATGCGATCCAGCGCCTTGCCGGAGCCGCGTACCACGCAGGTGAGGGGATCGTCGGCGATCACTGCGGGCAGGCCGGTTTCTTCCATCAGCAAACGGTCGATATCGCGCAACAGGGCGCCGCCGCCGGTGAGCACCATGCCCTTGCTGGCAATGTCGGCGCCCAGTTCGGGCGGAGTCTGTTCCAGGGCGGTTTTCACTGCGCTGACGATGCTGTTGAGCGGGTCGGTCAGTGCTTCCAGGATTTCGTTGCTGGAAATGGTGAAGCTGCGTGGCACGCCTTCGGCCAGGTTGCGGCCGCGCACTTCCATTTCGCGCACTTCGCTGCCGGGGAAGGCAGAGCCGATTTCCTTCTTGATCTGCTCGGCGGTGGTCTCACCGATCAGCATGCCGTAGTTGCGGCGGATGTAGTTGATGATGGCTTCGTCCAGCTTGTCGCCGCCCACGCGCACGGAGCCGGAATACACCGCACCACCGAGGGAGATGACGCCCACCTCGGTGGTGCCGCCGCCAATGTCCACCACCATGGAGCCGGTGGCTTCCTCGATCGGCAGGTCGGCGCCGATGGCTGCCGCCATCGGCTCTTCAATCAACTCCACGCGGCGCGCGCCGGCGCCGAAGGCGGATTCGCGGATGGCGCGGCGCTCAACCTGGGTGGAGCCGCAGGGTACGCAAATGACGATGCGCGGGCTGGGGGTGAAGATGCTGGACTTGTGCACGCGGCGGATAAACTGCTTGAGCATCTGTTCGGTGACGGTGAAGTCGGCGATCACGCCGTCCTTCATCGGGCGTATCGCGGTGATGTTGCCCGGCGTGCGGCCCAGCATCTGCTTGGCGGCGAGGCCGACCTGCTGGATGACCTTCTTGCCGTTGGGGCCGCCTTCCTGACGGATGGCAACCACCGAGGGTTCGTCCAGAACGATACCCACACCCCGCGCCCAGATCAGCGTGTTGGCCGTACCCAGATCAATCGCCAAATCGTTTGAAAAATAGCTGTCAACAAAACCGAACATAAGAGTGCCTCGAAAGTAGAAGGGGTGCGCCTGCAAAGGGGTTTATGATACCCTATTAAACTTGTTTTGATAAAGCCTTAACACCGAATATGTCCCTAAGTACAGACGACGTAAAAAAAGTGGCCCGCCTGGCCAGATTGGCCATGACCGAGCAGGAAATGCATACCGCCCACGCGCAACTGCACAACATCTTTGAACTCATTGCCGAAATGCAGGCCGTGGACACCAGCGGCATCGAGCCCATGGCCCATGCGCAGGAGCTGGGCCAGCGTCTGCGCGAGGATGTGGTGACCGAGGGTAACCAGCGCGAGCTGTTCCAGTCCGTCGCACCGCAGGTGGAGCGCGGCCTCTACCTGGTGCCGCAGGTCATTGAATGAGGCGTGACAGGTAAACAGTAAATGGTGATAGCAGCATCACCCATCACCTATCACCCATCACCGCTTCTGAGGATTCCATGATTAACGCAAGCCTGAAACAGCTTTCCAGCCAGCTGGCCGGAAAAAAAATCTCCAGTGTCGAGCTGACCCAGCTCTATCTCGACCGCATTGCCGCCCTTAACCCAGAGCTGAATGCCTATGTCACGCTGAACCCGGAAACCAGTCTGGCGCAGGCGCGCGCCGCCGATGTACGGCTGGCGCAGGGCAAGGGTGCGGCACTCACCGGCATCCCCATTGCGCAAAAGGATATTTTTTGCGCGCAGGGTTGGCGCACCACCTGCGGCTCGCGCATGCTGGAGAACTTCGTCGCCCCCTATGACGCCCACGTCATCTCCCAGTTCAACAACGCCGGCGCGGTGAATCTGGGCAAGACCAACATGGACGAATTCGCCATGGGCTCCAGCAACGAGACCTCGTATTTCGGCGCGGTGAAAAACCCGTGGAACCACAAGGCTGTGCCCGGCGGCAGCTCCGGCGGCACCGCTGCGGCGGTGGCGGCGCGCCTGTGCGCGGCGGCCACCGGTACCGACACCGGCGGCTCCATCCGCCAGCCGGCGGCGCTGTGCGGCATTTCCGGCCTCAAGCCGACTTATGGCGTGGTGTCGCGCTACGGCATGATCGCCTTTGCCTCCAGCCTCGACCAGGCCGGCCCCATGGCGCGCAGCGCGGAAGACCTGGCGCTGTTGCTGAATGTGATGGCGGGTTTTGACGAACGCGACTCCACCAGCCTGCAGCGCGAAACGGAAGACTACGCGCGCGACCTGGCGAAGCCGCTGAATGGCCTGCGCATCGGTCTGCCCAAGGAGTTTTTCGCGGCGGGCCTGAGCGCCGACGTGGGCGCTGCGGTGGAAGCTGCCATCGCCGAATACAAGAAGCTGGGCGCCACCGTGGTGGACATCAGCCTGCCCAATTCGCGCCTGTCCATACCGGTGTACTACGTGCTGGCGCCGGCCGAGGCCTCCAGCAACCTGTCGCGCTTCGACGGCGTGCGCTACGGCTACCGCGCGCCCGAGTACAGCGACCTCACCGATATGTACGAGAAGTCGCGCGCACAGGGCTTTGGCGCGGAGGTGAAGCGCCGCATCATGATAGGCACTTACGTGTTGTCGCATGGCTACTATGACGCCTACTACCTGCAGGCGCAAAAAATCCGCCGCCTGATTGCGCAGGACTTTGTCGAAGCCTACAAATATTGTGACGTCATCATGGGGCCGACCAGCCCGACCACCGCCTTCAACCTGGGCGAGAAGGGCGATGACCCGGTGCAGATGTATTTGTCCGATATCTACACCATCGCAGTCAACCTCGCCGGCCTGCCTGGCATGTCCATTCCATGCGGCTTGGGGACGAATGGCATGCCGGTGGGCCTGCAGATTATCGGCAACTATTTTGACGAGGCGCGCATGTTGAATGTGGCGCATCAATATCAACTTGCGACCGACTGGCACCAGAAAGCGCCAGCCGGGGTGAATAGTGACAAGTGAGCGGTGACAAGAACCGCCCCGTCACTATTTACCCATCACCCGTCACCGAATTGAGGAGTTTCTAAATGCAATGGGAAATCGTAATCGGGCTGGAAGTGCATGCCCAGCTCTCCACTAAAAGCAAAATATTTTCCGCTGCTTCTACCGCTTTTGGCGCGGAGCCGAATACGCAGGCCGATGCGGTGAGTCTGGCGCTGCCCGGCGTGCTACCGGTGTTGAACAAGGGGGCAGTAGAGCGCGCCATCAAATTCGGCCTGGCTACCGGCGCGCACATCGCGCCGCGCTCGGTGTTTGCGCGCAAGAATTATTTCTACCCCGACCTGCCCAAGGGCTACCAGATCAGCCAGATGGATTTGCCGGTGGTGGGGCAGGGCGCGTTGACCATACAGGTGCCCGCGGTTGGCAAGGCAGAACCCTATGAAAAAGTGGTGCGCCTGACCCGTGCGCATCTGGAAGAGGATGCGGGCAAATCGCTGCACGAAGATTTTCACGGCATGACAGGCATAGACCTCAACCGCGCCGGCACGCCGCTGCTGGAGATCGTGTCCGAGCCGGACATGTGTTCCGCTGCGGAAGCGATTGCCTATGCCAAGACCCTGCACACGCTGGTGCGCTGGATAGGCATCTGCGACGGCAATATGCAGGAAGGCTCGTTCCGCTGCGACGTCAACGTGTCGGTGCGCAAACCCGGTGGCGAGCTGGGCACGCGCCGCGAGATCAAGAACCTGAACTCGTTCAAGTTCATGCAGCAGGCCATCGACTACGAAGTGCAGTGGCAGATCGACACCATAGAAAACGGCGGCAAGGTGCAGCAAGCCACCGTACTGTTTAACCCCGACACCGGCGAAACCCGCGCCATGCGCAGCAAGGAAGACGCGCACGACTACCGCTACTTCCCCGACCCCGACCTGCTGCCTTTGGTGATCGGCAAGGAGTGGGTAGAGCAGTTGCGCGCCACCATGCCCGAGCTGCCGCAGGCCAAGCAGGTGCGCTATGTGCAAGACCTTGGGCTGTCAGCCTATGACGCCGCAACATTGACCGCTTCGCGCGAAATGGCGGACTTTTTTGAAGCAACATTAGCGGCTATAAACCCCTCCCCATCCCTCCCCTTGTCAGGGGAGGGTGCTGCCGTCTCCTCCCCTGTTAAGGGGAGGCTGGGAGGGGTTGACGCCAAGCTCTGCGCCAACTGGATCATCGGCGAAGTGAGCGCACAACTTAACCGCGACAATCTGGAAATGAATCAGTGCCCCATCACTTCGCAGCAACTGGGCGGCATGCTCGCGCGCATAGCTGATGGCACCATCTCCAACTCCGGCGCCAAGGAAGTGTTCCGCGCCATGTGGAGTGAGGGCGGCAGTGCCGATGCCATCATCGAGGCCAAGGGTTTGAAGCAGGTGTCCGACACGGGCGCGCTGGAAGCCATGGTGGACGAGATCATGGCTGCCAATGCAGACAAGGTGGCCGAGTATCGCAGTGGTAAGGACAAACTGTTCGGCTTCTTCGTCGGCCTGGCCATGAAGGCCAGCAAGGGCAAGGCCAACCCGGCGCAGATGAACGAGATTTTGAAGAGGAAGCTGGCGGGTTGATTCAAGACTGGCAAGTTCCAGTTTCATGCCGGAGTGCAACTTGCGGCATGAAACTGGAACGCCAGCTTGTTAGCTATTTGGTTGCAGCCAGGTTTGTCTCAAGCACACCTTTCTTGCCCTCTGCCTCATCTACGAGGTGGAGTTTGGTGCGTGCGTACAAGACCCCCATTTTGACTTCCTGCCAGATGTAACTCAGCTTTCCTGGCTTGGCATCGATTTCAACGGAGTCGGAATTCTCGGCCTTGGATGTGACTGTGTGTTTTCCTGGCGTGACTTCTTTGTACAAATATGTGTTGGCCACGGTTTGGCCAATTGCTTGTCCATCGAGCTCGACATCCATCTTGACTGCACCCCCCATAGATTCGTTGCGATAGATATAAACACCGGCCTTGCTTGCCGGAACGGTAAATGTTTTCAGTTCGGCATCCCGCTTGGGGTCACCCATAGGCACGGATGCGCAACCAACAAGGCTGGCAGCAATGAGTGCTGTAATGAACAACTTTTGCATAAAAATCTCCTGATATTGGTAATGGAAATATTTGCCGGGTAATCAGGTTGCAGAAAACATATCAACCTCTGCGCATCGTGCCGCGATCCAAAATAAATATCAACTGCAAGCTGGCACGTCACGCAGTCTGAGCATCAAGCGTAAGCATGGTTCAATTGGCAGAATTCTGATCAAATAAAAGTTCTCGGCTTATGCGGCGCCTTGTTGAACGCCCAGTCATACAGCCAGTTCGGCAGCAGCTTCATCAACCTCCCCACCAGTCCCATCTGCCACGGCACCACCGCAAACGAGCTGCCGCGATCGATGACCCTCGCCATGCGGCGGGCGGCGTCATCCACTTCGAGGATGAAGGGCATGATGTAGGTGTTGATGCCGGTCATCGGGGTCTTGATGTAGCCGGGGCAGATGGTCACCACCTTGATGCCGTCGTCGCGCAGTTCCACGCGCAGGCTTTCCAGATAGGAGATGGCGGCGGCCTTGGAGGCGGAATAGGCTTCCGAGCCGGGCAGGCCGCGGAAGCCGGCCACGCTGGCGATACCGACCAGACGGCCTTTGCCGGCCGCGCGCATGGGGGCAATAAAGGGCTGGAAAGTTTTCACCATGCCCATCACGTTGATGTCCATCACCTGCTGGAACGCCTGCACATCTTCGGCGTGCTCGGTGAGGGTGCCGCGGCTGACGCCGGCGTTGGCGATTACGATATCCGGTACACCGGCCTTGGCAATGAAGTCCAGAGCTGCCGCCTGAATGGCAGTGGCATCGCGCACATCCAGTGCGTAGCAATGAACCTGATGAGGGAATTGTTGTGACAGGGCGTGCAGCAATTCGGCGCGACGGGCAAATGCCGCAACCAGCGCCCCCTGGCGCAGGTAATGCTGCGCCAGCGCCAGGCCGATGCCGCTGGACGCGCCGCTAATGACGACGCGCAGCGCCATTACTGCATGCCTGAACGGCGTTCCTTGCGGACCATGTCGATCAGCTCATTGAGCATTTTGATGGTGTCTGCGGGCTGCAAGCCGGTGATCATGTATTTGCCGTCCACGATCAGTGTGGGGGTGCCGCGGATGGCGTAGCTTTGTGACATCTGCTTGCTGCGCATCACCTTGGTTTGCACGCTGAACGATAGGTAGTTGTCTGCAAAGACCTTGCTGTCCACGCCATGTTTCGCCACGAATACGGAAATTTTTGCCAGGTCGCCCAAGTCGACATTGTTGACGTTCCAGGCGGTAAACAGCGGATCATGCAACTGCTTCTGCTTGCCCATCAGCTCCAGTGCGTAGTAAGTGTTGGCCATGGGTTCCCAGGACGGGTTGAAGATGGTGGGCACATACTCCAGCATCACATCCTTGGGCATTTTTTTTTCCCATTCGCTCAGCAGCGGGTGCAGGTGGTAGCAGTGCGAACAGCCGTAGAAGAAAAACTCCAGCACTTCAATCTTGTTGCCGCTGTGGGTGGGCTGTGGCGGTTGAACCAGTTTGTAATCGTGATTCATCGTGGCCGCAAAAGCCTGGGTGGTAAACAGCAAAACCAATAGCACGAAAACCTGTTTGATCAATTTCACGTTGTCTCTCCGAATGTTAAAAGTGGTCAGAAATTATTGCGCACGTATTGGAGCAGCATTGATGCCGTTTTGTTTCAACGTATTCAATGCGGCATTCATTTCGTCTGCGCCGTGGTAAGGGCCCAGGCGCACGCGGTACCACGTGCCCTTGTCGGGGATGCTGGCCGGCTGCACATTGGCTTCCATGCCCATAAGCGCAAGTTTCGCCTTCACTTTCTCGGCGTCGTCGGGGTTGGGGAAAGACCCTGCCTGCAAGAAGTAGGTGGCCTTGGCGGCAGTATTATCCGCTGGTTTGCTTGGTGTAACCGCTGAGGCCGTGGGGTGTGGCGCAGGGGCAGGTTTGGCTATTGGAGCTGCGGGTTTTTCCACTTTCCTGGGTTTGCTGTTGTCCGGCTTGTCGGTGAGCTCCTTGTAGAACTCGAAACGTGCCTTGTCATCGCCGGGGGCGGCCGGTTTTGTGGCGGAGGCAGGCTTTTTATCGGGCTCTGGCACGACTTTGGGCGGCTCTTTGGGTGCCAGGCTGACCGGCGTTTTCTTCACGACCAGATAGGCGATGCCGCCGGCAATGGCCAGGCCCATTACGATGCCCAGCATGATGGCAGCAAAGACCGGGAAGCCTCCGCTGCTTCCGCCGTTGGAGCGAGAACTGTTTTTGCTCATACCATTCCCTCTAAAAATTTTCCTTCCCGTAGGTTGGGTTAGGTGCAGCCGTAACCCAACATGTAACTACACAATGATGTTGGGTTACACCAAAGGTACACAATTTTCTATGCCACTTCGTAGCATGAAAAATTGTCAGCGCGATGAAGCCGCTAACCCAACCTACATTTTTTCCGGTGCGCTGACGCCCAGCAGCGCCAGGCCATTGCGCATCACCTGGGCCGCAGCTGCAATCAGAGCCAGACGCGCACGCTTGACCGCCTCGTCATCCACCAGAAAGCGCGAGGCATTATAGTAGCTGTGAAAATCGGCGGCCAACTCTTTCAGATAAAACGCAATCAGGTGCGGCGCCAGGTCTTCAGCCGCCGTTTCTATCACCTGCGGATAGTCGATCAGGCGCTGCAGCAGCGTGGTTTCGTAGTCGCTGTTCAACAGGCTGACATCCGCCTGGTGCAGGCTGGTGTGGTCGCCTTCCCACTGTGACAGCACGCTGTGCACGCGCGCATGGGCGTACTGGATGTAGTACACCGGGTTTTCATTGCTCTGCGATTTCGCCAGGTCGATGTCGAACACCAGCTGTGAATCGGGGTGGCGCGCGGCGAGGAAGAAGCGCGTGGCGTCGCAGCCCACTTCATCAATCAGGTCGCGCAGGGTGACGTAGCTGCCCGCACGCTTGGAGATTTTCACCTCCTCGCCGTTGCGCAGCACGGTCACCATCTGGTGCAGCACATAGTCCGGCCAGCCCTTGGGGATGCCGGCATCCAGCGCCTGCAGGCCGGCCCTGACGCGGGTGATGGTGCTGTGATGGTCGGCGCCCTGCTCGTTGATGACGCGGGCAAAGCCGCGCCGCCACTTATCCAGGTGGTAGGCAACGTCGGGCACGAAATAGGTATAGCCGCCGTCGCTCTTGCGCATCACGCGGTCCTTGTCGTCGCCAAAATCGGTGGTGCGCAGCCACAGCGCGGCATCCTGCTCGTAGGTATGGCCGCTGGCAATCAGCTTGTTGACCGCTTCTTCCACCTTGCCGTCGGTATACAGGGCGGACTCCAGCGAGAACACGTCGAACTCCACCTTGAATGCGCGCAGATCCAGATCCTGTTCGCGGCGCAGATAGGCGACGGCAAAGTGGCGGATGGCTTCGGCATCATGAATGTCGCCCGAGGCTTTTACATGCTGGTCGTCGGCCTCCACGGTTTCCTTGGCCATGTAGGCGCGGGCCACGTCGAGGATGTAATCGCCACGGTAGCCGGATTCAGGCCAGGACGGGTCATCCGGTGTGACGCCCTTGCAGCGCAATTGCACCGACAGCGTCAGGTTGTCGATCTGCGCACCCGCGTCGTTGTAGTAAAACTCGCGCGTCACATTCCAGCCCGCCGCATGCAGCAGGTTGCACAGGCAATCGCCCACCGCCGCGCCGCGGCCGTGGCCCACATGCAGCGGGCCAGTTGGGTTGGCGGAAACGAATTCCACGCCCACCTTGCGCCCGCCACCTGTGTGAACGTGGCCGTAGCCCGCCCCCGCGTGCAGCACGGCATGCACCACGGCCTGCTTGGCTGCGGTGGTGATGAATACATTGATAAAGCCGGCGCCGGCGATCTCGACCTTTTCGACGACCTCGGAGGCGGGCAGCGCGGCAATCAGGGCCTGCGCAATTTCGCGCGGGGGGCGGCGCAGCGGCTTGGCCAGCTGCATCGCCAGGTTGCAGGCATAGTCACCATGCTGCGCCTGCTTGGGGCGCTCGATCAGCACGGAAAGCTGCGCGGCGTGTTCAGGGGAAACCGTGCTCAAGGCCTGGGCAAACAGTTCGGCGAGATGGATTTTGAAATTGGAAACAGCAACAGTCATCACTAAACACCTTCAAAAGAGGCGCGGATTATAGCATTTGGCGTGCCGCTCATAGCCACTCTGCATTATGGGCAGCAGAGGCCGGTCATGCATCTGCCGATGATTCGGTTGATGAATGGAATAAAAGGGATATTGCTGGCGTCTTTATTAAGAGACGCTATGAGTGATAGCAACTTGGCCTACAATTCCCGTCATACCCAATTTACGGATGACGATGGATGAACAAACTTGTTTTGTGGCTGCTCCTGGGAGTTACATTGTGTCCGCTTGCAAGTTTTGCAGATACGCGGCATGACGGCGATATCCAGGTCAAGGTGGAGGTCGATGGTGAAAACGTGAGCGTGGATGTCAGCATGCCGATTGAGGCCAACCGCGAACTGGTGTGGGCGGTGCTGACGGATTTTTCGCATATGGCCGGCTTTATTGGCAATGTACGCGAAAGCAAAGTGATCAGCTCGCAGGGTGATGTGCTGGTGATCAGCCAGCGCGGCACGGCAAAATATGGTCCGCTGGATTTTCCGTTTGAGACAACACGCGAAATTCGCCTGGCGCCCTGGAACAGCATTCAGTCGCGCCTGATCAGCGGTAATATGCGCAAGATGCAGGGGCTGACCCGGCTGTTTGATAGCGGAACGGCGACCCGGCTTGAATATCATGCCGACAGCATACCGGGCACGTGGATTCCCCCCTTGCTGGGCAAAACATTTATTGCACATGAATTGCGCGAACAATTTCAGCAAATGCGCGACGAGATAATGCGCAGAAAGCAGTTGCAGGCAAAATAAAAGCTGGCTGAATGCACATTTTCAAGATGGGCATTTTTTTGTAAGATTGATGTAAGTCGGCACAGGTAGCATCGCGCCGCCAAATCCTCGGGGGAAATATGTACTCTCACGCAATGTGGCACATTCCCTTCGTTCATTTTCCGGATGAAATGGATGGCTTGCCTGTATATTAAAGCAGCTATAAAAAAAGTTACTTTCAGGAGGAGGTGGAATGATGGCATACCCTGGTTTGCAACGAATTACCCTGCACCTTGCATTTTTTCTGCTGCTTGTTCCTGTTGTCGTTCATGCGGTAGAGACAGGGGCGCAGCCTTCAGTGGGAATAAGCCTCTCCGGTTCTGGAAGCCAGCCGCTGGCGCGGATGTACTCTCTGTGGGGCGAAAATTATGAAGCGCGTTATGGTGTGCCGGTGAGCTACAAGATCACCAATGTGGTGCAGGGTATGCTGGACCTTGAAGGCGGTAAAGCCGATTTTGCCGGCACCGAAATTCCCCAGCGCGCGGATGAATTGAAACAAAAAGGACAATTCCAGTTTCCCACCGCACTGGTTATGTTTACCCCGGTGATCAACATAACCGGTATACACAACAACCAGATGGTGCTGGATGCGGATACGCTGGCGGGAATTTTCCTGGGCACCATCAAGAGCTGGAATGATGAGCGCATACGCGCACTTAACCCCGGGCTCAAGCTGCCCGCTGAAGAAATCAGGACGGTGCATCGCAACACCGGCAACACCATTACCTACGCGCTGAGCAGCTACCTGAGCAGAACCAACACCGAATGGGCAAACAAGGTTGGCACCGGGTCGAAAATAAACTGGCCAGTGGGGTACGAGACAGACACCAATGAAAACCTGATTGCCTATGTCAGGGATACGCCCAACTCCATAGGCTTTACCATGCTGGCGCTGGTGATAAAAAACCGCATGAATGTGGTGAAGATGAAAAATCGCGACGGCAATATTGTCAGCGCAAACCCGGAAGGCGCGATGGCCGCTGCAAGCAATGCCAGGTGGGATGCAAGCGACGGGTTTTACAACATCCTGATCAACATGCCGGGGGTGAACACCTGGCCCATCGTCATGACGGGCTATATCACGCTTAGAGCCCCTGCGAAAAACGCAGGGACATTGAAAGTGCTGGTGGACTTTTTTGACCGCTCGCTGAAAGCCGGGCAGCTACAGGCGGTGATGGCCGACCTGGTGCCGCTGCCCGACAGCGTGACCGGCATTATCCGGTCCGCCCTGAAAGCGCAATTGGGCAACCAGTAAGCCACGGCGGGAACCTGCAGGGGCCGTCGGCAAAAGTCGTCTTGCGCGCATGGAATTGTTGGTAGTACATTGGTCTGGTTGTGCATCACTGTTGGAAGTGGACGCTAATTAAATCAGGAGATGAATTCATGAAAAATACATTGCTTGCCTCGTTATTGTGCATTGCTGCCACCCAGGTTTACGCGGGTGACACCCTCAAGATCGCCATCACCGGCCCATTCAGCGGCGGCTCTGCCCCGATGGGGACTTCCATGCGCGATGGCGCCAAGCTGGCCATTGCCGAAATCAATGCTGCCGGCGGCGTCAGCGTGGGCAAGACAAAAATGAAGATCGAAGTGGTGGAACGTGACGACGAGGGCAAGAATGACCGTGGCGCGCTGATCGCGCAGGAGCTGGCCTCCATGGATGATCTCTCCGGGGTGATAGGCACGGTGAACACCGGCGTGGTGCTGGCAGGCGACAAGCACCTGCAGGAAAAAGGCATCACCAGGATCATTACGCCGGCAGCCGGTTCGGCCTCGATGACGCAATGGGTGAACAAGGCGGACAAGCCCGGCGCCAAGGATTTGTCCATCTTCCGTTTTGCCGCGCATGACGGCATCCAGGCTGCGATGGTGGTGGAAGACGCGATCAAGCGCAAATTCACCAAGGTGGCACTGCTGCATGACTCCACCAATTACGGCGTGTCCGGCCGCGACGACCTGCTCGACCAGATCAAGAAGCAGGGCGACAAACTGGAAGTGGTGGCTACCGAGAAATTCAATATCGGCGACAAGGACATGACCGCGCAGCTGCTGAGTGCAAAAGCCAAGGGCGCGCAAGCCATCCTGATCTGGGGCATCGGCCCCGAGCTGGCTGCGGTTGCCAACGGCATGGCCAAGAACGGCCTGAAGGTGCCGCTGATCGGCGGCTGGACCCTGTCGATGTCCAACTTCATCGACAATGCCGGCAGCAATGGCAACGGCACCCTGATGCCGCAAACCTTTATCGAGGAGCCCATCACCCCGCGCGTGAAGAGCTTTATCGAGTCTTACCACAAGGCCTATGGCGTAACGCGCATCCCTTCGCCGGTTTCTGCCGCCCAGGGCTACGATGCGGTGCTGATTTTTGCCGCAGCGGTGACGCAGGCGCAAAGCACCGATACGCACAAGATCAAGGATGCGCTGGAAGACCTGAAGGCGCCGGTGAAAGGCGTGATCGCCACCTGGAAGCAACCCTTCAGCAAGTGGGATCCGGCCAATGTGCAAACCCATGAGGCGTTCCGCCGCGAGCAGGCCGTGATGGGCATGGTGAGCGACGGCCGCGTGGTGTTTGCGGATAGCGCCGACCGTGCACGCCTGGTCAAGAGCATGAAGTAAGCCCGGGCAACATCACCCTCTCCCCTACCCCTCTCCCGCCTGCGGGAGAGGGAGGAGCGAAGCGGAGGGAGAGGGGCGGATATGCAGATGATGATCTATCCGAACAGTATCGGTTTACCCCCTCCTTTTGTTTCAACCCAAAGCAACAGCAAAGAATTATGTCTGTCATAGTCCAACTGGTAGTCAGCGGCGCCCTCATGGGCATGGTGTATGCGCTGATCGCATACGGTTTCCAGCTCACTTATTCCACCAGCAAGAGCATCAACTTCGGCCAGGGCGAGCTGGTCATGCTGTCCGCCTTTGTCAGCCTGAGCCTGATCAACACCGGGCTGCCGTACTGGCTGGTGGTGCCGGGCGGCTTGCTGTTCGGCGTGCTGCTGGGCCTGTTTGTGGAGCGCGCGGCCGTGCGCCTGGCGCTGGAACAGAAAGGCGAGGGCTGGATTCTGCTGACGGTTATTTTCGGCCTGCTGGGATTTTCCGCCGCAGAAAATATCTGGGGCCGCGACGACCGCCCCTTCCCCACGCCGGTTCCGTCCGACCCCATGCATTTCTTCGGCATCGGTATCACGCCGCTGGAAATTTCCGTGGCCATCGGTGTGCTGGCGGTGATGGGCATGGTCGAGCTGTTCAAGCGCAAGACCCTGCTGGGCAAGGCGTTCGAGGCGGTATCCGCCGATCGCGACGCGGCCGGGCTGATGGGCGTGTCGGCCACGCGCATCATTATGCTCTCGTATGGCTTGTCCGGCCTGGTGGCGGCCATGGCCGGCATACTGGTGGCGCCGATTACCACCGTCGGCCCCACCATGGCCTCCGCGCTGATCCTCAAGGCATTTTCCGTGGCGGTGGTGGCAGGTCTTGATTCCGGCTTTGGCGTAGTGGTGGTGGGGCTGTTTCTCGGCGCGCTGGAAAGCCTGGCCAGCTTCTATATCGGCAGCGGCTGGCGCGAGGCGCCAGGCTTGATCCTGCTGATCATGGCGCTGGCGCTGCGTCCCAACGGGGTGTTTGGCAAGGCCAGCATCCGCAAGGTTTAAGGCTGATTATGTGGAAACGTCTGTTATTGATACGCGGCGCCGAGCTGTTCGCTTTTGGCATGCTCGTCGCCATTCCGGTGTTCGTGAACAACTCCTACGCGCTGGGCTTGCTCACCCTGCTGGCCATCTACGGCATCCTGCTGATAGGGCTGGACGTCAGCGTGGGTTACCTGGGCCAGGTCAATCTGGGGCATGCCGCTTTTCTCGGGCTGGGCGCGTATGCATCGGGGCTGTGCGTCACCCTGCTGGGCTTCGGCATGCCTGCAGCACTGGGCGTGAGCCTGCTGGTGGGGCTGGTGATCGGTGCGCTGCTGGCCTTGCCGGCGCTGCGCCTGGAAGGGCCGCAATTCGCCTTGGCGACGCTGAGTTTTTCTGCGCTTACCGTCACCACGCTGAATGAGTGGGAAAGCCTGACCGGCGGCGCGCAGGGCTTGCAGCTGGATCGTCCGGCCTTGCTCGGTGTGCATCTGGGTGCAGCCGGTTTTTACTGGCTGTGCATGATCCTGCTGGCGCTGGTGTGGATGCTGATGCGCAACCTGCTGTCCTCGCACTGGGGACGCGCTTTCGAGGCGCTGCGCGACAGCCCGATCGCCACCGACGCCATGGGGGTGGGCACTTACCGTTTCAAGGTTGCCGCGTTTGCCATCGGCTCGGCGCTGGGCAGCTTTGCCGGCGGCCTCTACGCCTTCAATTTCCAGTATCTGCAACCGCACAGCTTTGTGTATGAGCTGATGGTCATCCTGCTGCTGGGCGTGGTGCTGGGCGGGCGCAAGAGCCTGTGGGGCGCGGTTGTCGGCGCCGCCCTGATCGTGCTGCTGCCCAACCTGCTGTCCAACCGCATGCTGTTCCAGGTGTTTTCTGCACTGGGCTTGCTGCTGGCTGTGGTGGCCGGGGTGCGCGGCATGATGAACAAGAGCACCAGGCCGTTTCAGGCGATTGCACCCATCGTTGCGATGGGCTCGCTGGTGGTGGGCGGCATGCTGGTGGCCAATACCGAGGATTGGCGCAAGGCCATCTTTGCACTGATGCTGTTCTCGGTGGTGGTCGGCCTGCCCGAGGGGCTGATGGGTTTCATCACGCGCTTCCTGTCGCAGCTGTTCAGCGTTGCGCCGCCCCCGCTGCCCGCCCCCGCTGCACTGGATGAGGTGCTGGCAGCCAGGCCGATGCAAGACAAACCCCTGCTGGAGCTGCGCAATCTGAAGCGCTACTTCGGCGGCGTCAAAGCCGTGGATGATGTTTCGATGGCCGTGCACAGCGGCCATATCCACGGCCTGATCGGTCCCAACGGTTCCGGCAAAAGCACGGCAGTGAACGTGATTTCGGGCCTGTATGCGCCCACTGGCGGGCAGGTGCTGCTGCATGGCAAGGCACTGCCCGAGGGCAGCTTGTACCAGGTGGCGCGGGTGGGCATCGCGCGCACCTTCCAAAACCTGCAGCTGTTCGGCGAGCTGTCCGCGCTGGACAATGTCATGGTGGCGCTCAAGGGCGTGTACCGTTGCCCGTTGCCCCTGCTGCTGCTGGGCTTTGCCCGGCGCGAGGAAAAGCGCGCCCAAGCGCAGTCGCTGGCGCTGCTGGAGCTGGTGGGGCTGGCGCAACAGGCGCGCAGCAAGGCCAAGGACCTCACCTACGGCGCGCAGCGCTTTCTTGAGATTGCCCGCGCGCTGGCCTGCAAGCCCGATCTGCTGATACTGGACGAGCCTGCCGCCGGTCTGGCGCAACCGGATGTGGCGCAACTGATAGCGATCATCAAGCGCATCCACCAGCGCGGCATCACCATCATCCTGATCGAGCATCACATGGATGTGGTGAGCGAGCTGTGCGACCGGGTGACGGTGCTGGATGGCGGCAAGGTCATTGCCGAAGGCAGCGCGGAAGAAGTGAAGCGCCACCCGCTGGTGATACAGGCTTACCTGGGTGTGGAGCATACAGAATGAAAGCGAGACAGAAATGCTGGTAGTGGAAAATCTGCATGCAGGGTATGACGCGAGCGAAGTGCTGGACGGCGTATCCCTGCGCGTCAAACAGGGTTCGGTGGTGGCGCTGATCGGGGCCAACGGGGCGGGCAAGACCACCGCCATGCGCGCCATCTCGGGCATGCTCAAGCCGACACAGGGGAGGGTGCTGCTGGATGGTCAGCCGGTGCAGGAACTGGGCTCCGCGCGCATTGCCAAGCTGGGCCTGGCGCACGCGCCGGAAGGGCGCAAGGTGTTTGGCCCGCTGTCGGTGGAAGACAATCTGCTGCTCGGCGCCTACAGCCGCCTGCCCGCATTCTTCGGCTTCCGCGGCAAGGCGGCAGCCGACCTGGCGCGCATTTACGAGCTGTTTCCGCGCCTGCGTGAGCGTTCACAACAAGCCGCAGGCACACTCTCTGGCGGCGAGCAGCAAATGCTCGCCATCGGCCGCGCGCTGATGGCCAACCCCAAGGTCATGCTGCTGGACGAACCCTCCATGGGGCTGGCCCCGGTCATCGTGCAGGAGGTGTTCCGCATCATCAAGCGCCTGAAACAGGCGGGCATCACCCTGCTGCTGGTGGAACAGTTTGCGCGCAGTGCGCTGGAGGTGGCGGATTACGTGTACGTGATGGAGCACGGCAAGATTGCCGTGGAAGGCGTGCCCGATGAAATCCGCAAGAACCAGCGCGTGCTGGAGGCCTATCTGGGGTGAGGAGCTTGGGTTGAGAAGCCAGGATTGACTCGTGCCGCAAAGCTCCTTACACTTCGAAACCATACATTAATCTGTACATAATTATGAACGCTATTCATGCTGAAATAACCATAGGCGTCACCGAGCTACGCGAATCGCCTACCCGCATTCTCAAGCGTGCCGAAGATGAAGATCAGGCCGTAGCTATCCTCAACCACAACAAGCCTGCGGGCTACATTGTTTCGCCCAGGATGATGGAGGCCATGCTGGATTCCATAGCCGACCGCATCGCCGAAGACCGTGCAAAGACGCGCCTGTCCACACTGGCCAAGGCGCGCAAGATCAAGCTGGATGAGCTGTAAGCTGCCACTTGACCCTGGTGCAGCAGCCGCAAACACACGGATTGCTTATGGATAGCTTCGAGCTCGCGATTCACGCCGGTGCAGAGAAGGAATGGGCAAAGCTGGATGGCAGCATCAAGCGCCGCTTCAAGGAAAAGCTTGCCAAAGAACGACTCCAGCATCCGCGTGTGGCAAAGGATGCACTACGCGAAGTGCCCGACTGCTACAAGATAAAAATCACCACACCCCAGTATCGCCTTGTCTATCACGTCAACGATGCAAAGCGCTTGTTAACCATACTTTCCATAGCAACACGGGATGACGTATATGAAGAGTTGCGTGTGAGGCTGGGGAAATAGTCCGTAACCTCCAGTCCGCAGATGGCGCGGATTCTTCATGCCCGACAGTGCCCTGTTGCTGCACCGCAGCTCATTCCCGGGCTGTATGTTATCCTTCCGCCCAGTTGATTTTGGTGTGATTCCCATGAAGTATTTATTGTTCGCATTGCTGCTGATGCCTGCTGCCGCATTGGCCGATCAGGATGCGGATTTTCTGGCAGCGCGCGAGGCGTTCCGGGTTGGCGACAGTGGCCGGCTTGAGCAAATTGCCGAGCGCATGAAAAACAGCCCGTTTGAACCCTACCTTACCTACTATCAGTTGCGCATGCGCCTGGATGCGGGCAATACCGCGCCGATCAGGGAATTCCTGTCGCGTCCCGATGACACCCCGGTGATCGACCAGTTGCGCGGTGAATGGCTCAAGCTGCAGGCCAGAAAGCAGCATTGGGAAGAGTTCAGCGCAGAATACCCGCGCCTGCTGGAGTCGGATGATGAAATGATCTGCTACGCCCTGCAGGCGCGCCGTGCCAACAATGAAGACCTGGTGCTGCACGAGGCGCGCAGCCTGTGGTTCAGCGGCAAGGGCCAGCCGGAAAGTTGCGTCACCCTGTTTGAAGCGGCGCTGAATGCCAATGTCATCACCGAACAGGATATCTGGCAGCGCCTGCACCTGGCGCTGGAAGCCAACAATATTGCGCTGGCCAAGCAACTATCCGCGCGCCTGCCGGCGGAACGCAAGCTGCCCAACGGCGCCTTGGAAACGGCCTCCGCCCATCCCGAGCGCTACCTGAAAAAGGCCAAGCTGAACAAGGCGACCGAGGGGCAGCGCATGGTTGCCCTGTTTGCGCTAACGCGGCTGGCCAAGCAAATGCCGCAGCTGGCTTACAGGCAGTGGGGTGGCATCGCCGACTCTTTCGAAAAAGAGGAAATGCAATATTTCTATGGCTGGCTGGCTTACGAAGCGGCGCGCAATCTGGATGAGCGCGCACTGACCTGGTTCAAGAAGGCGGGCGACACCCAGCTCAATGACGCCCAGCTGGCCTGGCGCACCCGCGCCGCATTGCGCGCGCAAAACTGGCACGATGTATGGGCCAGCATCACCTCCATGTCGCCGCGCCAGCAACGCGAGGGCGCGTGGCGCTACTGGAAGGCGCGCGCCTGGAAAGTGCTGGGGCGTGATGCGGATGCGGAGATGCTGTTTACCGAGTTGAGTCGCGAATACAATTTCTACGGCCAGCTGGCTGCGGAAGAGCTGGGCTCGGCGCCCGCAGCCGGCATGATGTCGTACAGCTACCAGCCCAGCAATTCCGAAATAGACACCATGATGGCGCAGCCCGCCATACAGCGTTCGCTGGCGTTGTACCAGATGGGCTTGCGCACCGAGGCGGCAAAAGAGTGGTCGTGGGCGATGCGCAAGCTGGACGACAAGCAGCTGCTGGTGGCCTCGGAAATTGCGCGCCGCAACGAGATGTATGACCGCTCCATTCACGCCGCCGACCGCACCATGCAGCTGCACGATTTCAGCCTGCGCTACCCTGCGCCCTATCGTGACAGCCTGCAGGGCAGCATACGCGACAACAAGCTGGAAGAGGCATGGGTATACGGCCTGATGCGCCAGGAAAGCCGCTTTGTCACCGAGGCCAAGTCCAATGTGGGCGCGGCCGGGCTGATGCAGATCATGCCCGCCACCGCGCGCTGGGTGGCAAAGCGGCTGGGCATGCGCGATTACCGCAAGGCGCTGATCAGCCAGCTGGAGACCAACCTGAAACTGGGCACCTATTACATGAAGAATGTGCTGTCCACTCTCGACAACAGTCCCGTGCTGGCTTCCGCCGCTTACAACGCCGGGCCGGCGCGGGCGCGTCAGTGGCGCGCCGAGAAGCCGCTGGAAGGCGCCATCTATGTGGAAAGCATCCCCTTCGACGAAACGCGTGACTACGTCAAAAAGGTGCTCAGCAACACCGTGTACTACGCCAAGCTGTTCGATCAGTCCTCGCTGTCGCTCAAGCAGCGCCTGGGCACCATCGATGGCAAGGGCAAGGACGACTAGAGACGCGCAGACCATGACAACATCCATGAAAATCTATTGTGTCGGCGGTGCGGTGCGCGATGGGCTGCTCGGCCTGCCGGTGCAGGACCACGACTGGTTGGTGGTGGGCGGCTCGCCGCAGCAGATGGAAGCGCTGGGCTACATGCCGGTGGGCAAGGACTTCCCGGTGTTCCTCCACCCCGACACGCACGAGGAATATGCGCTGGCGCGCACCGAGCGCAAGACCGCGCTGGGCTACAAGGGCTTTGCCGTGTATGCCGCGCCGGATGTGACGCTGGAGCAGGATCTGTCGCGGCGTGACTTCACCGTCAACGCCATTGCACAGGCTGCGGATGGCACGCTGATTGACCCCTACGGCGGCCAGGCCGACCTCAAGGCGGGTGTGCTGCGTCATGTCAGCGCCGCGTTCAGCGAAGACCCGGTGCGCATACTGCGCGGCGCACGTTTCGCCGCGCGCTTCGGCTTCAGCATTGCGCCGGAAACGCTGCTGCTGATGCGCAGCATGGTGGAGAACGGCGAGGTCGATGCGCTGGTGGCCGAGCGCGTGTGGCAGGAGCTGGCACGCGGCCTGATGGGGAAAAATCCCTCGCGCTTCATCACCACCCTGCGCGACTGCGGCGCGCTGAAAAAAATCCTGCCCGAGGTCGACGCGCTGTTCGGCGTACCGCAGCCGCCGCAATACCATCCGGAAATCGACTGCGGCATCCATACCATGATGGTGCTGGATGATGCGGCGCACCACGGCTACGCGCTGGAGGTGCGCTTCGCCGCGCTCACCCACGATCTGGGCAAGGGCAACACGCCGGCAGACATCTTGCCGCGCCACATCGGCCACGAGCAGCGCAGCGTGGACTTGCTCAAGGCTGTATGCGAGCGCCTGCGCGTGCCCGGCGAGTGCCGCGATCTCGGCCTGCTGGTTGCGCGCTATCACGGCGACATCCACCGCGCCGAGCAGCTGCGCCCCGACACCATCGTGCGCCTGTTCCAGAACTGCGATGTCTGGCGCAAGCCGGAACGCTTCACGCAAATACTGCAAGCCTGCATGGCCGATGCGCGCGGCCGCAGCGGCCATGAGCAGGACGCATATCCGCAGGCGGCCTATCTGCTGCGCGCCCTGCACGCGGCACAGGCGGTGAATGCGGGTGAGATTGCGCAGCAGTGCGAGGACAAGAACCTCATCCCGGACAAGGTGCGCGAGGCGCGCATCGTGGCGGTGGAGCATGCCCTTCAGCGCTGACACCTTGTCGGCGCTGTTGCGCGAAGTACGCGCCTGCACCGTGTGTGCCGCACACCTGCCCAATCCTCCGCGCCCGGTGCTGCGCGCCAGCAGCACGGCACGATTGCTCATCGTCGGCCAGGCGCCGGGGCGGCGCGTGCATGAAAGCGGCATCCCCTGGAACGACCCCTCCGGCGACCGCCTGCGCGACTGGCTGCAGCTCAATCGCGACACCTTCTACGACGAAAGCCGCATCGCCATCATCCCCACCGCCTTCTGCTATCCCGGTAGCGGCAAGCAGGGCGACCTGCCCCCGCGCCCCGAGTGTGCGCCGCTATGGCATCCCCGCCTGCTCGCCGCCATGCCGCAGATCGAACTGACGTTATTGGTTGGCAGCTATGCCCAGGCCTGGTACCTCGGTGACAGGGCGCACAAGACGCTGACTGAGACCGTGCAGCATTATCGCGATTACCTGCCGCGCTTCCTGCCGCTGCCGCACCCGAGCTGGCATAACCAGCAGTGGCTGAAGAAGAATCCGTGGTTTGCGGCGGAGGTGTTGCCGTTGTTGCGGGAGCGGGTGGCAGAGCTGGTACGTCGTTAGATGCTCGAGGACAGGATATGGAGTGGTTGCGGACGCAGGTTCAATTGCGCTTTTAGTCGTCGGATTGAAGTTCGGTCAACGCAGGTCGTACCAGACGCCACGCCCGCTTCCGTGCTGATTCAAGTGGCCAAGCTCGGTCAATGAGCGGAAGTGCTGCTTGAGCGTATTGCGGCTTGCTCCTGTCAGCTTGATGGCTTCGCCTATCGTGACACGTCCATGCTCACGCGCAAATTCGACTATCTGCAACGAGAGTTCAGGCAGTACAGCCAGCACCAGTTTTTCTCGTGCCACTTTCTGTTCAAGACGACGCATCTGCTCGTTCAGTGAGCGGAGGAAAAATGCCAGCCACGGCTGCCAATTGGGGTTGTCGGTTCGGATTGTGCCTTGGGTTTGTCGCAGTGCCAGGTAGTAGGCTTCTTTGCTCTGTTCGATGACGCTTTCCAGAGAGCTGTAATGAACATAGGCATAGCCCGCCTGCAAGAGCAGCAGGGTTGTGAGCACGCGGGAGAGCCTGCCATTGCCGTCTTGAAATGGGTGGATTTCCAGAAACACAACCACCCACACCGCGACGATCAGCAGAGGATGCAACTGTCCGGCGGCACGCTCTTCCTGCAGCCATGTCACCAGTTCGGTCATCAGGCGCGGGGTATCGAACGGCGTGGCGGTTTGAAACACGATCCCGATCTGCGTGCCGTTCTCGTCAAAGGCAGCAACGCTGTTGGAGGTGGTCTTGTAATTGCCGCGATGCCAGGCATCCTTTTCGCTGTAAACGAGCAGATTCTGATGCAACTGCTTGATGTGGTTCTCGGTGAAAGTGATGTCCTGCCACGACAAAAATACCAGTTCCATTACCTCTGCGTAGCCTGCGACCTCCTGCTCGTCACGGCTGGTGAAATTCTTGATCTGCAGATTGGATAGCAAACGCTCGACCTCGCGGTCGGATAGTTTGCAGCCCTCGATTCGGGTGGATGAGCCTATGCTTTCGATCGTGGCAACGCGACGCAAGGCTGACAGGCGATCGGGAGCGAGCGTGCCCAAGGCACGCCATGCCCCCTTGAATTCATCGATTCTGGCGACCAACGACAGAATGTCTTGGGTGATCTGGATGCTGTCAGTTCGAATCATGCCACCAATGATACACCCAATTACACCCATTTAAATAGGGCACCCAAAAGCGTACTCATTAACACCCAAAAGATTAGATTGGGTAGCAAGCAGCCCGCGTAGGTCGGTTACGCTGCGCTAATCGGACCTGCGTCTGCTGTGGCTTACATTGTTCGCGTGGTACGATTTCTTCTCAATTCATTGCCGAGGGAGATGTTGCGATGTCAGCTTTTCGATTTTCCTGCCTTGCTGCTTTGATCGGCTGCCTGATGTCGATGTCAGTGCAGGCTGCCGATGACGATGCTGCCTCCGCGCCGGTGGCCGCTTCTGCTGTTACCGCGGCTCAGGCACTGAACACGGGCTATCCCAAGGGACGCTATCAGGTATTCGATGCCGATGCGGCGCTGGAGTCCGACACCCAGGTTGCTGCCGGTGTTCCACCCGGCCAGAAGGTGTGGGCGCCGATGAAGAAGGTGCATCTGGAAGCGGTGCTGCTGGCCTTGCCTGAGCCGTGCGACATGAAGCTGCTAGCCGAGATGGTGGTGGCGGGAGGGGTGGACTTCAACAGCCTGCCGAAGATTTCCAGCTGCCTGCGCATCAAGACGGCCAAGGCGCACGAACTCAGCGTGTTTGTGCAGGATGACGTGGCGGCCGCGCTAACCAAGAGCGCCAAGCCGGGCGATGCGCTGCAGCTCAATGGTGCGTATGTGTATGCCAGCGAGGTGGACAAGAGTCTGGGCGTTGTCATCACAGGAACCGGCGGCGACACGGCGGATAAAGCCGCACAACCCGGCAAGCCCAAGGTCGACAAGACCAGTTGTCTGGAGCTGAAGACCTATGCCGAGATCGTGAAGTGCACCAAGGAAATGGACAAGCGTAAGTGAGTCTGGAAAAGTAATTTAGCCACAGAGATCACAGAGAGAGCGGTGCGTTGTGGTAGTCGCGCGCATCTCACAATAAGTGAGCAGCAGTATTGAGAGTAGCCAGCATTTTTCTGTACCCGTGTTAGGGTAGGCCGTGGTTGTATGGGGCTAAAGCCCCGACAGCACACGCTCTGTTCTCTGTGGCTTATTGGGAGTTTGAATAAATGGGCAAGCAATTTTCCGAATTGAGCGAGGAGCACATCGCCTTCATTCAGGTGCAGAAGCTGTTCTTCGTCGGCACCGCCACGGCGGACAGCCGGGTGAACGTGTCACCCAAGGGCATGGATACTCTGCGCGTGCTGGATAGCAAGCGCGTGGCCTGGCTCAACGTCACCGGCAGCGGCAACGAGAGTGCGGCGCATGTGCAGATTGACCCGCGCATGACCATCATGTTCTGTGCCTTCGAGGGGGCGCCGCTGATCATGCGCCTGTATGGCAAGGCGCGTGTGATCCATCCGCGTGATGCGGCGTGGGGTACGCTGTTGGCGCTGTTCCCACCGTTGCCCGGAGCGCGCCAGGTGTTCGAATTGGACATCGAGCTGGTGCAGACTTCGTGCGGTGCAGGTGTGCCGCTGTTCGACTATGCCGGAGATCGTGAAACGCTCAACGAGTGGTCGCGCAAAAAGGGCGAGGCGGGCGTGCGCCAGTACTGGCAGGACAAGAACCAGCTGAGCATTGACAGCATCCCCACGCACATCATCCGGGGAGAGTAACGCTCACAGGTAACGCGATTTGTCCCCCGCCCCAAAACAGCGCAGCGTCGTCTCCAGCCCCTTGCCCAGCGCAATCACCTTGAACAGTTCGCCCATCTCTGCCGGGCTGGTGAGCTTCTGTAATTGCGCGGAGAGCGGCAGGTAGTCGCGCACATTTTCGGGCGAGGTTTCACCCAACAGGTCGGTAATGCCGCAGTTGAGCAGGAAGTGCGCCTGCGAGGTGTAACCCAGCAGGCTGGCGCCGTGGTCGATGGCGCTTTCGGCGATGGCGGTGAAGTCCACGTGCGCGGTGATGTCCTGCAGGCCGGGCAGGAAGAAGGGATCGTCGTGGGCGTAGTGGCGGTAATGGCACATCAGGGTGCCGGTGTTGCGCTGCGGGTGGTAGTACTCGCGCGCGCCAAAACCGTAATCGATGAACAGCAGCGCGCCGCTGCTCAGGCGGTCGCACAGGCTGCTGACCAGGCCGCGTGCGGTGAGGGAGATTTCGCTGATGTAGTCGTCGGGCACGTTGATCTGCTGCGCGATTTCCAGCAGGGCGGGCGTCTCGGGCAGGCGTTCAGCCCAGACAAAATGCTCGCCTTCATTCGCCACGCCAATTTCCATAATACGCGAGTCTGTCCAGTGCAACAGATGCACGGGCAGGGCATCCAGCACCTCATTGCCGATAATGACGCCGCTGATTTTTTCCGGCAGGTTGTCCAGCCAGTGCACCCTGGGCATGAGGTGGGGCAGGCATTCCTGCAACAGGGCTTGCTGGCGTTCGCGCAGGTCGGCGCTCACTTCCAGTATCGAGTAGCTTTGCGGCAGGCTGCCCTGGCGCTCCAGTTCGCCCAGGAGATCCACGGCCAGCTTGCCACTGCCGGCGCCCAGCTCCAGCACGTGCGGGGCGCTGTGCGCCATGACATCGGCAAGCTGGCGCGCCAGTGTGCGCCCGAACAGGGGCGACATTTCAGGCGCGGTGATGAAGTCGCCCGCCGCGCCCAGCTTGCGCGATCCCGCGCTGTAATAACCAAGCCCCGGTGCATACAGTGCCAGCTCCATATAGCGTGAAAACGGAATCCACCCCCCCTGCAGCTTGATGTCACTATGGATCAGCTCGCGCAGCTGCCGGCTGTGCGCCTGTGCTTCGGGTGAGGGCGGGGGGAGTGACGAGGACATGAGTTGCCTCTGCTAAAAAGTTTTTTGTGTGGCACCAGGTGATTTGTGTGGCACTGGGCGAGTTCGCTAGCCTAGCCCAGTAGGGCGGTGAGCGCAACCGGACATCTGAATGTGTTAAATTGCGCGGCTAAGTGTGTGACGGGAGTTAAAGACATGAAAGGCAAAGTGGTATTGGTAACCGGGGGAGCCAAGCGCGTGGGCGCGGCAATCTGCCGCCGCCTGCATGCGGCAGGCGCAAATATTGCGCTGCATTACCGCTCTTCCGCGCAGGAAGCGCTGGCCCTGCAGGCCGAGCTGGAGGCCATCCGCCCCGCTTCGGTGTTTTGCGTGCAGGCTGACCTGCTCAATCTGCAAGACTTGCCCAGGATGGTGCGCGATACGGTGCAGCACTTTGGCCATCTGGATGCGCTGGTGAACAATGCCTCCAGTTTTTATGCCACCACGCTGGCGGAGGTGGACGAGGCGCACTGGACGGATCTTGTGGGCACCAACCTGAAAGCGCCATTGTTCCTGGCGCAGGCGGCGGCCAGCGAGCTGCGCCATCGCCATGGTGCGATTGTGAACATCGTGGACATCCATGCCGAGCGCCCCATGCATGGACATTTGTTATACAGCGTGGCCAAGGCCGGGCTGGTGGCGCTGACCCGTGCCTTGGCGCAGGAACTTGCACCGCACGTGCGGGTCAATGCCGTGGCGCCGGGGGTGATTATCTGGCCGGAAGAAGGCAACTGGGAAGACGAGGCAACGCGCAAGAAAATCGTCGAACACACCCTGCTCAAGCGCGAAGGCGAGCCGGATGACATCGCCAGGACCGTGCAATTTCTGATCAGCAATGCCCCCTACATTACCGGCCAGATCATCAACGTGGATGGCGGGCGCAGCATTAACCTTTAATAACTTTGCCCCAACACAACGCAACCCCTCCCAGCCTCCCCTTGTCAGGGGAGAAACTGGGCGCTCCTCCCCTGACAAGGGGAGGCTGGGAGGGGTTAGAACTTTGAACATAACTATGAACACAACCACACAACCCATACACTTCGAATCCCGCTCCACCAACTTCAACCGCCTGCGCGGCAAGCTGGAGCAGCACGTAGGCAAGGCCATCGGCGACTTCAACATGATCGAGGACGGCGACGTGGTGATGGTGTGCATGTCCGGCGGCAAGGATTCCTACACCCTGCTGGAAATTTTGCGTGCCCTGCAGAAGCGCGCGCCGATCAAGTTCCGCCTGATTGCGATGAACCTGGACCAGAAGCAGCCTGGCTTCCCCGACCACGTGCTGCCCGATTACTTCAAATCAATCGGCGTCGAGTATCACATCGAAACGCAGGACACCTATTCCATCGTCAAGGAAAAAATCCCCGAGGGCAAGACCACCTGCTCCCTGTGCTCGCGCCTGCGCCGCGGCATCATCTACAAGGTGGCAGGCGAGCTGGGTGCGAACAAGATCGCGCTGGGCCACCATCGCGACGACATGATAGAAACGCTGTTCCTGAACATGTTTTTCGGCGGCAAGCTCAAGGCCATGCCGCCCAAGCTGGTGACCGACAAGGGCGACCACGTGGTGATACGGCCGCTGGCCTATTGCGCCGAGAACGACATCGCCAAGTTTGCGCGCGGCATGGAGTTCCCCATCATCCCGTGCAACCTGTGCGGTTCGCAGGAAAACCTGCAGCGCCAGAACATCAAGGAAATGCTCACCCAATGGGAGATGCAATACCCCGGCCGCCGCCAGACCATCTTCACCGCCATGCAGAACGTGCGGCCATCGCATTTGATGGATGGCAGCCTGTTTGATTTCAAGGGGATCAAGGTGGGGGATAAGGTGGATGAGGGGGATATTGCGTTTGACGAGTGAGGTGCTGCTTCTTTTCCTCCTGGAATTCCAAACTCAAAACCGTCGGGGGTTGCCCGACAGCAAGTTACCTTTCTTGTCTTGCCAAGAAAGGTAACCCAAAGAAGGCGTCCCCGGTTCGCCGCCCCTGCGGGGTTCCCTCGCTCAGGCAGAAACAAGCGGGGCTGCGCAACTCGTATATGGACACCTCCCGTTTTGCAAGCAACTCGTGTTGATGGTTTTGGGTGCAACTGCTTCCGTATATCCGGCTTCCTGTTGGGTAGCAAGCTACCCGAGCCATGAT
>JAHFQY010000001.1:0-18605 GCA_023259065.1 Nitrosomonadales bacterium
TGCTTGGTGAAATAACCGCTGCATGCTGTCATTACGTACTTGGCGGTTTATCCGTCATGCCAGAAAGTGCTCTTTTCTGCTAAAGTGCGCGCCATGATCATGACAAATTCCCAGCTTTATCTGCGCCTGCTTGGCTATATCAAACCCTATTGGCGCATATTTGCACTCTCGGTTTTTGCTACAGCGGTAACGGCAGCCACAGAGCCGCTGTTGCCTGCACTCCTGAAGCCTATGCTGAATGGCACGTTCGTTAACAGGGATGAAACTGTCATTCGGCTCGTCCCCATCTTTATCCTGCTGATTTTCTTTGTGAGGGGTATTGCGTCGTTTGTCAGCGCCTATGCCATCGGCTGGGTGGGAGACAGGCTGGTAATGGATTTGCGAAATGAGATGTTTCGCAAATTAATGGCGCTACACACCCGCTATTATGATGATCATGCCACAGGGCAGTTGATCTCCAAATTTACTTACGATGTTACGCGTGTGACAGACGCGGCTACCAACGTTGTAACGGTAACCATTCGCGACAGCATCATCATCGCTGGTTTGATGGGGTGGCTGCTTTACCTGAATTGGAAGCTCACCATGATCACGCTGGTGATGCTTCCGATTATTGCTCTTGTCATCCGCGAAATTAATCGCCGTATGCGCGCTTCCAGCCGCGATTCGCAGCGCGCGATGGGGGATGTCACGCAGGTAATAGAGGAAAGCATTACGGCTCACAAAGTTGTTAAGTTGTTTGGCGGTCAGCAGTATGAGAGTGCACGCTTCGCTGAGCAGGCTAACTGGGTACGGCGATATTCCATGAAGCAGACGGCAGCCAACGCAGCCAATGTTCCTATTGTCCAGATGGTCGCAGCGTTTGCATTGGCTTTCCTTTTTTATCTCGCTATAGAGCAGTCGCGTACAGATGGAACAACCGTGGGCGACTTTCTCTCCTATATTGTTGCAATGATGATGCTGACTGCACCATTGAAACGCATAGCCGGAGTCAGCGTTTTTCTGCAGAATGGCCTTGCAGCCGCCGAAAGCGTATTTGCCTTGCTGGATACCCCGGGCGAGACAGATGTGGGGAATGTTGAGATCCACCGTGCAATCGGGAGCATCGCCTTTGAACATGTCAACTTTGCCTATCAGCCGGCTACTGCCGGGGCGGAAGTGCGCCTCGCGCTGCATGATGTTTGTCTGGAAATTCCCGCGGGTCAATCCGTGGCACTAGTTGGAGCGTCAGGTAGCGGTAAAACGACAATAGCCAATCTGGTGCCACGCTTTTATTCTCCGACGGCAGGGCGTATTACACTCGACGGCCATGACCTGGCGGATATGACGCTGGCCAGTTTGCGCGCCAATATTGCCCTGGTTAGCCAGGAAGTGGTGCTGTTTAATGATACCGTCGCAGCCAATATTGCCTACGGGCAGATGCGTGAAGTGCCGGAAGCCGAAATCATTGCTGCTGCGACTGCTGCGCATGCGATGGAATTTATCAACGAAATGCCGCTAGGCTTGAATACGCTAGTAGGAGAGAAAGGGGTGCGCATGTCGGGCGGGCAGCGCCAGCGTATAGCCATTGCACGGGCCCTGCTCAAAAATGCCCCCATTTTGATTCTGGATGAAGCTACCTCGGCGCTGGATAGTGAGTCCGAGCGTCATGTTCAGGCGGCCCTTGAAACGTTGATGCAAGGGCGTACTACATTGGTAATTGCGCACAGATTATCAACCATCGAGAAAGCGGACCGCATCGTGGTGATGCAAAAAGGCCGGATCGTGGAAGTCGGCACTCATCGTGAACTGCTTGCCAGAGAAGGTGTTTACGCGCAACTGCACCGCATCCAGTTTGAGTGGAATGAAACTGTAAGTGAAAACTGACCAGATACGCCGCCACCAGGGCTGTTGGGATTGGCTTCGCGGAGTTGCTTGAGCTTGTTTGTTGGCGCACATTACGGCGTGAATTCTGGTTCCATGGCTATTTACGGTTAGGGGATGTTCAAATCCTGACCCTCACGGGCAAGTTGTTTATCGAGAGCGACTTACCCATTGCGCATAACGTGTTGCAATTGGTGTAAAAATTATGCGTCGCCATCCTTGACAAACTAAATTCCAAGTATAGGATGTGAGTCGTGATTTACAGCTGGTCACGGCTCTGCTGGAATAACACCATGAATCTGAAAAAGGCAAACCTGTCGAAAGGCAGGGACGCAAAGTTACCGGTCTAAGGAGTCTGTAAAAATATTCTACGACAGCGGGATTGCTCGATAAACCGTTATTCATTCTTCGCGGTTCCCTGCAATTCTTTCTTTTGTAGCTCAACATTGTTCCGTCATTCTTTGATGCGCTAATTGCGTTTCGGGTAAAAAAGGGGGGCTTGTGAACGAGGGGAAAAATTTATTGGTGGGTACGCTAGGTCTGCCCGAGCAGGAATTGCGACTCGTCAAGAATATGCTGAAGCTTACGGCCGCCAGGGCTCAGGGCGGCTACGACTTCAGCGACAACGCGGCCCTTGCAGATTGTGATGTGGTCATTGTCAATGCTGACGATGCCGCTGCAATGGCAAGCTGGCAGGCGCTGGTCAGCAAGGGCGGCGCGCCACTGCCTGTCATGGTGGCTAGTGCAGCACTCGCATCTCCTGTCGAAAACTATTTTCAGCGCCCCTTCAGCCCGATCAAGGTGCTGGCGCTGTTGGACCGGCTGGCAGTCGAGATACAAGTCAAGAAACCCGATCATCAAATTTTTGCCGGCAAGCGCCATGCCGCGCATGCCGATTCATCAGCCTCACCAGCCGGCTCCCAGATTCGCCGCGCGCTCGTCGTGGACGACAGTCCCACAGTGCGCAAACAGCTTGAGCTTGAATTGCAGGCATCCAATATTTATGTGGACTCGGCCGAGACGGGTGAGGATGGCCTCGACCTGCTGGAGCAGAACTCTTACGACATCATATTCCTGGATGTGGTGCTGCCCGGCGCCGATGGCTACCAGGTTTGCAAGAACATCAAAAAAAATCCTGCGGCTAAACAGACTCCTGTTGTGATGCTGACCAGCAAATCATCGCCCTTTGACCGCGTGCGCGGCTCATTGGCGGGCTGTGACACCTATCTGACCAAGCCGGTTGATTATAAGAAGTTCAGACAAGTTTTGGAGGAGTACAAAGTGTAGTCAAGCACTGCTACTGTGCATTATTAAAATTTGAAAAAGAACACGTGGCAATAAATTGCAGTAACAACTAAATACTGAGGAGATTTATCATGGCATCAAAAAAAGCCCTGGTTGTAGATGATTCCGCCGCTGACCTGGCCAATATCAAGAATATTTTAAGCGATGCGGGGTGTCTGGTAGTAACCGCAAGCAGTGGTAAAGAGGCAGTCGACAAGGCCAAATCCGAAAAACCATCGGTAATTTTCATGGATGTGGTGATGCCCGACATGGATGGTTACGAGGCTTGCCGGCAATTGTCACTGGATGGGAGCACCAAGGAAATTCCAGTGGTGTTTGTGACCAGCAAGGGGCAGAAGGCCGACAAGGTGTGGGGCGAGTTGCAGGGCGCCAAGGGGCATGTGGCCAAGCCCTATACGGCGGATCAGATTGTTGACCAGCTGAAAAGCCTGACTTGAACCGCAGGCGTTAACCGCGATGGAAGAAATCAGTTCGCAAGAATTGTCCGGTTCTGATGTTATGGGTGCAGGTGAATGGTTGTTACCCGGGGCAGCACTGGATCGTTTCCTGCCACCAGAGGGGATGGTGGTGGCCGCAGCCGCAGAAGAGAAACGCGGCCGCTATGGCTTCAAGATTTCCACCTTGAATTTGCTGATCAAGCCGGGCTGTGCGAGTGAGGTTCTGCGTGCACCGGACATATGGGATCTGCCGGGCTCGGTTCCATGGTTGCTGGGCTTGGTCAACCTGCGCAGTAATCTGGTGCCGGTGTTCGACCTGCGCCGGGAGTTCGGCTTGCCAATTGACAGTGTGACCGACACGCATTTGGTGCTGGTTTTTGATCAGGGCGAGAAGGCGGTCGGCTTGTTGATCAACGATTTCCCCAAGCCCCTGTTCGACATGACCCATTTGCCATCGTTGCCGCAACTGCCGCTGGAGCTGCAGGCTCACGTGCGCGGTGGTTACATGAAAAATGATGCAGTCTGGCTGGAGTTTGATCACGAATCCTTCTTTGAGGAGTTGGCAAGGTCGGCTGAATAATTGAAGCATTAATGCTGGATCAATGCAGGGTGAAGTTAAATCGTATTTTTAGTCGTGATTTGAAAGAGGGGGCAAAATGTTCAAGAACATACCAATCGTAACCCGCTTGATTATTCTGGTGGGTACCATCACCCTGATGATGTTGGCGACCATTATTTACGCCACCAGCACCGGTTTGCGATCGCTGGACCGGCTACACACTGAAATGCAGGATACCCTGGACGACATTCAGGCTTTCGACCAAGTGAACTACCTGCAAGCGCGTAACCGTGCCGTTCTTCTGGATGCCCTCGCCAACCCCGAACCTGCCAATGTGCAGCGACGCATAGACGAATTCCTGAGTACGCGTGCCGAGGTTACGGCGAATGCGAAGAGATATGAGGCCTCCATCGAAGAGGGGCGTCAGCGGGAGTTGTATGATGCCTGGAAGGCAAGCCGCGCAGCCTATGCGAAGGAAAACGACAACTATATGGCGGCATTGAGCGCGGGAAAAATAACTGAAGCTGTGCGCCTTTCGCAGGAGAAACTGGGGCCATTGTATGAACCCATTAAAACAGCCATCGGCAACATTACCAAATACAACCTCGAGTTGCAGGAAAAGAAAACGGCAGAGGTGAAAGCAGCCAGCCAGCGCAACCAGAATATATCGATTGCCATTGTGGTGGTGCTGATGCTGGTCAGCGGTTTCCTTGCGTGGACCATCATTCGCGCCATTTCAGACTCGCTCAATAAGCTGAAGGGCACCATCTCCAAAATTGCATCTGGCGATACCCGGGCCCGTGCAAACCTGAAGGCGCGCGACGAATTGGGCCTGCTGGCTAATCAGTTTGACAAGATGATGGATGAGCGCGAAACGATACAGGCCGCGATTCAGAAGGAAAGCGAGGAGCTCAATGAGTCGGTGCTAAGTCTGCTGCAAGCCGTGGCGCAACTTTCCCGGAAAGACCTGACGGTCAAAGTGCCGGTAAACGAAAACGTTACCGGCGCGGTGGCCGACGCGCTTAACCTGCTGACCAATGAAACGGCCAGGGTGATGGGCGAGGTAAACAACATTTCGGCAGACGTTACCAAGGCTTCCATGACGGTGCAGGCCAAGGCTGACTCGATGCTGGCAGCCGCCGAGCAAGAGCGCGAGGAAGTGGATCGCACCGCAGTTTCACTGGCGACTGCGGCGCAGTCCATGCGCGATATTGCCGACCTGGCGCAGGCGTGCAACAGCGTGGCGGATAACGCAATCAAGTCCACGCAACAGGCGCTGAACACGGTAAACAGCACGGTGAGCGGCATTAACAGTACGCGCGACGTTATTCGCGAAACGGAAAAACGGATCAAGCGGCTGGGCGAACGCTCGCAGGAAATTTCCGGCGTGGTCAACCTGATTAACGTGATTGCCGAACGTACCCACATTCTGGCCCTGAACGCCAGTATGCACGCGGCTTCAGCCGGTGAGGCCGGGCGCGGGTTTGCGGTGGTTGCTGACGAGGTGCAGCGACTGGCCGAGAACGCACGCCAGGCCACGCAACAAATCTCCGCCCTGGTGAGCAACATCCAGCTGGAAACGGCGGATACGGTGAATACCATGAACAACGCCATTGCCCAGATTGTTGAGGGCAGCCGCCTGGCTGAGCAGGCCGGCCAGCAGATGCAGCTGACGCAGCAGAATACGGCCGAGCTGGTGGATTCGGTAAGGCAGATTGCCAATACCTCGGAAACGCAGGCCAGGGCCGGTCAGGCATTGCTCGACAGCGCCGTGCAAATCAAGCGCAGCAGCCAGCAGGCAACAGAGCAGCTGCACGAACAGGCGGCGCAGACTTCCAACCTGCTGGATTACGCCAAGCAACTTTTGGCAGCGGTGCGCGTATTCAGGCTGCCTGCGTGAGGCTTTTGAGTCAACGATAAACAACCCGGGATATCATGGATATGCTTGAGGAAAGCCTGGCGCAATTCAGTTTGACCGCAGCCGAATCGTTGGATGAGCTTTGGAGTGTAATGCCGGGTGATGCTTCCCTGACCGGGGAGGCGGCAGCGGCCGAGCGCACTTTGCATCGTTATATAGACTTGCTGCGCAACATAGAGCAGGCGGCGGACAGCAACAAGCTGGTCGGTTTGCAATCGGCCTGCGCCATGGTTGAATCCAACCTGTTGGCGCTGGATCGTGAAAAGAGGGTGCTGACGCAGGCCGAGGTTGACCTGCTGTCGGCGTGGCCGGAAATATTGCTGGGCTATGTCATGAGCCAGGGCGACGGTAGCGCGGGTGAGGCTATGCTGCAGCATCTGGCGTTACCAGCCTGGCCTGAGCCCTTGAACGAGGCCGACATGGCCATCCTGCGGCATATGCTGTTTGAGGCTGCGGTCGCCGCAAACGCGACACCTGCAACAGATGCCGCGGTGCGGGAACAGGCCGAGCCTGAATCAGTGCACATTCAGGATTCTGCTCCACCATCAGGCGCGCAACAGCTGGACGGCGAAATGCTGGCCATGCTGGGTAAGGAGTTTGCCTCGATGGCCGATCAACTCAATGAGGATCTGGCTGCTGTCGTTGCGCCGCAATTCTCTGCGGAAGACAGAAATGCTGCGCTGGCAAATTATGCCGAGCTGTTGGGGCGGCTGGGGATGGCGGCCGAGTCTATAGGTTTGCTTGCCTTAAGTGCGGTATTCGCACGCTTCAAACAGATGCTGTCCGGCTTGCCTGAAGGCGTGGACCCACAGCAGCATGCCCTGCTGGAACAACTTCCCGGCCGCGTTGCCGCCTATCTCACCTGGCCTGCGGATGAGAGCACGGGCGCAGCCCTGCTAGACTTGTTGATTGATGCTGCGTGGCCCAGGCCGATGGCAGCTGGTGACGCAGCGGCCTGGATCAAATCACTCGCCCATATCGAGATGGTCGAGAACAAAGAACAAAAGCCGCTACGCCAGTCTGAAGCCACTGCGGCAGATGTTTCCCTGGCGCTCCCCGAGGACATTAATGCCGAGTTGCTGGATGGCTTGTTGCAGGAATTGCCTGTGCAAACCAGCGCGTTTACTGCCGCGATTGAACGCCTCTCTACAGGCCAGGGAAGCAGCAAGGATGTGGAGCGCGCCATGCGTGCTGCGCATACCCTCAAGGGCGCCGCCAACACGGTGGGAGTGAGAGGCATTGCCAACCTGACCCACCACGTTGAGGACATTCTGGTTGCACTCTCCGAAGCCGATGTGATGCCGGATGGCGCGCTGGCAGACATACTGACCAACGCGGGTGACTGCCTCGAGGCCATGAGCGAGGCGCTGATGGGGGTGGGCCCCGAGCCCGAACAGGCACAAGCGGTGCTGCAGGAGGTGCTGGACAGTGCCAATCGGATAGACCGTGAAGGTGTGGCAGAGGCAATAACAGCCACCCTGCCCAGCGTTAAGCGCGAGACGGCCGAAGCACCAGTAAAGGCCGTCAAGGAGCAGGCCGGTGCAGAGGGTGCAGCACAGCAGGGGAACATGCTGCGTGTGCCGGCGCCGGTTGTGGACGAGATGCTGCGACTGGCGGGTGAAACGCTGATTTCAAATTCGCAGATTCAGGAGCGATTGCGCACCACTACACGGCAGGCAGAGGGCATCAAGCAACAGATACAGACATTCCAGCAATTGGTGGCAGAACTGGAACATCTGGTGGATGTGCGCGGTGTGGCAGCCCCGGAGCGGGATGCCCGCAACAAGGGGGATTTTGATCCGCTGGAATTCGAGCACTTCAGCGAGTTGCATACCGTCACCCGCCGTCTGGTCGAGGCTGCCAACGACGCGCAACAAATGCAGGTGCAAGTAAATGAGCAACTGCATACGCTGGGGGACTTGCTGGAAGTGCAGCAGCGCCTGCATATGGACAGCCAGCATGCAGTCATACGCACGCGACTGGTTCCGGTCAGCAGCGTGGTGTCGCGTTTGCAACGCAGCGTGCGGCAAACCTGCCGTCTGCTGGACAAGCAGGTGTCGCTCGATATCAAGGGTGAGCACACCAGCATCGACAGCAATGTGCTGAACGAGCTGATGGATCCGCTCATGCACGTGTTGCGCAATGCGGTCGATCACGGCATCGAAGCGCCGGATGCGCGCGCGGCGGCCGGCAAACCGGCTGCCGGCCGTATCGAGCTGAGCTTCGAGCGTGCGGGCAATACCATACTCGTGCGCTGCAAGGACGATGGGGCAGGGCTGGACTATGCCGCGATCAGGCGTATCGCGGAAGGCAAGGGCATGCTTGAACCGGAGCGCGAGCCCTCTCCCGACGAGCTTGCCCGCCTGATACTGGTAAACGGTTTTTCCACGCGTGATGACACTACCCAGGTTTCCGGGCGTGGTATCGGCATGGATGTGGTGTACAGCAAGGTGCTGGACATGAAGGGTACGCTGGCGCTGAATTCGGAGCGTGGCACAGGATTGACAGTTGAGTTGCGCTTGCCGGCCACCCTGTTGTCGGCGCACACCCTGGTGGTGCGTCATCGCGACAAACTGATTGCCGTTTCCAGTCACGGTGTGGAGGACATTCATTACATTACCGTGGACCAGATCGAGCAAGTCGGCAATCAGCGCGTGTATCGCGTGGGCGACACCGTGCATACCCTGGTTAAACTGGAAACCCTGCTGGATCTGCCCGGAGATCGGCGCGAAGTGGACAGGCTGGGATTCCCGGTGTTGTTGACGCGCACCGACAGCGGCGCAACCAAGGGCGTGCTGGTACAGGAGATCATCAACGGCCGCGAAGTGGTGCTTAAAAACTTTGGCCGTTATGTGCCGAAAATCCAGGGAACGGTAGGCGCGGTTATTCTGGGTGACGGCAGCGTGGCGCCGGTGGTCGACCTGGTGGAATTGCTGCGCACACCGGCGCAACACCAGCAGCGGGGGCAGCTTGCAGCGGCCAATGCCAGGGCGGGAGGCGCCGCCGAGGATCATGGCGGCGCACTGACCGCGCTGGTGGTGGACGATTCGCTCAGCGCGCGGCGTGCAGCTTCCAAGGTAATGCAGGACGCTGGTTACAGCGTGCGCACGGCAATAGACGGCCTCGAAGCCGTGGGCATGCTGCAGCGCTTCGTGCCCAGCGTGATGCTGGTGGACATGGAAATGCCGCGCATGAACGGCATCGAGCTGACCGCGCATGTGCGTGATTCGGAGCGCACAAGGAGTGTGCCGGTGATCATGATTACCTCGCGCTCCACGGAAAAGCACAAGCAGATGGGCAGGGAGGCGGGCGTTGATGTTTACCTTACCAAACCGTTTAGTGATGACGTGCTGATTGAGCACGTAGAACGACTGGTTCACAGATGAGCATGTTGCGACCCGCACTGGCCGGCGCCGGCATGAACGCGGCAGCGGTGCTGAAAATCAATGGACTGTCATTGTTGTTTCAGCAGGGCGAGGTGCGTACCCTGGAATCCGCTTCCGATGTGGATGGACGTGAACCCATGGCGGGTAGTGTGGGATGGGTCAATTACCTGCGCCAGCGCTGGCCGGTTTATTGCCTGTCGGAGCAACTGGAATTGCAGGACGAGGTGCCATCCTCGCGCCGCACCTGCGCCCTGCTGGCAATGGACAACGGATATGCGGGCGTGCTTTGCGATGATGCCAGCATCATCAAGCAGCTTGCGGGGCATCGCCATGAAGTGCCCACGGCCATGAAGACAGCGGTGACACCGATACAGGAGTTGCTTGCCAGTGAGCACGGGCTGCTATGCGTAAGCAGTGCGAATCAGCTGGCTGCTTACATTGAATACCTGATACACGCGAAAAAGGCCTAGCGATGTCACAAGCGAATGCCTGGTTGTTGAATTTCGGCGACTCGTGCCGAGCCGCAGTGGGGACGCGGGAATTGCTGCATCTGGTGGATGCGCCTGAAACTTTTGTTGTTCCCTGTGCGCCCGACTATTGCAACCGTGTTGTGTTATGGCAGGAGCGCCTGCTGCCGGTCATGGACATGGCGGCGAGATTGGGGACGGCAACTGGCCATACGCCATTTCTGGCAGTGATTGGCTACCAGAAAAAGCGCGGCGAATATCCGCAATTCGGGGCTTTAATGCTTGCTGCCCCCCCGCAACAGCTGCAGGTGAGCGATGAGCAGGCATGCCCGTTGCCGGCGCAGGACAGCGCCTGGCAAGAGCTGGCCATATCCTGTTTCGAGCATCAGGGCGCCCCTGTTCCGGTACTGAACCTGAACCTCCTGTTTGGTACGGCCCCGCAATAATGTCAGGCCGTGGCTCATCGCCGGGCGATTAAGCGCGGCAGTTTCAGCGAATAAGGTTGACACAGGCGCCAGCCATGGCTAAATTGTATAGCTTAGTGTTTCAGTCAACCTTAGGAGAAAACCATGGCAGTTCTAGTCGGCAAAGCCGCCCCCGATTTCAATGCTGTTGCCGTAATGGGCAACAACGACATCAATGAAACCTTTAACCTGAAGAAGCACATGGCCGGCAAATACGCCGTGATTTTCTTCTACCCGCTGGATTTCACTTTCGTATGCCCGTCCGAACTGATCGCCTTTGATCATCGCCTGGAAGATTTCAAGAAGCGCAACGTGGAAGTGATCGGCGTATCGATAGACTCGCAATTCTCCCACCTGGCCTGGAAAAATACGCCGGTGAACAACGGCGGCATCGGCAAGGTTGGCTATCCGCTGGTGGCCGATATCAAGCACGAAATCTGCAAGGCCTATGACGTGGAAGCCGAAGGTGGCGTGGCCTACCGCGGTTCCTTCCTGATCGACCGCGCCGGCGTGGTGCGTCACCAGGTGGTGAATGACCTGCCCCTGGGCCGCAATATCGATGAAATGCTGCGCATGATAGATGCACTGCAATTCACTGAAGAGCACGGCGAAGTCTGCCCTGCCGGCTGGAGCAAAGGCAAGGCAGGTATGGGCGCCTCTACTGAAGGTGTGGCCAAGTATCTGGCCGCACACGCCAAAGAACTGTAATCTGCTTTCTGGCGAAGAAAAGGGGCTCCAGTGGGAGCCCTTTTTTATTGCGGCAAGCAAGGATGCATGCGCCATGCATGCAGTGTTTTTCAGACTCAGGGTGGCTGCCCGCAGTGATGTTACCGGCTGCTGTTTGCTAGCTGAATTGGCAGTTTGACAGCGGCATGTATCGTCTGATTAAATCAGCCCGCAGCAAAGTATCTGCATGTGATTTTTCGTTGTTGTGTTGGCATCAAACCTTTTCGTTACGCCAGAGGTAATGCGATGTTGCAAACAAATCAACACAGACAGCACGCGATTCAAACTATCCAGGGCGGCAAGATTTTTCACGGCCAGCCCAGTCCGTTACGTTTTACCTCCACCCCATACCAGTCGCAATCAAACCGGCACACTGCCCGCGCCAGTGCGCCTCACCAACATATTTGGAGACTACATTGAATACCGGACGAATTTCTTTGTGGCAACTGTTTACCCTGTTCCTGCGTATAGGCAGCACCGCATTTGGCGGGTTTATGGCCCTGATCGCTGTGGTTGAAAACAATGTGGTGGAGCGGCGCAAATTGCTCACGCATGAGGAGATGCTGGATGGGGTGTCGTTGGCGACCGTGTTGCCGGGGCCGGTTGCCGTGAATACAGTCGCCTATGTGGGGCATCGCTTGCGCGGTGTTCCCGGTGCAATAGTCAGCACCACAGGTGTGATCCTGCCTTCATTCCTGCTGCTGTTGGCCTTGAGCGCAGCTTATTTCACCTGGGGGCAATTGCCGGTGGTCAGCAAATTGTTCATGGGCTTTATTCCCGCAGTCACCGCTATCATTCTGGTTGCCGCCTGGAACATGGGGCGCAAGGCAATACAGGGACGCATAGAGGCGGTGATCGCGCTGATTGCCGCTGTCCTGATGGTGTGGAAGGGCGGCTTCATCGTCTCGCTGGGGATTATCCTGGTCTCCGGCCTGGCAGGCTGGCTGCTGTTTCGCGCCCCTGCTGCCGAGGGCGGCAAGCCAGCGGATGGTGTCAAGAAGGGGGAGTCCAGGCTGTTGGGCGTAGCACTTGCACCAGTGGCGCTTACGGTTCCATTCTGGAGCGTCAATGGCGCTATGTTGCTCAAACTGTTCATGACCTTTGCCGGAATGAGCCTGTTCCTGTTCGGTGGAGGTTACGTGTTTATTCCCCTGATACAGAACACAGTCGTAGTGAGCAATGGCTGGCTGACACAACAGGAGTTTGTTGACGCCATCGCCATGGGGCAGATTACGCCCGGCCCTATCCTGATCAGCGCGGCATTTATAGGCTACAAGGTGGCCGGATTTTTCGGGGCGCTGGTTGCCACCATCGGCATTTTCATGCCGCCCGCCCTGCTGATGATCGCCAGCTCGCATGCCCTGAGCCGCATCAAGAAATCGGCGCTGATCAAGGCGGTGCTGCGCGGCATACGCCCGGCGGTAATCGGAATGATCGTTGCGGCGGTTGTTGCCGTGGGAATGACGGCGCAACAGCACTGGGCTTCGCTGCTTATTTTTGGCCTGGCCCTGCTTGCGCAATTGAAGTTCAAGCTGGATGTGGTTTGGGTCATACCGGTGGCGGGATTGCTCGGATTGGTGTGTTATTAGTTAAAAAATCTTGTGATCTACTTCAAAGGAAAAACTGGTAGGTAAATTTGCACAATTTGGGAGATTTTATAGATGCCAATATTCATGATAGGTACACAACGCTCGGGGTCAAATTTGTTGCGCTTGATGTTGAATCAGCTTCCTGACATCGCCGCACCTCACCCGCCGCACATCCTGCAGCGCATGATGCCGCTGGAAAAAGGCTACGGCGACCTTTCCAAGAGCTTGAACTTCATGCAACTGGTGGATGATGCTTGCAAGCTGGTCGAGTTAAATCCGGTACCCTGGGAGGGGGTCAGGCTGGCGCGCCAGGATGTCGCAGCGCGCTGCCGCAACCATTCGGTGGTGGCGGTATTCGGTGCGGTATACGATGCCATGGCCGCCCAGAACAAGGTTGGCAACTGGTGTTGCAAGAGCCTGGCCAACATCAATTATCTGAAGGAACTGGAAGAATATTACGGTGATGCCGCGAAATATATTTATCTCTATCGCGACGGCCGCGATGTTGCTGTGTCGTTTCGCAAGGCAGTTGTGGGCGAAAAACACCCCTATCATATCGCCAAGGAGTGGAGCGGCACGCAGCGCATCGCCCTGAGCAACCGCAAGCATATAGACCCGGCGCGGTTTTACAACCTCAGCTATGAAGACCTGACGCATTATCCCGAAAAGGCCATGCGTGGCTTGTGCCAGTTTCTAGGTGCAAAGTACACCGAATCCATGCTCGATTTTCACGAGTCCGACGAGGCCAAGCGCGCCGCAAGCTCCAGCGAATTATGGGGCAATGTGGTGAAGCCGGTGATGGCGGACAACAGCAATAAATTCCTGCGCGAAATGAGCGATGAAGATATCCGCATCTTTGAACTGGTGGCGGGCGACGTGCTGGATGCGCTGGGCTACAAGCGTTTCCAGACGGAAATTGGCGAGAAGGGCAAATTTACCGCCAAGGAGATCAAGCAATTTGATGCGGAGAACCAGCGCCTTAAACAGGAGGTGCTGAGCAAGGTTGACCCCGAGGACATGAAGCGGCGCGATCAGCAGGCAGCTCTCATCAAGGAGATCAAGGACAGGCAGCAGGCCAGCAACGCCGGAGTATCCGCCTAGCAGCGGGATTAATCCTGGCGATGCAAGCTCGACAAGGCTCCTGCGGGAGCCTTGTTGTTGCTGCAAGATGGCTGCATCGATGCGATGTCTGAATTACAATTAGCCCCGTTTGAGTTGACTGCAAAGGCGCACCCATGCTGATCTGGTTCGTAGTTCTCTATTTGCTGGCCTCCATCGGAATTGGCCTGTATGCCTCGACACGGGTGCATAGCGCCAAGGATTTCGCGGTGGCGGGGCGCCACCTGCCGCTGCACATCGTGACCGCCACCGTATTCGCCACCTGGTTTGGCGCCGAGACGGTGCTGGGAATCTCTGCCACCTTCGTCAAGGAAGGGCTGCACGGGGTGGTGGCCGATCCCTTCGGCGCCAGCCTGTGCCTGATCCTGGCCGGCCTGTTCTTCGCCAACAAGCTCTACCGCATGAACCTGCTCACTATAGGCGACTACTACCGCCTGCGCTATGGCCGCACGGTGGAGCTGATCACCACGCTGTGCATTGTGGTGTCCTACCTGGGCTGGGTGTCGGCGCAGGTGAAGGCGCTGGGGCTGGTGTTCAACGTGGTGTCCGCCGGCGAGGTGTCGCAACAGACGGGGATGATCATCGGCGCCGCCATTGTGCTGACCTACACCATGTTCGGTGGCATGTGGTCGGTCGCGCTGCTGGACTTTATCCAGATGACAGTGATCATGGGCGGCATGCTGTTCATCGGCTATCTGATCAGCGGCATGACCGGCGGCGTCGGCGCAGTGGTGGCGCATGCGCAGGCGGCGGGCAAGCTGGATTTCTTTCCGCATGGCGGCTACACCGAATGGGTGCCCTTTGTGGGCGCATGGCTCACCATGATGCTGGGTTCCATCCCGCAGCAGGACGTGTTCCAGCGCATCACCTCGGCCAAGAGTGAAAAAATCGCGGTGCAGGGCTCGGTGATGGGCGGCAGCATCTATTTCTTCTTTGCCTTTGTGCCGATGTTCCTGGCCTACGCTGCGATCATGATAGATCCGGCAGAGTTCGGCGCCTTGCTGGACAGCGATTCACAGCTGGTGCTGCCCACCCTGATACTCAACCACACCCCGGTATTTGCCCAGGTGATTTTCTTCGGCGCCCTGCTCTCGGCCATCATGAGCTGTTCCTCGGCGACCCTGCTGGCGCCCTCGGTGACCTTTACCGAAAACATACTCAAGCATTTCGTGTTCAAGAACATGAGCGACCACCAGTTCTTGCGTGCCATGCGCATTGCGGTGTTGTGCTTCGGGATGATCGTGCTGGCGTTTGCGCTTAACTCGGGTGCCAGCATTTTTAAGATGGTGGAAAACGCCTACAAGATCACCCTGGTGGCAGCCTTTGTGCCGCTGGCTTTTGGCTTGTACTGGAAGCGTGCCAACAATCAGGGGGCGCTGGTCGCCATTACCCTGGGCCTGTCATCGTGGATACTGATGGAGGTGTTCAATGCGGATGGCGTATGGCCGCCGCAGCTGGTGGGCCTGCTGATGAGCATCTCGGGCATGCTGGTCGGCTCGCTGTTGCCCGACATGACAGGCAAGCGCTCGCTGCCCGAGCAGGAGCACGCTTACCTGCACCATCACGCGGCCAGCCATACCGGCCATGTGGCGGAACATCCGCATGCCCCGCGTGAAAACTCCTGATCGCTGTCACACAACTGTCACAATACTTTCATACTATGGAGTCATCTGAATAATGGAGAAGAAGATGGCAGCGAATATTCTGGTAGTGGAAGACGAGCCGGCGATACAGGAGTTACTGGCCTTTAACGTGACGCAGTGCGGTTTCCGCGCCATCCAGGCAATGGATGTGGCGAGCGCCACAGCCGAGATCAATCGCGCCTTGCCGGATCTGATCCTGCTCGACTGGATGTTGCCGGACACGCCTGGGGTCGAGCTGGCGCGGCGCCTGCGCGCGGATCAGCGCACCCGCAACATCCCCATCATCATGCTCACTGCACGCACCGATGAGCGTGACAAGGTGATGGGCCTGGAATCGGGAGCGGATGATTACATTACCAAGCCGTTCTCGCCGCGCGAGTTGATGGCGCGCATCCGCGCCGTGCTGCGCCGCCGCATGCCGCAAATGAGCGAGGACACGGTGCGCGCCGAAGGCCTGGAGCTGTCGCCCACCACCCACCGCGTCAGTGCCAACGGCAGTTCGCTGGATCTGGGGCCGACAGAATTCCGCCTGCTGCATTTTTTCATGACCCACGCCGAGCGTGTATACAGCCGCGCCCAGTTGCTGGACCAGGTGTGGGGGGATCACGTGTTTGTAGAGGAGCGCACCGTGGATGTGCACATCCGCCGCCTGCGCCAGGCTATGGAGCCTTCGGGCCTGGACCGCCTGGTGCAGACGGTGCGCGGCAGTGGCTACAGGTTCTCAAGCAATTGAACAGGCGGCACGGCAATTTCGATTGCTGCGGGTAATCCAGCCCGTATAATGGCGCGGCACAATTTCTGGAAACATGACCATGTTTGAGCTGTGGCGGCGCCCGCTGATATTCCTGTTGATGTTGTTATCGCTGACCCTGCTGGTGTGGGCGGCGGCAAACTCTTTGGTCGCTGCCATCATCTTTGGTGTGCTGCTTTTCATCCGTTGGGCGTTTCACGTCCGCCACCTGGTGGTGTTGAACTACTGGCTGCAGGATCCCGAAAAGCGCGAACTTCCGGATGGCTCCGGGCCGTGGGAAGAAGTCTATGCGCGTATCTACAAGATGGTGCGCGAGCATCGCAAGGAACGCACCAAGCGCGCCGCAGCCCTGCACGACATGGAGCAGGCAACCTCGGCCCTGCCCGAAGGCGTGGTCAGCCTGGACAAGGCGGATCACATCGAATGGTGCAACCTGCTGGCGGAGCGCCACCTGGGGCTGGATGGTGTCCGTGACGTGGGGCAGCAGATTACCTACCTCGCGCGCCAACCCGAATTTGTGGAATACCTTGCGGCAAAAAAATTTGCCGATCCGCTTATCCTGCGCGGCCCGCGCCAGGACGACTTGGTCTTGTCGTGCAAGCTGGTGAGTTATGGCGGCAGCAAGAAGCTGCTGATTACCCGCGACATCACCAGTTTTGAGCGCGTTGAAACCATGCGCCGCGATTTCGTCGCCAATGTTTCACACGAATTGCGCACGCCGCTCACGGTGGTGAACGGCTTTGTCGAAACCCTGCACGACATGCCCAATCTGGAAAATGACATGGCGCGCCGGGCGCTCAGCCTGATGAGCGAGCAGACGCAGCGCATGGAGAGCCTGGTGGGTGATCTGCTGACACTGTCCAAGCTGGAGGACAAGCTCAATGTGCTGCAGGAAGAGGTGCTGGACGTGCCCACCCTGCTGCCGCGCTGCTATCAGGATGGTTTGTCATTGAGTGGCGGGCAGCACGAGATCAAACTGGACGTGTTGAGCGATTGCAAATTGCTGGGCTGTGCCGAAGAACTGCGCAGCGCATTCAGCAACCTTGTCTCCAATGCCATCCGCTACACCCCGCCCGGCGGCGAAATAGTCCTCACTTGGCAGTTGCTTGAAAATGGCCAGCCGGTCTTCAGCGTCAAGGATGCCGGCATCGGCATTGCTCCCCAGCATCTTTCGCGCCTGACCGAGCGTTTCTACCGGGTGGACAGCAGCCGTTCGCGCGCCACCGGTGGCACCGGCCTGGGGCTGGCCATCGTCAAGCACATCGCCAACCGGCATCAGGCGCGTCTTGGGATCAGCAGTGAGGAAGGCAAGGGCAGCACTTTCAGTATTGAATTCCCTGTCAGCCGCCGCCGCTAGCTGTGGTGCAGGGCAGGCGCTGCAGGCTACAGGTGAATAAAGCTTATCCGCTCAAAATCGGCGCCGGTGGCCACGCTGAACCCCATGCGGATTGCCAGCTTGTCATTGTTCTCGTGCAACAAATCAAATGCACGATCAGACTCGAACACATCCCGGGGCACGATCAGGCTGGCGGGAATTTTCTGCGCCGGCATCTCCGGTAATAACAGCGCGAGTACCTGTCTGGAAGATGCAGCGCCGGCCTGCAATCTTACCGCCTGCGGCACGCCGGGCAGGTAGTGCACCCCTACATGCAGCTGTCCGCTGCGTGTAACAGTGCGCCATTTCACGGTGCCCAGGATGTAGCTCTCTCTCCCTTCCGGACGCACCGCCACCAACTGGTTGAGGCCAATGCGCTCACCCTCCTGCACATCGCGCAGCAAGCGCGTGCCGAGGATGTTTTCATTCTCCATATGCCAGGGCTCGAAGTGGGTGGAGGCGGGGCGCGCAGATTCAGCCAGCGTGCGTCCCAGCGTTTCTATCTGTTTGCGCGCAACCGTTTCCATGTCGACTTCCCTGCGGGACGACTGGAATGGTTTGCCGGCGATATAGGCGTAGATCAGGTCTATGCCAAAGCCCACTTGTGCAGTGATCGCCACATTGTGCCGCTCAATCAATCGTTCGCTGAGTCCCTCGCACCAGAAGTGGTGCAGCAGGTTGAGAAAGGCCACACAATCGATGCCGTAGAAATCAGTGCCCAGTTCCAGTTGCTGCGGGGATTGTCCTTGCTGCAACAGGATGGTCTTTACCCGCAGCAGTTTGCTCAGCGGCACCATCGCCAGGAAGCACAGCTTGTCCGATTGGCGCACTTGCTCCAGCGCCTGCAGGCCGTGCATGCCGCCCAGATCCAGGGCCAGCGGCGGTGCATCGCCACGGCTGACACTGTAGCGCCGCTCGATATTGATCACATCGCCCCACAGCGTCAGCCAGCGATCCAGCAGTTGCAGTTGCGCGCGCGAAAGTTCGGCGGGGTTGGCGTGGC
>JAHFQY010000001.1:18615-130071 GCA_023259065.1 Nitrosomonadales bacterium
AGCATCTTGGCATACAGTGCGTGGCAGGATAAGGAATGCCCCTGCGCATGTACGGAATCCCTGATCTTGTCGTGCTGCAAGCCGTTGCCCTCGGTAAACGAATACATCTCGTGCAGTTGCTGCCACAGTGAGCCGTCGAACTCATAGCCGTTGCGCAGGTACTCAAAAATCTGCAGGCTGCCGTAAAGCAGGCAACGGTTGCACAGCAAGGGGCCCTGCTTGCTCAGCTGCTTGTCCTCGTCCATGAATGCCTGCAGGCAGCGATTGTAGCCATTCAGCATGGCCTGCCACATTTCGATCAGTGCATGGAAAATCACCAGTTCATCGGCACTGAGCGGTAGTTTCTTGGCGATGAGTTTTCTTGCGTAATCGGCCTGCACGGTGGCGATGGTCTCGCGCAGCAGTTCCAGCGTGTCCAGGCGCTCCAGCGCATTCATGGGGAGGCGGTTGAATTCGTCCAGCTGTTTGCGCAGGGTTTGATGCGCGGCGTGCAGATTGGTCAGCTGCAGCTGTGCCAGCCATAGCTTGAGCGTGGCCGGGTTCCTGAATGCCGGCCGGGCCTGGCTGTCTGTGGGGGGTAGCGTCAGGGTAAACATGTCAGGTGTTCAACGCGGCCGAGATGAATGTGCGCAACTGCGCACGCCAGTTGCCGGAAAAGTGTGCCGACTGCGCATGGCTGTCGCGCTGCGCAGCGGCCCAGATCGGGGCGGGAAAATGCCTGTCGCCGGCATAGCGCGGAATTACATGCCAGTGCAGATGCGGTGTCATGTTGCCGAGGCTGGCCAGGTTGATCTTGAGCGGCTGCATCACCTTGCGCACCGCGCCCTCAACGACAAACACCGCGTCCATCAGTTCGCTGCGCTGTGCGGCAGACAGATCGGTCATCTCCTTGCAGTGGGCGTTCCAGATCACGCAGCAGAAACCGGGATAGTCGGCGTCATCCACAATCACCACGCGCAGCGAGGCGTTGCGGAATATGACCTCGCCACCATCCTGAGTGCACAGCTCGCATGCGGAAGCATTACTCATCAGTTTGCCTCCTACAGCAGCACGCGCTCAATGCCGCCATTGTTGGCCTTGCTGACGTAATCGCTCATCCAGTCTGGCCCGAGTAAATGTTTTGCCATTTCTATCACCAGATAATCCGCAGTCGTGCCGGCATCATCGTTGTAACGCGACAGCCCCTGCAGGCACGATGGACACGAGGTGAGTATCTTGACGTCGCCGTCAAAGCCGTCGGCGCGCAAAGCGTCGGCGCCCTTGCGCATCTCCTCTTCCTTGCGGAAGCGCACCTGGGTGGAAACGTCGGGGCGGGTTACCGCCAGCGTGCCGGACTCGCCGCAGCAGCGGTCGTTCAGCGTGACCTCGGTGCCCATCAGCTGGTTGGCTACCTGGATCGATGAGTAGGTCTTCATCGGCGCGTGGCAGGGCTCGTGGTACATGTAGCGCGTGCCGCTCACCCCTTCCAGTTTCACGCCTTTCTCCAGCAGATATTCATGGATGTCGAGCAGCCGGCAGCCGGGGAAAATCTTGTCGAACTGGTATTGCAGCAACTGGTCCATGCAGGTGCCGCACGACACCACCACGGTCTTGATGTCGAGGTAGTTGAGCGTGTTGGCCACGCGGTGGAACAGCACGCGGTTGTCGGTGATCATCTTGCCGCCGACATCATCCATGCCCGCGGCGTTCTGCGGATAGCCGCAGCAGATATAGCCGGGCGGCAGCACGGTGATGGCGCCGGTTTCATACAGCATGGCCTGGGTGGCCAGACCCACCTGGCCGAACAGGCGCTCCGAGCCGCAGCCGGGGAAGTAGAACACCGCGTCGGAATCGTCATTCACCTTGTGCGGGTCGCGGATGACCGGGACGATGGTGTTGTCCTCGATGTCGAGCAGCGCGCGCGAAGTTTTCTTGGGCAGGCCGCCGGGCATCGGCTTGTTGATGAAGTGGATCACCTGCGCCTTGATGGGCGCGCGGCCCAGCGTGGCGGGCGGATGTGCGGTCTGCCCCTGGAACAGGTGGAAGTGCTTTGCCAGCTGATAGCCCAGGCGCTGCGCCTTGTAGCCCCATTCGATCATCACCTTGCGCACCAGTTTGATGGTGGTGGGGTCGGTGGCGTTAAGGAAGAACATCGAGGCGGCGGTGCCAGGGTTGAATTTCTTCTTGCCCTGTTTGCGCAGGAAGTTGCGCATCGCCACCGACACGTCGCCGAAGTCGATATCCACCGGGCACGGCTTCAGGCACTTGTGGCACACCGTGCAATGGTCGGCCACATCGCTGAACTCGTCGAAGTGCGCGATGGAAACGCCGCGTCGGGTCTGCTCTTCATACAAAAAGGCTTCGATCAGCAGCGAGGTGGCGAGTATCTTGTTGCGCGGCGAATACAGCAGGTTGGCGCGCGGCACGTGGGTCGAGCACACCGGTTTGCATTTGCCGCAGCGCAAGCAGTCCTTGATCGAATCGGAGATTTCGCCCAGCTCGCTCTTCTCCAGGATCAGGCTTTCCAGCTCCATCAGGTTGAAGCTGGGGGTGTAGGCGCGCTCCAGGTTGCTGCCGGCCAGCAGCTTGCCGCGATTGAAGCGGCTATCCGGGTCCACCTGCGACTTGTATGAGGTGAACTCGGCGATTTCATCCGCCTCCAGGAAATCAAACTTGGTGATGCCGATGCCGTGCTCGCCCGAAATCACCCCGCCCAGCTGCTTGGCCAGCGCCATGATGCGGTCCACTGCGGCGTTGGCCTGTTGCAGCATGGCATAGTCGTCGGAGTTCACCGGAATGTTGGTGTGCACATTGCCGTCGCCGGCGTGCATGTGCAGCGCAACAAACACGCGGCTCTTCAACACCTGCTGGTGTATGGCGCCGCACTGTTCCAGTATGGTCTGGAAAGTGCGCCCGCTGAACAGCTGGCGCAACGGCTCGCGCAGTTCGCGCTTCCATGAGGCGAGCAGGGTGTGATTTTGCAGCGCCTGGAAAACCGTCAAGCTGCTATCAAGTAATTGCTGAGCTTCGGTTTGTGAGGATGCTAATCCGTCAAATATCATGCTGGTCAATGGCGCATCAAGATTTTGCAGCAACCACTGCCAGCGGCGACCCACTTCAGCGAGCAGCTCGCGCGCCTGCTGCGGCCGGTTGCCCAGCAATTCTGCATCGCCCAGCTGCGCGTCGTCCTGGTAATACAACGGCAGTTCGCCGCCAAAGAATTCCTGCAATGCAGTGATCAGCTTGAGCTTGTTGGACAGCGACAGCTCGATGTTGATGCGCTCCACGCCGTCGCAATAGTCGCCCATGCGCGGCAGTGGGATCACCACATCCTCGTTGATCTTGAAGGCGTTGGTGTGCTTGGCGATGGCGGCAGTGCGCGCGCGGTCCAGCCAGAATTTCTTGCGCGCCTCGGCGGACACCGCGATAAAACCCTCGCCATGGCGCAGGTTGGCCAGGCGCACGATTTCCGAGGCGGCCTCTGCCACCGCATTTTCGTCGTCGCCCACCACGTCGGCCAGCAACACCATCTTCGGGCGCGTGCCGCGCTTGGCCTTGGTGGCATAGCCCACCGCCTTGAGGTAGCGGTCATCCAGATGCTCCAGTCCGGCCAGCACGGCCAGCGGATGGGCGTCGACGTAGTCCTTGATCTCCACGATGGCCGGCACCGCTTCGCGCACCTGGCCAAAAAACTCCAGGCACACCGTGCGCGTATAGGTATGCGCGCGGTGCAGGATGAAGCGCGCCGAGGTGATGATGCCGTCGCAGCCTTCCTTCTGGATGCCGGGCAGGCCGGACAGGAATTTGTCGGTGACGTCCTTGCCCAGGCCGGTCTTGCGGAATTTGCCGCCGGGTATCTGCAGTATCTCCGGCGCGCTGCGCAGGGTCTTGCCGTCTATCTCGTAGCGACTGACGCGGAAGCGGGTCATCTCCACGTCGTGTATCTTGCCGAGGTTGTGGTCGAGGCGCTCCACCGTCATCCACAAACCTTCCGGCGTCACCATGCGCCAGGAGGCCAGGTTGTCCAGCGCCGTGCCCCACAGCACGGCCTTCTTGCCGCCCGCGTTCATCGCCACGTTGCCGCCTATGCAGGAGGCATCCGCCGAGGTGGGGTCCACCGCGAACACCAGGCCGTTGGCGTCGGCGATATCCATCACGCGTCGTGTCACCACGCCGGCGCCGCAGTGGATGGTGGCGGTGGGCTGCGCCAGGCCGGGCAATTGCAGCTGTTCGATGGCGGACAAAGTGTCCAGTTTTTCGGTGTTGATCACGGCCGAGCGCTTGTCCAGCGGTATGGCGCCGCCGGTATAGCCGGTGCCGCCGCCGCGCGGAATGATGGTGAGCTTGAGCTCGATGCAGGCGCGCACCAGCTGGTCGACCTCGGCTTCGGTATCCGGGTTCAGTACGACAAAGGGATACTCCACGCGCCAGTCGGTGGCATCGGTCACATGCGAGACGCGCGCCAGGCCGTCGAACTGGATGTTGTCGCGGCGGGTGATGCGGCTGAGCACGCGCAGGGCGCGGCGGCGCAACTGCAGGGTGGATTCGAAGTCTGCGGAAAAATCATCGATGGCCTGGTGGCTGAGATCGAGCAGGCGCTTGACCTCGGTATTGCTCTGGCGGCGCTCCTCGATGGCGTGCAGGCGGTGGCGCAAAGCCGTGATCAGCGCCGCGCGGCGCTTGTTGTTGCCGAGCAGGTCATCCTGCAAATATGGGTTGCGCAGCACCACCCAGATGTCGCCCAGCACCTCGTACAGCATGCGCGCGGAGCGCCCGGTGCGGCGCTCGCCACGCAGGCCGTTGATGATGTCCCAGGCCTCTGCGCCGAGCAGGCGTATGACTATCTCGCGGTCGGAGAACGAGGTGTAGTTGTAGGGAATTTCGCGCAAACGAGCGTTCATGGTCGGTACGGTGTTCAGCAAGGTGCGCATTTTACCGCATCGCACGGATATCCTCGACCCCAACGCACATAAGGGCAAGGCATAAGGACAAGTTTGCTCGTTGGTATTAAGCTGGCGGCATGAACCAGACCGCTGCAGGCAAACAGATACGGGTGTTTTTTGCGCTATGGCCGGACGCGGCCGGGCGCAATGCGCTGGCGGCCTGGCAGCCGGAACTGCAGCACTTGTGCGGCGGCCGCGCCATGCACGGCGCGGGGCTGCACACCACGCTGGTGTTCCTGGGCGATATTGAAGCCGGGCGTTTGGAAGCGCTGCAGCTGGCGGCGCAGGAAGCGGGCGGGGAGCGATTCGAGCTGCAATTCAAGCTGGCGCGCTATTGGGGCCATAACCATATCGTGTTTGCCGCGCCTGCGGAGGCGCCGCCAGCCCTGTTGCAGCTGGTGCACAATCTGGAGCAGCGGCTGCGCAAGCATCATTTCAGCTTTGAGCCGCGCAGCTACAAACCTCACGTCACCCTGCTGCGCCACACGCAGTGGAGCGATACCCCCTTGCCGGCCATGCCCGCCGTGCGGTGGCGCATGCAAGAGTTTGCCCTGGTGCAGTCGCATCTGGACGAGCAGGGCGCGCGCTATGAAGTGCTGGCGCGCTTTCCTTTGGGTACGCCAGGCCGCTGAGCAGGCCTGGCTTGCGCCCGTGCCAAAAGCCGATTAAGATAGTAATCAATTACTTTCTTGTTGCGCTATTTCCCATGTCCAAACTCAAAATCAGATTGATCGCGCTGGCAGCCGTGGTGGCCGGCGTGTTTTTCTGGGTGGTCACCACCCAGGGGCCGCTGGCGGCGGTCAAGGTGACCGTGGATAAGGCTGGCGTGGGCGATTTGTCCAATGCCGTGTTTGGCGTGGGCAGCATCGAGGCCAGGCGCAGCTACAACCTGGCGCCCACGATTACCAGCCGCATTGCCCGCGTGCTGGTGGACCAGGGGGATCCGGTAAAGGCCGGGCAGCTGGTGGCGGAAATGGATCCGGTCGATCTGGACGCGCGCGTGCTCAGCAGCCAGCAGGCAGCCGAACGAGCTGTGTATGGCATACGCGTGGCGGAAGCGCAGCTGGCGGAGGCGCAAAGCCGGGCCAAGACGGCCAGCGCGGCGTATGAACGTTTTGCCGGATTGCGCACTGGCGGCTTTGTCAGCCAGGAAATGCTGGATGCCAAGCTGCATGAGAAGAATGCCGCCCAGGCAGCCGAGGCAGCGGCGACTGCCGCGCTGGCCTCGGCGCACCTGGACCAGGCCCGGGTGAATGCGGATGCGAGCGGCGTCGGCAAGCTGCGCGCGCAAACCCGTTTGCTTAGCCCGGTGGCCGGCATCGTCACGGCGCGGCTGGCCGAGCCGGGCGCAACGGTGGTTGCCGGGCAGAGCGTGATTCAGGTGGTGGACCCGGCCAGCCTGTGGGTCAAGACTCGCATCGAACAGAAACAGGCTGGGCTGATACGCTCCGGTCAAAACGCCGACATCGTGCTGCGTTCGCAGCCGCAAACGGCTATTCCCGGCACGGTCAAGCGCATAGAGTTGCTGGGCGACACGATCACCGAAGAGCGCATGGTGGACGTGGCGTTTGCCGCGCCGCGCGTGGATGCGGCAGTGGGCGAGCTGGCGGAAGTTACCATCAAATTGCCGCAGTTGCAGCAGGCACTTTCCATCCCCAGCGCCGCGGTGAAACGCCAAGGCCAGCAGGAAGGCGTGTGGGTGTTGCAGGACAAGCGCGTGCAGTTCCAGGCGGTCAAAAGCGGGCTCTCCACCCTGGCCGGGCGCACGCAGATTCTCGAAGGGTTGGCGGCCGGCGATGAAGTCATCGTGTACAGCCAGCAACCGCTGAGTGCTGGCCTGAAAGTCAAAGTGGTGGATGAAATCGTGCGGAGCAAACCGTGATCAACCTGGCTGGCCGCGACATTCTGCACGGCTGGGGAAAATTTTTGTTCACCGGCATCGGGCTGGGGTTGCTGATCGGCGTCACCCTCACCATGGCAGGCGTGTATCGCGGCATGGTGGACGATGCCGAGGTGATGATAGATAACGCGGGCGCCGACCTGTGGGTGGTGCAGCAGGACACGCTGGGGCCGTATGCCGAGCCGTCCAGCGTGCGCGACGATGTGGCGCGCGACCTGCTCGGCCAGCGCGGCATTGCGCAGGCGGGCAATGTCACCTACCTAACCATGCAGGTGAGCCAGGGCAGTAAGGAGGCGCGCGTGATGCTGGTGGGCTACGAGCCGGGCAAACCGGGCGAGCCGGAATATCTGGTCGCCGGGCGGCCGCTTGCGCGCGCGCATTACGAGGCGCTGGCCGATATCAAGACCGGCTTTGCCCTGGGTGAGCAGGTGCGCATACGCCGCCACGACTACACCGTGGTGGGGCTGACGCGGCGCATGGTGTCCTCCAGCGGCGACCCCATGCTGTTCATTCCGCTCAAGGATGCGCAGGAAGTGCAGTTCCTCAAGGACAACGATGCCCTGCTCAACGAGCGCGCGCGCACCGCCAGCAACCCCGCGTTCAACCGCCCCAATGTGCCCGGCCTGCTGGAGGCGGTGCAGGCCAGCCAGGCCGCCAGCCATTTCGTGAATGCCGTGCTGCTGCGCCTGCAGCCGGAGGCCGATGCGCAGGCCGTGGCCGGCGAGATCCGCCGTTGGCAGCATCTGCAGGCCTACACCCGGGCGCAGATGGAAGACATCCTGGTGGCGCGCTTGATCGCCACCTCGGCCAAACAGATCTTCATGTTCCTGGTGATCCTCGCCATCGTCAGCGCCGCCATCGTGGCCTTCATCATCTATACCATGACGCTCAACAAGATTCGCGAGATCGCCGTGCTCAAGCTGATCGGCGCCACCAACCGCACCATCAGCAGCATGATCCTGCAGCAGGCGCTGGGTCTGGGTCTGATCGGCTTCATGGTGGGCAAGCTGGCCGCCACCTTCTGGGCGCCGCTGTTTCCCAAATACGTGCTGCTGTTGCCGGGCGATGCCATCAAGGGCTTTGCTCTGGTGATGCTGATGTGCGCGCTGGCCAGCACCTTCGCCATCCGCGCCGCGCTGCGCGTCGATCCGGCTACGGCGATTGGGGGCTGACGCCATGAGCACACCAGCCATCCATATCGAAAACCTGACCAAGCGCTACGGCGCGGGCGACACCGCAGTCGATGCGCTGAAAGGCGTGGATATGACCATCTGGCCGGGCGAGGTGGTGGGGCTGGTGGGGCCCAGCGGCTCCGGCAAGAGCACCCTGCTCAAATGCCTGGGCGCGGTGATAGAGCCCACCTCGGGGCGCATGACGCTGGGCGGACAAGCCATATTTGATGAGTCGTGGAAGATTGATGATTTGCGCACACTCAGGCGCGACCGCATCGGCTTCATCTTCCAGGCGCCGTACCTGATCCCGTTTCTGGATGTGACCGATAACGTCGCCCTGTTGCCCATGCTGGCCGGCGTTCCCGATGCCAAGTCGCGTAGCCGCGCACTGGAGCTGCTGCAGGCGCTCGACGTGGGCCACAGGGCCAAGGCTGCCGTGGCTCAGCTCTCCGGCGGCGAGCAGCAGCGCGTGTCCATCGCGCGTGCACTGGCCAACCATCCGCCGGTGATACTTGCCGACGAACCCACTGCGCCGCTGGACAGCGAGCGCGCCTTGAACGTGGTGCGCATGCTCAACCAGATGGCGCAGCAATACCAGACGGCGATCATCGTGGTGACGCACGACGAAAAAATCATCCCGACTTTCAAGCGCATTTATCACATACGCGATGGGCGCACTTACGAAGAGGCGGGCGAGGGAAGGGCGGTTTAGGTAATGCGTATGAAGGAGAAAACCGTGAAACAGGAAAACACCCAGGAAGTGGCCAGGAAGCGCCTGTCCAGCGAGGAGCGGCAGGGCGAGATTATCCGCGTGGCGATAGAGCTGGCAGCCGAAAAAGACGTGAACAGCGTGACCACGCAAGACATGGCGGATGCCATGCAGCTCACCCAGGGCGCCATCTTCAGGCACTTCGCCAGCAAGGATGAAATCTGGCTGGCGGTGATGCACTGGATACGCGAGCGGCTGATGAAAGTGCTGGGCAAGGCGGCAGCGGAAGCCAGCGATCCGCTCGACGCCATACAGCGCATGTTTCTCGCGCACATTGCCTTTATCGGCAAGCACCCGGCCATTCCGCGCATCCTGTTTTCCGAGCTGCAGCAGAACAGGAGCGGCAAGCTGCGCGTGCTGATACAGGAAATTGTTTCCGGCTATGAGGCCAGGATTGCCGGCCTGCTGGAAGAGGCCAAGCAGCAGTCACTGGTGGATGAAAATCTCGACAGCAAAAGTGCGGCCGTGCTTTACATCGGCATGATCCAGGGGCTGGTGATGCAGGCATCGATATACGGCGGCAAGCGCACCTTGCTGCAAGAAGCCGGCAAGGTATTCCCGATTTTTTTGCAGGGCGTCGTCAATCAGCATCACACACATGGAAAGGAAAAAAAATGAAAAAGCTCATCATGGCAGCAGCTCTCTCAACCTCTTTGCTCGCGCTGGCCGCGCAGGCAGCCGAGCCGCTGGCGTTTCAGGGCGTGATGAAGGACCTGGGCCGCCATATGCAGGCGGTAGCCGGCGCCATCGCGCTGGAGGACTGGGCGGTCGTGGCAAAGACTGCGCCGCTGATTGCCGCCCACCCGCAGCCGCCAGCAGAAGAGAAGGCGCGCATCATCCAGTTCATGGGCGCGAACATGGGCAAGTTCAAGTCGTTCGACATGCAGGCGCATGAGGCGGCGCACAAGATGGAGCACGCCGCGCACGAGCAGAACGGCCTGCAGGTGATCGATGCCTACCGCGAGGTGCAGAGTGCCTGCCTCGGCTGTCACCAAAGTTTCCGCAAGCCGTTTGTCGAGCATTTCTACGGCAAGCAATAAGCCACGAGAGAGATCATGAAAAACTGCAAATTGAGCTGGACATTGGTGGTGGTGCTGGCGTTGATCGTGGCCGCGCTGGGTTACAAGTTTACCGCGGGTGAAGTGGAGAAATCGGACGATGGCCGCGTTGCCGTGCTGCTGACCAAGGATGAGCGCAATGCCTTGCTGCAGGAGATGCGCACGTGGCTGCAGAATACCCAGGCCGTGCTGGCAGCGGCCTCGGCACAGGACTTCGCCGAGGTGAATCGCGTTGCGACCATTTCCGGCATGGCGGCCGAGGCCAATACGCCGGGATCGCTGTTCCGCAAGATACCGGTGGAGATGAAGGCGCTGGGTTTCGACACGCGCAAGAAATTCGACGCCATCGCGGCGGATGCCGCCAAACTGAAAGACAGCAAGCATACCGTGGCGCAGGTCAGCATGACGATGAACAACTGCATCGCCTGCCACGCGACTTACCGCTTTGTGGAAAAGCAATAGAGGATTGCCAGGGAAATCAGGCAGGAGCTGCGCTTGCAATGCGCTGCGCTTTCCGCTACTTTTCCGCCACCCGATTTTTGCAACCTAACTTCAAGGAAAAAACATGTCCGCAATTAAACGTTACGCCCCCACCCTGGTTGTGCTGCACTGGCTGCTGGCCATCGCCATCTTCGCCGCATTCGTGATGGGCGCTTTTGTGCTGGATGACATGAAGAATGACGTGCCGGAAAAGCTGCAGTTGCTGAAGCTGCACGTTGTCGGCGGCATCAGCATACTGGTGCTGACCATCATTCGCCTGATCGTGCGCGTGAAGAGCGCCAAGCCCGATCCTGTCGTGACCGACAATCCCAAGATGGACAAGGTGGGCACCAGCGTGCAGCACCTGCTGTACCTGCTGACCTTCCTGGCCGTGTTCTCCGGCATGGCATTGGCGCTCAAGGCCGACCTGATGAATATCCTGTTCAAGAACGTAGGCGCCCTGCCAGAGAGCTTTGAAGGCATTGCCGTGCATGGCGTGCACGGTGCGATGGCTGCCGCCCTGATACTGTTTACCCTGGTGCATATTGCCGGCGCGCTGAAGCATCAGTTTGTGCTGAAAAACGACATCCTGTCGCGCATGAAGCTGGGCAAGGATTAATCCTGGAAAAGGCAGCTCTATACGCAGATTACGCAGATTAGATTGATTTAAGAGCAAAAATCTGAAAAGTCATGTAGTTGGCTAGATGTGCTGTGAAGGTAACACGTATTTAATTGGCGTTAATCTGCGTAATCTGCGGACAACTGCCGTAATGTAGTGCTTCCCATTTATTTGCCCAGCAAATTCTTGATCACGGCTCCCGCCAGCATCAGGCCAAACAGCGGCGGCATGTAGCTGATGGTGCCGTTCACTGCGCGGTCACGCCCGGGGCCGTCTACCGGCTGCGGCGGCAGCGGCTCACTGGCTTCTTCGTCCGAATATACGGTAAGCACGCCCTTGCGGATGCCGTGGCGCTGCAGGCGCTTGCGCATCTGCCGCGCCAGCGGGCACATCTCGGTCTTGCTGATATCCACCACCTTGATGCGCGTGGGGTCGAGACGGTTGCCGGCGCCCATGCTGGAGGCAACCTTCAGGCCGCGCTTCAGGCTTTCCGCCACCAGCGCCACCTTGCACGACAGCGAATCGATACAGTCAATCACGTAGTCACTATCAGCAGGCACCAGCTCGTTGACGTTCTCGGTGTTGAGAAAGTCGCGCAAGATCGTGACCTTGCATTCCGGGTTGATGTCGGCAATGCGCGCGCGCATCAGTTCCGCCTTGGACTGCCCCACGGTGGAAAGCAAGGCCGGCAACTGGCGGTTGATGTTGCTGGCCACCACCTTGTCGTGGTCGAGCAGGGTGAGGCGGCCGATGCCGGCGCGTGCCAGCGCCTCGGCACAATACGAGCCTACACCGCCGAGGCCGGCAACAAAGATGTGCTTGCCTGCCAAGAGTTGCAGGCCTTCGTCGCCAAGCAGGATGTGGGTGCGGATAAATTGGAAGGGGACATTATTCATGTAAGATATTATCCCGCAAAACATCATCGCATCACAGTTGCAGAGGTCAACTTTGCCGAAAAAATCTATGCTGCGAGAGTCTAGCGTCAATTCGTGAATTAATACCCAGGGATGATGTAATCAACTTTTAATATCACCGTAACACTCGCGCAACACTGCATCGCTAATCTGTCCCCGTCAACACAAGAGGAGGATTAACGATGTCGGAATTGATCAGCACCGCCCTGCCGCAAGTATCACGCCAGCCTGCCCGCAGTTTGTCGCTGGGTTTTGCCCGCAGCGAAGCCGAGCTCGAAGAAGCCCAGCGTATCCGCTTCAAGGTTTTCGCCGAGGAAATGGGCGCCGCTCTGCCCAGCGCCGCAGAAGGACTGGACCGTGACCGCTTCGATGCCTATTGCGAACACCTGCTGGTGCGCGACAACGACAACAATAAAGTCGTCGGCACCTACCGCATCATGCCGCCGGAGCAGGCGCTGGCCGCGGGCGGATTTTATTCTGAAACCGAATTTGACATGAGCCGCCTGGCACACCTGCGCGATCGCATGGTCGAGGTTGGCCGCTCCTGTGTGCACCAGGACTACCGCGATGGCGGCACCATCACGCAGCTGTGGAGCGGGCTGGCGGATTACATCGGCAAGCACAAGCACGAATACATGATAGGTTGCGCCAGCATCAGCATGGCAGACGGCGGCCACTATGCCGCCAGCGTGTTCAACAAGATATACAAATTGCACGCAGCGCCGGCAGAGTATCGCGTGTTCCCGCACTGCCCATTGCCCTTGCACGCCTTGAACAGCAGCCTGGAGGTCACCATTCCGCCACTGGTCAAGGGCTACCTGCGCCTGGGGGCCTTCATAGCCGGGGAACCGGCGTGGGATCCTGATTTCAATACCGCCGATATTTTCATCCTGTTGCCGGTTGCACGCCTGAACGAGCGTTACGCCAAGCATTTCATGCGCCATGCCGCATAGCCGTAATTAATCCCCGGGGTCCTCCATTTGCGCGCATGCGGTAAGATGCGCGTTCTTTTTTTACGCAACTTACTTACTCACCAAGGATAACGATGGAAAGTCCATACAAAGGAAAAACCGGTTTAAGGCGGCTGTGGAACGCCTTTGGCTATTCGCTGGCCGGCTTTCGCGCCGCCTACAAACATGAAGATGCGTTCCGCCAGGAAGTGCTGCTGGCCGCCCTGCTGATTCCACTGGCGCTATGGCTGCCGGCCACGCATTTGGGCAAGGCCTTGATGATCGCCAGCGTGCTGCTGGTGTTGATGGTTGAGTTGCTGAATTCGGCCATCGAGGCCACGGTGGACCGCATCTCGCTGGAAAATCACGACCTGGCCAAACGTGCCAAGGATATAGGCAGCTCGGCTGTGCTGGTGAGCCTGATCAATGTGGCGGTGACCTGGGCTCTGGTGTTGAGCGCGTAGCAAGCGCATCTGCTTTGTAACCCACAATTCAAGAAAGTTTAATCTGTTCGTCATATGTGCGTGAAATCATGCGCACATGACCACGACAAACCACATCTGCACACCAGACGGCTCCTCACCTCTGCATATCGCCCCGCTGCGTATCGCCATGGTGACCGAGACTTATCTTCCCGAAGTCAATGGCGTTGCCATCACCGTGGCGCGCATGATTGAAGGCATGCGCCAACGCCAGCATCATGTGCACCTGATACGGCCGCGCCAGCACAAACTGGACAAGGCCGCTATGGAAGATGGCTACACGGAGACGCTGGTTGCCGGCATGCCCATCCCGGGTTACCCGGGGCTAAGGATGGGCTTCCCCGCCAAGGGCAAGCTCATGCGCATGTGGCAGCAGCAGCGGCCCGATGTTGTGCATATTGCGACGGAGGGGCCGCTGGGATGGTCTGCCATGTCTGCCGCGCGCAAGCTGGGCATTCCTGTGGCAACGGATTTTCATACCAACTTCCACAGCTACAGCAAGCACTATGGCGCCAGCTGGTTGAATAAACCGATCGCCTCCTACCTGCGCCACTTCCACAACAAGACCGACTGCACCATGGTGCCCACCGGCTCGCTGCAACAGGAGTTGGAGCAGGCCGGATACAAGAATGTCAGCGTGGTTTCGCGCGGCGTCGACAATAAATTGTTCCACCCGCAAAAACGCAGCGATGAGCTGCGCCAACAATGGGGCGCGCTGCATGACACGCCGGTCGTGTTGCTGGTCAGCCGCATTGCCGCAGAGAAGAACCTGCAGGTGGTGATCAATGCTTTCGAGCAGATGCGCAGCCTGGTGCCTGCTGCCAAGCTGGTCATGGTGGGTGACGGCCCCGCCCGGGCTGCCCTGCAGCAACAATATCCGCATGTCATTTTCGCCGGCATGCGCACGGGCGATGATCTGGCCGCGCACTATGCCTCCGGCGATATTTTTCTGTACTCCAGCCTGACCGAAACCTACGGCAATGTAACCGTGGAGGCGATGGCCAGCGGCCTGGCTGTGCTGGCCTACGACTACGCCGCCGCGCGCCAGCATATCCGCCACGATGTGAATGGCCTGCTGGTGCCCTTCGATGACTCTGCATCGTTTATCGATCATGCCGCCGCGTTGATAGGCAACCCTGTGCGCATCCGGCGCCTTGGCATCCAGGCGCGGCATACCGTCGAGTCGCTGACCTGGGAAAACATCATGGGGCAACTGGAGAGCGTGTTAGTTGATCTTGTGCGTACACAGGGGGAAAGCCATGTCCAGACTGAGTTATCACCTGCAGCAGATTAATGATTGGGACCTGGAGCTGTGCCAGGCTTGCAATGACCTGAGCCGCAACAAGTCATTGCGCGAACTGTTCAAGCTGGTCAGCCGCCTGGGTGACGGGGTGTTCTGGTATGCGCTGATGGTAATTCTGCTGTTGCGCTATCAGGCCGAGGCGCTGCCAGCCGTGCTGCATATGCTGGCGGTCGGGCTGAGCTGCACCGTGCTGTACAAAATCATCAAGCACAAAACCCTGCGCCCGCGCCCGTTCAATGTCTACCCCAGCATTATCTGCGGCAGCCAGCCGCTGGACCAGTTCAGTTTTCCTTCCGGGCATACCTTGCATGCCGTGGCTTTCAGCATCATTGCAATCAGCTACTTCCCCGATCTGGCCTGGCTGGTATTGCCGTTTACGTTTCTTGTGGCGCTATCGCGTCCACTGCTGGGCTTGCACTATCCCAGCGATGTGCTGGCGGGCGCGGTGCTAGGCTCGCTAATTTCAATCGCAAGCTTGCTCTGACAGCGGCCATCCTTCCCGCCGTTAATCTAGCCACAGGGGTATCCATGCCATGGGCGTTTTACATCAAATTTCCGCGACTGATATTGTTGCAACTTTCCCGCCAAACGGGAGGCAAGAACCTGCCGCCCTGATTCTGGATGAGAAGGGGGTAATCTGCGATTGCAGCAGGGCGGGTGAAGACCTGTTCGGCTACCGGCGCAGCGAGCTGGTCTGGCAGCATGTCTCCAAACTGTTTCCGCAACTTGCGGGCATCCCATTGATACACAACGAGCAGGTCAACCCCAGGCTGGGTTTTTTATGCCGTTGCGGTCATCTATTTCGGGTGCACAGCCGGCACGATGGTGTCCTCTACAGTGCATTGCACTTCGTTCATCTGCACAGCAGGGGAAAGCGCATGATCAGGCTGGTTTTAAGGTGTTCCGGCAACGCTGAGCTGGCCTGCCCTGCAAGCTAGCACGCATATTTCATGAGGGACGCAGGATGATGGCCTGCGATACGCGAGCAGATTCATGTTCGCGCGCCAAGCCCATACTGTACGTATGGGCGCGAAGCGTGAGCGTGAAGGTGCCGCGTTTCGCAGGTCAGCGCCTGCGTAGCCCCACTGTCCAAAGTGGATCGGCACTACAGTACTGCGCAAACCTTATTGAATGCGGTTAACCGGAAAATCCAGGGGCGACCTCGTGAAATATGCGGGCTAAGCTGGTGACAGTTCGGTGGGCGGCAATTGTTCGATAGCAGGTGTTGTTGCCTGGGGATGGCAGCTCAGCTGTAGCGCCCCGGCTATGCTCAGCGCGGTTTGCTGCGCCAGTTCGCGCCGGGTTTTTCCGTGTGCGGACACGGCTGGCATGAATACCAGTTCAGCATGCATTTCAGGCTGGGCTAGTATTTTTTTCAGGGACTGCCCCAGGCTCATTTCCCCCACATAACTGGCACACAGATTAAGCGAGCCATCGGCATGGGTGTAGCGTAGCGCCGTTGGCCAGACCGTGCTGGCGCTGTGCACTGCGGGCTGCAGCAGCGAGGCATGGAATGGCAGCAGGGTGTCGCCAGGGGAGGTGGTTCCTTCGGGAAAGATCGCAACGCATTCGCCGCTTTCCAGCGCGGCGGACATTTCATGGTTCACGCGCGCAGTGTCGTGGCGTCTTGCACGTTCAATGAAAAATGTCCCCGACTTGTGTGCCAGCCACCCCACCAGCGGCCACGAGCGCACTTCAGATTTGGAAACAAAACGCGCCGGGCGCACGCTGTTGAGCAGATAGATATCCAGCCAGGAAACATGGTTGGCAACCAGCATGGCATTGCGCGCCGATAAATCCGGCGGCGTGCCGTGCACATGGATGCGGATATTCAGTATCGCCAGCAAGCCTGCAGACCAGTGACGCACCAAACGCTGGCGCATCTTCCCCTCAACCCAGGGAAACACCAACCCGGCAATTGCCACGGCATACAACACATGCACAGCCAGGCGCAGCATGCGGTAAGCGCGTGTGAGCAGGCCGCTGGTCTTCACGTTTTATTTACCCAGGAAATGTTTGACATAGCGTGTGTTAATCCGCGCCATGGGGAGCAGAACCAGCAGGTCTGCAGTATTGAAATCCGGATCCCAGGCCGGGTCGCCGCAAACATAGGCGCCCAGGCGCAGATAGCCCTTGACCAGCGGCGGCACCATGGCCGGGGTCTGATTGTCGAGCGCGTCCAGGGGCAGGGCGCAGCGTGGAAACGCCCGCCATTCCAGCGGGCTCATGCTGTCCTGTTTGACCTTGTGGTAGATGCTGGCGGCGTTATGTCCGCCATCTGCCATGCTGATGCTGGCGCAGCCTATCAGATAGTCGTATTTGTTTTTCAGCATGTACTGCGCCATGCCGGCCCAAAGCAGGGTGATCACGCCGCCACTGCGGTAATCCGCATGCACGCAGGAGCGGCCCACCTCGACCATGCGATCGCGCAAATTTGCCAGCCTGGACAGGTCAAACTCACCTTCCGAATAATAGCCGCCCGCATCGCGCGCCTGCTCCGGAGCCAGAATGCGGTAGGTGCCGACGACTTCATTGGTGTCTGCATCACGCACCAGCAGATGGTCGCAGTATGGATCGTACATGTCCTGATCCAGGCGCTCTTCCCTGCCCGGCATCAGGGCGCCCATTTCCTCGGCGAAAACTTTATAGCGCAGGCGCTGCGCTTCCCTGACCTCGCCCTCGGTGCGGGCCAGACTGACCGAGAACTGTTTCTTCTCTTGCTGTAAAACCTGGGTTTGCTGTTGCAACATGGCTGGGTCCCCCGCTGGTGAAATATGACGGGGATAAATTAAGCGTGTTGTGTGACAGCAATGTTACGCAGGAATGAAGTTTTGGTTAAACCTGGGAAAGGCGGTTCTATCCGCAGATTACGCAGATTGGATTGATTTAACAGAAAAAATCTGAAAAATTACTCTCATCTATTGAGTGAGCCGCGCTGTGAAAATAACACGATTTTTAATCGGCGCTAATCTGCGTAATCTGCGGACAACTGCCTTTTTAGGTTAAATGGAATGGGCTGGCGTTTGCATGTGCTGGGTGTTTGCACGCATCGGGTTGCTTTCGCACCCCCCGCCCATTAGCATGGAGACGTTCCATTCCATGAGCCATAGCCAGTGTCCACCATACCCGAATTAAGAGAGCTGGAAAGTTTGCTGGAGCTGGGCAAGGGGCATCTGGAGGTCAATGTCGCGTGTGAAGTCAGCGCAGGCGGCAAGCGCTTTCCGGTATATCAGCTGGCCCTGGGCAACCCTGATCCCAACTTGCCTGCAATTGGTTTCTTTGGTGGGATACATGGTTTGGAGCGCATAGGCACGCAAGTGCTGCTGTGTTTTTTGCGCGGCTTGCTTGCGCGCCTGTCCTGGGACAGAAGCCTGCATCATTTGCTCAAGGATGTGCGCTTGGTATTCATGCCCCTGATCAATCCCGGCGGCATGTGGCAATCAACACGCTGCAATCCGCAGGGTGTCGATTTGATGCGCAATGCGCCGATAGAGGCGGAGGGTCGTGTACCTTTCCTGTTGGGCGGGCATCGCATCAGTCCGCGTTTGCCCTGGTACAGGGGGGCTGCGGGGGGCGCCATGGAGAGCGAGAACCAGGCGCTTTGCCGTATTGTGCAGGAGGAGTTGCTGGCGCGCCCTTTCAGCATTGCGGTGGATTGTCATTCCGGTTTTGGCTTGCGTGACCGCGTCTGGTTTCCGCATGCGCACAGCATGCATCCGATTGCGAACCTGGCCGAGATTCTTGCGCTGGAGGAATTGTTCCGGCAGGCACAACCCAACAATCGCTACCTGTTTGAACCGCAAAGCCGGCAATACCGCACCCATGGGGACGTGTGGGATTACCTGTATCTGCAGGCGCAGCAGGACAAGAGCAAAACATTCCTGCCGTTGACACTGGAAATGGGCTCCTGGTTGTGGGTGAAGAAAAACCCCCGCCAATTGTTTTCACGCCATGGCATGTTCAATCCCACTGTCGAGCACCGTTTGCACCGGGTATTGCGCAGGCATTCGGTGTGGCTGGATTTTCTGATGCGTGCCGCGGGCGGCTATGACAGCTGGCTGGTTACAGGCCCCAAACGCTGCCGCATGCAGGAGCATGCCGTGGCGCGCTGGTACCGGCCATGACCACCTGGGTCCTGTTGCGCGGGTTGATGCGCGAAGCGCGCCATTGGGGCGAGTTTCCCCTGCTGTTGCAGGATGCCGTCGGGGCGGACGAAATTGTCACCCTGGATTTCCCCGGCAATGGCAGCCTGCATGCGCAGACCAGCGCTACCACGGTCGCGGCCATGGTGAGTCATTGCCGCGACGAGCTCCGGCGCCTGGGCTACCCGCCGCCTTACCAGGTGCTGGCGCTGTCCCTGGGGGCGATGGTGGCAGTGGCATGGAGTGAACTGTATCCGGATGAACTCGAAAGCATGGTGCTGATCAACACCAGCCTGGCGCCCTATAACCCCTTTTACCACAGGCTGCGCCCCGCAAATTATTTCAGCGTTATGCGCTTGCTGTATGGCTCGGCAGCGCAGCGTGAGGATTTGATACTGAACCTCACCAGCACGATAAAAAATCGTTCAGCGCAAAGGCAGGCCATTCTCGATCAGTGGGTGGACTATGCACGGGAATGCCCTGTAACGCGCACCAATATGCTGCGGCAACTGGGTGCTGCCATGCGCTATCGCGCCGCTCCGCTGCCCCCCACCGTACCGTTGTTGTTGCTGGCCGGGGCGCGGGATCAATTGGTGAATGCAAAGTGCTCGCTCAAACTTGCGCAACATTGGCAGTGCGCCATGCGCGTGCATCCTGAGGCCGGGCATGACCTGCCCCTGGATGACGGGGCATGGGTGGCACGGCAAGTCAGGGATTGGCTGGCGCAGCAGTCAGTCAGCCGGGCGTGACTGCAGCAGCTCAGGCGTAGTTTGCCAAGCCAGGCTGGTTGGCGTGGTCGATGCTGCGCTGCTCGATAAACAGGCTGTTGCCCTGGGTGCGCTTGGCCATTTTCTTGGCTGCGGTTGCGGCGGCCGAAACTTCATGGTGTGAATAGTATTTGCCCGGGGCGACATGGCAGGCGCCTATCGACAGGCTGACCAGCGGGTGAAAACGGGTTTGATTGTTGCGATCTTCACTTTCATATCCGTTTGCGGCCAGATGCTCGGGGCTGAACAGCAATGAAGCCGCCTGTTCAAAGGAGCGCAGCGCCTGTTCGCAACGCGACTGCCAGTCGCGGCTCTGCATCAGCAGGATGAAATCATCACCTCCGATATGGCCGATAAAGTCCAGCTTGGGGTCGCATGCCCAGCTCAGGATGCGACCGGTGAGCTGGATCATTTCGTCGCCTTTGCGGTAGCTGTAGGCATCGTTGTAGGGCTTGAAATTATCCAGGTCGCAATAACAGGCGACAAATGATTTTCCGCTGTGCAAAAGCAATTCGATCTGTTCGTTGATGGGCACGTTGCCTGGCAGCAGGGTGAGCGGATTGGCATACCTTGCCGCCTCTATCTGCAGCTGCGTCAGCTCGCGCAATAAATCCTGCCCTGAAGCCACACCCAGATAGCGGCCTTGTTCCGTGATGATGAAGCCGTCGTTGAAGTAGCGTTCATCCGCATCCACCAGAAAGTGGCTGAGCTCCTCGATGGGCATGTTTTTTTCCACCATCAGCGGTCGTTCATTGCTGGACAGAAAGCAGGGCTTCTTGCCCAGTAGCTCGCGCTGGAATGGCTGGGCAAAGCGGTCGATGAAGCTGTAGCGATTGATCAGCCCGACCGGTATGCCATTTTTAACCACAGGAATGGCGCGCAACTTTGCGTTCTCGGAAAATCTCTGGAAGATATGTTCGTTCTCGGTGTCGGGATGGACAGGATCAATATGGTTCAGCAACTTATGGGCGGTCGCCTTGGCCTGAGTGGTGAAATCTTCCCTGGAGGCCATGTGTCTGGAAGCCACGGGGAAATTGGCAGAGCTGAGAGAGCTGCTTATTTCCGATGCCGCCAGCAGGGGCGGTGTCGGGCTGGGGCGGGCAATGTGGTAGCCCTGGCCAAAGGCGATGTCGAGATCGTTGATTACCATCATTTCAGCATCGGTTTCTATGCCCTCGGCGATCACGTGAGTGCCGCAGCTCTGTGCGATTTGCTGGATGGACTTGAGAAATTGCAGCTTGACCGGATCGGTGTCGACACCCTGTACGAAATGCATGTCGATCTTGATGAACTCGGGGCGCAGTTCGGACCACAGGCGCAGGCTGGAGAAGCCTGAGCCGAGATCATCGATGGCAATCTGGAATCCCATGGCGCGGTAATGCAGCAGTGCGTTGCACATGGCAGAGAAATCGTAGGTGGGCTGATTTTCGGTGATCTCGATTACCACGCGTTCCGGGGAAAGGCCCACCTTGGCCATGCAGGCCAGAGTCTGGCCATCCTTGAAGCTGGGGTGGAGCAGGGTTTCCGGGCTCACATTAAGGAACAGCCGGCCGGGTAAGTTTGACTTTACAAATGTTTCAACCACGACCTGACGGCACATCATTTCAACCTCGAGCGACAGGTTCTCCTCTGCGGCGGCATTGAACAGGTTGATGGGAGAGTGCAGCGGACTGTCGCTGGGGCCGCGAATAAGGCCTTCAAAGCCCAGGAATACACCGCTCTTCATATCCATGATGGGTTGAAATAGCGCGCTGAGTTTGCGTTGCTTCAGGATTTCACGTAGTGGTGACATGTGCTCCCCATGATTGGGTGTGGCCTGTAACAGGGTGATGAGAGACGGCATGGAGTAACACTCTTTGACCGCTATTGCTGCGTGCATGTGACAACCTCTGGCTATAGTTCAGGGGCGCACAATACTGGGATATTGTTGCGCCTTTATTACAGGGAGTCATGGCCCACGGCTTCGCGCTCTATCTCTTCAACGGTGACATGGCGCACGTCGCGCCCATTCACCATGTAGACCACGTATTTCGAGATGTTCTTGGCATGGTCACCGATACGCTCAATTGCCTTGGCCACAAACAGTATTTCCAGTGAAGTCGAAATGGTGCGCGGATCTTCCATCATGAAAGTGATCAGGTAGCGCAGGATATTGCGAAACTCCTCGTTTACCTGTTCATCCTCGCGCACGATTCTGGCGGCTGCACTGGTGTCCATCCGGGCGAAGGCATCCAGCGATTTGTGCAGCATGTTCAATGCCAGCTTGGCTGAATGCCTGATCTCCTTGTAGCGCGGCAGGCACAGGCTGTTCTTCTCCGAGAGCAGCCTGGCCATGCGCGTGATTTTCTGGGTCTCATCGCCGATGCGATCCAGGTCATTGATGATCTTGATGACCGTCATCACAGTGCGCAGGTCAACCGCAGTAGGTTGGCGGCGTGCGATGATCTGGTTGCAGATGTCGTCTATCTCGATCGCCAGTTCGTTAATTCTGTGATCTCCCGTAATGACATTCTGCATCAGTTTGGCGTCATGGCTAGTCAATACTTCGATAGCCTGCCACATGTTGTTTTCCACCAGGCCGCCCATGTTCAGCACGCGGGCACGCACCCATTCAAGTTCGGTATCAAATTGCTTTGAAGTGTGTTCGGTCGTTGTCATCTCGTGGAATTCCTGATTCGCATATTTGTAATGCGCGCATCTTAATTGCCCGAGATGACTGTTTTGTGACAGAGGCTTGCGCCGGTAAACATCAGTTTGGAGTGTAAAACATGCATTCACAAAACTGACACACAAGCTTCGTATGATGGCCGCAATATATTTACAGGAAGGTTTTGTTACCAAGCTTGTTGATAATGGCCACCCAAGTACGATCCATATTCATTTCAGATGTACACCTGGGCACGCGCGCCTGCCAGGCAGACAGGCTGCTGGACTTTCTGCGCGAACATTCCGCCGAAAACCTGTTCATGCTGGGTGATATTGTCGATTTCTGGGCCATGAGCAGGGGCGGCATTTACTGGTCGACAGCGCAGAATACGGTGGTGCAGAAAATCCTGCGGCAAGCCCGGCATGGAACCAGGGTGCGCTTCATTCCCGGTAACCATGACGAGGCCCTGCGCGAGTATGTGGGAACCTCATTCGGCGACATCCAGATCGAGTATGAGTACGTGCACACCGCAGCGGATGGTAAACGCTACCTGCTGCTGCATGGTGACGAGTTCGACCAGGTGACGCGCTATCACAAGTGGGTGGCCGTGCTCGGGGACAAGGCCTACGATTTCCTGGTGCATCTCAACATCGGCCTGTCATGGTTGCGCCGCACCCTGCGCCGCCCGGGTTACTGGTCGCTTGCCGGCTATGCAAAGCGCAAGGTGAAGACTGCCGTTGAATTCATCTTTGATTTTGAAGATTCACTGATACGCCATGTGCGTGAGCGCAGGCTGGATGGCGCAATATGCGGCCATATCCACTGGCCGGCCATCAAGGACATGGACGGTGCTGCCTATCTGAACTGTGGCGACTGGGTTGATAGCTGCACTGCCATTGTTGAGCACCTGGACGGGCGCATGGAGTTGGTTTTCTGGGATGGCAATTTATCCGGTGCGATAGCCGAAGAGGTCGGCGCAAAAGATTCCCCGGTGTCATGTTACGGTAACACTGGGCGCTGATAATCACCCCGTCTGTCGCGGTGGATGTCATGGTGTCTGCCGGCGATGTATTGTGAATCAACCCGGATACTCCTCATGACTCTGCAAAAACAACTCAGCCTGATGACGGCGGTCACCGTGATCGGCCTCCTTCTGGTCATTATTTTCGTGGTGCTTAACCTCGGAAATCTCAGGCATAAATTCGACACCTACCAATCCCGGCAGATCATCGACAAAAGCTTGATCGAGATCAAGGCGACCTCGTTATCTGTGGCAAGGTCTGATCCAATTCTTTTGGAAAGCAAAGAGAAACTGGCCAAGGCTGATGCTGAGGTGCATGAGTTGGGTGCGTTAATACTTGATCTGAGCAGTGATGAAGCCGTGTCAAAAAAGATCGGTCTGATCATGAAAACATGGGATGGCTATGCCAAGGGATTTTTCGGGGCGATCAAGATCGCTTCAGATAGTCCCGCCGATGCCCTGCAGATTCCTGATGCACTGTACCAATCTCATCTGGAGCCCATGGTGACAGAGCTGGATGCCATGGTTGCACTCAACAAGGCCGATGAAACCGAATCCAGGCAGCAGATCACCTCATCCATGACCCGTATTCTTTGGCTGGTGCTGGTGCCGCTAGTGCTGGCAGGGTTGGTGATTACGGTATTTCAAACACTGTTCAGCCGTAGCCTGAAGAAAAGGGTGGAAGACATAACCCAAGTGGTTTCACACCTGCACAATGGCGATCTGAGCCGGCGCCTGCCGGCTGCGAACAACGACGAAATTGGACATATGGCGAAAACAATCAACAATTTTGTTGCTCGTTTCGAGGGCATCCTGCGTAGCGTTCATCTTTCTGCAGACCAGACAAAACAGACAGCCCACGGCATCAGCAATATGACGACCACGGTTACTTCCAACGCCAAGGAGCAGTCCAGCAAGGTGCTTCAGGTCAGTGCGGCAGTAGAGGCGATGGGCATCACCATCAATGAAATTGCCGCCAACGTGGTTAGCGCAGAATCGGCGGCCAGCGCTACCTTGTGCCTGGTTGAAACAGGCAATGAAACCGGGCGCATGACCATTTCCGCCCTGGGGCGCATCGATGCGACTGTCGGGCTCTCGGCCAAAACAATCAGTGAGCTGAATGCGGCCATCAGTCAAATTGGTGCTGTGAGCAACATGATCAAGGGTATAGCCGAGCAGACCAATCTGTTGGCCCTGAATGCCGCTATTGAAGCTGCACGTGCGGGTGAGCAGGGGCGTGGATTTGCAGTGGTTGCAAACGAGGTCAGGAAATTGTCTGAGGGTACTTCGACTGCGACCACAGAAATTATAAAGATCGTTAAAGTGATTCAGGCGGGTACCAGCCACGCAACAGATTCCATGGCGCGAACCAGGGAAGAGGTAAACCAGGGTGTGCTTTATGGTGAGAAAATGGGGCAGGTGCTGCAGGAAATTGACCGATCCGTGCGTGTCGTTACTGAAATGATGCGCCACATTGCCGCTGCGACAGAAGAGCAGTCTGCGGCAGGCACTGAGATTGCAAGCAATATTGAGACGGTCGCCAATATTTCGGTGTCCACAGCAAATGATATTGAACGCACCCGTAATGCCATGGCTGAGTTGGCAGGTACCTCACGCAAGCTGCATGAGGTCGTTGGTCAGTTTAATCTGGCTGGAAGCCCGGCCTAGTTGAAAGAGCGCCCCGGTTTTTATTTTGCGACAGCTGGCTGGGGTGCCAAGGATTTGAGCCTGGGCAGGATAGACAGCGCATTTTCCGAGGTGATGCGCGCAATTTCCTGCAACGGCAAGTTGCGCAATTCGGCCAGTGTCTGCGCGATGCGCGGCAGGTAGCCCGGACGGTTGGGCGTTCCGCTTTCCAGGAATGCGGGGGGGATATCGGGCGCGTCGGTTTCCAGCACGATGCTTTCCAGCGGCAGGGTGCGCGCCAGCTCGCGCAGCCTGGTGGCGCGGGTGTAGGTCATGGCGCCGCCGAAGCCCAGCTTGAAGCCGAGCTTGATGAATTCCGCCGCCTGCTGCGGGCTGCCGTTAAAGGCGTGGGCGATACCGCCGCGCACTTTGTGCTGGCGCAGGTGCTTGAGTATGGTGTCCTGCGCGCGGCGGATGTGCAGCAGCGCGGGCAGGTCGAACTCGCGCGCCAGCTTGAGCTGGGCGGCAAAATAATATTCCTGCTTCTCCTGGTCGTAATTCTCGACAAAAAAATCCAGCCCGATTTCGCCGACAGCTACAGTGTTTGGTTGCTGCAAATATTCGCGCACGGCGTCGAGATCGGCGGGCGTGGCGCGATCTACATACATGGGGTGGATGCCGTAGGCAGGGGCGCAGTTGGGGTGCTGAGTGCAGATGCTGTGCACGGCGGCAAAATTGGTGCGCTCCACGCCGGGAACCACGATGGTGCCGACGCCCGCGTCCAGAGCTTCCTGCACCAGCGTTGCGGGCGTGACGCCAAATTCACTGGCGTCGAGGTGGCAGTGGGTGTCGATAAATTGCGTCATGCCCTCTCCCCTAGCCCCTCTCCCGCAAGCGTGAGAGGGGCGTCATTCCATCTCCAGCACTATCTTGCCAGTGACACCGCCCTGTTCGATCAAGCGGTGCGCCTGTGCCGCTTCGGCCAGCGGCAACACCTGGCTGATCAGCACCTTGAGCTTGCCTGCAACTGCCAGTTGTGCGCCCTGCTCCAGTATCTTGCGTTGGCGCACGCGTTCCTCGTGCAGCTGCATGACCTGCGGTGTGAGCATCAATTCATAGCACAGCGACAGGTTGCGCAAGCGTGCCTGTTGCGTGTCGGCCAGCGACAGCGGGGTGGAGAGCAGGCTCACCACCTTGCCGCAATATTTCGCCGCTTGCAGCGAGCGCAGGAAAGTTTCTCCGCCCACGGTGTCGAACACCACGTCCGCGCCTTTGTCATCAGTCCACGCCAGCGTTTCGGCGACGAAATCCTGCTGGCGATAGCGTATGATTTTTTCTGCGCCCAGGGATTTTGCAATGGCGGCCTTGTGCTCATCACTGACGGTCACGGCGACACGCGCGCCTAGGTGGTGCGCAAGCTGCACGGCGATGTGGCCCACGCCGCCGGCGCCGGCGTGGATCAGTATGGTTTGCCCCGTTTGCAGATGGGCGCGCTCGACCAGCGCCTCCCACGCGGTAAGCAGTACCAAGGGCAGGGCGGCGCTTTCGTTCATGCTCAGCGCTGCAGGCTTGGCTGCACAGTAGTCCTCGTGCACGGTGGTGTACTCGGCATAGCAGCCGGGCTCGTCGCCGATGCCGCCGTTGCAGAAATACACGGCATCGCCCACCTTGAAGCGGCTGACGTCAGCGCCCGTTGCCTCGACGATGCCGGCGCCGTCGCAGCCCAGTATTGCCGGCAGCTTGTCCGGGTAATAAGCGGGCTTGCTGCGCAGCTTGGTGTCCAGCGGGTTGATGCCGGCGGCGGCAAGCTTCACGCGCATATGGCGGGTGGAGGGTAGTTCAGGGGTGGGCAGGTCGCGCAGTTGCAACACGTCTGCGGCGCCTGCACCTGTCATCAGCATGGTTTTCATGGTTGCCGGGTCATCAGTGTGGGGGATGCGGTATGTTAAACTTGGCACATCAATTTAGCGAGTTTAGCCATGTCTGGAAATATATTCGGCAGTTTGTTCAGCGTTACTTCGTTTGGTGAGTCGCACGGCCCGGCCATAGGCTGCGTGGTGGATGGCTGCCCGCCGGGGATGGAGATTTCCGCAGAATATATCCAGCACGAGCTGGACCGGCGCAAGCCCGGCACCTCGCGCCACGTGACGCAGCGGCGCGAATCCGACACGGTGGAAATTCTCTCCGGCGTGTATGAAGGCAAGACTACCGGCACGCCGATTGCGCTGTTGATCCGCAACGAAGACCAGCGCAGCAAGGACTACGGCAATATCGCCGAGAGCTTTCGCCCCGGCCACGCCGACTACACCTACTGGCAGAAATACGGCATCCGCGATCCGCGCGGCGGCGGGCGCGCGTCGGCGCGCGAAACCGCGGTGCGCGTGGCGGCAGGCGCCATTGCCAAGAAGTGGCTGAGCGAGCGCTACGGCGTGCTGATACGCGGCTATATGGTGCAGCTGGGCGAGATCGTGGTGCCGTTCAAGAGCTGGGATGTGGTGAATGAAAATCCCTTCTTCGTCGCCGATGACAGCTACGTGGCGCAACTGGAAGAATACATGGATGCCCTGCGCAAGTCCGGCGACTCCATCGGCGCCAAGCTTACCGTGGTGGCGGAGAACGTGCCGGTGGGCTGGGGTGAGCCGGTGTACGACAGGCTGGACGCCGACATCGCCTACGCCATGATGGGCATCAACGCGGTCAAGGGCGTGGAGATCGGCGCGGGCTTCGGTTGCGTGACACAGCGCGGCAGCGAGCACGGCGACGAGCTGACGCCGCAGGGGTTTTTGTCCAACCACTCGGGTGGCGTGCTTGGAGGCATTTCCACCGGGCAGGATATCGTTGCGCATGTGGCGATCAAGCCCACCTCCAGCATCCGCATTCCGCGCCGCTCCATCGACAAACAGGGCAACCCGGCCATGGTGGAGACGCACGGCCGCCATGACCCCTGCGTCGGCATCCGCGCCACGCCCATCGCCGAGGCCATGCTGGCGCTGGTGCTGATTGAGCACGCCCTGCGCCACCGCGCACAGAATGCAGATGTGGTGTGCCCCACGCCTAAAATTCCCGGCAAAATTGCCAAACCCTGAAGACAGGAGTTGTCCGCAGATTACACAGATTACATCGATTAAGAATGCGCAGCTTAATCAAGGTTAATCTGTGTAATCTGCGGATAAACAGTTTTTTTCCGGGTGGTATTGAATGAATCTTGCACACACACTGAGCATCAACATCGATTGCCCGCCGGCCAAGGTGTACGAGTTTGTGGTGAACCCCGAGAACCTGCCGCAATGGGCAGGCGGGCTATGCCAGTCGGTCAGCCTGAGCGACGCGGGATGGCAGGTGCAAACGCCGCAGGGGGCGATGCAAATCCGCTTCGCAGAAAAGAACGCATTTGGCGTGCTGGATCATTATGTGGTTCCCGCACCGGGTGTGGAAATCTATGTGCCCATGCGCGTGTTGCCCAATGGCAGTGGCAGCACGCTGGTGTTTACCCTGATGCGCCAGCCAGAAATGTCAGATGCTGATTACGCCAGGGATATGCAGCTGGTGGGGCAGGATTTGAATATGCTGAAGCAATTGCTGGAAAACTGACGCTGACTCAGAGTCAGCGTTGATACAGGTAATAACGCTCTTCTTTCTCGCCACGGCGTCCGCCTTCCCAGATTATTTCCCAATGGCCTTCATGCTGGTCTGACCTGGATAAATTGCCCTGTGTCAGCAGCAGTTTGCACGAGCGCTCGGCGCCTTCGCGTGTCACGATATTGCCGAAATAATGCAGCATGGCTTTCTGCCCGTCACCCAGATAGCGGCTGGCGATGCAGTCGCGTTTTTCCGGCATCGATTCCGTCAGCGATTCGACCATGCTGCGATAACTCTTGCTGCCATCCAGCCACGGCAACCACAGTGTCATCGCCAGCACCCAAATCAGGGTAACGCCTATGGCCCAGTTGATTACGGAACGACGGATGGAACGGCCCACGCGCCACACCAGCACGATCCACAGCAGCGTGGCGCCGACCGCGAGCGTGAACGGGAGCAGCTGGAAGTGCGGCTCCACTTCGGGCTGGTAGTTTTTCAGCCAGTGGGTGATGCGCGAGTCGCTGTTCAGGTACAGGTTGAGCCAGCCCGACCACAGCAGGAGCGCAAAGAAACCGAAGGTCATGATGCCAAACCAGTCCAGCGCATTGGCCGCGCCACGGCGCAGGCTGGAGAGCGAGGCGGTGGCCAGCAGGGAGAGCGGCAGCAACATCGGCAGCGCAAATATTTCCTCGATATTGGGCACGATGCTCAAGCTGACCAGCATCACCAGGAAAGTGGTCAGTAGCAACTGGAACTCCGGTTGCTGCAGCACTTTCTTGCGCGCGTGCCACACCGCCCAGGCGCCCATGGGCAGGGCCGGCCAGGCAAACCAGGGGAGGATTTTCACGTAGTAAAAAACCTCGTCGAATTTTCCGTGGTGTGCAAACTCAAACCAGCGCCCGATATTCAGCTTCCAGGCCCACTCCATGAACAGGTGCGGTGAGCGCTGGTACAGCAGGTAGGGCCAGATGGTGAGCCAGGGCAGGGCGCACAGGGTTGCGATGGCAAGGGTGGCGAGAAATTCGCGCGTGCGCCAGGCACGAAACAGCAGCAGGCCGGCGCTGATGGAAACAAACAGTATCGGCGCGATAAAGCCCTTGGACATAAAGCCTATGCCTACGCCGGTGCCTATCAGCAGGCCGGACAGGAGGGCGCGGCGCAGACTGAGCGCGTAACCATAGATCATCATGGCGCAGCCCGTGAGCAGGGCAAGATCGGTAACCAGGAAGTGGGTGCGCACCAGCATGCCGAGGCAGCCGATCAGAATCACCGCTGCCGCCCAGCCGCGCCCCTTGCCAAACAGCTCGCGCCCGGCAAAGCCGATAAACATCAGGGTAAGGGCATTGTAGAAACCGCTGGCCAGGCGCGCGCCGTCGTGCAGTTGCAGCATGGGCGAGAGCAGCTTGGCAAAAACCGCGGCTGTCATGTAGAACAGCGGCGGCTTGTCCATAAAGGGCTCGCCTGCAAGGGCGGGAACCAGCCAGTCGCCGCTTTGCAGCATCTGGAACACGATGCCGAAACTGTAGACCTCGTCAGGCTTCCAAGGATCGTGGCCGATCAGGCCGGTGCCTATCCAGGTAAAGCAGAGCAGCGCGAAGAACAACGTCTTGGTAGGCGTCATTGCTGGTTCTGCAAGATTGGGATAGACATACATGGGGTGAGAAAGCCTTATGCTGTACAGGATGAATGCGGCATTTTAACCTTAGATGCAGCCTCCAGGCCGGGCAAAGTTGGCGCCTGAAGCAGGCGCTTTGCCCGAACTGGCCTTGAGCAAGAAAATTTGCGCATAAAAAAAGGCAGCGCAGGCTGCCTTTTTCATGGGATGCAAACAGCCATTAAGCGGCAGCTTTTGCGCCCTTGTTGTATTTCTGGTTGAACTTCTCGATGCGGCCAGCGGTATCCACAATCTTCTGTGTACCTGTGTAGAACGGGTGGCATTCGGAACAAACTTCAACGTGCAGCGGCTTGCCCATGGTGGACTTGGTGTTGAACTTGTTGCCACAGCTGCAGGTCACGGCGATCTCGGTGTATTGCGGGTGAATATCGGTTTTCATTTGGTTTTCCTAGCATCAAAAATTGGTGCGGCAGGTAGTACGCACGCATAAGGGGGCGAATTATCCATGAATAGCCCGTTTTTCGCAAGTACAGCCATTTTGCCGTATTCCACCCGGCTATAGAGTGGCTTGCTTGCCCGGCGAGATGGTTAAACGTGAGTGCATTGGCTAGAATCAGGCGTCATCCCGGATGGCAGGGATCCGTTCACATTTTCCGCCCGCAAACGTATTGAGGATTCTGAACAGGAGAGAAGGATATGAATCAAGAGTTAAAAAACAAACCGAAGCTGACCCATTTGATTCTTGCGTACCAGCAAGCCTGTCGGTGTGCCGTTCTTGGCGTAATAATCCGCCCGTTCCTGCATGATGGTGTCGAGCTTATCGGTGTCTTTTGCTTTGATGGCGGCGGTTAGAGCGTCGATGAATTTATTCTCAGCAGTACGTTGAACACTGGTAAGTTGTAATTGCTGGTCGATATCGACCCCCAATGCGGCAAATATTTTTCTCCTTACCTCAGCATCAGAGATATTAAAGCCAACCCCAATAGTAAGACGCCCAGTGCCATCGTCATATGCCGTGTAATGTTTTCCTTCAAATTGTTCGAGTACGTTTTTAAGTTCTTGGGTGAAATTGCCAATAGAAGTCCAGGTAATCATTTTTTGTATCCTTTTACATATTCAAATGAGCAAATCGGTAAGCGGCCGCCGAGTGAGTCTTCAATAAAAAAGAATTCTCTGTAGTCACCTTGGAAAAAATAGATTTTTTCACCATACAGAACAACGTCCGTCAGGCCAGTTACGGGATATCCATACGTATTCATTGTTCGCTCAGGCAACGTGGTGAAATACGGTGTTTCATCGAGATCGGTCAGTTCCCGGTTCACAAAAAATAGTCCGTGCCAGTTGCATTCATTCGCCCTCGTTTGCTCAAGCCGCAATACTATTTCCGTCTTACCATCCCGGTTGGTATCCAGCTCCGCAACCGCCATTTGATAATGGGCCTTGGCGGCTATTTCACGCTGGATTTTTACGAATTGAGGGTGTTTCGATGGATCGAAAGGTTTTTCGGCATGAAATGGGTCGTAGTCCGCCATACCGGTGGAGTGTGCAGCGGATACTGTCATCAGTTTCAGGTACAAATTGAAATCGAAAGGTATTGGTCGCCAAGCAGGCCTGCTGATACCAGCCGTTTTATCCAGATACTTATCAGGGCAGGAGAGTGCTCCAGGCAGTTTTCCAAGCTTGCTCACTGTCCTCTTGTACGCTTCACACACCGAATAACCTTTGCCTGATGTCATTTTGTATTGACCCACATGCAAACCTGCCAGCCTGCTCTCATACATAATTCGTACGCACTCAATATCCGATGAGTGCGTAGATTCTTCACCAGCCTCGCCACATTGATTGCGAAGCTTCAACCATGACTTTTGCTCAGTCTGCAGAATGGATTTGTTAATGCTTGGTGTTTTAGAAATCTCGATATATTGCCAAGCAAGTTCCTCATCCAGCTTTGAAATCTCCGGGTTATCGCAAATCAAATGTTCAACCTTCGTGCTTGCCTTCCCACAATCAAAACTCGCCCCCTGCGCATTCATCCCCAACACAACCCATCCCAAAACAATCAGTGCAAGCTTGCTCATGCTGCTCTCCTTTTGACCAATCAAAGGGTCACCCATTAGTCGGCCTGCGTCAAGCGAGTAAGTGATTCCACGGCGGCATCAGCCGCCCAATCAAAGGGGTCACCCATTAGTCGGCCTGCGTCAAGCGCGTAAGTGATTCCACGGCGGCATCAGCCGCCGGCTTTTCAATTCCCAACTCCCGTACATCAAACAAACCGCGCCCGTTTCTTCAAATCTTGGCTGCGAACGAATCGCGCCAGTCACCCATCAGGATCAAGCTGTCAGCGGTGCTCTGCTTTCGCCCTGGCGGTTTAACCGCCCCAGAAGAACGTTGGTGCCGCTTCGCGTCCAATGAATTTTGCACAGATTCGTGGCTATCGTTTTACCGATTCCAACCCCTTGCTGGCTCGCGTTGCAGGCGACTCGTTTTGTTGCCCGGGCGACGGCGAACGGCATCCCATTCAGCTTCATGGCTGTACGCCAGACCCCATATCCGGGCTTGCCGTTGCCGTCGTAACTCATACGAAGCAGCGCCCAGCGTCGAAGGGCTTCTGCTCCTTCAGCATGTGGTAACACGCTCTGGCCAATTTGTGCGCCAGTGCCTTGGTCGCCACAGCAGTGTTCGTCTTCGCTTTCTTGCGTTCATAAAACCGTTTGGCCTCAACGCAGAATCGTTGCGCAAAGTAGGCCGCTTCGACAAAGGCCCAGGACAGGTATTTGTTGCCGTTTTTGGTGTTGCCTGTGCCTTTCTTCTTGCCGTTGCTCATGTGCTGGCTATCGACGCAGCGCGCATAGGAGGCGTAGTTGCCCACCGTCGCAAAGCGATCAATCGGGCCGGTCTCCAGCAGGATGATGCTGGCCAGGATGCGGCCGATGCCGGGTATGCTGATCAATAATCCGTATTCAGGCCTCTCCACCATCTTCTCCTGTAGACGCTTTTCCAGCAGGTCGATTTGCTGGTTCAATGTCGTGACCACAGCGAGGTTGCTTTTGATCGCCAGTCCGACATCGGCAGGGAATCCCAGTTGATCGACCTCGTCGGCACTCATGCGCTTGACCTGGTTGCTGTTGATCCTGATCGCTTGTTGCCGTGCTGCAATGTTCTCGATGGCAATGATATGGCTGGTACGGCTGCGTACGAGTTGCATGCGTTTCCTCGCCAGGTCGCGCACCGCCCGGTGTTCCGGCGGCAGGATGGTGCCGGTGGGCAATATACCCAGCCGTAGCAGGTGCGCCAGTTGCCGTGCATCGGCTTCATCTCCGCTGTGCTTGAGCCCGTCGTATTTCTTGATGGCTCCGGTGTTTGCCAGCTTCACCACAAACCCGGCTTGCTGCAGACCGTCAACCAGCCAGTACCAGTTGTAGGTGGACTCCACCACAACACCTGCCAACTCGTCTTGCCATGGCTGTAAAAATCCAATGATTCTCGCCAAATCGTTGGGCAATCGCTTCTCCGCTACCACTCGATCCTCATCATCCGTTACGGTGACTACGCTGTTGTTCGAGTGCAAATCAATTCCGCTATACTTCATTTCGGCCTCCTGTGGTTATCGCAAGTTCGCAAACTCACTTTAACCCCACCGCCACCGGCGGTGGGAGGCCGGCTAGATGATTTTCAGCTTGAGCATTTATTTCCCAGCTAGATTCCCGCGCCACCTTCCCCATGCATTCAATAGGCCGCTTGTTTGGCCTCTTGATTGCTAGCGCAACTAACAGCCATGTGCATCAAATTGGCTAAGCGTCAGCGCATTGGCTAGAATCACAGCCTTCAAAATTGCAGGAAAGAAAAACATGCAAAGATTGACGCGCCAGGATTACAAAACACTGTTGCTGGCCGCCCTGGGCGGGGCGCTGGAGTTCTACGACTTCATTATTTTCGTGTTTTTTGCAGTCGTTATCGGGCAGTTGTTCTTTCCTCCCGATATGCCGGACTGGTTGCGCCAGCTGCAGACCTTTGGCATTTTTGCCGCGGGTTACCTTGCGCGGCCGCTGGGCGGCATCATCATGGCGCACTTTGGCGACCTGCTCGGGCGCAAGCGCATGTTCATGCTGAGCATCTTCCTGATGTCAGTGCCCACTCTGGCGATTGGCCTGTTGCCCACTTATGCGGTGATAGGCATGTGGGCGCCGATGTTGCTGCTGGCCTTGCGCTTGTTGCAGGGTGCGGCAATCGGCGGCGAGGTGCCGGGCGCGTGGGTGTTTGTGTCCGAGCATGTGCCGCCGCGCCATGTGGGGTTTGCCTGCGGGGTGCTGACAGCCGGGCTGACCGCGGGAATATTGCTGGGCTCGCTGGTGGCGACCGCCATCAATAAAATCTACACGCCGGCCGAAGTGCTGGCCGAAGGTTGGCGCGTTCCCTTTATCGTGGGCGGTATTTTCGGGCTGGTGTCGGTGTGGCTGCGCCAGTGGCTGCACGAGACGCCGGTGTTCAGGGAGATGCAGGCGCGGCAGGAGCTGGCCAAGGAGTTGCCGCTGAAAACGGTGGTGCGCGCGCACCGTCCTGCCGTGGTGCTGACCATGCTGCTGACCTGGCTGTTGTCGGCCGCGATTGTGGTGATGATCTTGATGACGCCGCCGCTGGTGCAGAAATTGTATGGCATTGCCGCCGCCACTACCTTGCAGGCGAACAGCATTGCCACCCTGTTTTTGAGTCTGGGTTGCGTGGTGTTCGGTGCGCTGGCGGATCGCTTTGGCCCCGGGCGTGTGCTGATGGCGGGCTGCATCATGCTGGGCGCGACTTCGATGCTGTTTTACCGGCAGGTGCCGGTCGCTCCGCAGCACATCAATGAGCTGTATGCCCTGTGCGGCTTCTTTGTCGGGGTGATAGGCGTGGTGCCCAGCGTGGCGGTCAAGGCGTTCCCGTCCGTGGTGAGATTCAGCGGCCTGTCATTTTCCTACAATGTGGCGTATGCGATTTTTGGCGGGCTGACGCCCGTGGTGGTGAGTATGCTGCTGCGTGTGGATCCGCTGGCGCCGGCGCATTATGTGGTGGCGCTGAGCGCAGTTGGGGTGATGCTGGGCGTGTATTTGTGGCAGTCCGACAGAGCGGGGGCTTACCAAAAGGCTTTGTGAGATAATGCGCGGCTCTTTGCGGGCGCGTTATTGTCCGGGCTCGCTGCAAAAACTTAATTTTTTCAGGGTGCAAAGTGTCACAAGATAATCTCAAGCAGTTACTCGCGGCTGATATGGCGATAGTGGATCAGGTGATCCGCACGCGCCTGCATTCCGAAGTCGCGCTGGTCAGCCAGGTGGCCGAGTATATCGTCAACAGCGGCGGCAAGCGCCTGCGCCCGGCGCTGGTGGTGTTGTCCGCACAGGCATTTTCTTACGACGGCAAGCATCATCACGAGCTGGCTGCGGTGGTGGAGTTCATCCACACCGCCACGCTGCTGCATGATGATGTGGTGGATGAGTCCGACTTGCGTCGCGGCCGCGCCACGGCCAGCGCCCTGTTTGGCAATGCCGCCAGCGTGCTGGTGGGTGACTTCCTGTATTCACGCGCCTTTCAGATGATGGTGGATGTGGGCGATATGCGCGTGATGCAGACGCTGGCGGATGCGACCAATGTCATCGCCGAAGGCGAGGTGCTGCAATTGCTCAACTGCAATGACGCCAGCGTGGATGCGGCCAATTACCTGCGCGTGATTCACTGCAAGACAGCCAAGCTGTTTGAGGCGGCCATGCGCCTGGGGGCGATCCTGTCGCGCGCGGATCAGGCCAGCGAGCAGGCTGCCGCGCTGTATGGCATGCACCTGGGCACGGCCTTCCAGCTGGTGGACGATGTGCTGGATTATTCCGGCAATGCCGAGGAAATCGGCAAAAGCCTGGGTGACGACCTGGCCGAGGGCAAGCCCACCCTGCCGCTGATCTATGCCATGCAACATGGCACGGCCGAGCAGGCAAGCATAGTGCGCACGGCGATAGAGCAGGGCGATCTGGAACGCTTTGCCGAAGTGCTGCAGGTGGTGCAGCAGACCGGTGCGCTGGACTACACCCGAAAGCAGGCAGAGCGCGAGGCCGAGGCAGCATGTGCGGCGCTGGCGGTGTTGCCGGATACGCAGTACAAACAATCTTTGCTAGAATTGGCGAAATTCGCCGCGTCTCGGCAATTCTGATTCGGGGCGATTTTAATGGTTAGATTCGGGGTGTAGCTCAGCCTGGTAGAGTACTGCGTTCGGGACGCAGGAGTCGGAGGTTCGAATCCTCTCACCCCGACCATATGACATTCGTCGTGGAATTTTTGCGGAGTATCGTGCATGAGCCGTCTGCTGTTTATTATCGCCATCATCGCTGTCGTCTATTGGTGGTTTAAATCCGTGCGCAAGCAGCCGCCCCGTCAGGATGAGCCTCCGCGCGCTGAGGATATGGTTAGGTGCGTGCGCTGCGGTGTGCATTTGCCCAAAAACGAAAGTTTTCTTGTGGGGGGCAAGTATTACTGCAGCGAGGCGCACAGCCGTGACCAGTCCGGCAATACAGATTAGCCCCGATGCGGGATAAACTGTCCCTTCTTCTTTCAATACGGCCGCAGTTGGGCGACACTTCGGTGTCCGGCGACTCGTGGCGCTCCCTGTATTATTTCAATCTGTACCGCCTGCTTCTGGCATGCGTTCTGCTCTTCGTTGTTATAGCCGTGGGCGACTCATTGCAACTGGGTGAGCGCGACCGCTCGCTGTTTGCCAAGGTTGTTGTCTCCTATTTTATTCTGGTGCTGGCCGCATTGCCGGCAACGCGGCTGCGCAATCCGCAATTCACGATACAGCTGACTTTCCAGTTGGTCAGCGATATTGTTTGCCTTACCCTGCTGTCGCATTTCAGCGGGGGGGTGCCCAGCAATCTGGGCATGTTGTTGTTGGTGTCGCTGGCTTCTGCGGGGCTGGTTTGCCGGGGAAAGATCACCCTGTTTTTTGCCGCGCTGGCGAGTATTGCGGTGTTGCTGGAGCAGTCCTACTCGGTGCTGGTTTATGAAGCGCCGATCGCACAATTCATGCAGGCGGGGTTGTTGAGTACAGCCTTCTTTGCGGTGGCCTGGCTGACTCACACCCTGTCCAAGTATGCGGTGGCCAGTGAAAAACTGGCGGCGCTGCGCGGAGTGGATCTGTCCAATCTGGCAGAGGCCAACCGTCTGGTGATACAGGATATGCCGGACGGGGTGATGCTGGTTGATGAGCGCGGTGTGGTGCGGCAGTTCAACCCGGGCGCGGAGCGTTTGCTGGGCAATGTGTTTGCCAAGGAATCGCCACGGACATTGAATGAATGCTCCCCCGTGCTGGATGCGCTGTATTCGGCGTGGCGACAAAGCCATGCCAATCGACTCGATGTGCTGCATTTCTCCGCCACGGATTCTTCGGTGCGTGTGCGCTTTTTGCCGGTGCAGCGGGAAAGTTTCTGGGGGGCGGTGGTGGTGCTGGAGGATATGCAGCGTGTGCAGGCACAGGCGCAGCAGGTCAAACTGGCGGCGCTGGGACGTTTGACTGCCAATATTGCGCATGAGGTGCGCAATCCCTTGTCGGCTATCAGCTATGCCGCAGAATTGCTGCGAGAGGATTTGCATGATCCGGCGCAAGCCAGGCTGTTCCAGATTATTCTGGACAATGCGGACAGGTTGAACAATATCGTGCTGGATGTGTTGCAATTGAACCGGCGCGACCGCGTTCACAGTGAAGAGTTGAATCTTTACGACAAGCTGTCCGTTTTTATCGAGACGCTGCTGCACACTGAAGGTGTTGAGCCCGGTGTGTTCCTGATTGATGTGCCGGCCAGCTGTGTGGTGCAGTTTGACCGCGGGCATTTTGATCAGGTGTTGTGGAATTTGTGCCGCAATGCCTTGCGCTATTGTTTGAAGAAGCCGGGAAGCGTGCAGCTGCGCGCCTGGCAGGCAGAGGACGGGGTTACGGTGCTGGAGGTTTTGAATGACGGGCCGCCGGTAGATGCGGATGCGGTGCAGAAGCTGTTTGAGCCATTCTTCACCACCTCGGTTGGCGGAACCGGCCTGGGTTTGTATATTGCCCGGGAGTTGTGCGCTGCGAACGGGGCGTTGCTGGAATATCGGCCGCAGACGGATGGCAGGGTGTGTTTCCGTATAGTCTTTGGAGGCAAACGTGAGTCTTGATGTGAAAACGGCGCCCAGGCGCAGCCCCCGTGTGCTGGTGGTTGATGATGAACCGGACATACTTGAGCTGCTGGAGCTGGCCTTGTTGCGCATGGGCCTGGAGGTGGAGCGTGCGGCCAATGTGCGCGCGGCCCTACAGAAGCTGGACAGCAATGCCTATGATCTGTGCCTGACCGATATGCGCATGCCCGATGGCGAAGGCCTGGATGTCGTGCGCCATATTGCCGGGCATAATCTGGATGTGCCGGTGGCTGTCATTACCGCTCACGGCAACCTCGACAATGCGGTTGCGGCGCTCAAGGCGGGTGCGTTTGATTATCTTTCCAAGCCGGTCGCGCTGGATCAGCTGCGCGCTCTGATCAAATCCGCATTAAAACTCCCGCAATCTTCCGGTGCGGTGAAGAAGCAGGCCGGGGAACGCGCTCTGCTGGGAAGCTCGCCTGCCATGGAGCAGGTGCGTGACCTTATCGGGCGTGTGGCGCGCAGTCAGGCGCCGGTGCATATCAGCGGCGAGTCGGGCAGCGGCAAGGAGTTGGCGGCGCGCCTGATCGTTGAAAAGAGCTCGCGCAGTGAGCAGCCTTTTATTGCGGTGAACTGTGGAGCCATTCCGGAAAGCCTGATGGAAAGCGAATTTTTTGGCTACCGCAAGGGCGCCTTTACCGGCGCGGACAAGGACAGGGAGGGCTTTTTTCAGGCGGCCAACGGCGGCACACTGTTGCTGGATGAAGTGGCCGATCTGCCGCTGGCGATGCAGGTGAAACTGCTGCGCGCCATTCAGGAAAAGAAGATCCGCAAGGTGGGGGCGACCGAGGAAGAGGCGGTGGATGTGCGCATCATCAGCGCGACTCACCGCGCATTGTCCGAGCAGGTGAGTTCGGGCGCGTTTCGCCAGGACTTGTATTACCGCTTGAATGTGATTGCCCTGCAAATGCCGTCGTTGCGCGAAATGCGTGACGATATAGCGGATATGGCAAGGCAGATTCTGCTGCGCCTGCGCGGCGCCGCTGCCACGGAATTCTCGGCTGAGGCGCTGCAGGCCTTACGCAACTATGATTTTCCGGGCAATGTGCGGGAGCTGGAGAACGTCATCGAGCGCGGCCTGGCATTGTGCTCCCACAACATCATCAGGCCCGAGGATCTGCAGTTGTCGCCAAGTACAGCCAGCGCCAGCATGGGCGCCGACAAATCCGGGGGGGCTGGCAGGTATCCGCTCACCGACTATCTTGATCGCGTCGAACGCGAGGTCATACTGGAAGCACTTAACCTGACCGGCTTTAACCGCACGGCGGCCGCCAAGATATTGGGGGTGACTTTTCGCGCCCTGCGTTACCGCCTGGAGCGCCTTGGCATTACCGGGCCGGAAGCCTGATTCATGCGTATCGATAATCACGGCTGGGTAAGCGGGGTGCGCCGCATAGCCTCGCCCAACCACGATAAGCGCCCCCCGCACAGTGCGATAGAGCTGCTGGTGATACACAACATCAGCCTGCCGCCGGAGCAATTTGGCGGGCCGGAAATCGCCCGCTTCTTCACCAATCAGCTTGATACAACAGCACACCCCTATTTTGCCCAGCTGCAGGGGGTGCGGGTGTCTGCCCACTTCCTGATCCGGCGCGATGGCGGGGTGATTCAGTTTGTGCCTTGCCAGCAGCGCGCCTGGCATGCGGGCGTGTCAAGCTGGCAGGGGAGGGTGCGCTGCAATGACTTTTCAATTGGGATCGAACTGGAAGGAAGCGATTCTGTTCCTTACACTGACCGGCAATATGCAGCGCTGGCGCGGCTGAGCCGGCGTTTGCTGCGCGCCTACCCGATACGGCACATAGCAGGCCATTCCGATATCGCGCCGGAGCGCAAAACGGATCCGGGGCCTTTTTTTGATTGGTTGCGTTATCGTGCTGGGCTTTAGATGGGGTAAGCCGAACTGAGCTGAATCAGAATTGGCCATAAGGATTCTAAGGGTATGCAAAGGCTGCGAGCCGAGATTCGCAGCCTTTGTTTTTTGTGCGGGCCACACTTTTTGTTTGTAACGCTGATGGGTATTGGAGTTGCGGTGCATTAGAAATTTTACACATACATTTGCTGTGGAATAGTGCTTGCAATAAATGATCAATACACTAGAATTAGCAAAAAAAATGCATCCCAACACTAGATGTTGTGGTTTTTAAGTTTTCTGCCTGACCCGATAAGTGGGTTGGGCAACTCAGTAATCAAAGGGAGCGTCATATGCTGCAAGCCAGTGAAAGTGTTTTATCCTCACCATCCGTACTTCAGGATTCCGTCTCTCCAGCCTCTCCCGCCAAGTCGTTTGACCAATACAAGGTAATACGCCGCAATGGCTCCGTGGTTCCGTTTGAGCCGGCCAAAGTTTCCATTGCAATGACCAAGGCGTTTATCGCCGTGAATGGCGGCCAGGGCGCGGCTTCCGCACGCGTGCGCGAAGTTGTGGAGCAGCTGACGGCTGCGGTTGTGTCTGCATTGCTGCGTCGCCAGCCGCACGGCGGCACCTTGCATATCGAGGACATCCAGGACCAGGTTGAGCTGTCGCTGATGCGCTCGGGCGAGCATGATGTGGCGCGTTCCTATGTGTTGTACCGCGAAGAGCGCACGCGTGAACGCAGCAAGGTGAGAAAAGAGCATGAGACTGCCCATGTCCTGAATGTGAAAGAAAATGGCGCGCTGCGCCCGCTCGATGTGGCTGCCCTGTCGGCTTTGATCCAGTCTTCATGCGTGGGTCTGGGTGAGGTGGTGGATGCCGAACAGATACTGAAGCACACCCTGAAAGATCTGTATGACGGCGTGCCGGTGGAAGAGGTGCGCAAGTGCACCATCCTGTCCGCGCGCTCGCTTATCGAGCAGGAGCCGGCCTACAGCTTTGTGACGGCGCGTCTGTTGTTGAACAACATCTGCTGCGAAACTCTGGGCGAAGAAGTCACCCAGGCCGACATGGCAGCGCGTTACGCCGAATACTTTCCCAAATTCATCAAGCGCGGCATCGAGGCCGATCTGCTGAGCGAGGATATGGCTCACTTCGACCTGGTGCGCCTGGGCAAGGAGCTGGATGCCAGCCGCGACCTGCAGTTTGACTACCTGGGTTTGCAGACCCTGTACGACCGCTACTTCCTGCATGTGGATGATGTGCGCATCGAGTTGCCGCAGGCATTTTTCATGCGCGTGGCCATGGGCCTGGCATTGCGCGAAATCGACAGGGATGCGCGCGCCATCGAGTTTTACCGCCTGCTGTCCAGCTTTGACTTCATGAGCTCGACACCCACCCTGTTCAATTCGGGCACCTTGCGTTCGCAATTGTCCTCCTGCTATCTGACCACCGTAGGCGATGATCTGGACGGCATCTACGAGGCGATCAAGGAAAACGCGCTGCTGGCCAAGTACGCGGGCGGCCTGGGCAATGACTGGACGCCGGTGCGCGCACTGGGCAGCCATATCAAGGGTACCAACGGCAAGTCGCAAGGCGTGGTGCCGTTCCTGAAAGTGGTGAACGACACTGCTGTGGCGGTGAATCAGGGCGGCAAGCGTAAGGGCGCGGTGTGTGCCTATCTGGAAACCTGGCACCTGGATGTCGAGGAGTTCCTGGATCTGCGCAAGAATACCGGTGACGACCGCCGCCGCACGCATGACATGAATACCTCCAACTGGATCCCTGACCTGTTCATGAAGCGCGTGATGGAAGGCGGAGAGTGGACACTGTTCTCGCCTTCAACCTGCCCCGATCTGCACGATAAATTCGGCGCCGAGTTTGAGCAGGCCTATCTGGGCTATGAGGCCAAGGTGGCCAGCGGCGAGATCAAGCTGTTCCGCAAGGTTGCCGCTGCCAGCCTGTGGCGCAAGATGCTGACCATGCTGTTTGAAACCGGCCATCCGTGGATGACCTTCAAGGATCCGTGCAATGTGCGCTCGCCGCAGCAGCATGTGGGCGTGGTGCACAGTTCCAATCTGTGCACCGAGATCACCCTGAACACCTCGGACAGCGAGATTGCCGTGTGCAACCTGGGCTCGGTGAATCTGGTTGCGCACCTGTATCCGCAAGGCCACGAGAAATATGGCCAGCTGGATCACGACAAGCTGCGCCGCACCGTCAACACCGCCATGCGCATGCTGGATAACGTGATCGACATTAACTACTACGCGGTGGCCAAGGCGCGCAACGCCAACCTCAAGCACCGTCCGGTAGGTCTGGGCATCATGGGCTTCCAGGATTGCCTGCATGAGCTGCGCGTGCCTTACGCTTCGCAAGAGGCGGTCGAGTTTGCCGATCGCTCCATGGAAGCGGTGTGCTACTACGCCTACTGGGCCTCGACCGAGCTGGCCGAAGAGCGCGGCCGTTATGCCAGCTACCGCGGCAGCCTGTGGGACAAGGGCATATTGCCGCAGGACACGCTGGACATGTTGCGCCAGTCGCGTGGCGGTTTCGTCGAGGTGGATGGTTCGGTCAGCATGGACTGGAGCGCCCTGCGTGCGCGCATCCAGCAATACGGCATGCGCAATTCCAATTGCGTGGCAATCGCCCCGACGGCAACCATTTCCAACATCATCGGGGTGTCTGCCTGTATCGAGCCGACTTACCAGAACCTGTTCGTGAAATCCAACCTGTCCGGTGAATTTACCGTGATCAATGATTACCTGGTGCGCGACCTCAAGCGCATGGGCTTGTGGGACGAGGTGATGATCTCCGACCTGAAATATTTTGACGGCAGCGTGTCAAAAATCGACCGCATCCCACAGGAGTTGCGCAACCTCTACGCCACGGCCTTTGAGTTTGAGCCGCAGTGGCTGATCGAAGCTGCATCGCGTCGCCAGAAATGGATAGACCAGGCGCAGTCGCTGAATATCTACATGGCCGGCGTGTCCGGGCGCAAGCTGGATGAGACCTACAAGCTGGCCTGGCTGCGCGGCTTGAAGACAACGTACTATCTGCGCACCATGGGCGCGACATCGGCGGAGAAATCCACCTCTCGCGCCGGCTCCCTGAATGCTGTGTCAAACAGCACGGCGGATGCGGAAGAAACCAAGTTTTGCTCGATAGACAACCCTGAGTGCGAATCCTGCCAGTAAGCTGGCCTGGAATTACTCTGCGTGTGATTGCAATGAATAGCCCCTTCTAGGGGCAAGTAAATTGAATAAAAGAGGGAGCGTTATGCTGACATTTGATGATGAAGTAACGACAGGCACGGCAGCCGGGATGCAGATGCCTGCAATGGGGCTGGGCGTTCAGCCGAAAGTGGAGACTCAGGGCTATACCATAGCTTCCAAGGATAACGGGCGCATCCGTGTGGAAGACAAGCGCATCATCAACTGCAAGGCTGATGTGAACCAGCTGGTGCCGTTCAAGTACAAATGGGCGTGGGAAAAATATCTGGCAGGCTGCGCCAACCACTGGATGCCGCAGGAAGTAAACATGACGGCGGATATTGCCCTGTGGAAGAACCCCAATGGTTTGACTGCGGACGAGCGTTTGTTGGTGAAGCGCAACCTGGGTTTTTTCAGCACGGCGGATAGCCTGGCTGCCAACAATATCGTGCTGGGCACCTACCGCCACATTACCAATCCGGAATGCCGCCAGTACCTGTTGCGCCAGGCCTTTGAAGAGGCGATACACACGCACGCCTATCAGTACATCGTGGAAAGCATAGGGTTGGACGAGGGCGAGATTTTCAACATGTACCACGAGGTGCCGAGTATCCGTGACAAGGACGAGTTCCTGTTGCCGTTCATTGACACCCTGACCAATCCGGACTTCAAAACCGGCACCCCGGAGGCCGACCAGAAGCTGCTCAAGAGCCTGATCGTGTTTGCCTGCATCATGGAAGGCCTGTTCTTCTATGTCGGCTTTGTGCAAATCCTTGCCCTGGGGCGCCAGAACAAAATGACTGGCGCGGCCGAGCAGTACCAGTACATTCTGCGCGACGAGTCCATGCACCTGAATTTCGGTGTGGACCTGATCAACCAGATCAAGCTGGAGAACCCGCATTTGTGGACTCCCGAGTTCCGCGAGGAAATTCGTGGCCTGATCCAGAAGGGGGTGGAGCTGGAGTATCGCTATGCGGAGGACACCATGCCGCGCGGCATTCTGGGCTTGAATGCCGGAATGTTCAAAGAGTACCTGCGTTTCATTGCCAACCGCCGCTGCCAGCAAATAGGCGTGGATGTGCTGTACCAGGGGGCAAGCAACCCCTTCCCGTGGATGGCTGAAATGATAGATCTGAAAAAAGAAAAGAACTTCTTCGAAACCCGTGTAACGGAGTACCAGACGGGTGGCGCCCTATCCTGGGATTGAATTTTTTGATCTGTATTGCCGGGTGACTTGTTGGTGAGAAAAACGAATCCAATGGACACAGCGACAATCGCCAATTTATAAAAAAAAGCTATTTGTCAATAAAAAAATAGAATTTTTTTAAATTGTGTGATAAGTTACTGACTATAAATGGTTGCCAAGGGGGTGTTTCTTGGCCAAAAACGTTCGGCAAACCGCTTTGCGGGGTGTCGGGTGTGTGTAGTAGTTGTTCGTGTGTTTCGTTAACTTTTCCATCTGAGGAGGTTGAAATGGCAGCAGTGAAGAAAGCTAAACCAGCAGCAAAGAAGGCGGTAGCCAAGAAGCCGGCCGCTAAAAAAGTAGCAGCCAAAAAGCCGGCAGCCAAGAAGGCCGTTGCAGCTAAAAAGCCAGCCGCTAAAAAAGTAGCAGCCAAAAAGCCGGCAGCCAAGAAGGCCGTTGCAGCTAAGAAGCCAGCCGCTAAAAAAGTAGCAGCCAAAAAGCCAGCAGCCAAGAAAGCCGTTGCAGCTAAAAAGCCAGCCGCTAAAAAAGTAGCAGCCAAAAAGCCGGCAGCCAAGAAAGCCGTTGCAGCTAAGAAGCCAGCCGCTAAAAAAGTAGCAGCCAAGAAGCCAGCAGCCAAGAAGGCCGTTGCCAAGAAGCCGGTAGCAGCTCCAGCCGCGGCTCCAGCAGCAACACCACTGGCTCCTTCTGCTCAGGCACCTGTGCGTCCAGCTGCAACATGGCCGTTCCCTACGCTAGGTATTGGCAAGCCTAATTGATGGGCCGGGGTGCTGTGGAAGTAGCCCCTGATGTTTGTTGCTAGGGGCTGCCCACGGTTGAACCAGTGCATCGACAGGCGTGCCCGTTTGTGCGCGCCTTTTTTACGCCATATGCGCTTCGGTGGGTGTTGACCGCTGAACGACTGGCTATTGGTCGGTGTGATGGCTAGCTCTGATCACCTGGTCAGTATTGGAATTCCATGCATTACGGTTAAGCCGTAGTGTTATTGACTGTCACTTTGTATAAGGTGATGGGTGCTGCACTGTTCTTGTCAAACGCTATACCTGCTTCAACACCTGCAAGTGCTATTTCCTCTGCGCTGTCATAGCGGGAATAGGCGTGTTGCATCGCACCAAGGGCAAATTCATGCCCGGATCCTATCGCCCAGAATTGGGTGTACTCGAATACTTCCCGCATGGAGTAAATGCCATACAGGCCGCTTGAGTTGGCAATCAGGGCGGTAATCTGGCTGGATTCATACGGGTCATCCTCGTCTTCCTTCGGGTTGAGGAAGCACTCCTCTTTCAGCACGGGGTGCAGTTTGCGGAAGGTTTCAAAAATTGCCGCCTTGCTGTTAAGCTGCAAATCGGGTGTCTTGCTCAGCAGGCTGGCGAGTACCAGATGATGCGCGGCGCTGCCGCATACTCCTATATGGCTGTTGGCGAGATGAAGTATCTTGTCGTGTGAGCTGTCCATGGAAGCTGGCAGCCGTGTATTGCCGAATGTGGTGAGTGTGTCGGCGGCGATTGCGATAACGCCGTTCTTTTTTACAGCGACGATGGTGGTCATGATTTTCTACCCGGTTTGGTTTTGAGGGATTTTAACACCGATGTTTTATAGCGCCGCTCTTCCATATTGCAAAGATGCAACTGCTTACTATGCTGCCATTGCCGACCTGCCATGGTCGGTGTGGCTGGATAGCGGTGGCCGTGGGCGTTATGACATTATTTCAGCGCAGCCGGTGGAGACGCTGACAAGCCGGGGCGGGGAAACGATAGTCAGCAATGCGGAGGGAAAACGCAGCTACACGCAGGATGCATTCAGCCTCCTGCGTGAGCGATTGGGTGCTCCTGTTGAAGCCATGCCTGACATTCCTTTTGCCGGAGGGGTGCTGGGCTATTGGGGTTATGACCTGGCCCGCAGCCTGACGGTGCTGCCCGATATCGCACAGGGTGCCGAGCGGCTCCCGGATATGGCAATAGGCATTTACGACTGGGCGCTGGTGCTGGATCACCAGCAGCAATCGGCACACCTGGTTTCACGCCAACGCAAGCCGGTGACCGCTCACATCCTGCCGCAGATTCTGGTGCGCTTGCAGGCTGCAACCACACCACAAAGGCAGCCGTTCCGTGTGCATGGCAGGATTACTTCAAATTTTAGCCGCGACAGCTACCGCCTGGCGTTTGCGAATATACAGGCATATTTGCGCTCTGGTGACTGTTACCAGATCAATCTGGCACAACGGTTTACTGCACAAGCCAGCGGCGATGCATTCGCGGCTTACTGCACACTGCGTGAGCTTAACCCGGCGCCGTTTTCAGCTTACCTTGATTTTCCCGAGGCCCAAATTCTATGCGCCTCCCCGGAGCGTTTCCTGCAGGTAAGGGATGGGCGGGTGGAAACCAAGCCCATCAAAGGGACGCGGCCGCGCCTGGCCGATGCAGCGGCAGATGACCGGATGCGGCAGGATTTGCTCGGTAATCCCAAGGACAGGGCGGAGAATCTGATGATAGTCGACCTGTTGCGCAACGACCTGAGCAAGAGCTGTGCGCAGGGCTCGGTCAAGACGCCCAGTCTGTTCGAGATAGAAAGTTACGCCACGGTGCATCATCTGGTCAGCACCGTGGTGGGCGAGCTGGCGGCGGGGCGCGATGCGCTGTCCCTGCTGCGCGATTGCTTTCCCGGCGGCTCGGTGACAGGTGCGCCCAAACAGCGTGCGATGGAAATCATCGAGGAACTTGAGCCGCATCGGCGCGGCGTATATTGCGGCGCCATTGGGTATGTGGGATTTGACGGCAACATGGACACAAATATCGTTATCCGCACTTTGGTGTACGCGGATGGGGAGATCAGGTGCTGGGCCGGCGGCGGCATCGTGGCGGATTCGCAAGAACAGGCCGAGTACCAGGAAACGCTGGACAAGGCGGAAGCCATGCTGGAGTTGTTACGACGTTATGGCGGTGTGTGCTAAAAACAGGAAAGCAATTTAATCCGCAGATTACGCAGATTGCCCCTGAGGGGCCCAAGTACCCCTGTTCGGCGGGCGCAGTTTGCTTGTGCAGCTGGTTTACTCTGCGTAAATCTGTTTAATCTGTGGACAACAGCAGTTTTGTTCTATTCAGGAGACGCAACATGATTACCTTGCGCAAGGCATCAGAGCGCGGCTACGCCAATCACGGCTGGCTGGAAAGCTGGCACAGTTTTTCCTTTGCCGATTACCATGATCCGGCGCATGTGCACTTTGGCAGCCTGCGCGTCATCAACGACGATACGGTGCAGGCAGGATACGGTTTCCCGACGCACGGCCACCGCGACATGGAGATACTCAGCTATGTGCTGAGCGGCACGCTGGAGCACAAGGACAGCATGGGCAACGGCACGCAGATGCGTTATGGCGAGGTGCAGCTGATGTGCGCGGGAACAGGTGTGCAGCACAGCGAGTTCAATCCCTCGCATGAAGAAGCAACACATTTCCTGCAGATATGGATCATGCCAGGGCAGCAGGGATTGGCGCCGGGATATCAGCAAAAAAGCTTCACGGTGGAAGAAAAGCAGGGGCGCTGGTGCTTGCTGATTTCACCGGATGCGGCAGAGGGTTCATTGCTGCTGCATCAGGATGCCCGCGTCTATGCCACGATCTTAAAAGCACGGGAGAGTTTGGGCTACGCACTGCAAAGCGGGCGCAAGGCCTATCTGCATGTGGTGCGCGGAAGTGTGACCGTGGCTGGAGAGCGCTTGCAGGCAGGCGATGCGGTAATGGTGAACAATGAGACCGGGCTGCAGGTGCGGGCAGAAGAGGGTGCGGAATTACTGCTGTTTGACCTGGGTTAACGGCATGCTGCCTTTCATGCGCGTGATGCGCACCACTTCGGGTATCTGGCGTAGAGCTCTGAGCACCTGCGCCATATGCAGGCGATTATTGACTTGCAGACAGAAGTACAGCGTGGTGTAGTCGCCCTCGTTGCTGAATTGGGCATTCTCGATATTGGAGCCGGCATCGGCAATCGCCGATGCCACCTTTGCCAGCACACCGCGCTGGTTGGCGACGATGAGCTTGATGCTGACATCAAACAGCTTGTTGATATTCTTGTCCCACGCCACATCCAGCCATTCGTCCGCGCCTGCACGGCCTTTGCGCAAGACAGGGCAGTCGTGAGTGTGCACTACCAGTCCCTGCCCGCTCTTCAGCACGCCGATAATGGGGTCGCCCGGAATCGGGCGGCAGCACTTGGCAAATTGCACGGCGGTTCCCTCGGTGCCGAGTATGGTGATGACATTGTTGGCGCCACTGACATGCGCAGTGTTTTCGTCACCCACGCGTGCCAGTTTGCGCGCGATCACCATATTGAGGCTGCGCCCCAGGCCTATATCGGCAAAAACTTCCTGGCGTGATTTGGCGCCGGTTTCCTTGAGCAGCTTGTCCCAGTGTGCATCATCCATCTCCGAGAGTTTTAAGCCTAGGGAGCCGAGTGCCTGATTGAGCAGGCGTTCGCCCAACGCCGCGGATTCGTCCAGGTGCAGGGTTCTCAGCGCGTAGCGTATCTGGCTGCGCGCCTTGCTGGTCACCACATAACTGAGCCAGGAGGGATTGGGGTGGGCGTGCGGCGCGGTAATGATTTCCACGCGGTCGCCATTTTTCAGCTCGGTGCGCAGGGGCACCAGTTCGAAATTGACCTTGGACGCCACACAGCGGTTGCCGATGTCGGTGTGCACGCTGTAGGCAAAATCAACCGCGGTGGCCCCGCGCGGCAGGGACAGGATTTTCCCCTGCGGCGTGAATACATAAACTTCGTCCGGAAACAGGTCAATCTTCAGGTGCTCCAGAAACTCCACCGAGTTGCCGCTTTGGCTCAGGCTTTCCAGCAGGCTTTGCAGCCATTGGTGGGTTTTGACATGCAGCTCGTTGATGGGCGCGTCCGCCGTCTTGTACAGCCAGTGCGAGGCAACGCCGGCTTCCGCAATCCGGTCCATTTCCACCGTGCGTATCTGCACCTCGATCGGTGTGCCAAAGGGGCCGAACAGGGTGGTATGCAATGACTGGTAACCGTTGGCCTTGGGAATGGCGATGTAATCCTTGAACTTGCCCGGGAAGGGCTTGTACAGGGCGTGCAGCGCGCCCAGCGCCACATAGCAGGCCGGCACATCATCCACCAGCACGCGGAAACCATAGATATCCAGCACCTCGGAAAATGCCAGCGACTTGGCCTGCATCTTCTGGTAAATGCCATACAGGTGCTTTTCGCGCCCGCGCACTTCGGCGTGAATCTTGAACTCTTCAAGGCGGTGGCGGATGGCATCCAGGATTTTTCCCACCACCTCGCGCCGGTTGCCGCGCGCCACCTTGAGCGCCTTGGACAGCACCGAGTGGCGGTTGGGGTGCAGGTGCATAAAGCTCAAGTCCTGCAGCTCGTGGTATATCTCGTTCAGCCCCAAGCGATTGGCGATGGGTGCGTAAATCTCCATGGTTTCGCGGGCAATGCGTTCGCATTTTTCGCGCGACATCGCATCCAGCGTGCGCATGTTGTGCAGGCGGTCCGACAGCTTGATCAGGATCACGCGCACATCGCGCGCCATCGCCATCAGCATCTTGCGGAAGTTTTCCGCCTGCGCATCCTCGCGTGTTTCAAACTGCAGCTTGTCCAGCTTGCTCAGGCCGTCCACCAGCTCGGCAACCGGTTTGCCAAACTGCGCGGCGACATCGTCGGTGCTGACATCGGTGTCCTCGATGACGTCGTGCAACAGTGCCGCGATAATGGCCTGGGTATCCAGATGCAGGGCGGTAAGGATGCGGGCTACGGCGATGGGGTGGGAAACGTAAGCATCACCGGACTGGCGCAGTTGACCATGGTGTGCTGCTTTGCTGAATGCGACGGCGCGCTGGATGTTTTCAACATCCTCGGGTTTCAGGTAGGCTGAAACTTCCTGTAGCAGCGCCTCGGCATCGGACATGAAAAGTCGGGAATGAACAGATTCAAGACTGTAAAGCCTGAAAGATCAGGCCATGCCGCGGTTGAGCATTTCCAGGCCGACCTTGCCTTCGCTGATTTCGCGCAGGGCGATCACGGTGGGCTTGTCATTGCTCTCGTCCACCAGGTAGCCGGCGCCATTGGCCAGCTGACGGGCGCGGTAAGCGGCGGCCAGAGTCAGTTCAAAACGGTTGGGGATGTGTTTCATGCAGTCTTCAACGGTAATGCGGGCCATGATTACTCCTGTTTCTGTAATTGATTGATTAAATTTGCCTGGCGTACGAGTTGCCGATCGCGACGCAATCCGGCGGCGACGACGACGGCATTGAGTTGTTGCAGAGCCTCGTCCAGCTTGTCGTTAATAATAACATAGTCAAACTCGGCGGCATGGGCGATGTCCTCCTGCGCGGCCTGCAGGCGGCGGGTGATCACCTCCTGGCTATCCTGGCCGCGTCCCTTGAGACGGGTTTCCAGCGCTTGCAGGGAGGGCGGCAGTATGAAAATCGGGATGCACAGCGGGAACTTGTTGCGCACCTGGGCGGCGCCCTGCCAATCTATTTCCAGCAGGATGTCGCGGCCGCTTTGCAGCTCCTTGTTCAGCCAGGATTGTGATGTGCCGTAAAGATTGCCGTACACCTCCGCGCTTTCCAGGAAGTCGCCATGCTGGATCATGCCCAGAAAGGCTTCACGGCTGACAAAGTGGTAGTCCTTGCCGTGTACCTCGCCGGGGCGCGGTGCGCGCGAGGTGTAGGACACGGACAAGTCGATATTTTTATTGATCTCCAGCAGCGCCTTGATCAGGCTGGTCTTGCCGGCGCCCGAGGGGGCGCTTACGATAAACAGGTTTCCGCTCATGTCATTACTCCAGGTTTTGAATTTGTTCGCGCATTTGTTCGATCAGGATTTTCATTTCCATGGAGGCGCGCGAGACTTCGGCATCCACGGATTTTGAGCCCAGTGTGTTGGCTTCGCGGTGCAACTCCTGCATCAGGAAATCCAGGCGCTTGCCCACGGCGCCGCCCTTGTCCAGCACGCGCTCCATCTCGACGAGGTGGGTGTGCAGGCGGGACAGCTCTTCATCCACATCGATCTTGCTGGCAAACAGGGAAATTTCCTGGTGCAGGCGCTCGGCGTCAGCGTTGCCCAGGATCTCTTGCAAGCGTGCCTGCAGTTTTAGTTCATAAGCCTTGATGGCGGCGGGAATACGCGGTGCAACCGCAGTGCGTAATGCGTTGATTTGCGCGATGCGCTGCAGCAAAAAGTCCTTCAGTTTGGCGCCTTCGCGTTCCCGCGATGCGGAGAAGTCGTGCAGTGCCTGCTGCAACAGGCACTGCACGCTGGTGCGCAGGGTGTCGGCGCTCAGGCTGTCGCTCTCCAGTATGCCGTTCCAGCGCAATACGTCGGCCACGCTCAGCTCCCTGGCATTGGGCATGACGGCGCTGACTTCGCTGCTCCACTGTGCCAGCTGTTGCAACAAAGGCTGGTTGATGCTGGCGGGCTTGCTGACAGAGGCGCGCGCGGCAATGCCGATGCGGCATTCCACTTTGCCGCGGCTCACCGCGGCGGCAATGGCTACACGCAGCGCTTGCTCCAGCCCGCGCAACTCGTCGGGGAGGCGCAGCTGCAAATCCAGGTAGCGCGAGTTGACTGCGCGAACCTCCAGCGTCAGCGAGCCGGCATCCAGTTCCGCTGTGGCAGCTGCAAAGCCGGTCATGCTGTAAATCATCGCGTTCTCCGAAACGGGTGGGGGAAATAAATCTGGGCTGAACCGGCTGCATTATATTACGATAACGCTTAACCCCTGATTTCAGTATGAACATTTTGACCAAGGCCGCCAAAACCATTCCAGACTCCAGATGAATTTTGCTGTTTACCAAGCTACCTACCAAGGGGGGCGCAAATATAACCAGGACCGTGTGGCTTACGCCTACACGGACCAGGCCTTATTGCTGGTACTGGCTGACGGCATGGGGGGGCATTCCCATGGCGAGCTGGCGGCACAGATCACGATACAGACTTACATGCAGGCGTTTTCCGTGGCGGCCAAGCCGCGCATACAAAACCCTGAAGGGTTTCTGGGTAGAATCATGCGCCATGCGCATCAAACCATAGGCCAGTTTGCCATAGACCAGGGCTTGAGCGGCAATCCGGGCACCACCTGTGTGGCGGCGCTGGTGCAGGACGGCCAGGTGTGCTGGGCGCATGCGGGCGACTCGCGCTTTTACCTGTTGCGCGATGCTGCCGTGGCCGCGGTGACAACCGATCACTCGGTGGTGCAACAGTGGGCGGACTGGGGTCTGATTACCCATGAGGAAATGCGGACGCACCCGGATCGCAACAAGATCACCAACTGCCTGGGTGGTTCGGATGAGCAGTTCTTTGTGGAGACGGTGCCGGAAATTCCCCTGATGCAGGGGGATGTCCTGTTGTTGTGCAGCGACGGCCTGTGGGGGCCGTTGTCTGAGGACGAAATTGCCAAGGCGCTGGATTCCGCGCCTTTGCACACAGGGCTTGAGCAGCTGATGGGGCTGGCCCTGTTTCGCGAAAATGTCAGCGCCGACAACACCACTGCCGTGGTGGCGCGCTGGGGGGCTGCCGAGCAGGATCACAGCGTGACGGAACCTTTCTTTGGCGTGCTCGACGAGCGCTGAGGGCATCTCTAAAAGTTCAGATTTCATCCCAACTGCTGTGTTGCGGGAAAAATTTCTTGCTTACATATTGTTCATATCTGCGCGGCGAGATTTTTTCCACGCCTTGCATTTGGGCGAACTCTTAACTTTTAGAGGCGCCCATATGTGATTACCTCTCCGCGCTATAATGCGCAGCGTTTTCAACTTCCCGAGATTCCTGCCATGCGTCCCAGCCAGCGTCAGCCCAACCAGTTACGTTCCATCCGCATTACCCGCAACTACACCAAGCATGCCGAAGGCTCGGTGCTGATCGAGTGCGGCGACACGAAAGTGATTTGCACCGCCAGCGTGGAAGAGCGTGTGCCGGGCCACAAGAAGGGCAGCGGCGAAGGCTGGGTGACCGCCGAATACGGCATGCTGCCACGCTCCACCGGCAGCCGCATGGACCGCGAGGCTGCGCGCGGCAAGCAGTCCGGGCGCACCCAGGAAATCCAGCGCCTGATCGGGCGCAGCCTGCGCGCCGTGGTTGACCTCAAAAAACTCGGTGAGCGCACCATACAGATAGACTGCGACGTAATCCAGGCCGATGGCGGCACGCGCACCGCCAGCATCACCGGCGCCTATGTGGCGCTGCAGGATGCGGTAAGCGGCCTGCTGCAAAAAGGCCTGATCGCAGAAACTCCGCTGCGCGATGCCGTGGCGGCAATTTCAGTGGGCATCTATCAGGGCACGCCGGTGCTCGATCTCGACTACGTTGAGGATTCCGATTGCGATACCGACATGAACGTGGTGATGCTGGGCAGCGGGAATTTTGTCGAGGTGCAGGGCACGGCGGAAGGCCATGCTTTTTCTCGCGCCGAGATGGATGAGCTGCTGGAGCTGGCCAAGCACGGCATTACACAGCTGATAGAAATGCAGCGCGCGGCGTTGGCGATTTAGGGAAAGCGCTCATCCGCAGATTACACAGATACACGCAGATTCCCCCGGTGAACTTTGCAATGATGCGCTGAAATATGCCTTATGATTAATCTGTTCCATCTGTGTAATCTGCGGATGAGAAGGTTTTGAAGATATGAAAAAACTCGTTATCGCCTCCAACAACTCCGGCAAGCTGCGCGAATTCCAGGCCATGCTGGCGCCTCTGGGTATCGAGGTGCTGACGCAGGCGCAGCTCGGTATTTCCGAGGCCGAGGAGCCGCATTGCACCTTTGTGGAAAATGCCCTGGCCAAGGCGCGCCATGTCAGCAAGGCAAGCGGGCTGCCCGCGCTGGCGGATGATTCCGGCATTTGCGTTGCCGCGCTGGGCGGCGCTCCCGGCGTGTATTCCGCGCGCTATGCGGGTGACAATCCCAAGTCCGATGCGCGCAACAACGAAAAATTGCTGCAAGTCATGCAGGGCGTGGCTGACCGGCGTGCGCACTATTATTGCGTGCTGGTGCTGGTGCACCACGCCGATGACCCGCAGCCGCTGATTGCGGAAGGGGAGTGGCATGGCGAGATCGCGCACGAGGAGCGCGGCGCTGGCGGCTTTGGCTATGACCCCATGTTCTGGCTGCCCGAGCAGGGCAGGATGAGTTCGGAGCTGACGCATGATGAAAAAACATTGCTCAGCCATCGCGGCAAGGCGATGAGAATTTTGCTGCAGAAGCTGAAGCTCGAATGAGCGTGCAAGCGCTGCATCCCGTCGGCCTCGCTGCGCAGGCTGTCAACTTCCAGGCCTTGCCTCCGCTGTCCCTGTACATCCACATTCCCTGGTGCGTGCGCAAATGTCCGTATTGCGATTTCAATTCGCACGAGGCGCGCAATGGCTTGCCTGAAGATGACTATGTTGCCGCACTGACCCGCGACCTTGAACTGGCGCTGCCCCTGGTGTGGGGGCGCAGGGTATACAGCGTGTTTATCGGCGGCGGCACGCCCAGCCTGTTTTCTGCGCAGGCGATGGAACGCATCCTCGGCACGGTGCGCATGCTGCTGCCGCTGGACGTGAATGCGGAAATCACCTTGGAGGCCAACCCCGGCACAGTGGAAGCGGAAAAATTCGCCGGCTTCCGCGAGGCAGGCGTGACGCGTTTGTCGCTGGGCATCCAGAGCTTCAACGAGACGCATCTCAAGGCATTGGGGCGTATTCATGATGCGTCTGAGGCGCGCCGTGCGGTGGAGATTGCGCAGCAGCACTTCGACAACATCAACCTCGATCTGATGTATGCCCTGCCGCAGCAGACGCTGGCGGAGGCGGAGCAGGATGTGAGCACCGCCTTGAGTTATGCGCCGCAGCATCTGTCCTGTTACCACCTGACGCTGGAACCCAATACCCTGTTCTACCGCCACCCGCCTGCCTTGCCGGACGACGATGCGAGCAGTGAAATGCAGCAGCGCATCGAACAGCCGCTGGCTGCACACGGCTACCTTCATTACGAAACCTCCGCCTTTGCGCAGCCCGGCAAGCAGTCGCGCCACAATCTCAACTACTGGCAATTCGGCGATTACCTCGGCATCGGCGCAGGTGCGCACAGCAAGCTGAGTTTCCACGACAAGGTGATAAGGCAGGCGCGCTACAAGCAGCCGCAAGCCTATATGGAGCAAGTGCGGCAGGGTGCGCCGGTACAAAGCGAGCAGACGCTGACGCGCGATGACCTGTGCTTTGAATTTATGATGAATGCCTTGCGCCTGAATCAGGGCTTTGACGCCAATCTGTTCAGCGAGCGCACCAGCCTGCCCTTGTTGCTAATACGCAAGGAGCTGGAGCAGGCCGAGCAGCGCGGCTTGCTGTCGCGTGACCAGCAGCGCATTGCGCCGACCGAGCAGGGGCGGGTATTTTTGAATGATTTGCTGCAGATGTTTTTGCGTGACTAGATCTTTTGGAATACCAGATCCCATACCCCGTGGCCTAGCTTTAATCCGCGATTTTCAAACTTGGTGAGCGGGCGGTAAGCGGGTTTCTCGGCGTAATCCGTGGCGGAGTTCTTGAGAGCGGGTTCTGCACTGAGCACCGCCAGCACCTGCTCGGCGTAGTCCTGCCAATCGGTGGCGACGTGAATATACCCGCCCGTTTTGATTTTCTTCACCAGTTGCGCCACAAAAGGCGCTTGTATCAAGCGCCGCTTGTTATGGCGCGCCTTGTGCCACGGGTCGGGAAAAAAGATGTGCACGCCATCGAGTGATTCATCCTGCAGCATGTCACGGATGACTTCGACGGCGTCGTGCTGGATGATGCGAATGTTGCCCAGGCCCTGTTCGTCGATTTGCTTGAGCAGGCTGCCGACGCCGGGCGGGTGTACTTCCAGCGCCAGGTAATCATTCTGCGGATGATGTCTGGCGATGTGCGCGGTGGGTTCGCCCATGCCAAAACCGATCTCCAGTATCTTGGGGGCGGCGCGCCCGAAGCTGGTATCCAGATCCAGCAACTGTGCTGCATATGAGATGCCGAAGCGTGGCATCAGCGTGTCCAGGCTGCGTTGCTGGGCGGCGGATACGCGCCCCTGGCGCAGCACGAAGCTGCGTATGTGTCGATCTCGAAGTTCCATCAGGACTTGTTTGCCGTGCTGATCATGCCGCTGGTGGGCGAGCTGGGGGAGGCGCTGTAGAGTTTCCTGGGCATGCGGCCGGCAAGGAAGGCTGCGCGCCCAGCTTCAACGCCCAGCTTCATGGCAGATGCCATCAATACAGGGTCTTGCGCGGCGGCAATCGCGGTGTTCATCAGCACGCCGGCGCAACCCAGCTCCATTGCGACTGCGGCATCGGAAGCGGTGCCCACGCCGGCATCGACGATGACTGGCACCTGCACGCGATCCATGATGAGCTGCAGATTCCACGGGTTGAGTATGCCCATGCCCGAGCCTATCAGCGAGGCCAGCGGCATGATGGCGACGCAGCCGATGTCTTCCAGTTGTTTGGCGATGATGGGGTCGTCCGAGGTGTACACCATCACCTGGAAGCCGTCCTTCACCAGTGTCTTGGCGGCAGCGATGGTTTCCACCACGTTGGGGTAGAGCGATTGCGGATCGCCCAGTACTTCCAGCTTCACCAGGCTGTGCCCATCCAGCAGTTCGCGCGCCAGGCGCAGGGTGCGCACCGCATCATCGGCGCTGTAGCAGCCCGCCGTGTTGGGCAGCAGGGTGTATTTGGACAGCGGCAGGATGTCGAGCAGGTTGGGTTCGTTCGGGTTCTGGCCAATGTTGCTGCGGCGTATGGCGATGGTGATGATTTCCGCGCCGCTGGCCTCGATGGCAGCCTGGGTCTGGGCGAAATCCTTGTATTTGCCGGTGCCCACCAGCAGGCGCGAGTTATAGGGTTTGCCTGCAATAATTAATTTATCTTGCTTCATCGGTATTTTGACTCTTTCATGAGTTAGCCGCCGCCGACAGCAACGACGACTTCAAGTTTGTCGCCGTCAGCCAGCATTTGTTGATTGAATTGTCCGCGCGGAACGATTTCTCCGTTGCGCTCAAGCGCGATGCGTTTGCCACCCAGTTGCATTTTCTCCAACAGTTCGGTGATGCTGAGAGGCTGGTCAAATGTAGAGGGCGAGCCGTTGATGGAGACTGAAATCACTTTCAAAGTTATGAGTGGTTAAGGTAACATTGCATTCTACATGCGGGTGTAGCTCAATGGTAGAGCAGAAGCTTCCCAAGCTTACGACGAGGGTTCGATTCCCTTCACCCGCTCCATGATTTTTATGCTTTATCTCATGCGATTTGCTGCTTGTTCATCAAGTATGGATTGTTAACCGGGAGCCTTTGAGGCTTGCTGAGTATCCCTTGGGTTGATGGGGTTGTGGAGCGTCGGCAGCAGCTCCTTGCTTCGCTCCGTGATAATATATCCAAGTTATCTGTGTAACCCGCCTGTCAGACTAAATGCCGCGCTATAAGACCAAAGCTGTTCCGCAATTCCCGCATGCTTCCGTAGATTGTGATAGCTGCGGAATATTTGCGCTGTGTCATGCGGTTGGTGGTGACACTGATCTCAGTGTGCTGGATACGCTGGTGAGAAGCCGTAGAACGATTAAGCGTGGAGAGGTCTTGTATCAGGCTGGGGAGCCGTTTCGGGCGATTTACGCGATCCGGGGAGGCTCCATCAAAACCTTCATCCTGGCCGATGATGGCAGGGTTCAGGTGACAGGTTTCCATTTTGTCGGTGAGGTTCTGGGGCTTGATGCCATCACCATGGGGCGATACAACTGTACTGCAACAGCCATGGAAACAACCAGTGTTTGTGAGGCGCCTTTTGACCGGTTAAATGAGCTGGGTGAAGAGTTTCCTGATCTGCAGCACAGCATGCTGGAAGTGATGAGCCATGAAATTCTCCATTGCCATGAGCTGATGATGTTGCTGGGGAAAAAAAATGCCGAAGAGCGCCTGTCCACTTTTCTGCTGAATATGTCCCGCCGCCTTGAAAAACGGAATTTTTCGCATACCCAGTTCAGCATGAGCATGTCGCGCAGCGATATCGGCAACTATCTGGGCATGGCAGAGGAAACGGTATGCCGTGTTTTTACCCGTCTTCAGGATGAGGGGGTGATAACACTTGAACGCAGGCAGATCACCTTGCATAGCCTTGACCAGCTTAGGGCGATAGCTACTCAAAAATAGTCTGTGAGCACTTTTTTGCCGGCCTGCCTGTGCGGGTCGGCGGCGAGTCTTGCGGGTGGCTTCGAGTGATGAGCTAAGTCAGGGTTGGGAGATACACTATTAAGGCGATAGTGCAATTTGGTTGACGGGCGTCAGGGTTTTTTTGACTAAAAACTATTATGCTGGCGAGGTTATTATGCGCAAGAGGCTAATTTGCGCAGATTTTTTGTAACATATTGAACAGTATTGTTTTTGTAGTAAAAGAGAGCGGCCGCCATGTTTATATATGCTGCACTGTAAATGTGAGGTTGCGTTTGTTTTTTGTAACTTGCTCTAGGAGGAGACTACTGTGGAAGCGACTCAAGCGACACCAGTAAAATATGATATGGACGTAGTCCGATGGTTTACCATCATGGCCGTCGTTTATCTGGTTGTGGGGACCCTGGTCGGTGTGTATATCGCATCCGAATTGGCGTGGCCATTTTTGAACTTTGACATTCCTGAAATTACCTTTGGTCGTTTGCGTCCGCTGCATACCAATGCGGTGATTTTTGCGTTCGGCGGCTGTACCTTGATGGCGACCGGTTATTACATGGTGCAACGCACCGGTGCCACCAAGCTGTGGAGCAACGGTCTGGCATGGTTCACCTTCTGGGGCTGGAACCTGATTATCGTTCTGGCCGTGATCACTCTGCCGCTGGGTATTACCCAGTCCAAGGAGTACGCCGAGCTGGAGTGGCCGATTGACATCATGATCACGATTGTGTGGGTGGCGTTCGGCCTGAACCACATTATGACCACCGCAATCCGCAAGACATCGCATATCTACGTTTCCAACTGGTTCACCATGGGCATGATCATCATGATCTCCTATCTGCACCTGGTGAACAGCATGGCGATTCCCGTTAGCCTGACCCAGTCCTTCTCCATTTTCTCCGGCGTACAAGACGCCATGATTCAATGGTGGTGGGGTCACAATGCGGTGGGTTTCTACCTGACAGCCGGCTTCCTTGGCATCATGTACTACTTCGTTCCCAAGCAGGCTGGTCGTCCGGTGTTCTCATACCGTCTGTCCGTGCTGCACTTCTGGACGCTGAGCTTCGGCTACGTCTGGCTGGGTGCGCACCACCTGCAATACACCGCTCTGCCTGACTGGACCGGCTCCCTCGGCGCTGCCATCTCCCTGGCCATGATCATCCCGTCATGGGGTGGTGCGATGAACGGCATGATGACCTTGTCCGGCGCATGGGACAAGCTGCGTACCGACTACGTGCTGCGCTTCCTGGTTGTGTCGCTGGCGTTTTACGCGATGTCCACCTTCGAAGGCCCGGTAATGTCGATCAAGACAGTCAATGCGCTGTCGCACTACACAGACTGGACCGTTGGTCACGTGCACTCCGGCGCCCTGGGTTGGGTTGCCATGGTTTCCATGGGCGCGATCTACCATATGGTGATGAAGCTGTGGAATACAAAAATGTACTCCGACAACCTGGTGAACGTGCATTTCTGGCTGGCTACAATCGGTGCAGTGGTTTACGTTGTGGCCATGTGGGTGTCAGGAATCATGCAGGGCTTGATGTGGCGTGATTATGACGAATACGGCACCTTGACCTACACCTTCGTTGAATCCGTGTCTGCCATGCATCCGTACTACGCGATGCGCGCTATCGGCGGCATGATTTACAACCTGGGCGCCTGGATCATGCTGTTCAACGTGGTGATGACTGTGCGTCAGGCAACTGCTGCGCGTAGTGTTAACACTGCTACAGCTAACGCATAAGGAGCGAAATAATCATGGCTGATAAAATTTATTCAACCAAGTTTCAGGACAAGCTGGAACGCAGCACTATCCTGATGTTCATCGTGTCCGCCATTGCAGTTGCTGTTGGCGGTATCGTGGAAATCGTGCCTTTGTTCTACCTGCCAAATACCGGCATGGGCAATGGAACGGCGCACAAAGACCAGAATGGCAACGTGATTGCCAGCGTGGTGTGGCAGCCCAAAGCCGGCCAGTCGCTGGATGACTGGCAGCCAGGCGATGGCGTGCGTCCATACAAGGCTCTGGAACTGGCTGGCCGCAGCGTATACCTGCGTGAGGGTTGCTACCTGTGCCACTCGCAGATGATCCGTCCGTTCCGCGACGAGAAAGACCGTTATGGCCACTACTCCATCGCTGAAGAGTCCATGTACGACCATCCGTTCCAGTGGGGTTCCAAGCGTACAGGTCCTGACCTGGCTCGCGTAGGCGCCAAGTATTCCGATGAATGGCACCGCCGCCATCTGAAGTATCCACGTGACGTTGTGCCTGAGTCTGTCATGCCTAACTTCTTCTTCCTCGACAAGAAGCCGGTTGATGTGGATAACACCGTAAAGACCATGCAGGTCATGACCAAGATGCCTTTCAATCCTGTGCCCAAGGACATTTACACCGCGGATTACATCGCCGGTGCCAAGGCCCAGCTGGAAGGCAAGACAGAAATGGATGCAGTTATTGCTTACCTGCAGTCCTTGGGTAATCACGTCAAGTTCCAGGAAGGTGTGAACTACCGTGACTAAGCTGATGGAGTACCTGCACACAGACTGGATGCAGATGACCTTGAATGACTGGCTGGGAGTGGCTTATACCGTGCTGGGCCTTCTGGCGATGATCGTGGTCTATGTAATGGTGCTCCATCCCAAGAACAAGGAGGCGTACAACTCGCAGAGCGATATGGCGCTGCGTGATGACGACGAGCACAACAATTTGGGAGATAAACAATGAGTGACAATCATAAATCCGCTGGTGGCGTGCCTACCACCGGACACGTATGGGATGACGATCTGGCCGACCTGGTCAATCAGCCGCCAAAATGGTGGATGCTGGGCCTGACCGCCAGTGCAATCTGGGTAGTGGTGTACTGGCTGATGTATCCGGCTGTTCCCGTTGCGTTGAACGGCAACTACTTCAAGGGCGTGGGCTTGCCAGGTTCCGGTCAGTGGACTGCTATCAAGGAACTGGAGGCTGACCAGAAGGAAGTGGATGCTGTGCGCAGCAAGTACGAGAACAAGCTGAAGGACATGACTCCTGCGGCGATTCTTGCTGACAGTGAGCTGACCGAGTACGTGACACGTTCCGGCAAGGTGCTGTTCAGTGACAATTGCGCGGCTTGTCATGGCCAGAACGGCGCTGGCACCATTCAAAAGGGCGGCAAATTCGCCATGCGCGAGCAGGGCTATATGGCGCCAATGCTGAATGACGATGACTGGCTCTTTGGCGGCACCATCGACAAGATCCATGAAACCGTTTCCGGCGGCCGCCAGGGCGTGATGACGGCGCACAAGGATACCTTGTCGGGGCAGCAAATCGACGACGTGGCCAAGTGGGTGCTGGCCAGCAGCGAAGGCAATGGCAATGCGCCTGAGTTTGCAGCCGGCAAGAAGGTATTCGCAAGCAGTGACTGCGCATCCTGTCATGGTGCTGATGGCAAGGGCATGCAGGCCATGGGCTCTGCCAACCTGACAGACAAGATCTGGCGTTTTGACGGCTCTCTGGAAGGCATCAAGCAGACCATTACCTACGGTGTAAACGTGGGCCCTGACGCTCGCAACGCGGTAATGCCAAACTTCACCGAAGCCGGCAAGCTGACACCGGCCGAGATCAAGAAGCTGGCTGTGTATGTCTACAAGCTGGGCGGTGGTAAAGCCGACGCTGCTGTAGCTGCTAAATAAATGCCCCAATAACTGCACGGCGCAAGCCGTGCGGTATTCTCAAGGAGATTTAAATGCATACACATGACATGGTATTTTGGGGCGTGATGATCGCCTTTGGTGGTTCTGCCCTGGTTCTGGTCTGGTTGGGATTCATGTTGTGGCGCAACATGAACGACAAGAGCAAGAACGACGGCAAGTAAGCCTGGCTGCGCCAGAAACAAAGAGGAGCTAACACTCCTCTTTTTTTCATTTTGCAATTGATCAGGGCAACTCTGTTTCTGTTTCGCGGCTGATTCGCGGAATAAAAACAAAGTTATCTTGGAATACAGCGCCCTGGTTCACAGGGCATAATCTTTTGGAGTCATTATGAGCAATCCTGCAACAGGCACCGAGTCCGGTCATGTAACCGGACTATATCGCGAACACGAGGAATGGACAGTCAATACCGGCGGGAAAACCATCCACGCCAAGCGCATGCCGGGTTTCTTCCGCACAATGAAATACTTTACCGCGTTGACGTGGCTGGTTTTCTTCCTCGGCGCCTATCCGCGTTGGCATGGCAAGCAGGCCATTCTTTTTGATGTCACCAATCGCCAGTTTCATTTCTTCAACATTACCATCCTGCCACAGGATATCTGGATGCTCTCCCTGCTGTTGTTGCTGATGGCGATGACCCTGTTTGCCGTGACCTCGGTGGCTTCGCGCGTATTTTGCGGATACTTCTGCTTTCAGACGGTATGGACAGATGTGTTTACCTGGATAGAGGAAAAAATCGAAGGTCAGCCCGGGCAGCGCCGCAAGCTGGATGGGGCGCCCTGGAGCGTGACAAAAGTCCGCTTGAAGCTGATGAAACATGCAGCCTGGCTGGCGATCTCGGTGCTGACGGGCATCAGCTTCTCCATATGGTTCGTGGATGCGTTTGACTACTGGCATGACCTGCTCACGCTCAACTTGCCTGTCATAGGCTGGGCGACACTGGTCGCCTTTATTCTCGGCACCTACATCCTCGCGGGATTCTTGCGCGAGCAGACCTGCTTCTGGCTCTGTCCTTACGCACGCATTCAAGGCGTGATGACAGATGCGCAAACCATCCTGCCTACCTATGATGAAAACCGCGGTGAACCGCGCGGCAAATTGCGCCGCCATGAAGAAGGCGCGGCGAAACAGGGGGATTGCATCGACTGCTTCCAGTGCGTGCAGGTATGCCCAACCGGTGTGGATATACGCCAGGGGCAGCAGCTTGGATGCATTACCTGCGGGTTGTGCCTGGACGCCTGTGACTCAGTCATGGACAAGATCGGCCGTCCACGCGGCCTGATACGTTATGCCTCGCTGGACGAGATGGAAGGGCGCCCGGTCAAGAAGCTGTACCAGCATCCGCGCACCTTTGTGTACATCGGCATTATCCTGCTGGCACTGAGTGGAATCATCTACGGCCTGACTCACCTCGGGGCACTGGTGCTGAGAGTGGCTCCGGAGCGCCAGCCCCTGTTTGTGCGCATGAGTGACGGCTCAATCCAGAACAAATACGTGTTCAAGGTGCTGAACAAGACCAACAAGGACATGTATGTGACAGTCAAGGCTGAAGACGGGATCAGCGGCCAGCAGATCATCGGCGCTGAACAGCCAATACTTGTGTATCACGGCAGGGCAACGCCATTCACGATTTTCGTGAAGGCGCCGGAGAAAAATATTCACGAGGAAATTACACCTATCGAATTTCGTGTGGAGGGTGTGGACCACCCTGAAATTTCTTCCGAATACCAGACCATGTTCAATGGCCCCAAGCCATGATGCCGGGTAATCGGACAACAGTGGAGAGCATGAAATGATTTCGCAAAAGAACAAACAGGGCTGGCGCAACCCGTGGGTGTTTGCACTGGTGGCGATTATCCTGGTGGCGCTGCTGAACAACGGGCGCATGCTGTGGGATGCCTTTCACCATCGTGTGCGCATGCTGGATGAGAGCTACAGCGTGAAGAGCCACAAGGATGAGGCCAAGTGGGTGCAGCAGCAGGCTGAGCGCACAACGCTGGGGTGGCAGGCCAGCCTGCGTTCCGCGCAGCAGTTGAAGAATGACAGCATGGCCACGCCAAGCGCCGCCAGATTCATCCTGGTGGCCAGCCCGGCCGTGTTCCAGTTCGACCTGAAAGACCGCGATGGCAAGCCTTTGCAGGGCGCCCAGGTGCAGGTCAATGCACAGTGGCCGGGCAGCCAGACCTTCGACTTCAACGGCACACTGCAGGAATCCGCACCGGGCCATTATGTGGGCAGCATGACCTTCCCGCGTACAGGTAACTGGGATCTGGTGATCAATGCCCGGCAGGACGGGCGCCTGTTCGATCTGGAACAGAAAGTGTTTGTCGCAGTCGCGCAATAATTCAAGCAGCAAATCTGATGCAGCAAACAAGCAGCAACTCACAAGCGCACGCCGGCTGTTTCCACTGCGGGCTGGCGATTCCCGATGACGCAAATTATCACCATCGCCTGGATGGCGAGTTGCGTGATTTCTGCTGCTTCGCGTGCCAGTCGGTATGCGAGGCAATTTATGATGCCGGCCTGCAGGGCTATTACCAGCGCACGCCGGAGGGAGTGCTGCTGGCGCCGCCGCCGACGCCGCCCAAAGATATCGAGATGTATGACCTGGAGGATGTGCAGCAGGAGTACGTGACCTGCCAGGGCGAGATACGCGACATACACCTGCTGGTCGAGGGCATCCATTGCGCAGCGTGCGTGTGGCTGATCGAGCGCGGCATGATGCGCACGCCGGGAGTGCAGCAGGCCAACGTAAACATGGCCGGAAAACGCCTGCACCTGCGCTGGGATAATCAGCGCGTCAAACTTTCCGCCATCATCCGCCTGCTCTCAAAGATCGGCTATGCCGGCGTCCCTTACGACCCGGAAGCGGCCGAAGGGTCGATCAAGAAGACCAATCGCGCCATGCTGTTCCGCCTGATTTTTGCAGGCTTCACCATGATGAACCTGATCTGGATTTCCATCGCGCTATACAGCGGTGCGAACGATGGAGAGTTCAGGAATTTTTTCCACTGGATGGGCTGCGCTCTCGCCACGCCCACCCTGCTTTACTCCGGTTACCCCTTCTACAAGGGCGCGTGGAGCGGCTTGCGCAATGCTCGCCTGACCATGGATCTGCCCATCGCCATCGGGCTTAGCGTGACCTATACCTACTCGCTGTATGTCACCATCGCGGGCAGCAAGGCGGGCGAGGTGTATTTCGACACGGTGACCAACCTGATCTTTGTCATTCTGGTGGGGCGCTATCTGGAAGGCATGTTCCGCCACCAGGCAGTGTCCGCGACCAACCGCCTGATGGAACTGCAGCCGCGCGTGGCGACTGTGCTGAACAATGGAGAGGAAAAAATAACCTCGATACGCGCGGTTAAGATAGGTGATCGCCTGCTGGTCAAGCCGGGCAGCAAGATTCCCATGGACGGCATTGTGTGCGAGGGGCGCAGCTCGGTCGATGAATCCATGCTCAGCGGCGAGTCCATGCCGGTTTCCAAGCATGCAGGCGACCACGTTGCAGCGGGCACATTGAATACCAGCGGCGCGCTGGTGATGGAAGTGCAGGCCAGCCTGCAGGATTCCACCCTGTCCAAAATCATCCGCCTGGTCGAGGAGGCGCAGTCATCCAAGGCGCCGATACAGCGCCTGGCGGACACGATAGTGCCGTGGTTTGTGCTGGTCACGCTGATATGCGCGGGGCTTACATTCTTCGCCTGGTCGGCGCATTTCGAGCTGGGCTTGATGGCGGCCACATCCGTGCTGATTATTACCTGCCCCTGCGCGCTGGGCATGGCCACCCCCATGTCCATTGCAGTGGCCTCGGGGCTGGGAGCCAAGCACGGCATTCTGATCAAGAACGGCGTGGTGCTCGAAACATTATCCAGGGTCACCCATTTTGTTTTTGACAAAACCGGCACCCTCACCGAAGGCAGGATGCGGGTGGAGCGCACCCTCGTCGTTGCCGGGCAGGATGCCGGCCAGCTGCTGGCTGATGCGGCAGCGGTGGAGCGTTTTTCCGAGCACAGCGTGGCGCAGGCCATCGTGCGCGAGGCAGACGAACAACAGCTGCCTTACCGCAATATGGATGTGACAGGATTCCATGCCAGCGCAGGCTTGGGGGTGGAGGCGCAGCTAGGTGGCAAGCGCATGTTGTTGGGCACGCTGGAGTGGCTCAGGCGCAAGGAAGTGGCGCTGGATGAGGGCTTGCTGGCGCAACTGCCCGCGTTGGAAGCGGAGGCAAAAACCTGTGTGCACTGCGCCGTGGCCGGGCGTCATGTTGCCATGCTGGTGCTGGCCGACACCCTGCGCCCGGATGCGCCGGGCCTGATCAACACCCTGCGCGAGGCCGGCATAGGCATGACCCTGTTGAGCGGTGATCGCAAGCCCGTGGCGGAAGCCATTGCGCGCCAGCTGGGCGGCATGGAGGTGATCGCCGAGGTGCTGCCGCAGGACAAGGACAGGGTGATACAACAGTTGCAGCAGCGCGGCGAGTGCGTGGCCATGGTGGGTGACGGCATCAACGATGCGCCGGCGCTGATCCGCGCCGACGTGGGAATCGCGCTGGGCTCGGGCACGGATGTGTCGGTGGAAAGTGCGGACATCGTGCTGATGAAAAACGAGCTGGACAAGGTGCGCTTGGCCACCCTGCTGTCGCGCCGTACCCTGCGCACCATCAAGCAGAATATCGGCCTGTCGTTCGTGTATAACAGCATCATGGTGCCGCTGGCGATGATGGCCCACGTCACCCCGCTGGTGGCTGCCATCACCATGCCGATCAGCTCCTTGCTGGTGATAGGCAATGCGGCGCGCATCCGCAATTTGTTCAGGCAATAGGAGGCAGCAAATGGAAGTGATTTACAGTTTGATCCCGGGCATGACCTTCTTTGGGCTGATCATGGTTGCCGTGCTGATCTGGGCGGTGCGCAAAGGGCAGTATGAGGACATGGAAGGAAACGCCAGCCGCATACTGCTGGATGACGATGAAGACGCCATGTTGACCAAGCAGCCGGAAGAGGCTGCCAAGCAGAAGGACATGCCGTCAGGCGGCAAGCAGTAGGCCTTACTTCAGCACCTCGCCACTGGCCAGCAGCGGTGCGCGCAATTGCTCGAAATCCCTGGGTGACACATACTGCAACAAGGGTTTTTCATCGCCGCCCAGGGTGACATCCAGCCCGTGCTGCGGATACAGCCAGTGCACCGCGCCACTCTTGTTCTCACGTATGCGCTCGGCAGGCGTGCCAAAGCGTTTATTCAGGACTGCTTCTTCCAGACGCACAGTGGGCAAATAACTCAGGCTGGAAATCGGCGCCTTGCGCACCCTGGCTAGGTCATCGGTATTCAGCGTGATGCGCTTGCCGCTGGCAGTCGCATTCATGCGCAAGCCCCGATCAAACATACCCTGTAATTCCTCGGCAGGCACGGCGATGGTCAGCACGATTTTTGCCTTCAGCCCGTTCATTTTGACTTCTTCAAAGAAAGCCTCGACCACCATCTTGCCCGCGCTGGCCTTGAACAGGCTGACTTCGGCGGCCTCCTGGTAAATTTGCTCGGCATCGCTCAGGTTGCTTGAGCCCAGGGTTACGCCGAGAACATGGGTGGTGTCCGGGGTGGGGTGGGTGATACGCCAAGGCAGCGTGTCGCCCGTGTTGGCGGTTTTGTCCGGCAACAGCCAGGCTATGGTGATCAATGCAAGCAGCAGGCCGGCGATGCCCAGAATAATTCTTTTATCCATGGTGTGGCTTATTCCTGTGGTGCGGGGTAGGCGGCCGCGGCCGAGGGCGGGACCTTGCCGATCTTGCACTGGTGTTCGGCATCAAACTCAAGCACCACCAGCACCAGCAGGGTCACCATGAACGGCAGCAGCCCCACGCCGAAGGTGAGCGCCTTGGTGGTCAGTGTGGTCAGGCCCATGGCGTGGCCGCCAAAATAAATTGCGGCGCTGAAGGTTCCTACCACCAGGAACAACAGCAGGAATGTGCGTGCACGTTTGGCGGCCAGTTGCCAGTGGCAGCGTACAAACCACGACGCTTCGCGCGTCAGCGCGCGCCGGGCGTTGATCAGGATGTAGCCCAGAATGGCAATCGAAATGACGGGCACCAGCAGGGTGGGAATGAGGCTTTGTTTCATCATGCTGACAGCGACCAGAAACAGGAAAATATGATTCACGATCAGGTTGAACAGCAGCGCTGCATGTAAATGCCGGGCGCGTTTCATTTCTGCGCCACTGATTTGCTCACTCATTTGATTTCCTTAATGTTGAATGGGATTGGGACAGGGAGGGATTCTTGCGTGCTGCGGGAATCAGGATTTCAGGGTGGATTGCAGTCCGGCCAGGTCCATGATGTCCAGCGATTTGTTGTGTATCTGAATCAGGCCGCGTTGCTGCAGCAATGACAGGGTGCGGCTGACTGTTTCCAGTTTGAGGCCGAGATAGCTGCCGATTTCCTGGCGCGTCATGCGCAACTGGAACGAATTGGGCGAGTAGCCGCGTGCGGCATAACGCTGCGACAGGTTGAGCAGAAAGGCCCCCAGGCGCTCCTCGGCGCGCATGGACCCCAGCAACAGCATAATGCCCTGGTCGCGCACGATTTCGCGGCTCATGATCTTGTGCAGGTGATGTTGCAGGCTGGGGATGTCGCGGCTTAACTCTTCCAGGCTGCTGAATGGCATTTCGCAGATTTCACTGTCTTCCAGCGCAATTGCATCGCAAGTGTGCACGTCAGTGCTGATGGCATCCAGGCCTATGATTTCGCCGGCCATCTGGAAGCCGGTTACCTGCTCGCGGCCATCCTCATGCAGTACCTGGGTCTTGAAAAATCCGGTGCGGATGGCATATAAGGACTGGAACCTGGAGCCGCTGCGATACAGGTACTCGCCGCGGCGATAGCTGCGCTTCTGCTGGGTCAGGTTTTCGACCTGCTCAACCTCGGCACTGCTCAAGTTGACGGGCAGGCACAACTCGCGCAAATTGCAGCTGGAGCAGGCGATTTTCAAGGAGGATTTGGAGATGGCTTGTTGCACGATTACGGCTGAATAACAACACCCGCCAAATATGACATGGTTCTTGACATATATCAAATGAAATCAATAGATGTACCCTCATAGTTTCAGCCGCAAACAACGGATATAAAATCATGCAAACAGGCAGCAAAGCCCCTACAGAACTAGAGGTTGATCTCGATCTGATTCGACGCCTCGACAAGAACGGCCCGCGCTATACCTCGTATCCCACGGCGGACAGGTTTGTGGAAGCGTTCAATGCGGAAAGCTACAGCAACTGGGCCTCCAAGCGCGAAATCGGCGGCATCAGCCGCCCGCTGTCGCTGTATGTGCACATACCTTTCTGCAACACACTGTGCTTTTACTGTGCCTGCAACAAGGTTATTACCAAGGATCGCAGCAAGGCCGAAAAATATGTGCAATACGTGGTCAAGGAGCTGGGGATGCAGGCCGCCTTGCTGGGCGAAGGGCAGCGCGTGGAACAGCTGCACTGGGGCGGCGGCACGCCCACCTTTCTGAGCGATGAACAGATACGTGAATTGATGGGCGCCATCCGCAAGCATTTCAAGCTGGTGGAAAATGGCGAGTATTCCATCGAGATCGACCCGCGCAAGGTGAGTGACGCAACCATCGCACTGCTCGGTGAGCTGGGCTTCAATCGCATCAGTATCGGCGTGCAGGATTTTGATGCCGAAGTGCAGAAAGCGGTGAACCGCATCCAGAGCGAGGCGGAAACGCTGCAGGTGATACGTGCGGCACGCGCACACGGTTTCAAATCGGTGAGCATCGATTTGATCTATGGTCTGCCCAAACAGAACCTGGCCGGATTCAAGGCGACCCTGGACAAGGTGATCGCCGCCAATGTCGACCGCGTTTCCATCTACAACTACGCGCACATGCCGGCCCTGTTCAAGCCGCAGCGTCGCATCAATGTCGAAGACATGCCGGAGCCGCAGCTCAAGCTGGACATCCTGAGCCTCGCAGTCAAAACACTCACCGACGCGGGCTATGTCTACATCGGCATGGATCACTTTGCCAAGCCGGATGATGAGCTGGCAGTGGCGCAACGCCAGGGCAGGCTGCACCGCAATTTCCAGGGCTACTCCACGCATTCCGATTGCGATCTGGTGGCTGTCGGTGTCAGCTCGATCGGCAAGATAGGCCCCACCTACAGCCAGAATTTCCGCGAGCTGGATGACTACTACGATGCGCTGGATCGTGACGAATTGCCCATCATGCGCGGCATGGAGCTGAATGCCGATGATCTGGTGCGGCGCGCCATTATCCAGGCGTTGATGTGCCACTTCGAGATCTCCAAGGAATCCTTCAACATCGCTTACCTGATCGATTTTGACCAGTATTTTGCCACCGAGCTGGCCGGGCTCAAGGAATACGAGCGCGAAGGCCTGCTGAAAATCTCCCCGCAGTGGATCAGTGTCACTCCCAAGGGGCGCATGTTAATCCGCAATATTTGCATGGTTTTTGACAAATATCTGCGCACCAAACAGGAACATGCGCGCTATTCCAAGGTAATATAACGCCTTGATTCAGGAAATTTAAGGACCGTAATGAAACGAGTGGACGATTTTCGCCTGCGCTTTGGTAAACAGGAATTAGTGCCGATCATGATTGGCGGGATGGGAGTGGATATTTCCACCGCCGAATTGGCTCTGGAAGCGGCGCGTTTGGGCGGAATCGGGCATATATCCGATGCCATGTTGCCTACTGTTGCTGATCGGCGCTATGACACCGATTTTGTCAAAGAGAAGCTCAAGCAGTACAAATACAATATCGATAACTCTGACAAGTCCGCAGTGAAGTTTGACCTGGGACAGGTTGCCGAATCGACCCGATTGCATGTGAGCAAGACCATGGAAGCCAAGCGTGGCTCCGGCATGGTGTTTATCAACTGCATGGAAAAACTCACCATGAACGCGCCGCGCGAAACGCTTACCGTGCGTCTGCGCGAGGCGCTCAATGCCGGCATTGATGGCATCACGCTGGCCGCCGGTTTGCACCTGGGCTCGCTGGCGCTGATCGAGGACCATCCGCGCTTTCGCGATGCCAAGATCGGTATTATCGTGTCATCCGTGCGCGCACTGCAGCTGTTCCTGCGCAAGAATGCCAAGCTCAATCGCCTGCCCGATTACGTGGTGGTGGAAGGCCCGCTGGCTGGCGGCCATCTCGGTTTCGGCATGGACTGGGCGCAGTATGACCTGCGCACCATCACCCTCGAAGTCATGGAATATTTGCGCACCGAGAAGCTGGATATTCCGGTGATTCCGGCGGGCGGGATTTTCACCGGCAGCGATGCCGCCGGCTACCTGGACATGGGCGCTGCAGCGGTGCAAGTGGCCACCCGTTTCACCGTGGCGCAGGAATGCGGTTTGCCCAAGGATGTGCAGCAGGAATACTTCAAGGCCAGCGAGGATGAGATCGAGGTCAATACCATCTCGCCCACCGGCTATCCCATGCGCATGCTGAAGAGCAGCCCCGCCATCGGTTCCGGCATACGCCCGGGCTGCGAATCCTACGGCTACATTCTGGATGCCAACGGCAACTGCGCCTACATCGATGCGTATAACCGCGAGGTGGCCCTGCATCCGGACGAGAAGAAAATTTCCGTGATGGACAAGACCTGCTTGTGCACCCATATGCGCAACTTCAAATGCTGGACTTGCGGTCACTACACCTACCGCCTGAAAGACACCACGCGCAAACTGGCGGATGGCTCGTACCAGGTGCTGACGGCAGAACATATTTTCCACGACTACCAGTACAGCACGGACAACAAGATAGTCCTGCCAGCCTAGGCATTGGTCCGCGATAAAGCTGCTGCATCCTGACGAAGCGCAAACCGCAACCCGGTTTGCGCTTCGTCTATAATTGAGCCAGTATTTCCAAGGGGTGAGAACATGAAAAAATACTTCAAATATGCCTTGTGGACGCTGGCAGGCTTGCTGGTAATCCTGGTGGCGTCCACGTCATACATTGCCGCAACCTTTGACAGCAATGCCTATAAGGCGCAGGCCATCCAGCTGGTAAAAGAACAGAGGCAGCGCACCCTGAAGCTGGATGGCGACATCAAGCTGACGTTCTTTCCCAGTATCGGCGCCCGCCTGGAAAAAATCTCCCTCTCCGAATTCAACAGTGAAAAAGAATTTGCCGCGGTGGATACGGTAGGCGTATCGGTCGCGTTGTTGCCCTTATTCACCGGCAAGCTGGTGGTGGACGAGGTTGAGTTAAGCGGCATGAAAGTGCAGGTGGTGAAATTAAAGGATGGCAGCAACAACTTTGACAGCCTGCTGGGTGCGCCCGCCAAAACCGAACCCGCCGCAGAAAAGCAGCAAGAGGCCAGGCCGTCCGCCCCCGTGGCCTTTGATATTGCATCCGTGACCATTACCAGGACAGAGCTGAACTACCGGGACGAAGCCAAAGGTGCACAGTACTCGCTCAAGGACCTCAACCTGAAAACCGGACGCATTGCCAATAACACCCCGAGCAAGATCGACTTCGCCGTGGCAATACAAGCCAATGCCCCGAAGGTGGATGTCACTGCGCACATCAACACCATACTGAATTTTGACCTGGAGAAAACGAGTTACAAGGTGGAAGCGCTGGATATGCAGGTCAAGGGAACCGTGCTGGATATCAGCAACCTGGATCTGCAGGCCTCGGGTGATGCCAGTGCCAATCTTTCCACCCAGGAATACAGCGCCAGGAAACTGCAGTTGAGTGCCAGCGGCGACAAGGGTAAAGATCGCTTTGAAGCTAAATTTAATATGCCCGAGTTAAGTTTGACCAAGGACAAATTTTCAGCAGACAAATTGACACTCAAGGCCAAACTGGATGGCGAGGCGGGCAAGGTGGATGCCATGCTGGCCCTGCTCGACCTGCAAGGCAACGCGCAATCATTCAAGAGCAGTGCGCTCACCCTTGATGCAGACCTGAAGCAGCCGGAACAGGCATTCAAGCTCAAACTTGCCACGCCCTTGGTGGGCAGCGTGGAAGCCAAACAAATCAACCTGTCGGACCTGGTGTTTGCGCTGAGTGCCAGCGGCGACAAGCTACCCAACAAAGCCATCAGCAGCGAAATGAAGGGCAGCGTGCAGATAGACGCAGGCAGGCAGAGCCTGCAGCTGAACCTTGCCGGCGGCCTGCTGCAAAGCCAGGTCAAAGCCAAGCTGGCGGTAAATAACTTCAGCAATCCGGCAATACGCTACGACCTGGATATTGACCAGCTGGATGCGGACCTGTATCTGCCGAAGAAGGCAGCGCCTGCAGCCAAGGTTGAGAGCGCAGCCACTCCCGAACAGCGGTTTGATCTTTCCGCACTGCAGAAGCTCAACCTGGAAGGCGGCCTGCGCATAGGCAAGCTGAAGGTGGCTAATATCCAGTCCTCACAATTGCGTGTGGACGTGAAGGCGCATAACGGGCAGGTCAACGTCAGTCCTGTTTCAGTCAATCTGTATCAGGGCAGCGTAAGCGGCAGCATTGCCATCAATGCGGCGCAGAAAATCCCCGGCTTTGTCGTCAAGCAGAATCTGGAAGGCATAGACATCGGCCCGTTGTTGAGAGACGCCGTTAACCTCGACATGCTGGAAGGCAAGGGCGATGTGGATCTCAATATCACCACCCAGGGAAATACAGTGAGCGCGCTGAAGAAGGGCTTGAACGGAGCAGTTGCCCTCAACCTGGCGGACGGTGCCGTCAAAGGCATCAATATCGCCAAAAAGCTGCGTGAATTTGGCAAGGGCGGATCGGATACAGAGAGTGCCAACAAAGACGAGAAGACTGATTTCAGCGAAATGAAAGCCACCTTCAAGATCAAGAACGGTGTTGCGCACAACGAAGACCTCTCGCTCAAATCGCCGCTGCTGCGCCTGTCCGGCAAGGGTGATATCGACATCGGCAACGACAGCCTCAATTATCTCGCCAAAGCCACCCTGGCCGGCACGCTGGAGGGGCAGGGCGGCAAGGATGTGGTCGGCGGCGTCACCGTGCCGGTGCGGCTGAGCGGGCCGTACACCGACCTCAAATACAAGTTCGAGTTTGGCTCGCTGATTTCTGATAGCGCCAAGCAGAAGGTCGAGAGCAAGAAAGAAGAACTGAAGAGCAAGCTGCAGGACCAGCTCAAGGGCTTCCTCAAGTAAGCATCCATGCAGCCATTCGCACAGCGCCTTATCGCGTGGCAACGCCTGCACGGCCGCCACAGCCTGCCCTGGCAGCATGCTTCCGCCTACCATGTGTGGCTGTCCGAGATCATGCTGCAGCAGACCCAGGTTGCCACCGTCATCCCCTATTACCAGCGTTTCATTTCTGCCTACCCTGACGTAAATGCACTGGCAACTGCGAGCATGGATGACGTGCTGGCGCACTGGAGCGGCCTGGGCTACTACGCCAGAGGACGCAACTTGCACCGCGCGGCGCAGATCATCGCAGAGAATTTTGGCGGTGAATTTCCGCGCAACTTCGAGCACATCATCGAGTTGCCCGGCATAGGCCGCTCCACCGCTGCCGCCATCTGTGCGCTGGCCTACCATGAGCGTCGCGCCATACTGGATGGCAACGTCAAGCGCGTGCTGGCGCGCTATTGCGGCATCGAGGGCTGGGCAGGTGACAAGAAGGTAGAAGAAAAACTCTGGCAACAAGCCGAAAATCTACTCCCTCTCCCCTCGCGGGAGAGGGTTGGGGAGAGGGGGGCTGACGATCACGACATCGCCACCTACACCCAGGCCCTGATGGACATGGGCGCAACAGTCTGCACGCGCAGCAAACCCAGGTGTGAGGCGTGCCCGGTGCAAAGCGACTGCGTTGCGCTGGCGACTGATCGCATCAGGCAATTACCCACGCCCAGGCCGCGCAAGGCAATACCGGAGCGCCATGCGACCATGCTGCTGTTGATGCATGGCAATGACATCCTGCTGGAGAAGCGCGCCTCAGTTGGCATCTGGGGCGGGATGTGGAGCTTGCCGCAGTTTGATGATGAGGCATCAGCGCGAAACTGGTTTGTGCAACAGGACTTGGCAGCCGACAACGGCGAGCGCTGGGCGACCTTCACTCATACCTTTACGCACTTCAAATTGCATATCAGCCCGTTGCAGATTTATCTGCAGCGCAAACCTTCCATGGTTGCTCAGGCTGGCAATGTCTGGTTGAGTGTGGATGAGGCTATGGGGGCGGCGATACCTAAGCCGGTTAGGGTGTTGTTGGAGAAGTATTGCCTGGGGTAGATATTCAGTTGCGTATGAGTTGCGAGCTAAGTTCCCCACTTTGGAAAAAGGGGGGGTAGGGGGGATTTGAGGTGTGGAGGAGCGCGGGGTTTTGTCGGGGGCAGCCCGACAGCTGCTTACCTTTCTTGCTTCGCCAAGAAAGGTAAGCCAAAGAAGGCGACCCCAGATCCGCCACCTCTTCGAGGTTCCCTGCGTGGCTCGTCCGGTCAGGCGGCTGCGGAACTCGCACGATCCGCTACGCGGCCACGTGCTCAAACAGTCCTCGCCGACATCCCCTGACCGGACTCCGCTACTCGGTGGCGGATAAGGGGAGTTGAAAAGCAAACCCACTCCATCTCCCCCTTGTCAGGGAGGAGTGCCGAACCGTTCCTCCCCTGACAAGGGGAGGTTGGGAGGGGTTTGTAGCTTACGATTCAAAGCCATCTGAATTAAATCGATGCACCATGCACTCGGGGTTTGGGCACCCTTCTGTATCGCTGAGGGCGAGGAATAAAATTGGGGGGAAGGCGAGCACTGTTCGAGCTCCGCGGTGGGGCACGGTGTGTGTGCCCCGCTAGGGCGAGTTGCGCAGCCGCCCAATTTTATTGCTCGACCGAAGGAACCCGAAGGGCGATACGGCAGGGTTCGCCTTCTTTGGGTTACCTTTCTTGGCGAAGCAAGAAAGGTAACCAGCTGTCGGGCTGCCCCCGACGGTGTTGCTTTTGAGTTTACATGCGGCGCAATGCCCGCTGGTTATTACGACCTACTTGTTAACGAGAGTGTCGCTTTTGTGCTGCCCATTTCTGCCATTCAAATTTCCCGATAGCTGCCGTTCAGGAACGTGAAGTTAAGGGGCGCGCTTGAGCGCGTCCTGCTTGAACGCAGTGTTAGGCTGTTCAACCCTTTCTAAAGCTTGGTTAACTTTCAATGCAACATAATCATTGGTGCTCCGATACTTTGTGGATTTTCGGTATTGAGCAATGGACGAAAGCAGTTCAGAGGCTTCACACTTTAGGTCGGGTGATTCCAACATTAAAGATATTCCAATGACATCACCATCGAGCTTATTTTCAAGTAATAGAACAGCCTGCTTTTGATTTGAATTGTGCATATCCGTTAAGAGAGAAATGTGGAACTTTGTATCGGATAACATACGTGACGCCATACTTTCATCGTCAGCACTTTGCCAAAATCGAATGCCAGCCCATCCCCCGGCAAGAAAACCGAGTACTAAAGTTATGCTCGCAATCAAAAATATCCATCGCCTCTTCATAATGGCCTAACAGTTATTAGACTGACCCACCGGTCAGTACTGTTAATAATAGTGCGTGCAACAATCGAAGGGCAGCAATTGGGGTGTTGCAGACACTCATTCCCCCCACTTCTTCACCAACGTATGCTCCACCCCAAGATGGTCGAGTATCCGCGCCACCACAAAATCCACCAGCTCCTGCACGCTCTGCGGATGATAATAAAACCCCGGATTAGGCGGCAAAATAACTGCCCCGGCATGCGCAAGTCTGAGCATATTCTCCAGATGTATCGCAGAGAACGGTGACTCTCGCGGCACCAGTATCAACGGCCGTTTCTCCTTGAGCATCACATCCGCACCACGCGCGATAAGGTCGTCGCTCAGCCCCGCAGCAACTGCGGCCAGCGTGCCCATGGTGCAGGGGCAGATCACCATGGCGTCGCCGGGGTTGGAGCCGGAGGCCATGGGGGCGAACCAGTCGTCCTTGCCGTAGACCTTGAGTGTGCCGCTGAATTTTCCGAAGCGTTCGTGCAGGAATTTTTCCGCATCCTGCGGGCGCGAGGGCAGCACGAAATCCATTTCCTGCTTGGCGACGATCTGCGCGGCTTGCGAATACACCAGCTGCACGCGTATACCGCTTTGCAGCAGGCATTCCAGCAGGCGCATGCCATAGGGCATGCCGGAGGCGCCGGTAAAGGCCAGGGTGATTGTTTTCATAAGTTGTGTGCTGAGTTAAATCCCCTCTCCCCCAGCGGGAGAGGGGTAGGGGAGAGGGGGCAAAATCATCACCCTCTCCCTAACCCTCCCCCGTCAAGGGGGAGGGAATGGATTTGAGTATTATCCATGAAACGCGCGGCGATTAAACCGTTCACCGTGCCAAATACCAGGGCGGCCGTGGCGAAGATGGGGAAGAGATAGGCAATGCCCGCGTGCGGAATCAGCCATAAATACACCACGATCATCTGCCCGGCGATGTGCGCGTAAGCCGCGGCCACGCTGTGCGTGACTGCGCCAAACCAGCGTGCCGGCAAGTGCTGGCTCACGGCGAGGATGGCCAGGCTGCACACGGCGCCGGACAGGCTGAGAAAGAATCCGGGGGAGAGGAAGCTGCCCATTAGCAGGCTGCCTGCCAGCACGCGCAGCAGCGAGACCCATGCGGCGGTGCGCCAGCCGTATCTGGCTAGCACGATCAGGGTGACGATGTTGGCGAGGCCGGGTTTGACGCCGGGCAGGGGCGAGGGAACGGCGGCTTCGAGCACGGTCAGGCCCAGTGCCAGCGCTGCCATGCGCGCGATGTGGTGGTCTTCTGCCGTGGTGGCGAGTTTAATAACTGAGGCTGTCATAGCGTTTGTTGCTGCCGCTGAGTTCGACGCTGACCTGGTTGGGCAGGCAGATGGCGATTTCGCCCGCCTGCTTCAGCCAGCCCTGGCGCACACAGTACTGGCGCGGGCTGGGGTCGGCGGCGATGCGTGCCTGTTTGTTGTGGATGGCGATCTGGCTCAGGCCCAGCGGGCCGGGAACCTCGATCAGCGTGTCGCGTGACAGGGGCACTTCACGGAATATTTTGCCGCCGCTGCGGATGATGGCCTTGTCGGCAGAGCCCCCGTGCCAAAGCGTTGCTGCGAGCCAGGCTGTGAATATTGCCCCTGACAGCAGTACCAGCCAGTCACCGGGCTTGATGGATTCCAGAGCGTTGCGCATGGGCTTAGTGTGCGGCAACGAGTTCGCGGTGACGCAACAGCACTTGCTGCTGTGCTTCGAAATGGCGCGCAAGTTTTTCGGCAAGATAAACCGAGCGATGTTGTCCGCCGGTGCAGCCTATTGCCACGGTGAGGTAGCTGCGGTTATCGGCGATAAAGCAGGGCAGCCAGTTGGCGACAAAGGTGCTGATGTCGGCAAACATTTGCTGTGCAGCTGGCGTGTGTTCCAGAAAGTCGATGACCGGCGCATCGCAGCCGGTGAGCGGGCGCAGCAGCGGGTCGTAGTGCGGGTTGGGCAGACAGCGCACGTCAAACACCAGGTCGGCATCCAGCGGAATGCCATGCTTGAAGCCGAATGACTGGAACAGCAGGGTGAGGCGCGCGCGGTCTACGCGGATGAAGTCCTTGATCCAGGCTTGCAGGGCATTGGCGCGCAGGTCGCTGGTGTCGATGCGATGGCCGATGCTGGAAATGTCGGCAAGCAAGTCGCGTTCGAGCTGCACGCACTCGGGCAGAGTGAGGGCTTGCTTATTGCCTGCCGGGGGTGTGGCGTCGCTCAGCGGGTGACGGCGGCGCGTTTCGGAAAAGCGTTTTACCAGGGTGTCGCTCTGCGCGTCGAGAAACAGCAGGTGCACATCGATGCCGCGCAGCTTGAGCTGCTCGATTTGCTGCGGCAATTGCTGCACGCTGTTGCCGCTGCGCACGTCTATGCTGACGGCGGTGCGGTTGTAACCGGCGCCGTGCAGGTTTTCCATCAGCGCAGGCAGCAGCTCGGCGGGCAGGTTGTCCACGCAGTAAAAACCGCTGTCTTCGAGCACCTTGAGCGCCACGCTCTTGCCGGAGCCGGACAGTCCGCTGATGAGGAATAACTGCATTTTATTGTTCCTGCATATGCTGGTCGTGACGCATCATGAACTCCTGCATGGTGTCGATGCCACGTTGCTGCAATACAAAGTTGCGCGCGGCGGCCTCAACCAGCACAGCCAGGTTGCGCCCGGCCATCACCGGTATGCTGACGGTGCGTATCTTGACGCCGAGGATTTCCTGGTAGCTGTCATTGCGCGGCAGGCGTTCCAGTTGAGAGATGTCGCCGCCGGGCGGGCGGTGCAGGTGGACTATGAGTTTCAGGCTTTTTTTGCGGCGCACGGAAGTTTCACCGAACATGGTGCGGATGTTGAGCATGCCAAGGCCGCGCACCTCCAGGAAGTCGCGCAGCAGCTCGGGACAGCGTCCTTCCAAGGTCTCCGGCGAGATGCGGAACAGCTCGGTGACATCGTCCGCCACCAGGCCGTTGCCGCGGGTGATCAGCTCCAGCCCCAGCTCGCTCTTGCCCACGCCGCTGTCGCCGGTGATCAGCACGCCCACGCCCAGCACATCCAGAAATACGCCGTGGCGGGTGGTGGACTCGGCCAGCGCCTTGGTGATGTAGTGGCGCACCAGCCACATCAGGTGCACGCTGCCCTGTGGCGAACTGAACAAGGGGGTCTGCGTGCGGTTGGCGTAGTCTATCAGCGCGGGTGGAACCCTGTCGGCGCCGGCCACGATCAGGCACAGCGAACCGCCGCGTTCGAGTTGCAGCAGCGCCTCGTCACGCTCCGCAGGAGGGAGCTTGCACAGGTAGTCGATTTCAATGCTGCTGAGCACCTGCACCCAGTTGGGGTGAATCAGGTTGAGGTGGCCGACCAGGCCGCGGTTTGAGGCATTGACCAGGTCGCTGTCCAGTATGTTGTCGGCGCCGTTGGCGCCGGCCACCCAGGTCAGTGCCAGGCGTTCCTGCTTGTCTTCAAAAACCTGCCTGATATTGACCTGTGCCATGCTTATTCCGCCTTCCAGTCGCTGAACAAACGGTGAAGTTCAGCCGCGTCATTGCTGTTCTGCAATTGTTCGCGGAAGGCCTTGTTGCTGAACATCTGCGCCAGTTCGGCGAGCAGTTGCAGGTGCAGGTCGGTGGCGCGTTCAGGCACCAGCAGCACAAAGATCAGGTTGACGGGTTGCCCATCCGGGGCATCAAAGGGGATGGGGTTCTGGGTCTTGACGAAGGCGGCAACGCCATCCTTCAACCCCTTTACGCGGCCATGCGGAATCGCCACACCCTGGCCTAGGCCGGTAGATCCCAGTTTTTCGCGTGCAAACAGGCTGTCGAACACCTGGCTGCGGGCAATCTTCTGGGAGTTTTCGAATAACAGCCCCACCCGTTCGAAGACACGCTTCTTGCTGGTTGATTCCGCATCCAGCAGGATGTTTTCAGAGGGCAGGAGTTTGCTGATCAGGTTCATTGTTTAAACCGCAGAAAAATAAAGAGCGGTCAAAGACCGCTCAGGTAATGGTTACTCGGCTGCAGCGTGTTTGCCGGACTCATCATGGCGGCGTGCGGCATTCTTTTCCTTGTGCTTGAGGATCTGGCGATCCAGCGAGTCGATCAGGCTGTCGATGGCGACGTACAGGTTGCTGTCCTCGGTTTCGGCAAAGATGGTCTTGCCGCTCAGGTGCACGCTGGCCTCGGCCATCTGTTTGAGTTTGTCTACCGACAGGATGACGTTGATGTCGATCACGTTGTCGAAGTGGCGCTTGACCTTGTCGAGTTTGGATATCACGTGTTCACGGATGGCTGGGGTGATTTCAAGGTGACGTCCGGTGAGGTTGAGGTTCATGGCCTGCTCCTATTAGGTTATAAAGACTTACGAAGATTTACCGGGAGGATGCTCAACAGTTCCCGGTATTTTGCCACGGTACGCCGGGCAACCAGTATGCCCTGCTGTGCCAGGATTTCGGACATACGACTGTCGGTAAGCGGATGTTTGGCATCCTCTTCCTCGATCAGTTGCTTGATTAATGCGCGGATGGCCGTGGATGAACATGAGCCGCCGCTTTCGGTAGTCAGCCCGCTGCCAAAGAAGTATTTAAGCTCGTAAATGCCCGCCGGGGTGAGCATGAACTTCTGCGTGGTGACGCGCGAAATGGTGGACTCGTGCAGCTCCAGCTGCTCGGCAATTTCACGCAGCACCAGGGGGCGCATGGCGATGTTGCCGTGCTCGAAAAATTTGTGCTGGCGTTCCACGATGGCCTGGGATACGCGCAATATGGTGTCAAAGCGCTGCTGCAGATTCTTGATGAACCAGCGCGCCTCCTGCAGCTGCCCCGCCATTTCCTGCGCATTGTTCTCGCCGCGGCGTTGCAGGATGTTGGCATACAGCTGGTTGATGCGCAGGCGCGGCATGGCCTCGGGGTTGAGGCGCGCGCGCCAGATGCCGCCCTGGCGCTCCACCAGCACATCGGGCACCACATAGTCGGCGGCGCGCTGTTCAAATGACGATCCCGGCCGGGGCTGTAGATGCACGATAAGGTCCTGCGCAACACGCAGTGCGGCGTCGTCACAGTGCAGCGCTTTCTTCAACTTGTTGAAGTCGTGCGCGCCCAGAAGATCAAGGTGTTTTTCTACCAGGCGCAGCGCCAGATCGCGGCCTGGGATGTCTTCCGGCATGGCTTGCAGTTGCAGCGCGAGGCATTCGCTCAGGTTGCGCGCGCCGAGTCCGGGTTCGTCCAGGTGTTGCAGCTGTATCAGCGCGGTTTCCAGGTCATCCAGGGAAATGTCGAGCTGCTCCGGCAGCAGCTCCAGTATTTCTTCCAGGGGCTGGGCCAGGTAGCCGTTGTCATCGAGTGCGTCGACCAGCAGGCTGATGATTTTTTTGTCACGCTCATCCAGCTGGCTAAGGTTGACCTGGCTGATCAGATGTTCGCGCAGGCTGGGCCTTTCCGCCGCGACTTCGGCATAACCCTCGTCTTCATCGTCGTGACTGGCGGAGCCGGAAGTGCTAAAGCTGGGCTCCGCCCACTCTGTATCTGCGGGAGCATTGTCGCTTTCGGTTTTGTCTGCTGCGCTGCTGCTGGAAGTTTGCGGCGTTGTTTGGGTGAATGAAAAACCTGCGTCTTCCTCGCGCTCAAGAAAGGGATTTTCATCCAGCAGTCGCGCGGATTCCTGATTCACTTCCAGCGTGGACAGCTGCAACAGGCGAATAGCCTGCTGCAGCTGCGGTGTAAGCGTCAGCTGCTGGGACTGCCTGAGTTGTAGGACTGCTTTCATACTGGGGTGTCTGGCTTCTGCGATATCCGGCGGCCGGGAGTGCCTGGCTTGCGCGCTGCCCTTGCGGCTTTATAGTTTGAAGTGCTCGCCTAGATATACTTTCCTCACGCCTTCATTATAGATGATTTCATCGGGTTTGCCTTCCGCCATAACCGTGCCGGCATTGATGATATAGGCGCGGTCGCAGATGCCCAGGGTCTCGCGCACGTTGTGGTCGGTAATCAGCACGCCGATGTCGCGTTCCTTGAGAAAGCCGATGATTTTCTGGATGTCCAGCACGGCAATCGGGTCTACGCCGGCAAACGGCTCATCCAGCAGGATAAAGCGCGGATTGCTGGCCAGGGCGCGGGCGATTTCCACGCGCCGCCGCTCGCCGCCGGACAGGCTGATGGCCGGATTGTTGCGGATGTGGGTGATGTGCAGGTCGTTCAGCAGGCTTTCCAGGCGCGCCTCCAGCTCTTCCTTTACATAGCCTTGCAGCTCCAGCACCGCCTGGATGTTCTCGGTCACGGTGAGGCGGCGGAAGATGGAGGCTTCCTGCGGCAAATAACTCAGTCCCAGCCGCGCGCGGCGGTGTATCGGGAAGTGGGTGATGTTCTTGTCGTCGATGAAGATGTCACCGCCATCGGCGGCAACCAGGCCTACAATCATGTAGAAGCTGGTGGTCTTGCCGGCGCCGTTGGGGCCTAGCAAACCGACAACCTCGCCGCTTCTGACCGACAAGGAAACGTCCTGCACCACGGTGCGTGAGCGGTAGCGTTTTTTCAGCGAAGTGGTGCGTAGTTCACTCATGGTTATTGCTTGGGTTGGGTAATCGTAGTGGAGGGTGTGATGGGCAGGGGCGGCTCTGCAGCTTCCACCCCGGAAGCCTTGTTCTGCGGCTGTATCACCACGGTGACGCGGCCCGTGCCGGTAGGCTCCGCAGTCTTGTCGGCGGGGGCGCCGCTTACCTGGAACACTTCAGTCCTGGTGTTGTAAATAATGTGCTCGCCGCGCACATCGTCGCCTTCGCGCCTGATGCGCGCCTGCCCGAAAAATTCGGCAACTTCGCTATGGGTGTCGTATTCGATGCGCTCGCCATAGGCTTCCACATATTCATTGACCGAGTCGCGCTTCTGGCGGAAGTGGGCGAGGCGGCCGCTTGCCGTGCAATGCTGGAAGCCGTCCTTGTCCTGCACCACGACTATCTTGTCGGCCTGTATCGACAGCGTTCCCTGCAGCAGCTGCACATTGCCGTCAAACGAACTGGTGCGGCTCGTGTCGTCCACAAAGACACTGTTTGCCTCCATGTGCATGGGTTTGTTGCGATCGGCGCGTTCGGCCAGGCTCAGCCCCGTGTGGCAGAGCAGCAGCAGGCCAAGCAGCCATGCGGATTTATTTCTTGACTGGTTCATAAGTGCTTTTTACGCGTGACAGCAACTTGATGGTGCGTGCCTTGTTGTCGAGTTCCATGCCCACGGCCTGCATGCTGGCGCTGGCGTTGGTCATGGTGACCAGATGATCGGTGTCGGCAGTATCCTTGTCCGGGGTGACGTGCAGATAGTTGGTGCTGAAGGTTTGCTTGCTCTGGTTGGCGTAAGCGGGGCGGACAATCAGCACATCGTCATACAGGAAAACTTCCTCACCCTTGCTGGAAACGGTTCCCCTGAGTGCCGAGGTGCGCATGGGCGGGGCGCCGGCAAGCATGCTGATGAGCTGCGGTGCTTCCAGGTGGGTGCTGTCATCGTCGGGGTAGTGCCACATTTTTTGCGCCGACATGGTGAAGCGCGGCTTGCCCTGCTCGTCCAGCGTGGTGGCGGTGAAATTGTTGATGACGTAGTCTGGGTCGTGGCGCAGGTTGGCGTTTGATGCCACGGGTGGGCGCACCTGTTTGTTCAGCCAGTAGGTTGCCGCCAGCAGCAGCAGCAGCGGCAGCAAAGGCAACCAGGCGAACAGGCGTTCTTTCATTTCAGGTAAGGCGCCAGCTGTGTGTCTAGAGTACCCTGCGCCGACATGATCAGCTCGCATGCTTCGCGCACGGCTCCATGGCCGCCCTCGCGCTGGCTGACGTAATGGGCATGGTCGCGCACGATTTGCGGGGCGTTGGGCACGCTGATCGCCAGCCCCGAGCGGCGCATGACCGGCAGATCCACCACGTCGTCGCCCATGTAGGCGGAGGCTTCAGGCGCGAGTTGCAGTTTGGCCAGCAGCGCCTGCATGACTTCCAGCTTGTTCTCCACACCCTGATACAGGTGGGTGATGCCCAGGTTCTTCGCGCGCAGTTCGACGCAGCGCGAGGTGCGTCCGGTGATGATGGCCAGCTCCACGCCGGAAGCCTTGAGCATTTTCAGGCCGTGGCCGTCGAGCGAGTTGAAGCGCTTGAACTCCTCGCCGGAGTCGGCCAGATAAAGGCCGCCATCGGTAAGGATGCCGTCCACATCGAAGGCGATCAGGCGTATGGATTTTATTTGTTCGGCTAGCATTCAGTTATTCCTTGATATTCGGTCAGATCACCTTGGCGCGCAGCAGGTCGCCCATGTTCAATGCGCCCACCAGCTTGTTGTCGCTATCCACCACCAGCATCTGGCTGATGTTGCGTTCTTCCATGATGCGCACCGCCTCCACGGCCAGGGCATTGGCCGTGGTGCATTGCGGCTTGCGTGTCATCACCGCGCTGACCGGAGTGGTGGCAAAGTCCAGCTGCTTTTCCAGGGTGCGGCGCAAGTCGCCGTCGGTGTAGATGCCCAGCACCTGTTGTGCCTCGTCCACGACGGCAGTCATGCCCAAGCCCTTGCGTGACATCTCCATGATGGCATCCGCCAGCGTGGCATTCTGCGGTACTGCGGGCACTTTCTGTCCGGTGTGCATGATGTCGCGCACATGGGTGAGCAGGCGCCGTCCCAGGCTGCCGCCGGGGTGCGAGCGGGCAAAGTCTTCTTCGCCGAAACCCTTGGCGTCGAGCAGCGCCACCGCCAGCGCATCGCCCAGGGCCAGGGCCGCTGTGGTGCTGGCCGTGGGGGCGAGGCCCATCGGACAGGCTTCCTTGTCGACTGCGCCATTGAGGTGGGCGTCCGCTGCCAGGGCCAGGCTGGAGCGCGGGTTGCCGGTCAGGCTGATGAGTTTCGCGCCCTGGCGTTTGATCACCGGCACGATGGTCATCAGCTCGTCGCTCTCACCCGAATACGACAGCGCAATAAACACATCCTGCGAGGTGATCATGCCCAGGTCGCCGTGGCTGGCTTCGCCGGGGTGCACGAAATAAGCGGGGGTGCCGGTGCTGGACATGGTGGCGGCAATCTTGCGCGCGATATGGCCGGATTTGCCCATGCCGCTGACGATCACGCGTCCTTCACAGGCGAGGATGATGTTGAGTGCGCGCAGGAAGTTGTCATCAATGCGTTGGGTGAGCGCCTGTACGGCGGCGGCCTCGGTAATGATGACTTCGCGTGCCAGGGCCAGCGCGTGGGGAGCGGCAGAGAGGGGTTTTTTCATGCGGCCAATTATATCAGTGCACCTGACCGGCCGCGAAATTTTGAATGCGCGCCCGACTTGAGGCATTATCGGGGCATGTTTACCTTGAGTGTGCTTGTTGATGAATAATGCCCTGACCCTAGTCTTGATTTTGCTGGCCGTTGCTGTGGTGGTGGTTGTGCTGTTCCGCATCCTGCGCCTGCCAGTGATGCTGGGTTATCTTATTGTCGGCATTCTGATCGGCCCGCACGCGCTGGGCTGGATACCGGAAACGGCGGAAACGCGCCATCTGGCGGAATTTGGCGTGGTGTTCCTGATGTTCAGCATCGGCCTGGAGTTCAGCCTGGGCAAGCTGCGCAGCATGCAGCGCCTGGTATTCGGGCTGGGCACGGCACAGGTGGCGGCCACCATAGTGCTGGTGATGCTGACCTCGCTGTTTTTCGGGCTGGACTGGCGTGCCGGCCTCGCCCTGGGCGGGGTGCTGGCCATGTCTTCCACCGCCATTGTCAGCAAGATGCTGGTGGAGCGTGCCGAGCTGAACATGTCGCACGGGCAGAAAATCATGGGAGTGCTGCTGTTCCAGGATCTGGCCGTGGTGCCGCTGATTATTGTCATCCCCGCACTGGCCAGCACGTCCGGTGATTTGTCGGTCACCTTGGGGCTGGCCTTGCTCAAGGCTACCGTGGTGCTGGCCGCGTTGCTGATCTTCGGCCAGCGCCTGCTACGCCCCTGGTTTCACCTGGTGGCACGGCAAAAATCCTCCGAGCTGTTCATGCTCAACGTGCTGCTGTTTACCCTGGGCATGGCCTTTTTCACCGAATTGAGCGGGCTGTCCATGGCGCTGGGCGCGTTCGTCGCCGGCATGCTGATCTCGGAAACCGAATATCGTTACCAGGTGGAAGAGGACATCAAGCCTTTCCGTGATGTCCTGCTCGGCTTGTTCTTTGTCACCGTCGGCATGATGCTGGACATGGGCAGCCTGATTGCGGGCTTTGGCTGGGTGCTGCTGGTTTTGCTGATCCTGCTGCCGTTCAAGGCCATGGTTGTAGCCTTGCTGGCGCGCGGGTTTACCGGTGATTGGGGTGTGGCGATACGCACCGGCCTGGGCCTGGCGCAGGCCGGTGAATTTGGCTTTGTGTTGCTGACCCTGGCCGGTGGAGTGAATATCCTGCCTGCAGATGTGATGCAGAATGTGCTGGCGGCGATGCTGATTTCCATGCTGCTGGCGCCCTTCCTGATTCAGCATGCAGAAGCGATAGTGCGGCGTATTTCACCCAATGAATGGATGAATCAGGCCATGCATATGCACCAGATTGCGGTGCAAAGCATGTGCGCGGACGAGCATATCATCCTGTGCGGTTATGGACGCAGCGGGCAGGCGCTGGGGAAATTCCTGAAACGCGAAGGCATTGCTTTCGTCGCGCTGGAGCTGGATTCGCGCAATGTGCGCGAAGCGCTGGCCGCCGGGGAAAGCGTGGTGTATGGCGATGCCGGCAAGCGCGAGGTGTTGCTGGCGGCAGGGCTGATGCGCGCCAAGGTGCTGGTGATCACTTATGCCGACCAGCATTCGGCGCTGAAAATCCTGCACCACGTCAAGGTATTGCGCCCCGGTCTTTCCGTGGTGGTGCGCACCACCGACGATACGCATGTGGAAGCACTCAGGCGTGCCGGGGCTGCCGAGGTGGTGGCCGAGGTGCTGGAAGGCAGCGTGATGCTGGCCTCGCAGGCGCTGATACTTTCTGGCGTGCCGCTCAACCGCGTGATCCGTCGCATCCAGGAAAACCGCGCACGTCGTTACAGCGTGTTCAGCGGCTATTTTCGCAGCGGCAATGACGTGGACGATACTGTCGACACGGGGCAGCCGCGCATACGCAATGTGCTGTTGGGGCAGGATTGCGGTGCGGTCGGCAAGACGCTGGATGAGATGGAGCTGGATGAATTCAATGTCGAAGTGAATGCCGTGCGCCGCCACAATGTGCAAGGCAGCCAGCCGGCAGGAGACATGGTACTGCATGCGGGTGACGTGCTGATGCTGCAGGGGCAGCCGGAAGAGTTGGCGGCTGCGGAGAAGCGGCTGCGCGAAGGGCGATAAAAAAGCCCGCCGAAGCGGGCTTGAATGTCACGCCGGGTTAATGTTTATACGCCCATGCAGACGGTGTAGGCCTGACCATCATTTATGCCGGCAGAGGTAACCGATTGTCCAGCCGCAAGTGGATCTGCAGCTCGCATGGAGCCTGTGTTGGCTTCGCCATCGTCCATTGTTATGTCCAGTTGCTTGACATATTTACCCAAAATGCCGGTGGAGCAGATTATGTAAGTGCCAGACATAAGGCTGGCAGCGCCTGCGGCGTTTTTAGTGATGGTGACGAAAGTGCCATTGTTGCTCTGGATGCCAATGGTGCCGCCATCGGCGTTGGTTGGGCGGTAGTCAGCGACGCCAGTGGTGGGGCCATTTGCAAGGCCAGCAAGGCGGATATGTTGCCAAAAAATTTGAGACTCATCAGTCGCACTTACTGAAGACCACAATCCGTCTATCGAACCATTTCCGGCAACTGCAGAAGCTGGCACAAGGGCGGCGGCGCCCAAATGAGTGGCTGCATTTGCATCATCTCCAGGCAGTGCACGGTATTTGTCTTGGTAACCGTAGATAAAGACAGGGATGTTGCGGAAGTCGTTGGCAATATTTTTTACCTTGGCGCTGTTGATCAGCTCCTGGCCCTTGAGTACGCCGCCGAGCAGCAGGCCGATAATCACCAGCACGATGGCGATTTCGATTAGAGTAAAGCCGGATTGATTGTGTTTCATGATGGTCTCCAGTTGATAATTTTTCGCATTATATAGCCTTGTGTTTGATTTAAAGCAATAGCTGTGCCAAATTTAAAATCGCATTGATTATTAATAAATTTCATGCGGTATTCAAGAGTTGTGTCAATTGGCTAACAACTGAAATGACGAAATTCTGACAGGGGTGACGAGATGGCGACAAGAGTGCTGCGGTATTTGCTGGGATCCAGTCGCTGGTGGTCCCTGGTCATGTTGGCCACTTTGCACCTTGCCTTGTTGGTGGGGGTGCAGTCGCTTTTGGCGAAGTCGTTGCTGTTGACGCACCTGGGCTTATTCCTGCTGTGGCAGCCACTGTGGCGGGGTGAAAGCAATTTAAGCCGGGGGAATGCAGTATTTATTCTGGCCTCTGGCATCGTGCCCGTGATCTGGCTTAACTGGTGGATGCTGGCATTCTGGGTGTCGGGCTTGTTCGCTCTGGTGGGAGGGCGGGTGCTGGTGTATCAATCCAAGTGGCAGCGCCTGCATTACCAGCTGACGATGGTTTATCTGCTGGCGGTGCTGCTGTTCTGGATCACGCCGCACTTGTTTGATTTACCCTCTGTGGGCGAGGCGACCAGCGATCTAATGGAACTGGCCTTGCCATTGCTGTTGCTGGGCATGGCGCTGGTGCCGCACGAGCATGAGCATGTGGGCAAGGCGCAGGCTGTGGATTTTGTATATGTCATCATGTTATTTATGATGTTGATTTTGCTGGTGTTGGGCAGCCTGGTGGTGATGAGCCAGGCCAACCTGGATTATTTCGGGGCCCTGCTGCGCACCGTGTTCATCATGGCGTTGCTGCTGTTTCTGCTGGGGTGGCTGTGGAGCCCGCGCATGGGATTTTCGGGCCTGCAACCGCTTTTTTCACGTTACTTTCTCAATATTGGCACGCCGTTTGAAGAGTGGCTGGGGCAGCTTGCTGTTACTGCCCAGCAGGAGCAAGGCGCGGCTAGCTTCATGTTGCGCGCCATGGATCAGCTTGCCAAGTTGCCCTGGGTAACAGGCTTGTCCTGGGAGTGCGAAGAAGGACATGGCACGCTGGGCGTGTCATCGCCACACCGTATTGAAATGAGCGATAACGATCTGCGCTTGACACTGTTCAGCCGCCAGTCAATAGCACCTTCAGTGCTGGTGCATATTCATCTGCTGATTCAGCTGCTCGGTCACTTCTACCAGGCCAAGCGGCGCGAACAAAGCCTGCGTGAAATGGCGCGTCTGCAAGCCGTGTATGAAACCGGCGCCAGGCTCACGCATGATTTGAAGAACATGCTGCAGTCCCTGCTGGCGCTAACCTCCATTGCCGAACACCAACCCGACCAGGCCCAGCCGGTATTGCAACAGCAATTGCCGGTGCTGACGCAGCGCATCGAGCTGACCCTGGCCAAGCTCAAGGCACCGCAACTGACAGCTGACGCAACCACTTTGACCCTGGCACGCTGGTGGGGAAATTTACGTTTGCGCCAGCAGCATCGCCAGATAGAGTGGCTGAGCTCAGGCAGTCCGGGCCAGCAGCTGGTTCCGGCAGCGCTGCTGGACAGCGTCGCGGATAACCTGATTGATAATGCCTGCAACAAGTTGTTGCGCGAGCCGGATATCAGGATCAGCGTGATCCTGCGCGCGAATCCATTGAGCTTGTCGGTGTGCGATAGCGGCAGCGCCATTCCCGACATCGTTGCAGAGCAGTTGCTGCGCACTGTGGTGGCATCCGAAGACGGCTTGGGTGTGGGCCTGTTTCAAGCAGCACGCTGGGCAGAGCAATCCGGCTATCACATCAGCTTGCGCGAGAATGTGGACGGAGCGGTTTGTTTTGAATTGCGGCAGTCGGATGATGTGTCCTAGGCGTGTTAACCCACCCTGGCACATCAAAAATAGCAAACTTGATAATGACATCTTGCAGTGCTGCCGAAGCCTTTGTTTATTAGGGTTCTATTATGCTTGAATTTTTTGACAGTCGATTTTAGCTTCTGTATGTTTCGCCGCGAGTAGTCATAATCAAGAACATTGGCTGCGGGGATAATAATTAAGATTCTTAATCAGGGAGATTAATGATGAAAAAAATAGTTATTGCACTGGCTGCAATATTGGTGAACGCAATATTTGCGCCGTCAGCCTCCGCGTTGCCCGTGTTCGCACGTCAAACAGGCTTTGCATGTAATCAGTGCCACTTTCAGCATTATCCCATGCTGAATGCCTTTGGACGCTCCTTCAAGGCGGGTGGCTTTACCATGATAGGCGCACAACCCAAAGTGGAAGGCGATGGCCTGTCAATGCCTGATCGTTTGAACCTTGGTGTGCTGACAACTCTGGGCATTGAAAAGGTAAGCAATGGTGGTGGATTGAGTACTGACGGAGTAACACCCGTCGATGATTCGGTGAATACTCCTGCGGGTGGCGGTGAGCTGTCCCTGTTCTTCGGTGGTCGTATCAGTGAAAACGCAGGTTTTCTTGCTGAGATGGGCACGGCCGGCACGGCTGGCGTGACTGCTGCCAAATTGCCCATGTTTTATGACATTGCAGAAGGCACTCATGCTGGTTTGGTATTCGTGACAACCGATGGCCAGGGCGCGGCGCACAGCTATGAAACGATGAATACGGGCGCGTCAGCCGTGCACAAACTAATGAACATCCCGGGCCAGGTAAATCAATATGTTCGTGCGTTTTCAGCGGCTCAATACCTGAACACTGCCACTGCGGCACAAGGTGCCTCCTTCGTGGTTAACAATGACAACTACTTTGTCAACGTGGGCAAGTATGCGATTCCAGCAGCTATGGGGGCATCAACGAAAGGCGGCAGCATGCGCATGACCTACATGCGTGCGGCAGCCATGTTTGATGTGGCCGGCTTTGATTCCGGGGTGGGTGTACAGGCATTCCGGGGTGATGACGGAGTGCTCGCAGTTGCTACTGGAACTGAGGCCACGATGGTCGACGGGCAGATGCAAGGCCAGGTAGGCACCATGCCATTGGGTGTCTATGTTTCATATGGCGTGGCGCCCGTTGTGAACTTCACCGATGCTGTTGGAAACCACTTCAACATGGGTGGTGTCGTGGATGCCAAATCGCTGAATATTGCTGCGGAGGTGGGGGTGGTTCCTGGCATCGTAACGCTAATGGCCTCATGTCGTGCCGCGAATGACGGCAGGGTGAGTGCCGCAAATGAAAATCTGACAGACAATGCCGTGATGGTGGGTCTGACTTACACTCTGGCCATGAATATGCAAATCAGCCTCGCATACACGGCCCAGTCTGGTACCGCATGGGATGCGGCAAATAATGTGGGCGGTGTAGAGCCTGCCGGCAAAACAACTACTGCTCTTGCGATGATGGTGCTGTTCTAAGGTGGTTTAATGATGTGAATTGCTGTCGCTAATAACATCCAGGCGCGCAGCAATAAAGCAAACAGGGGAGACTTCGGTCTCCCCTGTTTTTTTTTGTGCCTGCGGCTTTCGGGTACAATCGCGCGCCATGAATTTACCTCCCGACTCCGCAACACCTGAAGCTCCTCCCGCCAATTCGCCGCAGGCGCGCCGTGCCGCGCGCATCGCGGCGGTGCAACCGATAGAGTACCCGGCCGAGCTGCCGGTGGTGTTGCGGCGCGAGGATCTGGCACAGGCCATCGCGCAGCATCAGGTGGTGATCGTGTGCGGCGAGACCGGCTCGGGCAAGACCACGCAACTGCCCAAGATTTGCCTGGCGCTGGGGCGCGGGGTGCAGGGCGTGATTGCGCATACGCAGCCGCGCCGCGTGGCGGCGCGCACGGTGGCGGCCCGCGTGGCGCACGAGCTCAAGACCGAGCTGGGCGGGCTGGTCGGTTACAAGATACGCTTCAACGACCGCGTGTCGCCCGACACTTGTATTAAATTAATGACCGACGGCATTTTGCTGGCGGAAATCCAGAGCGACCCCAGGCTCAGGCATTACGACACCATCATCATCGACGAGGCGCACGAGCGCTCGCTCAATATCGATTTCCTGCTCGGCTATTTCAAGCAGCTGTTGCCCAGGCGGCCCGATCTCAAGCTCATCATCACCTCGGCCACGCTGGATGCGGAGCGCTTCTCCAAACACTTTTCCGGCGCGCCGGTGCTGCAGGTATCCGGCCGCAGCTATCCGGTGGAGGTGCGCTACCGCCCGCCGCAGGTGAACGAGGAGGGCGAGGTGCAGGATGTGCCACAGGCGGTATGCACTGCACTGGACGAACTCTCCGTGGGCGGTTTGCGCGGCGATGTGCTGGTGTTTTTGCCGGGCGAGCGCGAGATACGCGACACGGCGGAAGCGCTGCGCAAGCACCACCTCCCTCAGAGGAAACAGGGAGGTGTGGAAATCCTGCCGCTGTTTTCACGCCTCTCCGCGGCCGAGCAGGACCGCGTATTCAAGCCCGCAGGCGGCACGCGCCGCGTGGTGCTGGCCACCAACGTGGCGGAGACTTCGCTCACCGTGCCCAATATCGGCTACGTGATTGACTGCGGTACGGCGCGCATCAACCGTTACAGCATCCGCCAGAAAGTGGAGCAGCTGCGCGTGGAAAAAATTTCACGCGCTGCGGCCAACCAGCGCGCCGGCCGTTGCGGACGCGTGATGAGTGGCATCTGCGTGCGCCTGTACGACGAGGCGGACTTTATCGCACGCGCCGAATACACCGATGCGGAAATCTTCCGCGTGTCGCTGGCCACCGTCATCCTGCGCATGAGCGCCCTGCGCCTGGGCGAGGTGGAGAAATTCCCCTTTATCGAGCCGCCGGGTTCACGCTCGATTGCGGATGGTTACCAGTTGCTGGGTGAGCTGGGCGCGATTGACGCGGAACGCCAGCTTACCCCCTTGGGGCGCGAGCTGGCCCGCCTGCCGCTGGACCCCAAGATTGCGCGCCTGCTGCTGGCCGGGCGCCAGTATCAGTGCCTGCAGGAAATCCTCATTATCGCCAGCGCGCTGTCGCTGCAAGACCCGCGCGACCGCCCTGCGGAGCGGCGCGAGGCGGCGGATAACGCACACCAGCGCTTCAACGACGAGCGCTCGGATTTTCTCGCCTACATCAAATTGTGGGCGTGGTTTCAGGAAGCCTTGCGCCACAAGAAAACCAACCGCCTGTGGGCGAACGAGTGCCGCGAGAAATTCCTTTCGCCCATGCGCCTGCGCGAATGGCATGAGCTGTACCAGCAGCTGCATGCGCAGGTGGTGGAAATGGGCATGCGCCTGAACGAGCAGCCAGCCAGCTACGAGCAGGTGCACAAGGCCTTGCTCACCGGCCTGCTCGGCAACATCGGCTGCAAGGGTGTGGAGCGCGAGCCGTATTATCTGGGGCCGCGCGAGATCAAGTTTTTCATCGCGCCGAATTCGGTGCTGGCGAAGAAGGGGACGAAATGGGTGGTCGCCGCCGAGATCGTGGAGACTACCAAGCTGTATGCGCGTTGCGTTGCGCGCATCGAGCCGGAGTGGCTGGAGGAAGTGGGCGCCCATATGATCAAGCGCACCTACTACGATCCGCACTGGGAAAAGAAGGCGGCGCAGGTGGCGGCGTTCGAGCGCAGCACCCTGTACGGCCTGCTGATCAACCCGAAGAAGCGGGTGAACTACGGGCCGATGAATGTGGCCGAGTCGCGCGCGGTGTTTATCCGCCAGGCGCTGGTCGAGGGCGAGTTCAACACCATGGCGCCGTTCTTCGCGCACAACCAGAAATTGATCCGCGACATCGAGGCGCTGGAGCACAAGTCGCGCCGCCCCGATGTGCTGGTGGATGACGAGCTGATCTTCGCCTTTTACGACAGCCGCATCGCTGCACATATTCACAACGGTGCGGCATTCGAGGCATGGCGCAAGGAGGCGGAGCGCGACAAGCCGAAGCTGCTGTACCTGCAGCGCGACGATTTGATGCGCCACGAGGCGGCTGGCATCACCACCGACCAGTTTCCGCCACAGCTGGTGATGAACAACGTGAGCTATGCGCTGGCCTACAATTTTTCTCCCGGCAAGAGTGACGATGGCGTCACGCTCTCCGTGCCGCTTGCGCTGATCAACCAGGTGTCGGCGGCACGCTGCGAATACCTGGTGCCGGGTGTGCTGGTGGAGAAAGTGGTGCAGCTGCTGAAAACCCTGCCACAGAAAATACGCCGCAACCTGGTGCCGGTGCCGGAGTTCGCGGCAACTTTCTGCAGCGAGGCCGGGCCCTCCGACACCGGCTTGCTGCTGGCGCTGGCGCGTTACATCCGCAGCAAGAAGCAGCTCGATGTGCCGCTGGATGCCTTCCGCATCGAACAGCTGCCGCAACACCTGCTGATGAATTTTGCGGTGGTGGATGAGCACGGGCGTCAGCTGCGCATGTCGCGCAACTTTGGGCAGCTGCGTGCGGAGCTGGCGCCGAAGCAGGCCGCGGTTGCCATTGCCGCGCCAGCAACTGCCGCGCCCGGAGCCGCGCCGCTTGCGGCAAGCGCGCGCTTTAGCGAATGGAATTTTGGCGAGTTCAAGACTACCACCGAGATTGTCCGCGCCGGCCAAACCATCACCCTGTTCAATGCGCTGGTGGATGACAGTGACGCCGTGGTGCTGCGCGCCTACGACACGCGCGAGGAGGCGCAAGCCGCACACAGGCTGGGCCTGCGCCGCTTGTTCATGCTGGCGCTGAAGGAGCAGGTGAAATTCCTGGAGAAGAACCTGTTCTCCAGCAAGGAATACGGGCAGACCATGACCATGCAGTTCCTGCCCTTCGGCAGCGCGCAGGATTTGCAGCGGCAGATTTTTGCCGTCACCTTTGACCGCTGCTGCCTGGGCGACCCGCTGCCTGGCAACGACAAGGAATTCGCCACGCGCTGCAAGGAGGCGAAGAGCCGGCTGAACCTGGTGGCGCAGGAAATTGCGCGCCTGCTCAGCACCATCCTGCAGGAATATCACACCCTGCAAAAAGCGCTGCCCGCATTCAAGGCGCATGGTGCGGCTGTGCAAGACATACGCGCGCAGTGCGAATGGATGCTGCACAGGGAGTTTGTCGGGCGCACGCCGTATGAGCGCCTGCAGCACATGCCGCGCTACCTCAAGGGCATCAACATGCGCCTGGAAAAACTGCGCGCCGACCCCGCGCGCGATGCGCGCCAGTATGCGCAAATGGCCGCGCTGCAACAGGCATGGCAGCGCAAGCTGACAGCACAGCAGGGCAATGTGGATGGCAAGGTGGAGGAGTTCGGCTGGCTGCTGCAGGAACTGCGCGTGTCGCTGTTTGCGCAGGAGCTGAAGACGCCGGTGATCGTGTCGGTAAAGCGCTTGCAGAAGATGTGGGAAGGACTATAAACAGGACTGAGGATCGAGGACTGAGGACTGAGTTCAGGGTGCGGGTTGCTCAGCACTCAGTCCTCAGCACTCAGTCCTCAGCACTCAGTCCTGTATTGAATCTGAGGTATATAATCCCCTCAACCATCAACACGAGTGAGAACGAGCATGGACAAGCAATTACGCGAAGCCGCGCTGCAGTACCACCGCCTGAGCCCGGCAGGAAAAATCTCCGTGGTGTCCAGCAAGCCGATACAGACCCAGCGCGACCTGGCACTGGCCTATTCTCCCGGCGTCGCCGCAGCGTGCGATGCCATCGTGGAAAATCCTGCCGAAGCGCTTAATCTCACCGCACGCGGCAACCTGGTGGCAGTCATCACCAATGGCACGGCGGTGCTGGGGCTGGGCGCGATAGGTCCGCTGGCGGCCAAGCCGGTGATGGAGGGCAAGGGCGTGCTGTTCAAGAAATTTGCCGGCATCGACGTGTTTGACCTGGAGATAGACGAGCGCGATCCGGACAGGCTGGTGGACATCATCGCCGCACTGGAACCCACCTTCGGCGGCATCAATCTGGAAGACATCAAGGCCCCCGAGTGTTTCTACATCGAGCGCAAGCTGCGCGAGCGCATGCACATCCCGGTGTTTCACGACGATCAGCACGGCACCGCGATCATCGTGGGCGCGGCGCTGCTCAACGGCCTCAAGGTGGTGGGCAAAGAAATCGGACAGGTCAAGCTGGTGGTGTCGGGCGCGGGCGCTGCGGCGCTGGCCTGTCTGGACATGCTGGTAAGCCTGGGTGTGTGCATGGAAAACATCGTGGTTACCGACATCAAGGGCGTGGTGTACCAAGGCCGCAGCGAAGAGATGGACGACAACAAGGCGCGCTATGCCGTGAATACCAGCGCGCGCACGCTGGCTGAAGTGATCGCGGGCGCCGACGTGTTTCTGGGCTTGTCGGCTGGCGGGGTATTGAAACCGGAGATGGTGAGGTTGATGGCAAAGCAACCGCTGATCTTTGCCCTGGCCAATCCGGAGCCGGAGATTTTGCCGGCGCATGCCAGGGCCGAGCGCCCCGATGCGATTCTGGCCACCGGTCGTTCCGACTTTCCCAATCAGGTAAACAATGCCCTGTGCTTCCCCTACATGTTTCGCGGTGCGCTGGACGTGGGGGCGACCACCATCAATGAAGAAATGAAGCGCGCCGCTGTCTACGCGATTGCGGCGCTGGCAGAAGCCGAGCGCTATGATGCGGTCAGCACTGCCTACGGTGAGGGCAGTCCCGGCTTTGGCCCGGATTACCTGATTCCGCGGCCATTTGATCCGCGCCTGATCACCCTGATCGCGCCTGCCGTGGCGCAGGCGGCGATGGACAGCGGCGTTGCCACGCGGCCGATAGCCGACATGGCCGCGTATCGCGAGCACATTTCAAACTTCGTCAACCACTCCGGCCTGCTGATGAAACCGGTGTTTGATGTGGCGAAAAAATTCCCCAAGCGCCTGGTGTATGCCGAGGGTGAGGACGAGCGCGTGTTGCATGCCGTGCAAACGGTGGTGGATGACGGGCTGGCCTTTCCCATTTTGATCGGCCGTCCTGCCGTGGTGGAGAAGCGCATCGCAAAGCTGGGCTTGCGCATCCGGGCCGGTGAGCATTTCGAGCTGGTCAACCCGGAAGACGACCAGCGCTACCGCGAATACTGGGTGGAGTACCACCGCATGATGCAGCGTCACGGGGTGACGCAGGAATACGCCAAACGCGAGATGCGGCGCAGCACCACGCTGATCGGGGCGATGCTGATGCGCATGGGCGCGGCAGATGCCATGATCTGTGGCACTTTTTCGCAGCCGCGCGAGCATCTGCGCTATGTCAGCGACGTCATCGGCCTGCGCCCGGGGGCCAGCGTGTTCGCCGCGCTGAATATATTGCTGCTGCCCAACCGCACCCTGTTCATCTGCGACACCCATGTCAACCTGGACCCGAGTGCCGAGCAGGTGGCCGAGATGACCCTGCTGGCGGCGGAGGAGGTCAGGCGTTTCGGCATAGTGCCGAAAGTTGCCCTGCTGTCGCACTCCAGCTTTGGCAGTGTGGACGACGCCTCCGCGCGCAAGATGGCGCGTGCACGCGAGCTGCTGGAGCAAACCGCTCCGGAACTGGAGGTGGAAGGCGAAATGCACGGGGACGCGGCCATCTCCGAGCAATTGCGCCTGCTGGCATTTCCCAACTCCCGCCTGAAGAGCGAGGCCAATCTGCTGATCATGCCCAACCTGGATGCGGCGAATATTTCCTTCAACCTGCTCAAGATGATCGCGGGGGAGGGTATAACCATAGGCCCGGTGTTGCTGGGTGCGGCGAGGTCGGTGCATATAATGACTTCTACCGCAACAGTGCGGCGTATTGTTAATATGAGCGCGCTGGCAGTGGCTGGGGTGAAGACGCATTAAATTAACAGGACTGAGGACTGAGAGTTGAGGACTGAGTAATGAGCACTCAGTCCTGAGTCCTCAGCACTCAGCCCTGACTAGAGGAGGAGATCATGCCGGACACATTGAACAAGCAGGAAGTCGCCATGTTGCGCAGTGAACTGGAAATGATGATGAACGAGCGCAACAGCCTGCTGAAGGTGGTGGGGGCCGCCGCCGTGCTGATGGCGAACACCGACGGGCGCGCCCTGCCGGCCGAGGCGGCAGAGGCCGCCGAAATGCTGTCGACGCTGGTGAACAAGCTGCCCGAAGAAACATTGCGCGAGGCGCTGGTGAGTGTGCATGCCGAAGTGGGAATAGGATAACAGTAACTTTTTGAATGGCCGCTCTGAGCATGGATAAAAAAATCGGTTTGATACTGTCGGGTGGCGGTGCGCGCGCAGCCTATCAGGTGGGGGTGTTGAAGGCGATCTCGGAAATTATTCCGCGCCAGGCGCGCAGTCCATTTTCGATCATCTGCGGTACTTCTGCCGGCGCAATCAACGCTGTTACCCTGGCGGTGAATGCGGGAAATTTCCGCCAGGGCGTGCAGTATCTGCTGAGTTTCTGGAAGCATGCGCAGGTCGATCATATTTATCGGGCTGATCCGGTGGGCGTGTTCAGCAATACCTCGCGCTGGATTGCCGGGCTGATCTTGAGCAGCATGGGCAGCAACAAGCTGAACCGGGTATCGTTGCTGGACAATGCGCCGCTGGTGGATCTGCTGAATGAAACGCTGCCCTGCGACAAGATCCAGGACAGCATCGAGAGCGGACATCTGCATGCATTGAGCATTACTGCATCCGGCTATACCTCCGAACAATCGGTGACATTCTTTCAGGGGGTCAAGGGCATACATCCCTGGCAACGCGCACGCCGCCTGGGCATCCCTGCCAGAATCGAGGCGCGGCATTTGCAGGCATCCTCCGCCATTCCCTTCCTGTTTCCCGCGGTGCGCATCAACCGCGAATATTTTGGCGATGGCTCGATGCGCCAGATTGCACCGGTCAGTTCGGCCTTGCATCTGGGGGCGTGCCGGGTGCTGGTGATAGGCGTGGGGCAAAGCGTGAATGAGCAAAGCAAACGCCGCCGCAGTTATGAATATCCCTCGCTGGCGCAGATTGCCGGGCATGCCATGAACAGTATTTTTCTCGACAGTCTGGAGCTGGATCTGGAGCGCTTGCGCCGCATCAATCACACCGTCAGCATGCTGAGCGAGGACAAGCGCCGGGATATCAATCTGCAGCACGTGGATGTGCTGGTGATACAGCCCAGCGAGTCGATAGAGAAAATTGCCCAGCGCTATGCCGGCAACCTGCCCTGGGCGATACGCTTCCTGCTGCGCCTGGTGGGGGCAATGCGGCGCAGCGGGGCAAACCTGGTGAGCTACCTGCTGTTTGACAAGGCGTTCTGCCGTGCCTTGATTGATCTGGGCTATCAGGATGCCATGCGGCGCAGGGAGGAAATACTGTTGCTGCTGGATACGCGAGTTGAAATTCCCGAGGGCAAGCTGCAGCAATGAGCAAGATCATCGAGACTGTTGCTGTGCCCAAGCCGCTGACCTTTGCCCTGCTGCGCTTGCTGGGTGATGGCGAGTTTCATTCCGGAGAAGTGCTGGCGCAAAAGCTGGGCGTTTCACGCGCCAGCGTCAACAACGCATTGCACGGGGTCGGGCAATACGGGCTGACGCTGCACAGCGTGCGCGGCCGCGGCTATCGCCTGGCTGAAGCGCCGCAGTGGCTGGATGTGGCCAGTGTGCGCAAGCATCTGGGAGCGCGTGGCGGGGAATTCCACCTCGAGATTGCCGAACACGCTGCGTCCAGCAACTCGGAGATGCTGCAACGCGCCGCCCGGCAAGCCCCCAGTGGCAGCGTGCTGGCGCTGGAGTGGCAGAGCGGGGGGCGCGGCAGGCTGGGGCGCACCTGGCACTCCGGTTTGGGCAACGCCCTCACCTTTTCCTTGCTGTGGCGCTTTGACTGCGGGCTGGCCGGATTGTCGGGATTGAGCCTGGCGACAGGCGTGGCGCTGATACGCGTGTTGCGCCAATGCGGTGTGGACAGTGCCCGCCTCAAGTGGCCCAACGATGTGCTGGGCCCCAACGGAAAACTGGCCGGCATCCTGATCGAGGCCCAGGGCGATATGCTGGGGCCGAGTGCGGTGGTGATCGGGGTGGGATTGAATTTGCGCCTGCCGCAGCAGGTTCTGCAACACATAGATCAAGCCGTGACCGACCTGTCGCAAATGACGGATGCAGTGCCCGAGCGCAATAATTTGCTGGCGCTGTTGTTGCTTGAGCTGGCAAATGTGCTGCGCGAGTTTGCACAACACGGCTTTGCCGGTTTGCATGCCGAATGGGAAAGTTATCATGCCTGCCAGAATCAGCAGGTGCAACTGCTGTTGCCCGATGGCAAAGATATTCGCGGTACCGTGCTGGGGGTGACGCCGGAGGGTGCGCTGCTGCTGGAAACACCCTGCCGCGTAACCGGGCAGCCGGAGATCAGGGTGTTCAATGCGGGTGAAATCAGCCTGAGGAGGGTAGACAATGTTGCTGCTTGATGTGGGTAACAGCCGCAGCAAATGGGCGCTGCTGGAAAACGGCGCATGGGCGCAGCAGGGGGTCGCCGACAACAAGGATAGGCCCGCCTTGCGCGTTGCGCTGTCTGCCTTGCCGCCACAACAGCGGGTGCTTGCTTCCAACGTGGCGGGCGAGTCCATGGCGCAGCTGCTGCGCGAACTGGGCGAGATGTGGTCCTGCCCGGTGCAGATGGTCAAGGCGCAGGCGCAACAGTGCGGCGTGCGCAATTTGTACGAGCAGCCCGCGCAACTGGGCAGCGACCGCTGGCTGGCGCTGATTGCGGCCTGGCGCAGGGTGGGGGGCGCGTGCCTGGTGGTGAATTGCGGCACGGCCACGACAGTGGATGCACTCTCTGCCACGGGCGATTTTATGGGCGGGCTGATACTGCCCGGCATGGACCTGATGCAGCGCAGCCTGGTGAGCAATGCGGCGCAGCTGGGCGCGGATGCGGGGAAGCTTTGCGAGTTTCCGCGCAACACCGCAGATGCGATATATAGCGGGGTAATGCGTGCGACAATTGGCGCTGTTCAACAGCAATACGCTTTGCTGGCTGCGCGGCAGGCTGTCAGCTGCATAATCAGCGGCGGGGCTGCCGCGGCTTTGCATCCGCATTTGGAGATGCCGTGCGAACAGGTGGATAACCTGGTGTTGCAAGGCTTGTATATAACTGCACAGGAGATACGGGCGTGATGAGGTGGTTTGTGGTTTTGTTGGTGCTGGCTAATGTGCTGTTCTTTGCGCTGATGCAATGGGGGGGCAGGCTGGGCGGAGAGGACAGGAATGTTCAGCCACTGGCTGCGCTCAATCCGGAGAAAATCAGGCTGATAGGCGCACCCGCAGTATCAGCCGCGCCAGTAGCGAGTGTTGCAGTGGCGAGTGTTGTCCCGCCGCCAGCTCCTCCAGTTGCGGCGCCGGTGGTGATAGCGTCCGCGCCATCACCCGTGCCTGTGGCACGCGTTGCAGAGAATAGCTGCATGGAGTGGGGCGAATTTTCCGGGTCTGATTTGAGCCGGGCGGAAAAGGCGCTGGCCCAGCTGAAGCTGGGTGACAAGCTGGCGCAACGCACGGTGGAATATGCGCATGGCTACTGGGTCTACATCCCACCGCTGAAGAAACATGCAAACCGGGTGAAAAAAATCCAGCAGCTGAAAGAGCTGGGCGTGGAAGATTATTTTGTGGTGCAGGAATCCGGGCAATGGCTGAATGCCATTTCACTGGGTGTGTTCAAGACAGAAGAAGCGGCAAAAAATTACCAGGCCGAATTGAACAAGAAAGGCATCAAGCCGACCAGGGTGGGCGAGCGGGCAATCAAATTGAAATTTACCGTGTTTGTGCTCAAGCATGTGGATGCTGCAGGAGCGACCCAGCTTGCGGCATGGCAGAAAGACTACGCCGGTAGCGAGCTGAAGACGGTAGCGTGTGAGTAGTTTTGTTACTTACACAGCAGTCAGGAATTATCACAACAAGAATACCTATGATATTTATTCAGGAAAATTGTTCTTGTAGGAGCGGGCCCTGCCCGCGAAAGCGCAGTGGGATTGCTTGTCGCAGGCATGGCCAGCTCCTACAAGCCTGCCATGGCCCGCAAATTGAGCATTATTAATGTCGCCATACATACTGACTGCTGAGTAATTCGCGACACTTTTAATCCCACCCAGCCTCACTTTGACCCGCAAGGGGTACACCGTTGGGTGCCCGCACTGCGTGCGCCCGCGCCTCTGGCAAAAGGGAGATACGCTCTGCATACAAACCCTGGCGGGTTCCCCACTTTGTAAAAGGGGGGTATAACCCAATACTGTTCGGATAAAGCTTTCCATCTCCCTCCGCTTCGCTCCCCCCTCTCCCGCTTGCGGGAGAGGGGGATGGTACGGTAGGGGAAAATTACTAACCGAACAGCATTGGGGTATAACCAGCGACTTTGCTGTTGTTTTTTGACAGCCTAGTCGAATGGCTAGTAGTTTCATCAGGGGGAGTGGAGTTGTTTCATCTGGTTGTCATGATTTATGTAAATCTCAATAGGGCGTGTTTCCCGCCCTGGTAGACCGTCTCAGTATAACCATTACCGTTCGCAGTGAGTTTGCCTAACCATGTAGACCACACAAATGCATGCCTTCGACAAGCCCAGGCCGAGCGATACATAATTATTTTCTGAGGCGAGCTACTCGCTAGCGGTGCTGTTTTTGAATATATTGCGCGGTCTTTGCCAGAATCAGCCAAACTGCCTATGTGTTTTTTGGAATTTATGGCAGACTTGATCAAGTGAAATCAATCTGAATTTTCTTATGCTCACGGTCATCTCTTTAACTGTTTGTGTCACCCAAGCATGGTGTATGACGCCAACCTGGTCTGTTGGTATGTTGCAACAAGAGCAGCATTTGACTGAGTTGAGGAGCGTGGCAGAATGCCGCAGAGTCTACAAAATATGGGGCGCGCAGCGATCAGGCATATGGTAGTCAGTGCGCTTGGCCACAACCCAGCCGAAAAAAACAAGCAATGCAGGGAGATAACTCACCAGACCATGCGACCCAGCCGCAGAAGCGGTAAATCGCTGGGTAAGCTTTCTACAGGGTGCGTATCAATTCTGCAACTTTAGAGAGCACAGGCTGATAGTTCAGCGCGCAGCGAGTGACGGAATGCCGATGCTCAGGACGTGCATAGGAGTAATGTCCATGACATACAATAGCAATAGAGCGGTACACCCCCTGTTTTCGCCTGCCATTACCCTGCTGAACCGCATAAATTATACCAAGAAATTCACGTTGCTGTGGTTGGTGTCACTGGTTGCGATTGCGGTGGTGGTGTACAGTCTGTTCGTCAACCTCAACCGCATTATCCAACCCTCGCAGCGGCAGATTGAAGGAGTCGCGCTGATCAAGCCGATTTCCAGAACGGTGCAACTCTTCCAGCAACTCCGTGGAGTTTCGGCAGCGCTGCTTTCAGGTAACGAGTCTTTCCGCAACAGGCGCGCCGCCAAGGAAAAGGAAGCCGCCAGATTCTTTGATGAAATGGAAGCGGAGTTACCCGCCAGCTTGAGCGCAGGCGAAGACTTCCAGCGCATCAAGATAAACTGGACGAAGTTGCGAAAGGATGGGCCAGAGTGGACGGCCACCGAGAATTTCGCCGCGCATACCCGCCTGATCGAGCAGCTTCAGATGTTCGTGGTATTCGTTGCCGATAAATATTCACTGACCCTGGATCCAGAGCTCGCCTCATTTTATTTGATCAATACTTCGCTCAACGAGCTGCCTCGCACGCTCGAACATCTGGGTAAAATTCGTGCCTACGGCACCAGTATTCTGTCTGAAAAGCGCATCAACGAGAGCCGGAAGATCGAATTGAGGATCATGATGGCCGAGCTCGATAGTTCTCTCAAATATCTCGGCGCCAGCCTGGAGAAGACCGCTCGCCATAACCCGGCAGTGCAAAGCTCACTCCGGGCAACTTATAGGGATATTGTCAGCTCGGTGCAGCAAGTTACCGATATTGTGACATTCGATATACTCACCAGCCATTTTTCCATGGCTCCAGAGTCCTTTCTGGATATAGCTACTGCTACGATCGACAATAGCTACGCGCAAATGTACGACTCTCTGCTGCCGATGGCCGAGACGTTGATCAAGGCGCGCATCAACCGCGCAAAGCAGGAGCTGCTTACCACTGTTGGGATATCCCTTCTGGTATTCGTGCTGGTAGTCTACCTGTCGATCAGTATCTACTACGCCATTGTCGGCAACATCAAGTCGCTCGCGCGCGCGGCCAGCGCTTTTGCCAACGGAAATCTGCAAATAAGGATCGACCTCAAGACAAAAGACGAGCTCAGTTGGGTGGGGGACAGCTTCAACGAAATGGCTGATGGATTCAACGCCATGCTTGGGGCGCAAAAGCGTGCCGAGGAATTACTTGCACGGGAAGGCCGCAAGAACGAAACCTTGTTGCGTGCCGCCAGCGACGGCATCCTCATCCTCGATCTTGAGGGTAGCGTGGTTCAGGCGAACGATGCGTTCTGCAAGATGCTCGGCTACTCAGCGGAGGAGTTGTCCGGCATGAATGCGGCACAGTGGAATGTGGAGTTTTCAGCAGCGCAGATCAAGGCGAACATCGCGGCGCTTGGGGATGCCGCCATGATGATTAAAACCAGGTATCGCCGCCGCGATGGCAGCATCATTGACATTGAAGTCAACATTGCCAAAGTGGACGTTGACGAACGGCAACTGGTGTATTGCTCGTCGCGCGATGTCACTCAGCGCAAACAGGAAGAGCGGGCGCTGGCCGAGAGCCGGGAAAAGCTCCATGCTGTTATCGAGACCGCGCTGGACGCTGTGGTGCAAATGGGTGCTGATGGCAGTATCACCGGCTGGAACAAGCAGGCGGAGAGAACCTTCGACTGGACAGCGGAGCAGGCGGTCGGGCGGATGCTGAGCGAAACGATCATCCCGCCCCAATACCGCGAGGCGCATGTGCGCGGCTTGGAGCGTTTCCTGGCCTCTGGCAGGGGGACGGTTCTGAACACGCGCTTTGAAACTGTGGGGATGCGTCGTGGCGGTCACGAATTTCCCGTCGAATTGTCCATCACCGCAATCCATTCGGTGGATAAGTACGAATTCAACGGTTTTATTCGCGATATCACACAACAGAAAGAAGCCGAGAAGTTGATTTGGAACCAGGCCAACTTTGACACGCTGACCGGGCTGCCCAACCGCCATATGTTCCATGACCGCATGGAGCTGGAAATTAAGAAGGCGTTACGCACCGGGCTAAGGATGGCGCTGCTGTTCATCGACCTCGACAAGTTCAAGGAGGTGAACGACACGATTGGGCACAGCATGGGTGACGTCCTACTGGCAGAAGCTGCGCGACGCATCAGCGGGTGCGCGCGCGAGACCGATACCGTGGCGCGCCTGGGTGGCGATGAGTTTACCGTCATCCTGGCGGAGATTGAAAATGACGGCAATGTTGAGCGGGTGGCCGAAAGCATACTGCAAAGCCTGGCTGAGCCATTCCGGCTGGGAGACGAAACTGCCTATATTTCAGCCAGCATCGGTATCACGCTGTATCCCCTTGATGCCACCGAAATGGAAGACTTGCTCAAGAACGCCGACCAGGCGATGTATGTGGCAAAGAGCAAGGGGCATAACCGCTTCGAATATTTCACGCAATCCATGCAGCAAGCCGCACAAGCCCGGCTGCGCTTGACCAACGAGCTGCGCGGAGCATTGGCTGACGGCCAGTTCAGAATCTATTACCAGCCCATCGTGGATATGAAGACTGGGCGCATTAACAAAGCTGAGGCGCTGATCCGCTGGCAACATCCGGAGCGCGGCATGGTCAGCCCGGCCCAATTCATCCCGTTGGCCGAAGAAACCGGGTTGATCGTCGAGATCGGCGATTGGGTGTTCAGGGAGTCGGCGCAACAGGTAAAACGCTGGAGGATGATATACGATGCCGAATTCCAGATCAGTGTGAACGTGTCGCCAGTGCAGTTTTGCAGCACAACCAGTTGTGCAGGCAAGGCATGGTTCAACTATTTGCGGGAACTGGACTTGACCGGACAGGCCGTGGTTATTGAAATCACAGAAGGCTTGCTGTTGAATGAAGATTCAGATGCCACCGGCAAATTGCTCGATTTCCGAGACGCAAGTATTCAGGTCGCGATCGACGATTTTGGCACTGGCTATTCTTCTTTGTCCTATCTGAAAAGATTCGATATCGACTATCTGAAGATCGACCAGTCATTCGTACGCAACCTGGCGACCGATTCGGACGATATGGCTTTATCCGAAGCCATCATCGTGATGGCGCATAAGCTCGGCCTGAAAGTGATTGCAGAAGGGGTGGAGACCGAATCGCAGCGTGAACTGCTGACCCAGGCAGGCTGCGATTTTGGTCAAGGGTATTGGTTCTCCAGGCCGATTTCGGGGGAGGCGTTTGAAGATTTGTTGAAAGCTGGGATGCGGGAATGAATTTCATGTACCCCGTTTGTTTTTTTGATGATTGACAGGCGGGGCCGAAATCAGGAGAATGCTGCCTCCTTGTGATGGATTGCCGCCCTTGTTGGTGTTTTTGGTGCGCATCATCCTTATGGGAGCTGAATGCAAAATGATTCGGCAACAGTTACCGGTGATATAGCTCAGGTGGTTAGAGCGCAGCACTCATAACGCTGAGGTCGGTGGTTCAAATCCACCTATCACCACCAAAATAAACGGGCTGGCTTGATTGCCGGCCCTTTTGTTTTTTGAAGTCGTGGCAGAAGGTTTACACGGAATTTGATGCTGGCGGCAACAAGCCGGGCAATAAAAAACTCCAATCCGTGCGGATTGGAGTTTTTTATTTCAGTACTGATTTATTTCAATACGGGAATTGCCTAGTTGCCTGCGAACAGTTCTTTCAGCATCCACAGTGAAAACAGTACTGCAGCAGCAGCGGTGCCAATTGCGCATACGGTTGCGATAAGTGCCATTTCGGTCTCCTCCTAATAAAAAACGAACGGCTGTTGAAATACAGCAGCGACAATCGTAGCACAATTTTAGCGCCGAAGATGAAAGCGGACCGTGATGCACGACTGCTTTACTCGGGTTTACGACGGAATATTTGAAGGGTGTTCATGAACAGGATTGCCAAGCTTTACATCAAGACCTACGGCTGTCAGATGAATGAATATGACACCGAGAAAATGGTGGATGTGCTGCGTGCGGGCACACAGCTGGAGCTGACAGAGCGCCCGGAAGAGGCGGATATCATTCTGTTCAACACCTGTTCCGTGCGCGAGAAGGCGCAGGAGAAAGTGTTTTCCGATCTGGGCCGGGTGGGGCCGCTGAAGAAATTGCGCCCCGATCTGCTGATCGGCGTGGGCGGTTGTGTGGCAAGCCAGGAGGGTGACGTGATCATCAAGCGCGCGCCCTACGTGGATGTGGTGTTCGGCCCGCAGACGCTGCACCGCCTGCCCGAGCTGATTGCCGCGCGCCGCGACAGCGGGCAGCCGCAGGTCGATATCAGTTTTCCCGAAATCGAAAAGTTCGATCACCTGCCGGCCGCGCAAACCAGCGCCGGCAGCGCGTTTGTTGCCATTATGGAAGGGTGCAGCAAGTACTGCACTTTCTGCGTGGTGCCCTATACCCGCGGGGATGAGGTATCGCGCCCGTTCGCCGATGTGATGAAGGATGTGGCCGAACTGGTGGCGCAGGGGGTGGGGGAAATCACCCTGCTGGGGCAGAACGTGAATGCCTATCTGGGCGAGCATGAAGACGGCGACAGCGTGGATTTTGCCTTCCTGCTGCAGGCCATTGCCGCGCTCGACGGCGTGCAGCGCCTGCGCTTCACCACTTCGCATCCCAAGGAAATGACCCAGCGCCTGATCGATGTGTACGCCAGCACTCCCAAGCTGGTCAGCCATCTGCACCTGCCGGTACAGTCGGGTTCCGACCGCGTTCTGGCGGCGATGAAGCGCGGGTATACTGCGCTTGAGTACAAATCCATTATCCGCAAGCTGCGCGCGGTGCGTCCCGATCTGGTGCTGACCTCGGACTTTATCGTGGGCTTCCCCGGCGAGACCGAGCAGGATTTCGAGGCAACCATCAAGCTGATCGAGGATGTGGGTTTCGACATGAGCTTCAGCTTTGTATACAGCCCGCGCCCCGGCACACCGGCAGCGGAGATGCCCGACGAGGTGACGCCCGAGGTCAAGGCCGCGCGCTTGAAGCGCCTGCAGGAACTGGTGAACCGGCAGTCGCATGCGGTGGCGCAGGGTATGGTGGGCAGCGTGCAGCGCGTGCTGGTGGAAAACGTGTCGCGTCGTGATGCGCAAGAGCTGGCAGGGCGGCTGGATAACAACCGCACCGTGAATTTCGCCGGCTCCACCGGCATGCTGGGACGATTCGTTGATGTCAGGATTACCGCGCTGGAGCATCACACCTTGCGCGGTGAAATGGTGACACTGTAAAAACAGGTTTGATCCGCAGATTAGACAGATTAGATTGATTGTCATGCAGGTGCAAAATAAATCCTGTTTACCCATTGGGTGAATCTGTAGATGCACATAATTCCTCAATCCAGATTAATCTGTTTAATCTGCGGACAACCAGGGTTTTGATGTTGATGCCTCACAAATACAATGAGCAGCACAAGGTAATGCCATGAGCAATGCACATAAACTCTCGCTCTCCGTGCAATATGCCAGCCCCTTGGAGGGGCTGCCTACGCGCGCGCAATTTCGCCGCTGGATGCAGGCCGGGTTGCAGCAGGACTTGCAGGCCACATTGCGCATCGTCGATGAAGATGAAGGGCGCGCGCTCAACCGGGATTTTCGCGGCAAGGACTACGCCACCAATGTGCTCACCTTTGTTTACGATGATACCGAGCCGCTGTCCGGCGATATCGTCATCTGCGCGCCGGTGGTGGCGCGCGAAGCCGCCGAGCAGGGCAAGAAACTGCTCGCGCACTATGCCCACATGACGCTGCACGCGGCGCTGCACCTGCAGGGCCATGACCATGAAAACGACGTGGATGCTGCCGCAATGGAAGCGCTGGAAACTGCGTTAATGGTCAAATTAGGGTATCCTGCTCCCTATGTAGTAACCACATGAAGTAAAGATGGACGACTCTGACAGTAACAAACCAAGCTTGCTGGAACGCATTTCCGCAATGCTGCTGCGTGAACCGGAAGACCGCGAACAACTCATCACCCTGTTGCACTCCGCTTACGAACGCAACCTGCTGGACGCCGAAGGCCTGGCCATGATGGAAGGTGTGATCTCGGTATCCGAGCAACAGGTGCGCGAAATCATGCTGCCGCGCTCGCAAATGGATGTCATCGACATCAGCGAGCCGCCGGAAAAATTCATTCCCTTCGTCATCGAAACCGCGCACTCGCGCTTCCCCGTTATCGACGGCAACAAGGACAACATCATCGGCATTCTGCTGGCCAAGGACTTGCTGCGTTACTACGCGGGCGAGGAGTTCGACGTGCGCGACATGTTGCGCCCTGCGGTGTTTGTGCCCGAATCCAAGCGCCTCAACGTGCTGCTGCGCGATTTTCGCGGCAACCGCAACCACATGGCACTGGTGGTGGACGAATACGGCGGCGTATGCGGCATGGTGACGATAGAGGACGTGCTGGAGCAGATCGTCGGCGAGATCGAGGATGAATATGATTTTGACGAGGACGAGGACAATATCATCCCGGTAGGCAAGGGACACTGGCGTGTGAAAGCATCCACTGAAATTGCCGACTTCAATGAAGCGCTGGAAGCGGAATTCAGCGATGAGGAAGTGGACACCGTGGGCGGCCTGGTGCTCAAGGCTGTCGGCAGGCTGCCCAAGCGCGGGGAACGCATTGAACTAGACGGCATGATATTTACCGTATTGCGCGCGGATAGTCGCCGTCTCTATTCCCTGATGGTGGAGCACAAAATCAGCACGGCCGGAGCAGGGGTGAGCGGCCAGGCTGCCTGATCAGGAATATGCAACTTGGGTAAATCGCAATTTGAGTTTAGACTGCACTCGTCGGCTCAGCTTGTATGCGGTTTTCCTGATGTGAACATAGTCTTGAGGGGGCATGTGATGGGGTTCTTTTCCAATCTGTTCAAGAAGTCCGGTTTCTTTTCTTCCGAATACACCGATAAAAGCATGATGTTGCTGACTGACGTCATGAATGCGCATGCCAACTGGAAATCGCGCATCCACCGATTCATGGAGGGATCGCTGGGCTACAGCCTGGATCCGGAGATGGTGGCGCAGGCCGACGACACCGAGCTGGGGCGCTGGATTCTGCAGTCGGATGCGCTGGAAATGAGCAATGAGCGTAGGTTGGTGCTGGATAAATTGCACAAGGCCAACGTCGAGCTGCACCAGGTTGCGCATGCCATCGTCCGCGACGTGCTCGCCGGCAATTTGGCGGATGCCGCCATCCATGAGAAGCAGTTTGTGGCGGTGGCCAAAAGGGTGATGGTGCTGTTGATCGAAGTGGGCAGGGAAGGCTGAGCGTAGCGAATTAAGTTATGTCCAAGTGGCGGCACTTGCTGCCACTCGGCCCTAGAATTTTTCGTCCTCGCGCAGATAGCGCCACTGCCCCAGCGGCAGCTCACCCAGCTTCACCTTGCCGATGCGCACGCGTTTCAACCCCGTGACCTTGAGCCCGACCAGTTCGCACATGCGGCGTATCTGGCGCTTTTTCCCCTCGCGCAACACAAAGCGCAACTGATCCTCATTTTGCCAGGTGACCTTGGCGGGCTTGAGTTTCTGCCCGTCCAGCGACAGGCCGTGGTTGAGCATGTTGAGGCCGTTGCCCACCAGCTTGCCGGTGACGCGCACCAGGTACTCCTTGTCCACTTCCGAGTTCTCGCCTATCAGCTGTTTGGCCACGCGGCCATCCTGCGTAAGCA
>JAHFQY010000027.1 GCA_023259065.1 Nitrosomonadales bacterium
TCCTTGGAGGCGGTGTTGATGGTGTCGGTCGCTTCCTTGATGCGGCTGATGACTTCGGTAAGCTGCTCTACAGTAGAGTTCGAGTCATCCTTGAGCGTGCCGAAAGTGCCGTGGTATTCGCTAGTAATCTTCTCGGTCAGGTCGCCCTTGGCCAGTGCTCCCAGGACACGCACCACTTCGTTGAGGCCAACCTCACTGGTTTGCATCAGGCTATTCATTTCCTCAGCCAAACGCTTGAAAAAACCTTCCTTGCCTTCAACGCTGATACGCTGATTGAAGTTGCCATTAGCCGCAGCCTGAAGGATATTTTCGATTTCCTTCTCTATGGCCACCTCGTCTGTGCGGTCGCTCCATTCAATAGCTGATCCCAGCCTTTCACCCTGCTCATTAATTACCGGGCATGCAGCCAATGCAAAAGTTCGTCCAGCCACCTTGATTTCAGTGCGGTATGTACCGTTCAGATTGGCAAGTAACTGTTGTTGATGCGCAGGATTCTTGTGAAACTGGTCGATATTGGCTCCCATCAGATTGGCGGCGCTGAAATTTGGCATTACCGTACGCAAGGCGCTTTCTGACTTGGTCATTAATGCGACAACAGATTTATTCAGGTAGATGATGTTGCGATTTTTATCTGCAATCATCACGCTGGTACCCACATTATCCAGTGCAACCTTGACCCGCATGGATTCATTGGCCGTACGCCTGGCATCAGACACCTCGAAGCCCATGCGTATTTGCATGGACTTCATTGCATACATCAGTCTGCCAATTTCGTCATCGCGATCAATTTCAATCCTGTTTGTGTATCGCCCTTGGGCAATCTCATTAAGCTGGTTGCTGGCAAACTGGATCGGGCCAACCGTGCTGCGAATAAGAGACCAACCCGACCAGGCCAGGAACACCGCGCCAGCAACCGCAATGGCCGCAATCATGGCGGGTTGAGCAGCGAAGGCTCCCAGCAAGCCAAGCGTTACCAGCAACAAGACTCCCATCGCCATCATGATCAAAATGCGCGCCTTGATGGAGGCATTGCGCAATAGGCCAAGCTTGTCAGCAACTCCAGACCGCACCGCTTTACCTTCTCTTATGCGCAACTTGCCCTGCCTGCCCTCCCTGAACAGGCGGTAGGCGGCCTCATGTGCATCGATTACTGCCCGGCCAGGCTTGCTGCGCACGGACATATACCCCACCACTGACCCACCTTCGTATACTGGTGTGGCATTGGCTACGACCCAATAATGATCGCCGCTTTTACGCCTGTTCTTTACGATCCCTGTCCATGGCTTACCTGCCTTTAATGTGCGCCACAAGTCAGCGAACGCTTCTTCCGGCATATCGGGGTGTCGCACCAGATTGTGCGGCTGTCCGATTAACTCTGCCTCACTAAACCCGCTAGCCTCGATAAAATCAGCATTGACATAAGTGATCAGGCCTTTTAGATCCGTTTGGGAAACGATGGAAGAGTCTTGTCTGAGCTCATATTCCACATTGGTCACTGGTGTGTTCATGCGCATGAGGACACCTCCGCCATCACGTTAATGTTCACCAATTTAGCGATGTTCACTATTTTGCTGTTCATTTCGGCTCTCGTACTTTATGCCGCCAGTCGGGCTTGTGCCGCATGGTGTCCACCCAGGGCCGTGACATCCAGAATCAGCGCCACCTTGCCATCGCCCATGATGGTGGCGCCGGACATGCCCGGCACCTTGCGGAAATTGGATTCCAGGCTCTTGATCACCACCTGGTGCTGGCCCAGCAGCTCATCCACCAGCAGGGCGGTTTTCTTGCCCTCGGCCTCGATAATCACCACGATGCCCTGGCTCAGGTCGGTCACCGTGGGCTTGATGTTGAATACTTCATGCAACGCCACCAGCGGCAGGTATTCGCCGCGCACGCGCAACAAGCGTCCCTCGCCACTGACTGATTTCAAATCCTCTTCGGTGATCTGAAGCGATTCAACAATTGACCCCAGTGGCACGATGAAGGTCTGGCCGGCAACCGCCACCGACAGCCCGTCCAGTATCGCCAGCGTCAACGGCAGTCGGATGGTGGTGCGCGTGCCAAAGCCTTCTGCGGAATCCAGCTCGACGCGGCCACCCATGTCGGCGATATTGCGCTTCACCACATCCATGCCGACGCCGCGGCCGGAAACATCGGTGATGACATCGGCCGTGGAGAAGCCGGCTTCAAAAATCAGCATCCATACCTGCTGGTCGCTCATATCATCAGATACGGGCAAGCCGCGCTCCCTGGCCTTGCTGAGTATCTTGCCGCGATTGAGGCCGCCACCATCGTCGGCCACCTCGATAACGATGCTGCCGCCCTGGTGGAAGGCATTGAGGGTGATCGTGCCGTGTTCGGATTTGCCTGCGGCCAGACGTTTCTCCGGCGTTTCTATGCCGTGATCGAGGCTGTTGCGTATCAGGTGTGTGAGCGGGTCGGCGATCTTCTCGATCAAGCCCTTGTCCAGCTCGGTGGCCTCGCCCAGGGTCTTGAGCTCGACTTTCTTGTTGAGCTTGCTCGCCACATCGCGCACCACGCGCGGAAAGCGGCTGAACACAAAAGAGATGGGCAGCATGCGCACCGACATCACTGCCTCCTGAATGTCGCGGGTGTTGCGGTCGAGCTGGTTAAGACCGTTCTGCAGGCGTTCCAGCACCGACTCATCCAGTTGTGATGCGGATTGCGCCAGCATGGCCTGGGTAATCACCAGCTCGCCCACCAGGTTGATCAGCTGATCAACTTTTTCCACGCTGACGCGTATGGAATTTTCAGCGACAGGCGCCGCCACCTTGTCCGCAGCACGGCGTGTAGGATGGGCTTCTGCGGCAAGCATGGGGGAAACGGCAGGAACAGGTTGGGCGGCCGCTGTGGCAGCAGCTGTTACAGACGTTGCGGCGGGTGCAGATGGCTCGGTAAAAAATCCATAACCCTGCTTGTCTTCCTGCTCGGCCGAGTGCTGCGGCGTACCCTCAAAGAAGCCATAACCTGCATCGTCCGTGGCCGCCGGTGCAGCTACCGCAACCTCATCGAAGAAACCATAACTGTCATCATCGGAGCTTGCCTTGGAGAGCGCGGGAATATCATCGAAGAAACCGTAATCGTCATCGACCGCTTCTGCAGGCTTCTTGGCGGAGCTTTTTGATTTTGCCTTGACTGTTTTTACTGGTGCAATGTCAGCTGCAGGTTGTGCCGAGGATAGTTGCTCCAGCCTTGCGCACACCGCCGTGATCTGATCCTGATCGACTTCACCCTCGCCGCGATGCGCGGCAAGCTGCATGGAGATGGCATCTCCCGCTTCCAGAAACGCGCTGACCATATCGTCGGTCAGTGTCATTTCCTGTTTGCGCAATTTGTCCAGCAGGGTTTCCAGCACGTGGGTTACTGCTGTCATGTCATTGAAACCGAAAGTACCCGCCCCGCCCTTGATGGAATGCGCCGCACGAAAAATGGCATTCAGGTCATCCATGCTGGGATTGGACACATCCAGCGCCACCAGCAAGCTTTCCATGGAAGCCAGATGTTCGGCCGCTTCCTCAAAAAAGACCTGGTAAAACTGACTTAGATCAATGCTCATAGTCGCAAGTCACCTGATAGTTAATTCCTGACCTGACCCTGTTTACAGGCCGGTCAGGGTCGTCATTTTTTCAATGAAGCCTGTATCTATCCTTGCCGTGTCGGAAGCAGGCTTGCCGCTTGCCAGATTGCCGGTGCTTCAACCAATTACTTTTTTCACCACTTCCAGCAGCTTCTGCGGGTCAAACGGCTTCACGATCCAGCCTGTCGCTCCTGCCGCCTTGCCCTGCATTTTCATGGCATCACTGGATTCAGTGGTGAGCATCAGCATGGGCACCGATTTATAGGCCGGCATGGCGCGCAGGCTCTTGATCAGCGTCAAGCCATCCATACGCGGCATGTTCTGGTCGGTCAGCACCAGGTCCACGGTCTTGCCTTTGGCCTTGTCCAGGGCTTCCTGGCCGTCCACCGCCTCGATGATTTCATAGCCAGCGCTCTTCAGCGTAAACGCCACCATCTGGCGTATAGAACTGGAATCGTCCACACTCAATATCGTTTTTGCCATTGCTGTTCCCCTGAAAACATTTGCACTAGTTTCTCAAAACAAATCGATGTCGCCAGTTTCCATCTTGTCCTGGCGCACCGGGTTGCGGTTACCCATCTTTTCAGACTTGGCAAATATATCACCGATTTCCGCGCGCATTTTTTCGATCTTCAGGTGCGAAGCCGCATGCCCCTGGGCAGCCTCGTTGGACCACTCGCCGAGGCGCTCCCAGGCTGATTCCACGCTGCTGATTTGCGTATGCGAATGCTGTAGCAACTGGCCAACCATATCCTGGAACTGCAAGGAGGTAATGGCTTGCCCCACCACCAGATCCACCTGTTGCGAGATCTCGTTTTGCTGCTCGATAACCTGGGTCATCTTGATGTTGGACTCACGCACCTCCTCAAGCTTGTCCTGCATTTTTTTCTTTGCCACCATCGCAATACCCACATCCTCAGGGGAAATGCCATTCACGGCCTCTTCGGCCAGTGCAATCACCTTGATCATCTCGGTAATATCCTTGCGGATTTGCTGGCTGAACTTCTCGGAGCGGCTGGAAAGTTTGCGCACCTCGTCCGCCACCACGGCAAAACCGCGCCCCGATTCACCGGCGCGGGCTGCCTCGATCGCCGCATTCAGCGCCAGCAGATTGGTCTGTTTGGCAATCTGATCTATCTCAACCAGCACATTCAGCACGCTCATTACCTGCTCATTCAGGCTGCCCATCTTGAGCGCCATTTCGCGGCTCAGCTTATCGTTGGCAATAATGCCGGCCATCAGCTTGTCGAGATTCCTGATCGTCTCGGCAGTATCGGCCATGAATTTGTTTACCGAGGATTCGTCATGCCCGCTGTCGACAAAAACCAGTGCCAGGTCACGCTGGCTTTTGATCAGGTTCTGCATGCCATTGAAGCTGACGAAGAGCTTCTCGATTGCGTCTGCCAACAGTGCCTGCACCTGGTTCAGGTCGGCATTGGCGCCGGCAAAATGGCGGGAAAATTGCGGATGGGTTTGCAGCAGCACGCTTTCAACAGCGCTTTGCTGGGTTGCGCTTGCACTCTGAATTTTTTCTGCCCCCCTGGCTGAGGGACGCAACAGCCACCACAGTACGATCAGCGCAACTGAAGTAATGGCGCCGTGTATCAGCAACCCCATCCACTCCGCACCCATGCCATCCAGCATCCAGTGCAGCACTGCCGCAGCGATGACAACGCCTGCCAGCACCATGAGTTTGCTGTTTTGCCGTGTATCTTGCATGGCAAGTCCCTTATATATTGCTATCGCTGAGCAGTTCCTTGATATCCAGGATCAGCACAATCTCGCCTTCGCTGGACATGGTTACACCGGCCACCCCTTTGGGACGGAAGGTATCCAGGGATTTGATCACCACATCATCATGCCCTGCAAAACCGTCTGCCGACAGGATGAAACTGTGGTTGCCCTGCTGCATCAGCACACCCACCTCGGATTTTCCGGAGTCTTCCCAGCCTATCAACCTGGCCAGCGACAGCAGCGGCAACACCTCGCCACGCACCACCATGGTGGGCTTGCCGGAAATCAGCTGCTGCTCCTCTTCTGTCACCGACATGATTTCACGCACCATGGACAGCGGCACTGCAAACGGCTGGTCGCTCAGGCGCAACAACAGCACCGGCAAAATCGCCAGTGTCAGCGGCAGGGTGATGGTGAACACCGAACCACGGCCCGGCTCGGACTCAATCGAAATAGTGCCGTTGAGTTTCATGATGTTGGTTCTCACCACATCCATGCCCACACCACGGCCGGAAACACTGGATACCTCATCCTTGGTGGAGAAGCCGGGCATGAACACCAGATTCAGGCTGTCTTCCTCGCTCAGTGCGCTGGCGGCTTCCGGGGTAATCAGGCCTTTTTCTATGGCCTTGTTGCGCAGCACTTCGGCACGCATGCCGCGGCCATCGTCAGCGATGCTGATCACGATGTGATCGCCTTCCTGGCGCGCACTCAGCTGCACCACGCTCTTCTCCGGCTTGCCCGCCGCGGCGCGTTGCTCGGCGCTTTCCACGCCGTGGTCGACCGCATTGCGCACCAGATGCACCAGCGGATCGTTCAGATCCTCGATCATGGTCTTGTCGATTTCGGTTTCTTCACCGGACAACACCAGCTCCACATCCTTGCCCAGCTGGCGCGCCAGATCACGCGCCAGGCGCGGGTATTTCTTGAACAAACGGCCGATGGGCTGCATGCGTGTATTCATCACCGCGTTCTGCAAATTCACCACCAGCATGTCAAGCTGGCTGACCGCCTCATCCAGCGATTTGAGCGTTGCCGGATCGGCACGCCCCTGCAGGATGTCGGTGCGCAAATGGGTCAGGCGGTTTTTGGTCAAACCGATTTCACCGGAAAGGTTAAGCACCTGATCCAGCCTGTCGGTGTCGACACGTATGGTGTTGTCTTTGGCGCCCGCCTCACCTTCGCGCCGTGAGGCAGAAGGTGCGGGGTTGCCGGGAATATCGTTGGCACGGCGCCCAAAGGCGCTGACCTTGAGCTGGTGCTCGTCTATCACCACACCTGATTCGGATTGTGTTGCAGCGGCAGGCGCTGCTGCCACTGCAGGCGCAACGGGGGCGGCTGCAGTGGCTGTTCCCAGCAAGCCGTGGTAGAGCTGATTCCAGTCCGGCCCGGTTTGCGCCGCTGCCTGCAGGGCAGTGGAAACAACCGGTGCTGATGCTGCAGGTGCAGGCTTGGATGACACTGCGGCAACCTGTTCGCCATTCAGGGCGGCCTCCAGTGCTGCCAATACCTCAGGAGGCGCAGCCTGCGGCTGGGTATTCTTGCTCAGGTCATTGAACATCAGGCGCACATCACCGGTCGCCGCCATGATCACATCAAGCAGGGAAGGCGTGAGCTGCAGCTCGCCATTGCGTAATTTGTCGAACAGATTTTCTGTCAGGTGGCACAGGGTCACCAGTTCATGCGCATTCAGAAACCCGGCGCCCCCCTTGATGGTGTGGAAACCGCGGAATATCACGTTTAACAGCGATTTATCGTCAGGAGATTTTTCCAGATCCATCAGCTTGCTATCCACATCGGACAGCAGGTCAGAGGCTTCCAGCAAGAAGTCCTGTAACAACTCTTCCATCCCTGTGAAGTCGCCCATTTCAGAACCCCAGGCTTTCCAATAGATCGTCAACCTGCGCCTGGCTGGTAACCACATCGGTACGCCCGGCTGCATTGACTACCGGCCCATTCAGCAAGCTGGAATCTATTTTTGCGCTGGCAGGTGCATGCTGCACCAGCAAAGTGACGAGTTGGCTTTCAAGATCCTGTGTCACTTCCATTATTTTCTTGATTACCTGGCCGGTGAGGTCCTGGAAATCCTGCGCCATCATAATTTCTGTCAGATGCGCATTGGTTTGCCTGGTCTGCTTGGGCACCTCGATCAGGTAGGCATGGGTGCGTGTCGCCAGCTGCTTGAATTGCTCCACGTCCATTTTCTGGTCAAACAGCTTCTGCCAGTCAGCCGCCAGCGCCTTCGCATCTTTCTCGATTTTTTCCACCACGGGTTGCGCCGAGTCAGTGGCGTTGAGCACACGTTCGGCTGCCTGCTGCGTCATGGTGGCAATATAGTTGAGGCGGTCGCGCGAATCGGGAATGGCCGAGGCCGCCTGTTCCAGCTTTTTGTCAAAGCCCAGTTCGCGCAGGCTGTCATGCAGCACGCGCGTCATCTTGCCAATCTCGTTGATGACTTCCTCTTCCTCGCCCTTTGCCCCGCCCTGGGCTACAGCCTTGGCGGCTGCCACCGGGGCCGCCGGCTTGGCGCTGCTGCTTTCGCTGTTCGCCGTAACTATGCTGTCGAACAGAGCCTCCAAATCGTCAGAGTCGTTATTTGCCGTCGCTTTTTTATTCATGGCATCACTCACTTCTGCATGGTTAGAAAGATTTTCTGTAACTTTTCATCCAGTGTTGCTGCTGTAAAAGGTTTAACCACGTAACCGGAAGCACCCGCCTGCGCCGCCTCGATAATGTTTTCACGCTTGGCCTCGGCCGTGACCATCAGCACCGGCAGATGCTTGAGTGCATCGTCGGCGCGTATCGCCCGCAACAGTTCGATGCCGGTCATGTTCGGCATGTTCCAGTCCGACACCACGAACTCGAAATCACCGCCGCGCAGCTTGGCCAGCGCCTCGACACCGTCTTCCGCCTCGTGGACATTGGCAAAACCCAGCTCCTTGAGCAGGTTGCGCACGATGCGGCGCATCGTTGAAAAGTCGTCCACGACCAGGATTTTCATATTTGGATCAGCCACAATTTCCTCCGTTTCTAGCTATTTTCTTGAAAAGTGATTCAGTCATATCCGGTACAACCCGTCCATTATCGCCACATCGGCCTACATCAGCAAAGGCCGCAACGTTTCTGACAATGCAACCGCATCAAATTTCGATACATAACTATCAACGCCCACCCTTTTACCCATCGCACGGTTCGCTTCTGACGACAGCGAGGAATGCATCACCACCGGAATATTGTCAAAGCGCCTGTCCGCCTTGATGTGCTGGGTCAGCACATAACCGTCCATTTCCGGCATCTCGGCATCCACCAGCACCACCTGAATCTGTTCATGCAAATCAACTCCGGTATTCTGTGCTGAATCCGCCAGGCCCTTGAGTCGCTCCCACGCTTCCTGCCCGTTATGCGCCTGTATGTGTTTCACGCCCATCTTGTCCAGTACTTCGGCTATTTTCTTACGCGCCACAGCGGAATCATCGACGAAGAAGACCGACTTTTCATGGCCTTTTTCCAGCTTGTCTATATTGCCCACCACCGCGTCGCCAAACGCGGTGGACAAAATCTGTTCCACATCCAGAATGGAAACCAGCGAGCCATTGGGCAGCTCGGTAATGGCGGTGATCAGGTTGCTGTTGTTGGACACCATGCCCTCGGCGGCGCGCACCTTGTCCCAGTCCACGCGGATGATGCGGTCCACATCGCGCACCAGGAAACCCAGCACATGGCGGCTGTATTCGGACACCATCATGACTTTCTGCTCATCCGGATTGCCCAGCCCCATGAACTTCGCCAGGTTAAGCACCGGCATGACGTGGCCGCGCAGGCTGACGATGCCATCCACCCCGTGCGGCATGTTGGGCGTCTTGGTGATGCGTATCGCGCGGGTGACTTCTTTTACCTTGAATACGTTGATACCGAAGATTTCATTCGAGCCTATGGAGAACAGCAGGATTTCCATCTTGTTGGAACCCGCCAGATTGGTGCGCGCATCCACCGCATCCATCAGGCTGCCGCTTTCCTGGTTTTGGTATTGTGCAATCGATTGTTCGAAGGCCATGATCTTTCCTCTCATCAAGACAACAGGCGCGTCAAGGTCTGCGCCAGTTTTTGTGGATCAAATTTGGGTACGTATTCATCCACACCCACAGCCTTGCCCAGCTGCTGGTTGGAGTCACTCGACAACGACGAATGCATCAGTACCGGGATACCGGCAAAGCGCCGGTCCTCCTTGATCTTGCGGGTCAACATATAGCCGTCCATCTCGGGCATCTCCACATCGGTCAGGATGAGTTGAATCAGATTTTTCAGCGGAACATGCGTTGCGTCGGCGTAGTCCGCCATTTTCTTCAGTTCCTGCAGCGCCATGTTGCCGTTGATCGCCGAGATATGACGCACCTGCATGGCATCCAGCGTGCGCTCGATCTGCTTGCGCGCCACCGAGGAGTCATCCACGAAAAAGATCGTGCGGTTGGCCACAGCCAGTGGCTGCACATTCTTGAGCGCAAAGTCATCCACACTGAACTGACCTGTATCTGCCAGCACTTTTTCCACGTCCATCATCATCACCAGGCGTTTGTCCGGCAGCTCGGTCACTGCCGTCACCAGGCCGCCCATCTGCGCATTGAGCATTTCCGGCGGCACGCGCATCGAGGCCCAGTCCAGGCGCAGGATGGTGTCCACCGCCTCCACCAGGAAGCCCTGGGTATGGCGGTTATATTCGGTCACGATCATGATCGCGGGCTTGGTGTCGGTTTGCATATTGGTGTATTTCGCCAGGTCGATCACCGGAACCAGCGTGCCGCGCAGACTCACCATGCCCTCCACACAGGATGGCATGTCCGGCGCCTTGGTAATTTCGGGTATGCGCATCACCTCGCGCACCTTGAACACGTTGATGCCATAAGTCTCGCGGCGGCCGCTGCGATTGTCCGTTCCCAGGGTAAACATGAGAATTTCCAGCTTGTTGGTACCGGCAAGCTTGGTGCGCGCATCAATATTTTTTAGTAACTCTGACATGTCCGACTCCTTTTAAAGGATGAATTCCGGCGGCAAACTTCAGCCACCACCCGAATCTGCACCCTTAATCCTTCCTCTTAGTGTTTCACCTTGAAACGCCCCACCACACTCTTCAATTCGCGCGCCAACTCATTCAAGCGCACACTCCCCTGCTCGGACTGGGCAATAATCATGTGGTTTTCTTCAGCCATCTGTGCAATTCCTTCCACATGGCGCGCCACATCCTGGCTGGCCTGACTCTGCTCCACCACCGACGAGGCAATATCGCCCACACCGCCACTGGCCTGCTCCACAGCTTGCCCCGCCTGCTTCAGCACGCTTGCCACCTGCTCGATCTGGCGTTGAGTAGTCTGCAGGGAAGTCAAACCGGCCTGCACCGATTTTTCCGCCATGTCCGATTTTTGTTGCAAGGATTGGGTAACGCGGTCAATTTCGTTGGCGGACTGCGCGGATTTCTCCGCCAGCTTGCGCACCTCATCCGCCACCACGGCAAAGCCGCGGCCCTGCTCACCTGCGCGTGCAGCCTCAATGGCCGCATTGAGCGCCAGCAAATTGGTCTGGTCGGCAATATCCTTCACCTGCTGGGTCATGCCGGAAATGGTGTTGGCGCTCTGGATGAATTCATTGACTGCGCCAGCGATCTGTTTGACGTTCTGCTCGATCTGGCTAATTTCCCTGATCATCGAGCTGGTGCTGGCGTTGCCCTCGCGTGTGCGCTCCAGGCTTTGATCAGACAGCTTGCGCACATCCGAAGTGTTGTCTGCCACCGAAGAAATGCTGACCGACATTTCCTCCATCGCCGCCGCCATCGCAGAGGCGGCTTCGCTCTGGGTCTGCGAGCTTTGCGTCATGCGCGCAAAGCTCGCAGACATCTGCGTCGCCGTTTCACTCACAGCCTCCGCATTCTTGCTTGCCTTGGCAATGATCATGCTGAAGTTGATCATCAGCGTATTGAAGGCATCGGCGGCCTGCCCCAGCTCACTGTCATCATGCACGGTCACGCGCCGGCTCAAGTCGCCATCCGCTGCGATCTGCCCCATGGTGTCGCGCATTTCGGTGGCGGGAATAACCACACTGCGGATGATTTGCCACGACAATGCAGCCGCGATCAACAAGATCACCAGCACGATAGCAATGGCTATGTTCTGTGCGTGCGCACTGCCTGCCTTCAACTCCTCATCATCCTGCTTTTGCAATACCTGGTTGTAATCGTTGATGGCAGTTATATCCGCCTTGATGAGGCCATTCAGCGCACTAACCTTGTCACGCTCGATACGGAAGGCGTTCGCCACATTGCCATCTTTCAAGGCCGCCAGCATGGGCTCCAGCCCTTCTTTCACATAAGCAGCACGGTGCCCACGCCACACCTCAAACAGCTCGCGCTGCTTGTCATTTTTCAATGATTGCTCATATTCTTTGGAAATCCGGGTAATTTCATCGCGATTCTTGTAGAACTCCGCCTCATGTTTCGCCAGGCGTGCCGGCTCAAAATTTACCCCGGCATCAATCAGGACAAGGCGGTTTCGTGTCATCAAATAAATAATGCGCCCAAACACTTCCACGTTATCCAGCAGTTGCTGCGAGTCGGCCTGCAGGTGCGCCAACGCACGCGAGCTGCTGACACTGAAATAGACAGCATTACCCAGCAGCATGATACCCATGACACCAACCAGAAGGATCAGGCGCAGTTTAACTGTCATATTCTTAAACATTAGTTTATTCCCCACCCTGTAATTGTTCGCTCTTCCAACCCGAGCCATCGGGTAGCCAGCTTTACTCAACCCCTACGCTGATAGCGGCAGAATCCCGTAAACCTTTAATATCCCGATACATACCACCCACGCTTCATGGCTTACTCCAACTTAGTGCACCGCAGCCACCGGCGCGGACACAGGGGGTATGCCTTGCACAGGAGTCAGCACTGGCGCAGGCGGCACAGCAGATGTAGCGGGCGGCACACCGCTTTGCACCAGCGCGCCAAGCTGGGCCTCGACGTTAACTGTCTCCTCTACCGTACCGCCATCTTTTTGCGCCGCTTCAGCCGCCTCCTTGTTCATCACGATAATGCTGATGCGCCGGTTGACCGGGTTGAACGGGTCTTTCTTGTCGAACAGCACTGCGGACGAAAGCCCCACCACGCGCGCAACTTTGGCATCCTCCATACCACCGACAATCAGCTCCCTGCGCGAGGCATTGGCGCGATCTGCCGACAGATCCCAGTTGCTGAAGCCCTTGCGGTCTGCGGCATAAGGCTGGGCATCGGTATGCCCGGAAAGGCTGATTTTGTTGGGCACTTCATTCAGGATCTTGCCTATCTCATGCAGGATTTCCTTGGTGTACGGTTCCAGCTCCGCACGGCCTATCCTGAACATGGGCCGGTTCTTTTCATCCACGATCTGGATGCGCAACCCTTCGGTGGTGAGATCCAGCAATATCTGTTTCTTGAATTGCTGCATCCTGGCATTGCTCTCGATCGCCTTTTCTATACTGCCTTTCAGCGCCTTGAGCTTGTCCAGCTCACGCTGCTTTTCCAGCTTGACCAAATCCTCCAAAGCCGCCTTGATATTGACGATCTTTTTCTCGCTGGGCAGTTCGCCTTCTTTTACCTGGCCGGCTGAGCGCGTCAGATCCTTGCCGCCGCCCTTGATGATGCTGGAGCTGTCGCCGCTGCCCGAGCCGCCCATCAGGGCCACCTTGAGCGGCGTCTTGAAGTATTCCGAAATACCATTCAGGTCGCCCTTGGCGGTGGAACCCAGCAGCCACATCAGCAGGAAGAACGCCATCATCGCCGTGACGAAGTCGGCATAGGCGATTTTCCACGCACCGCCATGATGGCCGCCGGCCACCTTCTTGATGCGCTTGATGACTATGGGGCGTTTATCTTCGCTCGACATGGCTGAATATTTTTCGTGTTAGTGGAGATCGTTTAGCGTTTCTGCTTAACGTGCTCCTCCAGTTCAGCGAAGCCCGGACGCTCGCTGGAGAGCAGCGCCTTGCGGCCAAATTCCACCGCCATTGCCGGGGCGTAACCATTCAGGTTGGCCAGCAGGGTCACCTTGATGGTCTGGAACATCTTGGTGGACTCTTCGGCCTTTTGCTCCAGCAGGCCCGCAAGCGGCCCCACAAAACCATAAGCCAGCAGAATGCCGAGGAAGGTACCCACCAGCGCGTGTGCGATCAGGATGCCCAGCTCGGCCGGCGGTATGCCCACCGACTCCATGGTGTGCACCACGCCCATAACCGCGGCCACAATACCGAATGCCGGCATGCCGTCACCCACCTTGGCAATGGCATGCGACGGCACCAGCGCTTCGTGGTGATGCGTCTCGATTTCCACATCCATCAGGTTCTCGATTTCCATCGCATTGAGGTTGCCGCTGACCATGATGCGCAGATAGTCGGTGAGGAATTCAACCACATGGTGATCGGCCAGGATTTTGGGGTATTTGGCGAAGACCGGGCTTTCATGCGGATTTTCCACATCGCCTTCAATCGCCATCAGGCCTTCCTTGCGCACCTTGCCGAGCAGCTCGTAAAGCAGGGCCATCAGCTCCATATAGCTGTCTTTGCTGTATTTTGAGCCCTTGAACAGGGACGGAATGGATTTCAGGGTTGCCTTGATGGTCTTGGCGGAATTACCCACAAAGAACGCGCCACCGGCGCCGCCGCCTATCATCAGCAACTCAACCGGCTGGAACAGCGCCCCCATGTGTCCGCCAGCCAGCGCAAAGCCGCCAAACACGGAGACACAAACCACCACATATCCAATAATCACCAACATGATTCATGCCCTTAATTGTGTACACGCATGTAGCATAACCAGTTTGCAGGGTAGCAGCCACTTTTCTGTTTTCATCGGCGAAACAGGCTGCGAATACATTATCATTTCATGCTTTTGCACGCCGCCCCACAACGCACAACGCCGTTAATACTGAGTGCAGATTCAGTATTAACGGCGTTGCTGTTTTTTTCAACCTCAGGCTGCAGCGGCGGCTTCGAGTTGCGCGGCTTTGCGGGTCTTGCCAGCGCGTGAGGGAGGGCGGCAGATGCCGCAGGTATAGTCATCGCACAGATCATCGGTATGCACCACGAAGTGGCCGCCGCATTCCGTGCAGGGTGTGAGCTGCAACATCCTGGCATCAAAGAAACGCAGCATGAACCATGCGCGGGTAATGCTCAGCACCGGCTCGTCAGCGCCGGGGCTGGTCTGCTCCAGATACAGGCGATAACTCTTGATCAGCGCCTCAACGCCGCTGACGCCGGCATGCTTCACCAGGAAATGATGGATATCGATAAACAGGGAGGCGTGGATATTCGGCAACCAGCTCATGAACCAGTCGGTGGAGTACGGCAGCATGCCCTTGGAAGGGGACTCGCCCTTGATTTCCTTGTACAGCTTGAGCAGGCGCTCGCGGCTGATCGAGGTTTCTTCCTGCAGCAGCTGCAGGCGCGCCCCCAGGTTGATCAGGTCCACGGCAATCTGGATTTCACGGGCTTCGTTGACTACGCTCTTGTTTTTCATGATCTCTCCCCCTGTTTTCCGGTTAAGCTGCCAACGCTTCTACGGGCTGTGCAGACATCAGGATGGTGGCATGCACCTGCGACATCATCCTGTCCTTGTTGAAATCGGTAATCATGTTGAGCATCAGGCGCTCATCAAAGCGGAAGCGGCACAGCAACATGTTGGAAGCCGCCATCTTGAGGATTTGCGCCGGGGTCAGGCCTGCAATCAAATCGGCCATCTCTTCGCTGATACCAAGGCGGAAAATTGCGGAGACCTTGTCATCCTGTATCATCTGCTGCGCGAGCAGCATGTAGGAAAGATTGGATTCCTTGATTTCTTCGTTGATCTGGCTAGCCTGCATTTTCTGTTCCCCCTGGTCACAAATCATGTCCTGTTCGACGACTGCATTCTGCAAGAGAACGCCAAGTCACTGAATCAGAGGATTTCCGATTCTTTTGTAAGAAGATTTCCTACAAAGCTTGCCCGTTGATTTTGTGAATATTCCTGAACAGCCCGGGAAACAAAGCCCAGGAACCCGCGCTAATTGGGGCTTTGCACGACACCCCGCGAGTGCATCATCACGCCAGCGCGGCAGGCTATGCTCACAAGCGCACCCTGATGGTATAGACTTGCTCCACCTCCCCGCAGCGACACTGCGGAACCAGGCTGACGACCACCGATGCTATAAGTTTATGGAAAACCCTTTTACCGCCCGCTGGAGCGCAACAGGCAGCAACCTGTGCACAGGCCACTGGGAAATCTTGCACCAGGGCAAACTGTTACCCCTGGACGCGCACTGGCGCGAAACCGACATGGGTACCTACGGCATCTACAGCCACATCTTTCCCGACGATGAAGATTTTGCCGAAGGCCTGAAGGAAGATGAGTGGATACTCGCCAACGTCGACTGGGTGAGCCAGTTGTTTGCCGCAAATGACATCCCCATTGATGAACAACACCTGCGCTGGTTCTTCCAGGCGATCAACCCGCAGGACTGGCGCTGCGGCAGCTGCGGCGGCTGTATCTGAACCGCACCAGGTCCGCTTGATTGCACGGTGCAACTCACCGTTTCAAGCTGCGATAGAAGTTTTCGTGAGAGCCAACCAGAAGTAGCAGCCTTGTTGCCGGGTCGTATTCGTAGGCCAATAAAAATTGCTGATTCACGCAGTCAAATTTGTACACATATACACCGAGCAAATCACCTTTCTTTGCCTCACCCAGCCCCGGGTTACGCACTATCATTGCGACAGCCTGATCTACAGCGCCCTTCTGGTTGTCATGCAGTTTCTTGTAGGTGCGCAGAAAAGCGTTGGTTTGCTGAACTTTGATTTCACAGGTCACGGTATTTGCCGGGAACGAAATCAGTCAACTTGCTTCTGTCTTCTGACTTTGCAATCAACAATTCGCGCACGAAATCCGTGGGCAGCTCCGGATTTTCGAGCGCCGCCTTGCCGACTTTAGCCCAAAACTCCAGCTGCCCTGCAATTGTGCGGCACTCCCCCTTGGAGGCGCTTTTGGCTTGCTCATAGAGCTCATCGTCAATTCGTACCGGCATACCCATGGCTGCATCCTCATTTACTACACTTGTAGCAAATCATAGGCGCCCAGCTGGAAAATGTCAACGTCGACCGATTTTCTTCACACCCTGTTGCAGCGCACTGTCTCACCGCCCACTAGCAGCAACAGCACTCCCGCCACCACACCTGCGTCCGCAATCAACCAGCGCCAGTCGCTCACCATCTCCTGCAGCACGATGGCGGCGCCTGTACTGCCTGCCATTCCCAGCGCCAATGCCGTGGAGGCAAGCAACAGAAACAATCCGGTGAACTTCATGGCTGACATTTATTTTCCTTTCATCTGGGTAGTATTCTGGAAAACTCATTCTGGCCAGAAGGTGTTACACCCTGATGACAAGCATTCGCGGAGGCGAAGAAAAAATCCGCCAATTTTCAGACAATCCCAGGGTGTCCAATATATTTGACACATCACAGGACGGGTATTAGCATTGCCGCCATGCACATAGACATTCACACCATCGGCCGGCAAATCAAGCAATCCAGACTGCAAGTCGGCATCAGTCAGGCTGAACTTGCCCGTCTGGCGGAAGTTTCTCGCGCCACCATCAATGGCATAGAGAACGGCACAATCAAAGAAATTGGGGTAAACCGCTTGAACAGGATCGTGGCAGTCAGCCGCAGCCTGCCTGTGCCACATAAAACAATCGGCACATCCAGGCGTAAATCGGCCCGTCTTGACCTGTCGTTCCCCTACGACTGGAGCAATCCGTCCATGACAGACGATGTCCTGATCGACAAGGTAGTTGAGCGTGGCTTGTTCGAAGACATGGTCAAAATTGCCATCCGCTATGGTGTAAATGCTTTGCGACTATCCATCACGGCATTTACCTCCAGAAACAGCCTGTCCGCACCCGGATTGAACAGGATGCTGGGCAATATCGAAAAGGCTTTGCATGCTTAAACTGGAGTTTATGCCGGAGCGCACAAGGCGAGTATTCGATGCCTTGGCAAAAGAACCGCTAATGCACGGCTTTGTGCTAATCGGCGGAACCGCATTATCTATTCAGCTTGGACATCGCTTGAGCGAAGACCTTGATTTTTGGTTGCCCAGCGCAGCCATGTCCAAAGACCGGGTGAATTCCATTTTGGAAAACCTGGCGACCGCCGGACTTCATCACGAATTTGCCACGCCAGCCTGGAAATTGTCGCAAGCGCGTATCAATGGTATTGACCTGCTATCACAAAGCCGAGACCACGTTGTCGACGGCGTGAAAGTGACATTCTTTGCGCGCAATGATGTTCCTTATCGCCATTTCGCAGGAATGAAAAGAATCCGGGGCCAATCTCAATTCGACATTGCCCATGAAGAAACCATTTTCCACATGAAGGCATGGCTGCTATCACAACGCGTGCGTTCTCGTGATCTGTATGACTTGATGGCAATGTCGCAGCGGGGGAAAACCATGGCGGATATTCTTGAAGCAGGCTCGCAGGCTGATCCCTCTTTTCAGCGCGAATATGCGAAAGAAGTATTGGTAGGAAACATTCCGCTTGATGCCGATGACGAGGGATTTGATTCCATTGAACTCGATATCACCGTGAGGGATATTCAACAGTTTTTTCTTTCGGCGGTGAATCGATATGAAATACAAGTGGCGTCAGAAATCGCCAATAAGTTGCGCTAGATTAAATCTCAATTCATATAACCCCGCCGTAATTACTGCCCCAATAAGACAAAAGACCCAGGCGTTCAAACCTGGGTCTTTTGTCTTATTGGTGGGCCCTCGCGGACTTGAACCGCGGACCAAAGGATTATGAGTCCTCTGCTCTAACCAACTGAGCTAAGGGCCCTTGAACTTAACTTTCGCCGTCAAGGAAGCTCTTCAGCTTTTCCGAACGTGAAGGGTGACGCAGCTTGCGCAGCGCCTTGGCTTCAATCTGGCGGATACGCTCGCGCGTCACGTCAAATTGCTTGCCCACTTCTTCCAGGGTGTGGTCGGTATTCATCTCGATGCCGAAACGCATGCGCAACACCTTGGCCTCGCGCGCAGTGAGCGAGTCCAGAATGTCCTTGGTGACATTGCGCAGGCTGTCGTACACGGCCGCATCAATCGGCGCCAGGCTGTTGGAATCCTCGATGAAGTCGCCCAGATGCGAATCATCATCGTCGCCCACCGGGGTTTCCATGGAGATCGGCTCTTTGGCAATCTTGAGGATTTTGCGGATCTTGTCTTCCGGCATTTCCATCTTGATCGCCAGGGTCGCGGCATCCGCCTCGATGCCGGTTTCCTGCAGGATCTGGCGCGAGATGCGGTTCATCTTGTTGATGGTCTCGATCATGTGCACCGGAATACGGATGGTGCGCGCCTGATCTGCGATGGAGCGGGTAATCGCCTGGCGTATCCACCATGTCGCATAGGTCGAAAACTTGTAGCCGCGACGGTATTCAAACTTGTCCACGGCCTTCATCAGGCCGATGTTGCCTTCCTGGATCAGGTCGAGGAATTGCAGGCCGCGGTTGGTGTATTTTTTCGCGATGGAAATCACCAGACGCAGGTTGGCCTCGATCATGTCGCGCTTGGCGCGGCGTGCCTTGGCTTCGCCGTTGGTCATCTGCTTGTTGATTTCCTTCAGGTCCTTGATGGGGATGCCCACGCGCTGCTGCAAAGCCAGCATGCGTTTCTGCTGGTCGACAATCGCGGCCTGGAAGCGCACCAGCGTTTCGCTGTAAGGCTTCTTGGCGGCAATCTCGTGCTCCACCCAGGTCAGGTCATCCTCGTTGCTGACGAATACCTTGATAAAGTGCGGGCGCGGCATCTTGGCCTTGTTCACGCACAGGTCCTGAATACTGCGCTCATGGCCGCGCACCTCTTCCACCAGGCCGCGCATGGTGTCGCACAGCGCATCCACCTGCTTGGCGGAGAAGCGGAACTGCATCAGTTCTTCGGAAATCTGTTCCTGCAGCTTGTCATATTGCTTGCTGCGGTAGCCGTATTTTTCGTAGGCCTTGCCCAGCTTGGTGAACAATTCTGAAATAACGGAGAAGCGCTCCAGCGCATCGATCTTCAGCTGTGCGAGATTGGCGGCTGCCAGCGCATCGCCGTCTTCAGCCGATTCTTCTTCGTCTTCGTCGATGTCCTCTTCCGCTTCTTCGTCGTCTACCATGTCATCGCTGACCACGACTTCTTCTTCAATCTCGATAAAGCCGTCGATGACTTCGTCGATGCGCATTTCATCGCGTGAAACTTTTTCTGCCAGCGCCAGAATTTCCGCGATCGTTGCAGGGCAAGCCGAGATCGCCTGGATCATGTGCTTCAGGCCTTCCTCGATACGCTTGGCGATAACGATTTCGTCCTGGCGAGTGAGCAGGCCCACGGTGCCCATTTCGCGCATGTACATGCGCACCGGATCAGTGGTGCGGCCAAAATCGGAGTCCACGGTGGACAGCGCGGCTTCTGCCGCTTCCACGGCATCTTCGTCCACCACAGCGGTGACCGCTTCGTTCATCACCATATTTTCCGCGTCGGGAGCCTGATCGGTGACGGTGATGCCCATGTCATTGATCATGCTGACCACGCCCTCGATCTGCTCGACTTCGAGCATCTCCGGCAGGTGGTCGTTGATTTCTGCGAACGTCAGGTAGCCGCGCTCTTTGCCGAGCACGATCAGGGCTTTCAGTCGCGTGCGTCGCGCTTCGATATCCTGTGGATCGATCTGGCTTGCATCCTGCTTGGAGTTGGCCGCCTGTTTCAGATTTGCCGCGGCCTGTTTGGCACTGACGGATTTTTTCTTGTCTTGCTGAGTCGCCATATGGGTGGATTCCCAGTTAAATACTAAAATTGAAAAATTAAATGCGGCCTGAACAAAAGCCGCTTAAATGGGCGCGGATTATACCCGATTTTGCAAAACCTTACCGCAGCTTGGGGGAAACCGGCTTCATTTCATCCCCGCCAGCCTTTCCTGCAGCAATTGCAGGTAGAGCGTGCGCTCCTGCTGCTCCAGCCCTTTCAGGCCGGTTTGCTGGAATTTCAGCTCCAGTTCCTGCCACTGGCGCCTGCGCTCTTCCTCGCGCAGCCTGGTCAACACACCTTCGACCTCGGCCGCCACGTCAAATTCCTCGCCCCACTGCAAAATATCCGCCTGCGCTGCGGCAAGCGCCGCTTCGTGGGCCGTGCCCTGAAAATGCTGGATCATACCGGCCGTGCTGACCTCGCCCTCCTGCCCGGCCAGCCATTCGGCCAGGGCCATGATGGCCGCGGCATCGGCGCCATCGGCGGCGAAATCGGCGGGCAAACTCCGCGCCAGCTCCGGTTTCACCAGCAAACAGCGCAACAAGGCGCGCACATTGGAAGGCGCGCGGCGCGCCGCCTTGGCCGGTGCCTTGCGTTGCGGGGCCGCAATGGGCTTGATCGCGTACAAGGCCTCCAGTTCGGCCTGGGTAATTCCGGCCAGCGCGGCCACTTCCTTGCGCAGCAGCAAGGCCATGGTTGGGGCGCTAATCGCCAGCAACAGGGGCTGCGCGCTTTTCAGCAAGTTGCTGCGGCCTTCCTGCGTGCGCAAATCCACCTGGGCGCACAGCTCGCGCAGCAGGTAGCCGGAAAGCGGCAGCGAGTCGTGCAGCAATTCCTCAAACGCCTCGGTGCCGTGCTCGCGCACATAGCTGTCCGGGTCATGCTCCTTGGGCAGAAACAGGAAGCCGATGCGCTTGCCATCGACCAGGTGCGGCAGCGAGTTTTCCAGCGCGCGCCAGGCCGCCTTCTGCCCGGCGGCGTCGCCATCAAAGCAGAACACCACCTGCTCGGCCAGGCGCAGCAGCTTCTGCACATGAAAGGGCGTGGTTGCCGTGCCCAGCGTGGCCACGGCATATTCAACCCCGTGCTGCGCCAGCGCCACCACGTCCATGTAGCCTTCAACCACCACCACCATCTGGCTGGCGCGTATGGCTTTCTGCGCCTGAAACAGACCGTACAGCTCATGGCCTTTTTCAAACAGTGTGGTTTCCGGCGAGTTGAGATACTTGGGCTCGCCCTTGTCCAGCACGCGCCCGCCAAAACCGATGACCTGCCCGCGCGCATTCACGATGGGGAACATGATGCGGTCGCGGAAGCGGTCATACCGCTTTCCCCCCTCGCCTTCAATCACCATACCGGTCTCGACCAAACTGGCGTCCTGGTAGCTGGGAACGATGCTGGCCAGATTCTGCCAGGCATCAGGCGCATAACCGATGCCAAAGCGTGCGGCCACTTCACCGGAAAGCCCGCGCCGCTTGAGATAGTCGATCGCGCGCGGCGACTGCTTGAGCTGCTCGCGGTAGTAACGCGTCGCCGCCCGCATCACATCGTATAAATCCGGGGCCACTTTGTGCTGCACCTGCCCCGGCGTCGTTTGTTCGCGCGGCACTTCCACACCGATGCCGCGCGCCAGCTCCTCCACCGCATCCACAAAGCCCAGCCCGGTATGCTCCATGACAAAGCCGATGGCCGTGCCATGGGCGCCGCAACCAAAGCAATGGTAGAACTGCTTGCTCTGGCTAACGGTAAAGGACGGGGATTTTTCGTTGTGAAACGGGCAACAGGCGGAATAATTCGCACCCGCTTTTTTCAGGGGAACATAGCGCTCGATGACATCGACAATATCGAGGCGATTGAGCAAATCCTGAATAAAACTTTTTGGAATCACCCCAACCCTCGCCTGCGCTTAAACTTTGGTGTGGAGAAACTGGATTAGCCGGTGGCCGGGCCTGTTGGCCAGCCGGGCAATTACTACTTGGACAAACGCGCTTTAACCTGCCCGGACACGCGGCCGATATCGGCACGCCCCGCCAGTTGCGGCTTGAGTATGGCCATCACCTTGCCCATGTCCTGCGCACTGGCCGCACCGCTGGCGGCAATCGCCGCGGTAATGGCCGTGTCAATTTCCGCTTCGCTCAGCTGCTGCGGCATGTAACCCTGCAGCACGCTCATCTCGAACTTCTCGGCATCGGCCAGATCGTGGCGGGCGGCTGCCTCGTACTGGCTGACCGAATCGCGGCGCTGCTTCATCATCTTGTCGATAATGGCCAGCACATCAGAATCTGTAAGCTCGATGCGTTCATCCACTTCGCGCTGCTTCATGGCCGCCAACAAAAGACGAATAGCCCCCAGGCGCGCCGTTTCCTTGGCGCGCATGGCGGTCTTCATGTCTTCAGTGATTTGCTGTTTAAGACTCATTCTGTCAGTAAGGCGCCGCGCAAACAGGCGCGGCGCTTGCCGGAACCGGAATTAATACAGCTTTGGAGGCAGAACCTGGTTACGCAGACGCTTGTAGTGGCGTTTTACGGCTGCAGCCAGCTTGCGCTTGCGCTCGGCTGTTGGCTTCTCGTAGAACTCACGGGCGCGCAATTCGGTCAGCAGGCCGGTTTTTTCTACAGAGCGCTTGAAACGACGCATGGCTACTTCAAACGGCTCGTTCTCTTTAACACGTACGGTTGTCATCAACAAACTACCTTATACAAAAAATTTGAGGGCGCGATTCTAGCAAAACGGCCCCCTTTCCACAACCGCGATTTCAAATCGGCCGGCTTATTGCTGGCCGACTCGCCCAATAAGCAATATTCCCTTATAAATCATAATGTCAGGCAAAAACAGTGGAGCCTGAATCACCCCAACCCCTCCCAGCCTCCCCTTGACAGGGGAGGAGCGGGCCGGCTCTCCCCCTGTCAAGGGGGAGCTGGAGGGGGTTAGGGTATTCCTTTCAAATCTCCCACGCTTGCCCCCTATTTCGCCGCCAAACCCCTGATACGTTTTATCAACACATTGAAATCCACGGGTTTATACATGAAGCCGGCAATGCCGACAGCGGCCACAGCTTCAGGATTGGCCTTGTCGCTGTAGCCGGTGCACAGCACGATAGGCAGTTGCGGGCGCAGCGCAAGCATCTGCACCGCCATATCCATGCCGCTCAGCCCCGGCATGGATTCATCGGTAATCACCGCATCTACACTATCCGGGGCGGCCATAAAGGCAGCCAAGGCCTGTTGCGGCTGATTGAACGCGTTAACCCTGGCGCCGTGCACGGACAACAACTCTTCCATCATCATCGAGAGGGCGACCTCGTCATCCACCACCATGATGCGCAAGCCGGACAGCGACAGCTCGTCATCGGTACGCAGCGCTTCAGTGGCTGCACTCTGCGCGGGGGCATCCGCAAGCGGCAGCAGAATTCGGAATGTTGTGCCCGCGCCCGGCGCGGTTTCAACCAGAATATGCCCGCCCGCCAGATGCACAATGCCATGCGCCACCGCCAGCCCCATGCCGCTGCCTTTGCCCACTTCCTTGGTGGTAAAGAAGGGATTGAAAATATTCGGCAAGATGTCGGCAGGAATACCGCTGCCGCTGTCGCTCACGGCAATTTCCACAAAGCTGCCGGAAAAATCCTGGTTACAGGAAGAGCACACGCCCTTGCCCACTTCGCGCAACCCCAGCACAAAATTGATCGTGCCATATTCGCCGATGGCATCGCGGCCATTGATACCCAGATTCAACAACACCTGATGCAGCTGCACCGGCTGGATATTGACGCGGAGATCGTCATGCAGGCCGGTTAAATTCAATGTGATCGTGGCCGGCACCGAGGCGCGCAGCAGGCTGACCACCTCCTTCACCACCGGCTGCAGCAAGACTATGGATTTTTCATTCTCCTTGACCACCGGCGAGTTGCGGCCAAACAGCATCATCTGGGCAACCAGCGCCTTGGCACGCTCACTGGCAACGATGATCGAATCCAGGTAGCGCAAGGCCGGCCCCTCTGCAGACTCCCGCTTCAGCGTATGCCGGGCCAGCTCAGCATAGCCGAAAATCGCCCCCAGGATATTGTTGAAGTCGTGCGCCACACCGCTGGTCAGATGCCCTATGGCCTCCATCTTGGTGGCCTGGCGCAACTGGGCATTAAGCTTGAGCTCGCGTGCGGCACTGGCCTTGCGCTCGCTGATATCCTCAACCACCATCACGTGCTGTGTGGGCGTCTCACCCGGCTGCCACAGCGCCGAGGTCGACAGGCTGACCCATACCACAGAGCCATCCGGCCTGATACAGCGCTTCTCCGTGGAGTATCCGCTGATCTGTCCGGACTTGAGCTGCTTCAGGTAATCCAGACCCGATGCAATGTCATCAGGGTGAGTAATGGACTGGAACGTTGCTGCCAGCATCTGTTCCTGGCTCAGGCCGACGATGTCGCAGTAACGCTGGTTCACATTGAGAAACTGCCCGCTCAGGCTGTCCACCAGCGCCACGCCTACCGGCACCTGTTCGAAGATCGTGCGCAAGCGTTGCTCGCTTTCACGCAACGCTTCTTCGGCCTGCTTGATCTGCGTAACATCTGTCACCGTCACCACAAACCCCTGCGCCTTGTCATTCACGATGGTGGGCACATATTGCACCCAGACGCTGCGCACTTCCCCATTGGTCTTGCTCAACTTGCGTTCGAACTGTTGCGCCTCGCCATACAGCGCCTTGCGCATCAAGGGTTCATTAAGCCGGTACATCTCCTCACCCAGCACCTCCGGAGCACGCATGCCCAGCATTTCCTTCGGGCTGCGCCCAAACCATTCCATCGATGCTGTATTGGAAAATGCACAGATCAGATCCTTGGTCCAGTAGGTCACCATGCCGGGCACTGCGTCCGTCACCGTTTTCAGCAGCTGCTGATTCAGGCGCGACTTTTCTTCCGCCAGTTTGCGTTCGCTGATATCCGAATTGGTGCCTATCAAACGCAGCGGCTTGCCGTTAGCATCGCGGGCAACAGCCATGCCACGGGCAAGTATCCATTTCCAGCTGCCATCCTTGCAGCGCAAGCGGTGCTCAAAGACCATGGTCTTGCCCTTGCCCGCCATGTAAGCCTCAACCACTTCCAGCACCACGGCCAAATCGTCCGGGTGAATACGGGCAACCCATTCCGAGTACTTGTTCTTGATTTCATCCCCGGCATACCCCAGCATGGATCGCCACAGATCCGAATACACTGCCGCGCCGGTTTCAACATCCCAGTCCCACACGCCATCACCCGCCCCTTCCAGGGCAAAGTTCCAGCGTTCCTCGCTTGCGGCAGCCTGCTTGCTCAGGCGTTGGCGCACAGCCATTACCCTGGCGAGGTACCAGCTGGCCAACACAATCAGCAGCAGCGCGGCAAAGAACAGTGTAATGGCGACGGGATACCGCCCCAGGCTGTGGCCGGGCAACAGTTGAGGCGGAATATATGAGACAACTTTCCAATAATATTCTTCCGCCTGGTGCAACCCAGGGGTGTTGCCACTGGCGGATAGCGTGCCAATATGGTGCTGCCCGTGCTTGAGCGGAAAGACGGTATCAAAAACGAACACACCGTTCGCTGTCTGCATGCTCCCTTCCACAGTGGAGGAGATGGTTTTCCATTCTTCCGGATAGCGGTTGAAAAATGAGCGCTGCTTATTCAGCATGAAGCCCCATGCATCATTCTCCTGCGGGCTGCTCAACCAGTAGCCCTCACGGTTGAGCAACATTTCGTCGGCCTTCAGCGTACCCGTACTGGCCTGCATATGCTCGATCAACATTGCACCGTAGTAGTTGAGCAGCACAACGCCTTGTTTGCGCCCGCGGCTGTCGAATACCGGCGTGCCAAAGCGGATCATCGGCTTGTAGGGCATTTCAATCTGGCCGTTGTCGGTATTCAGGTCCAGCGGCGAAACATAAACCTCTCCACGCTTCAGCTTGAGTGTTTCCTGAAAGAAGTAGCGGCCTGCTTTGTTCTGCAGCGTAGCGCGGGGAACGACGGCGGGAACGCCACGGCTGTGATTGACGCGGATGACTTCCATGCCATTGGCGTCAAGGTAGCAGATCTGGTCGTACCAGCCCTTGGCCCTGGACATATTGAGCATGTCCAGCTCTGCCTCCAGGCGTCCGGCCTCGGTGTGCTGATCAAGATAACGCAACAGATCGGCATTGCCGGCCAGCAGGCGCAAGTCCGAGACCACAGACTCGAAATCCTGGGTAATGGTGTTGGTCGCCACCTCCAGATGAGCGGCTTCATTGACCTGCAGCGCAGCAATGTCATCCCTCACATCCACATAGACACCCGCAAAGGTAATCAACAGCAGCAGCGACACTGCGGGCACTGCAAGGCGCAGGAAATATCTGCCCGTGCCCGGACTTTCACCCTGCAGTCGCTTCATCCATGCCGCAAACGGCCACCGATTATTTATTTTCCTCACTTTATCTCCAGGCAACCCTTAAGCCCGCACACTCCGGCAAGCGCCTACAGCTTGTCCAGTTGCGCAACTATCTTCACCAGCAGGGGGCGCATTCGTTCAATGATAGCGCGCGCCTGCTCGATAGTCGCGCCGTTCTTGCAACGCTCCAGCGCCTCGCACAGATCTCCATAGCCCAGAGCTCCCACTGTTCTCGCGGAGGATTTAGCGCTATGGCCCAACTCGCGCAGGGCAGGCAGGTCGCCGCGCGCCAGGGCAGCTTCAATTGCTGTCATGTTGTCGCGCAATGAGGTCTTGAACAGCCGCGCGTACTTGACGATTTTTTCCTGGTTGTTGCCCCAGGTTTGCGCCAGCACAGACAAATCCACCACTGCCGGGTCACCCGCTTGTACTGCGGCAGATGTTGCAGCTTGTGCCATAGCGGCCGCCGCTACGGGTTCTGCCGTCAGCCATTTGGCCAGGGTGGCATTGAGGCTGCCGGGCTCTATGGGTTTGGAGATGAAATCATCCATGCCCGCCATGCGGCAACGCTCCTGATCTTCCGGCCCGGCATTCGCGGTGAGGGCAATCACACGGGTCTTCGCCAGCAGGGGGTTGGCGCGGATCAAACGGGTGGCTTCCAGGCCATCCATCACCGGCATCTGCACATCCATCAGCACACAGTCAAAATCCTGCTTGAGCATCTGCTCTATGGCTTCCTGCCCGTTGCCGGCCAGTGAGACATGCGCACCATATTCTTCCAGCAGCCCCTTGCCCACCTGCTGGTTGAACAGGTTGTCTTCAACCAGCAGGATATTTGCATCCGGAAAGGTCAGCGTTGCGGCAATCAAGCCCTTTTGCTGCAAGGCTGCCATGTCGCCTTGCTCCAGCCACACGGTAAACCAGAAGGTGCTGCCCTGCCCGGGCTGACTGTCGACACCGATTTCCCCGCCCATCATTGCCACCAGCTTCTTACTGATCGCCAGCCCCAGTCCGGTGCCGCCATATTTACGCGTGGTGGAAGCATCTGCCTGGTGGAACACCTGGAACAGCTGCGCGACCTGCTCTGCGCTCATGCCGATACCGCTATCCTGCACTTCACAGCGCACCAGCATGTCACTTCCCTCCACCTCCAGCGTGCGCGCACGCACGACCACCTCGCCCTGCTGGGTAAACTTGATGGCATTGCTGATCAGGTTGGTCAACACCTGCCCAAGGCGTAGCGGATCACCGCGCAGCGGCTGCGACAGTGCGGCATCGACAGCAATGGCAAGCTTCACACCCTTGCGCGCCGCCTCACCTTCCATCTGGCTGTAGAGGTGATTCATCACACTGTCGAGCTGGAAATCCACCGTTTCCAGATTCAGCTTGCCGGCCTCGATCTTGGAAAAATCCAGGATGTCATTGATGATGTGCAGCAGGCGGTGCGCGGATTGATAAATCTTGCTGACGAAATCGCGCTGTTTGCCGTCCAGCTCGGTCTTCAGCGCCAGATGCGCCATGCCGATAATGCTGTTCATCGGCGTGCGTATCTCATGGCTCATGTTGGCCAGAAACTCGCTCTTGGCGATGTTGGCCGCTTCAGCCTGCCTCTTGGCAATCTGCAGCTCATGGGTGCGCGCCACCACGCGCGATTCCAACATTTCGTTGGCCTTGCGCAGCTCTTCTTCGATATATTTCTGCGCACTGATGTCTGCAATGGTGCCTATCATGCGCAGAGGCTTGCCTGATTCGTCGCGGCTGACCACCATGCCGCGGTCGCGCACCCAGATATAGTTGCCGCCCTTGCACAGCAAACGCAGCTGGGTATCGTAGGTGCATCGTCCATCCAAACTATCCTGCAGAATTTGCATGACGCCCGCCTTGTCATCCGGATGGACGCGTTTCTCCCATTCCACAAATTCCCTGCCGATCTCGTCCTCGGCGTAGCCCAGCATTTCCTTCCAGCGCTTGGAAAGCAGCACCTCACCGGTCTGTATGTTCCAGTCCCACACCCCGTCACCCGCGCCCTCCAGGGCAAACTTCCAGCGCTGCTCGCTGGCACGCAATTTCTCCTCGGCCTGTTTGCGCTCGGTAATATCATCGAACAGGCCATAAACACTTTCAACGGCACCGGTCGACTCGTTCAACAGGGGAATCGCCCTGATGTTGATCCATTTGGTCTGGTTGATGGCGGGGTTGAATACGCCCATCACCTTGTTGAGGACGGGCCTGCCGGTTTTCAGTGCAATCATGCTGGGATGCTCTTCACCCGGATAGGGACTGCCATCCTCATGTATGCTTTTCCAGCGCGGGTCTATCGATGTTCTGTCGCACATTTGATCCAGGGTAAGGCCCAGTATCTGCTCCGCGGCCGGGTTGACGGAATAAATTTCACCGTTGGCGTGCTGATAAACCACGCCCTGGGGCACGGTCTCAAACAGGGTGCGATAGGTTCTTTCGCTCTCAGCCAGCTCATGCAGTATCTGCTTGCGCTGGGTAATATCGGCCTTGATGCCCACATAGTGCGCAATGTTCCCGGCCTCGCCCTTTACCGGGGCAAGATGCGCCTCTTCCCAATAAACTTCCCCGCTCTTCTTCTTGTTGCACAGCTCGCCGTGCCAAACCTCCCCCGCTGTAAGCGTGCGCCACATTTCCAGGTAAGTTGCCTTGGGTGTCAGCCCGGATTGCAGGATGCGCGGGTTATTCCCCACCGCTTCGGCATAACTGTAGCCGGTCACTTTCTCAAAGTAGGGATTGACATACTGCAGCGTACCATCGAGGTTGGTGATAACGATGGAAAGCGGGCTCTGCTCCACGGCGGTAGACAGCGTGCGCAACTGTATTTCTGCCAGCCTGCGTTGGCTGATGTCGCTGAAAATCACGACCGTAATATCACCCAATAGCGCGCCGCTCACTTCAACGGTATGTTCCCGGCCGCCCTTGTCACATATCTGGTATTCCTCGCCATCGAGACTCAACCTCGACTGGGTGGCCTCTTCAATGGCACGCATCCATCTTGCATGAACCTTGGTGCGATATTGCTCGTCCGGGTAGGCCAGCGGCCACCATGTTTCCAGGTTCGGAATATCCTGCAGGGTGTAGCCAAATGTCTGGCTGAAATGTGCGTTGAGAAATGTGATATTGCCCGTGCCATCGTAGATCCCGATAGCCACGGGTGACTGCTCAAGCACCTTTCTGAAATTGAGCTCGCTGACCATTTGCATTTCTTCTGCAAGTTCGCGTTTGCTGACCTGCAATTGCAGATCGTCATGCGCCACCTGCAGGCGCTGATATGGCGCCCTGACGTTGTCGATGAAAATGCTCTTGTAGATAAAGCCGTAGGCTATCACCTTGTACACGTGGCCCAGTACATTGAAGATGTCGGTAACGTCGGCATACAGGGTGAAGAAAGTCTCGCTCAACGCCATGATGCTGGCCGCCGCAAACAAACCCACCACGTCATAAGTTTGTTGCGTGCGCATGCGCAGGCGGAAAATAAGCGCGGTGACAATAAACAGCGCAATAAGGAAATATTCGCTGATCACCTTGAACAGGGTCAGCCCCTGTCCGGTAATAAAGGTGCGCGGCAAGATGTCCTGATGCAGCAGGCCTACCCAGGCTGACAGCACTACCAGCAGCATGCTTGCCAGCAGGCCCAGCCAGCGCGTGCCGTGATGACGCAGCGGCTGCCATGGCAACACCGCCACGGCAAACAAGCCCAACGCCGACAGCAGCCGCGCGACCAGCCAGAAATTGATGGCTTTCTCCGGACCGCTGGGGGAGATGAAATCCGGCATACCCCTGTAGGAGAGGGTATGCAGGAAATCCAGCATGGCAACGCCTAGAAAGACGCTGGCCAACAGTATCAGGTTTCCCGCCCTGTCCTTGTCATAAGAACCCCAGCACACGCCAAACACCAGCATGGACACCACGATGGCGATGGTTTCCAGCAGGGTGTGCATGGGCACGTAGCCGGCTATGCCCTTGAGCGCCTGTATCGGCGGCAACAGCCAGGTGACGACCAGCACCACGGCCAGGCTCAGCAGCAGCCAATTCACACGGCGTAGAGCATCTTGATATTGGGGCAATATATTCATTGCGGCTTACCCTTGCGTTGCGGTTTCATCAAAAACAAACCCCTCCCAACCTCCCCTTGACAGGGGAGGAGCGGGTTCGGCCCTCCCCCTGTCAAGGGGGAGCTGGAGGGGGTTGGGTTTATCCCTGCTCACAATATTTCCTGCTGCAGCGTCTGCTTGATCTGTTCCACAATCTGCCCCAGCATCGGGCGCATCTGCGCAACGATGCCTTGCGCCCGCTCAAGGTCCTGTTGCTGCTTGCAGCTCTCCAGCGCTTCGCACAGATCGCCAAAGCTCATGGCGCCCACTGTGCGTGCGGATGATTTGTTGCTGTGCGCCAGTGCGCTGAGTGTTGCCATGTCCCGGCCGGCCAGCGCGGTTTCTATCCCGGCCATGCTATCGCTCAGCGAGGTCATGAACAACAGGGCATATTTGCGTATTTTCTCCGGCTTGTTGCCAAAGTTGCCGGCTAGACTGCTCAGGTCTATCAGGCTGCCCGCAGCGCTGTGCGGCGCGACAGCCGGCTCGCGCGCAAGCGGGACGGCGGGCTGTGCACGTTGCGGCAGCCACTTTGCCAGTTTTGCATACAGCTCACCCGGCCTTACCGGCTTGCTGATGAAATCATTCATGCCCGCCGCTTGGCAGCGCGCCTGGTCGTCACGTCCCACATTGGCGGTCATGGCCAGCACCGCCACTCCGGCCATGGCCGGAGTGGTGCGAATAATGTGCGTGGCTTGCAGGCCGTCCATCACCGGCATCTGCACATCCATCAGCACGCAGTCGAAAGCATGCTCCCGCATCTGCGCGATTGCATCCTGGCCGTTGCTGGCCAGCCACACGACTGCGCCCACTTCCTCAAGCAGACCCATGGCAACCTGCTGGTTGAACTGGTTGTCCTCCACCAGCAGGATATGCGCACCGTTGATTCTGCCCACGTCAGGCGCCTGTTTCGGAGCGGCCACGTCGAGCGGCTTACTGGCAAGCTGCAGCCGCACGCTGAACCAGAAGGTGCTGCCCCGACCGGGTTGGCTGCTCACCCCCACCTCGCCCCCCATCAGCTCGGCCAGCTGTTTGCTAATGGCCAGCCCCAGGCCGGTACCACCGTATTTGCGCGTGGTGGAAGCGTCTGCCTGCTGGAATTTGTTGAAGATATGAGCAAGCTGTTCATGGCTCATGCCGATGCCGTGATCCTCGACTTCAAAGCGCACCAGTACACCCTCCCCATCCGCAGCCAGACTGCGTGCACGCACCGTAATTTCACCGGCGGGAGTGAATTTGATGGCGTTACTGAGGTAGTTAAGCAGCACCTGGCTGAGCCGCGTGGTATCGCCGCGCAGTGACTGCAACAAGCCGGTGTCCACTTCCAGCTTCAGTGTCAGCCCTTTGCGGCTGGCGCTCTCTGCCATCTGGCTGGTGAGATTCTCCAGCATCTTGCCCGGCTCGAAATCGACCAGCTCAAGATTGAGTTTGCCCGCTTCAATCTTGGAAAAATCCAGGATGTCATTGATGATGCCCAGCAGGTGCTCGCCGGACTGGTTGATCTTGCGTATATAGTCGAGCTGTTTGGGGTCTGCCTCGTTACGCAGCGCCAGGTGCGACATGCCGATGATGCTGTTCATCGGCGTGCGGATTTCATGGCTCATGTTGGATAGAAATTCGCTCTTGGCCTGGTTGGCGGCCTCGGCCTGTTCCTTGGCGATGGCCAGCTCGCGAGTACGCTCCTGCACGCGGCTCTCCAGGCTGGCATTCAAGTTGAGCAGCTCGCGCTCGGCCTGCTTGCGTGCGGTGACATCTATG
>JAHFQY010000028.1:0-3248 GCA_023259065.1 Nitrosomonadales bacterium
GCAGGGCGAAGTGGTGGTGGTAAATGACAAGCTGGGCATACGCCTGACCGATATAATCACGCCATCCGAACGTTTACGCCGCATCAACAAATAACCGCCATGCCTATACGCCTGTTACTCAGCGTCGCACTGTACAGCCCCTTGCTTGCAGCTGCGGAAACCGCACGCCCCGCCTATACTCCGCCGCCACCTTCTGCCGTCTCCTCCGGCAGCGTGATGCAAATCATCTTCAGCCTGGTACTGGTGCTGGCCGCCGTGGCGGTGGTAGCCTGGATCATGAAGCGCATCAACCTGCCGCAGCATGGCGCCGCCAGCCTGCTCAAGGTGATCAGCGGCGTGGCAGTCGGCCCGCGCGAACGCGTGGTACTGATGGAGGTCAACGATACCTGGCTGATCGTGGGCGTAGCCCCCGGCCAGGTGCGTACGCTGCACACCATGCCCAAGGGTGTCATCCCGTCAAGCTCAAGCAACTCCGGCAACAGCACTGCCGGATTGCCGGATGGAAAATTCCAGATGTGGCTGAAGCAGATGGTGGAGAAACGCAATGCGGGCTAAAGCGTATTTATTTGTTGCCTTGCTGTTTGCATTGATTCCCGCAGCCTTTGCCGCCGATCCCGGCCTGCAGGCATTTACCAGCACCCCATCGGCTGGCGGAGGGCAGACTTACACGCTGAGCCTGCAGACCCTGATTCTGCTCACTTCGCTGACTTTCCTGCCCGCCTTGCTGCTGATGATGACAGGCTTCACCCGCATCATCATCGTGCTGTCTCTGCTGCGCTCCGCTCTCGGCACTCCCTCTGCACCCCCCAACCAGGTGCTGATCGGCCTGGCGCTGTTCCTTACCTTTTTTGTAATGTCTCCCGTGCTGGACAAGATCTATACCGAGGCTTACAAGCCCTACAGTGACAACAAGATTTCGCTGGAGCAGGCGTATGAAAAAGGCAGTGCCCCGCTCAAGGCCTTCATGCTGCGGCAGACACGTGAAACCGACCTCGCGCTGTTCGTGAAGATTTCCAACAGCGAACCGCTGCAAAGCGCCGAGGAAGTTCCGCTGAGGATACTGGTTCCAGCTTACGTCACCAGTGAGCTCAAAACCGCCTTCCAGATCGGCTTTGTGGTGTTTATACCCTTTCTGATTATCGACATGGTGGTCGCCAGCGTATTGATGTCCATGGGCATGATGATGCTGTCGCCCGCCACCATCTCGCTGCCGTTCAAGATCATGCTGTTTGTGCTGGCCGATGGCTGGAACCTGCTGATAGGTTCCCTGGTGCAGAGCTTCTACACGTAAGGCCAGAATCATGACACCCGAAAGCGTAATGACCATAGGGCGCGATGCGCTGGAACTGACCCTGATGCTGTCCGCCCCGCCATTGCTCGCCGCCTTGATTATCGGCCTGCTGGTCAGCATCTTCCAGGCTGCCACGCAGATCAACGAGCAAACACTTTCCTTCATCCCGAAACTGGCCGGCATATTTGTTGTGCTGATCATCGCCGGCCCCTGGATGGTGGGGATGATGGTGGAATACATCCAGACCCTGTTCAGCAATATCCCATGGATGGTGGGCTAACTCTCCCATGATCAGCATTACCAGCGCGCAACTGTCAGCCTGGCTTGCCGCTTTCTTCTTTCCCTTTGCGCGTATCCTGGCGCTGGTCGCCAGTGCGCCTATTCTGGGCAACAAACAAATTCCCGCACACGTCAAAGTGGGACTGGCAATGATACTCACCATCATCATTGCCCCCACGCTGGATGCTGCACCTGCCATAGACCCCGCATCTGCCATCGGCCTGTTTGTGCTGATGCAGCAAATTCTCGTCGGCCTCGCAATGGGGTTCGTAATGCGCCTGATCTTTACCGGAGTTGAAATGGCGGGTGATCTTGGCGGCTTGCAGATGGGGCTGGGATTTGCCAGTTTCTACGACCCTCAGAACGCCACCTATTCCCCGGTGATTGCGCAATTCCTCGGCATTATCGCGGCACTGGCTTTCCTCGGCTTGAACGGCCACCTGTACATGCTATCCGCCCTGGTGGAAAGCTTTCATGTTTTCCCGGTTTCCACCGGCGTGCCTGCAGCCAGCGCCATGAATATCGTACTGCACTGGGGCGGAAGTATCTTCGCCTACGCGCTGCAATTATCTCTGCCGCTTATCGCTGCGCTCATGCTGACCAATCTGGCACTCGGCATCCTCACGCGCAGCGCACCGCAGCTCAACATCTTCGCAATCGGTTTTCCGATCACACTAACGGTAGGCTTCGCCACGCTCATGCTGACCCTGCCCTACATCGCACCATTGATGGAAAATTTTGCCCAGGCCGGGCAGGAAACCATGCTGCGTTTTGCCCAGGCACTGGGCCAGCACTAACAGTGCAATATACGAGCCTGCTCTACAGATAATTAAACAGGGACAGGTCAGATACCTGCTTGAAGGATTTTTGCGCAGCCTGCAAACTGAGTTGCTGCTGGTTGAGATCGCTGATGCCCTTGTTGTAATCCACATCCTGCAATTGCGACAAGGTGGATTTGAAATTCAAGCCCAGATCCTCGCCGGTTGTTTGCAGTGCATCAAGCTCATTCAAGCGCGAACCCAATGACCCCCGCACCGTCAACACGTTATCCAAATCGCGATCCAGCTTGTTCAACGCCTTGTTCAGGTTGTTGGTGAAAGTGGCCGAGGTAGTGCTCATTGCCGCGATCAAATCGGAGATGGTTTTGAAGATGCTTTCGTTCTGGCTCGGTGAGATAGTGAACGCATCGCCGTTGGCCGGCGCTCCGCTGACATCGAACTGCATGCCGGCGAAACTGATGGCCTGGCCGCTGACATAGGCATTGCCTGTTGACAGTGCTGGCCCCGCTGGCGCTGGCGCCGTTGTGGAATTGTATACGTCATAGGTTGTGACATCCGGCAATCCGCCCACACCCGGGACTACCGTAAAGATGACCTGGTAATTATTGCCGGTAAGCGCAGCAGGGTTGGTCACTATGCCCTGGCTGACAACCCCCGTCCCTGCATTCCCAGCACCCGCGTTGCTGCTTGGGTCGGGCTGCACGATGAAAGTGCCATTGCCGTTCTTGATGCGCATGAAAATGTCGGCCCCTGAATCGCTGGCCGCCATTTGCCTGGAACTGCTGACCTGTATCATGCGCTGCCCGTCGTCTGCCATGTACTGCACGCCGGCCGCACTGTTGGCGAAAGGTTGCGTGCGCCCCTGAAAGCCGGAATACAGGAAGTTCCCTATTCCGTCA
>JAHFQY010000028.1:3258-32418 GCA_023259065.1 Nitrosomonadales bacterium
CCTCCCCCAGACGGCTGCTCAATTCGGTTGCCAGGGTCTGCTTGTCGGAGCTACTCATCGCGCCGCCCCCCGCCTGCACAGCCGTTGTTTTAACGTCTTGCAGCAAGCTCGTGACGCTTTGCAAGATACTGTCGGACAAGGAAGTGGAGTGTTTTGCCGCGTACCTGTTAGTGGCATATTGTGTGTTGGTTGAATCGGACTGCGTGACTTCGAGCGCGCGCGCCGATGCCGACGGGTCATCTGCGGGCGTCAGCATGCGCCGACCTGAGGCCAGTTGCTGCTGGGTGTGCAGCAGTTTGGCCTGCTGCAGATTGAGCATGCTTACATTGGCATCATAAATTGCACTGGTACTGATACGCATGACGAACCTACCTTCCTAGGCTGAGTATGGTGTCAAACATTGTGTTGGCGATCTGCAATGCCTTGCCCGCTGCCTGATAGGCACGCTGGTAACGCAACAGGTTGGCCGCCTCTTCATCCAGATTCACACCGGAAAACGACTGTTGCGCCTGCACCGACTGCTCGACCATGCTGGTCTGAGCCTGGCTGGTCACTTGCAACTCACGCGTCTTGTTGCCCACGTAACTGACCATTTGGCTGTACGCGCCCTGATAAGAGGTGGTGCCGCCTGCGAGGGTGTTCTGTGTCTGCAAGCCTGCCAGCAGCAGCGCATTGCTGCTGTCTGTCGTGGCATTGGTATTGGAACCGACGGTGAAGGTATCATTGGCTACGGGTGCGCCGGTGATCTGCAGGGTCCAGCCGTTGTAGGAAATATTTGCGCCCGGTGTATAGGCAACCCCCACTGCAGGCAATCCAACCCCCGTTCCCGTTACATTAAAAGTGGTCGGAGAGGTAAAAGTGATGGTCACCGGCTGCTGCAAATTCAGATCCGTCAACGGGTGAGCCGGATTCGGCGTCACCGGGTTGGGCTGATTGACCGTGGCTGCACTGATCTTGCCGGTGCCGAGATTGGCCAGAGTAGCATTGGTGCGCACCGGCACGGCAGCAGCTATCAGGGAAGGGTCGCTGATCGCCGGGGCGATATCGCGTGCACCATTGACCGTGGGACGTATCAGGAAACTGTCGCCTGCGGCAATGGCGCCCGAAACCGTCGACAGGGTCAGGCCGTCCACGGGTGCGGCAGGCGGAAATGCTGCGTTGTTATACACAACGGTATTGTCAGAAAGGCGCGTCAGCGTATAAACACCCCCGGTAAATTTCAGCGAGTAATCGCTCCCGGTCAGTGCCGTGTAGCCTGCAGCAGAAGCTACGCTGGCTCCAATCACGGCTGTGCCAGTATTGGCAGTATTGCTGGTAACCTGGGGAACTGGCTGCACAAAGAAATTCACACCCAGCGCCCCGTTCATGTCCTGCCCCAACTGATGCTGCTGATTGAATGTGCCGGCGATCCCCATTCCCACGCTCCCCAATGCATTCTGCGAGTTGGCAAGCGCCTCGTCGCGGAACGCCAGCAGCCCGCCCAAGTTGCCGCCCTGCAAGCTGCTTTGCTGTATCGGCGTAGTTGCACCATTGAAGTAGGTATAGGCGACATCCAGCTTGCTGGGGTCAGTCGCCGACATCTGCGTGGTCATGTTGAAAGTTTGCGCACCAACCACAAGAGGCTGGCCGTTGCCGACAAACACACTGAAACTGCCATCAGTCTGTTTGACCACCGTCGCCTTGATTTCCTGATTCAGCTGGGTGACCAGTTGGTCGCGCTGGTCCATCAGATCGTTGGGCAGCTGGTTATTGGCCGACTGCGCCATGATGATATTCTGGTTCAGCGCCGAAATCTGCTTGGCGTAGCTGTTGATCTGAGTGACGCTGTAGGCTATCTGGCTGTTTACACTGCTGTTCATGTCCATCATGCGCTGGTTCAGCGACTGGAAGCGCGAAGTCAGATAATTGGCGTCATTGATCATCGCCTGCCGCGCAGGCTGTGATTCGGGGTTATTGGAAACGTTATTGACTGAGCTGAAAAACTCCTGAATCGCCGGAGATAACCCTGAATTGGGGTCGGCAACCATATTGTCGATCTGCTGGATTTGCGCGTAATAGGTATTCAGTTGCGCCGACAGGCCCTGCTCCTGCAACACCTGCCGCCCCAGAAATTCGCTATACACGCGTTTCACCGTGCTCACATCCACACCCTGACCGATATAGCCTGATCCGGTAAATTGCGCCTGGCGCACAGCAAGCCCAACTTCCTGGCGGTTAAAACCCGGCGTATTGGCATTGGCAATGTTGTGTTCAGCCGTGGCCAAGCCTACCTGGGAGGCATTCAACGCACTGACACTGATACCGTAAATACTACCAGCCATACCATCCTCCTGACTCAGCTACTCGAACTCATACTGGTTATCGGCAGGTTTGCCCGATTCTTTAACCTGTCTACTGCATTTGTCCGCAGATTACACAGATTAATCCAGAATAAACAAACGACTATTTACACTTCCAGAATCACCCAATTGGTGAATCCAACTTGCGTTTTGCATGTGCATGACAATCAAGCCATTGTGTGCACCTGGCTGATCACCCTGGCCAGCTTGTCGGCATATTTTGGATCTGTGGCATAACCCGATTTTTGCAGGGCGCGCGCAAACCCCTGCGCATTGTCCTGCTGCAACGCCCCGGCGTAACGCGGATTGCTCAGCAATAAATTGGCATAGTCACGGAATGCTTCGGCATAGCTGTTATAGGCGCGAAACTTTTCCGTGGGCTTGCTGGCAACCCCCTGGTGATATTCGGTCGTCTTGGCCTCGGCGACCTTGCCCTGCCAGTTGGCTCCCGCCTTGATGCCGAACAGGTTGTAACTGTCAGTCCCGTCTGCTGAGCGGATCGCGCGCTTGCCCCAGCCGCTTTCGAGGGCGGCCTGGCCCAGCAACAGGTGAGCTGGCACGCCGGTTTCACGACTTGCCTGCTCGGCATAAGGCTGCAGGCGCTGCACAAAATCCTGCTGCACGCTTTCCTTGTAGGCTGATGGCAGGCTGCTTTTTGCAGCGTAAGGCCCAGCCGATGAAGCGCCTGCTGCTAGTTCGGCATGGCTGCTTGCTGCGCTTTTCCCAGCGCCAAGTGCCGCCAGGCTGGCCGCCGCAATGGGCGATGCCAGGGCTGCAGAAGGAACTTCAGATGTTGATTTCGGGCTCAACTGCCGCACCATGATGTCGGCCAGACCCATGCCACGTTTGCCCATGTTCTCGGCCAGCTGCTGGTCCAGCATAGATGTGAACATTTTGGTCTGCTCGCTATCGAACACGCCATCCTGGGGGGTTGCTTCGCGCATGGCCTTAAGCATCATGTTCATGAACACCTTCTCGAACTGTTTGGCCGCCAGCTTCAGCGCCTTGTCCGGCTCCTGTTTGGCTTGCAGGCGCAACGCGTCCAGGCTCTGGCTGTCAGCTGCCAGGCTGCTGCCAATATTGCCGGGAAGGTTTGCGGAGATAGCCATGTGTGCTCTCCCGTTTAAATGATCTCGAGGTCGGCGTGCAGGGCGCCGGATGACTTCATCGCCTGCAGGATGGCGAGCAAATCCTGTGGCGTCGCGCCTATGGAGTTCAGCGCACGCACCACCTCATTCAGCGACACGCCTTTCTTTAATACAAGTATGGCGCCCTTGTCAGACTGGATATCGATATTCGCCTTGGTGGTCTCCACCGTCTTGCCGTCAGACAACGGGGCCGGCTGGCTGACAGTGGTGTCTGTGCTGATCACCACCGTCAGGTTGCCGTGCGAGACCGAACAATTTTCCAGGCTCACCGCCTGATTCATCACCACCGAGCCGGTACGCGCATTGATGGTGACGCGTGCAGAACCCTGGGCCGGATCTACCTGCAGATTTTCTATACGCGAAATAAACACAACCCGCGCGCTGCCTTGCGGTGCGCGCACCTGTATCGTGCGGCCATCCAGCGGAGCGGCAATTTCCTGATAAGGCGACAACTCGCGGTTGATGGCATCAGCCAGCCGCATGGCCGTGGTAAAGTCGGTCGCGTTCAATTCCAGATGGATGTAATCCCCCTGCCCCAGTGCCGTCGGCACGGCACGCTCCACCGTGGCACCGTTGGGGATGCGCCCCACGCTCAGATGGTTGACCTGCACCTTGGCGCCGGCGGCCGCGGCACCGGCACCGCTCACCAGCAAGTTTCCCTGTGCCATCGCGTATACCTGCCCGTCAGCACCCTTCAGCGGCGTCATCAGCAGGGTGCCGCCGCGCAGGCTTTTCGCATTGCCGATGGATGACGCGGTGATGTCGATGGCCTGCCCGGGGCGTGCAAACGCGGGCAGCGTGGCGGTAACGGTTACTGCGGCTACATTTTTCAGTTGCAGGCTGGTGCCGGGCGGCAGGGTCACACCCAGTTGCGCCAGCATGCTGATGGTGCTCTGCACGGTAAACGGCGTCTGCGTGGTCTGGTCGCCACTGCCGTCCAGGCCAACCACCAGGCCGTAACCCAGCAACTGGTTGTCACGCACGCCTAGCACGCTGGCCAGGTCCTTGATGCGCTCGGCGGAGGCGCTCAGTGGCAGTATCGCCAGCAACGCAGCAAGCCAGAATTTTTTCATTGCGTTCATGATCCGTTTCCTTGCTAGAAGGGGAAGATCGACATAAAGAAGTTGCCGAACATGCTGGTTACCGATGACATGTCAATATTGGTCGCGCCCTTGTATTCCACGCGCACATCGGCCACCTGGGTCGACTGCACGGTATTGCTGCCGGTGATGGTGTTGGGATTGACCACGCCGGAGAAACGCACAAATTTCTGCGCATTCCTGATCGACACCTGTTTTTCCCCGCTCACCACCAGGTTGCCGTTCGCCAGCACTTCCACCACGGTCACGGTGATTGTCCCACTAAACGAGTTATTGCCCGCATTGTCGCTCTTGCTGGCATTTTTCATGCTGGAGCCGCCTACCACGCCAAAGGAGCCCACGGGTTCACCCACGGCATGCGGCAGCACGCCGCCGGTGACTGTCGGTGTAGTGACATTGATACTGCCGCTGTTATCCAGGTTGCTGCTGGATTTCTCGCTGGCGCTGGTTGTTTCTGCGATATTGATAATCAGCACATCGCCCACGTTGCGCGGGCGCCGGTCCTCGAACAAGGGCCGCTCACTGCTGCCCGCCTGAAAAATCGAGCCATTATCCAGCGGTGCCGTTTTCCTCTCGATCGGGCGCGCTGTCAGCGGCTGCTGGATCGTGGTTGAAGGCGTGCAGCCGGCCAGCAACAGCAAGGCTGAAATTCCCGCACACCAGACCGATAGTTTTTGCATGGCTATACCTCTTCTTTGCTTATTACATCTGCGAAATTTTCTGCAGCATCTGATCCGATACCGTGATGGCCTTGGAATTGATTTCATACGCACGCTGCGTCTGTATCATGTTCACCAGTTCTTCCACCACGTTCACATTGGAAGTTTCCAGGTAGCCCTGGCTCAGAGTGCCGGCACCATTGGTGCCGGGCACGTTGGTATTGGCCGTGCCCGAGGAGGCCGTTTCCAGATACAGGTTGGATCCCTGGCTTTGCAGCCCGGTCGGATTGATAAAGGTGGCCAACTGCAGGCTGCCCACCTGAACCGGGGCGGTAACACCCGGTTGCAACACCGACACCGTGCCGTCCAGCCCGATGGTCACACTGAGCGCATTGGCCGGAATGCTGATGGCAGGCTGCACCGGATAGCCATTGGCAGTCACCAGCTGGCCCTGGCTATCGGTCTGGAATGCCCCGTCACGGGTATAGGCCGTGGTGCCATCAGGCATCAATATTTGCAGGAAGCCTTCGCCCTGTATGGCCACATCCAGCTTGTTGCCGGTCTGCTGCACATTGCCCTGGGTCTGGATGCGCTCTGTTGCCACCGGGCGCACACCAGTGCCGATCTGCAGGCCGGACGGAATCTGTGTTTGCTGGGATGACTGGGCGCCGGGCTGGCGCAGATTCTGGTACAGCAAATCCTCGAACACCGCACGCGAGCGCTTGAAGCCGGTAGTGCTGACGTTGGCCAGGTTGTTGGAGATCACATCCATCTGCGTCTGCTGCGCATCCAGGCCTGTTTTGGAAATCCATAATGAACGTATCATGATCCTTGTCCTTTCAAAATGAGCTTAGCTCACACTCAGTATCTGGCTGGCCTGGCGCGCATTGTTGTCTGCGGTGGTCAGCATTTTCATCTGCATGTCGAATTGCCGCGCCAGCGTGATCATGTTCACCATCGCCTCCACTGCATTCACGTTGCTGCTTTCCAGGTGTCCCGACGACACGGTGACGTTCGCATCGGCATCGGCAGCCTTGCCATCCCTGCTGCGAAACAGGCCGTCGTCGCCGCGTACCAGCTGATTTTCGGCCGGATTGGTCAGTTTGAGACGCCCGATCACGATGACCGAGGTCACCTGATTGGTTGTGGGTACGGTAGAAATCGTGCCATCACTAGATATGGTTATCTGGGTATCCGGCGGAATTGTGATGGGGCCGGCATCACCCATCACATTCAGGCCGTTGCGTGTTTGCAGAACGCCACTGGGGTCCAGCTGAAAACTGCCATTGCGCGTATAGGCCTCGGCACCATCTGCAGTCTGCAGCGTAATCCACCCCTTGCCATTCACGGCCACATCGAGCGTGCGCCCGGTGGGCTGCATCACGCCCTGGGAAAAATCCGCCCCGGCAGTGGAGTCCACCACAAAAGCACGCGTGGGGAGGCCTTCGCCCACCAGAGGCACGGCGCGAAAGGTATTGATTGCCGCGCGAAAACCGGGCGTGTTGGTGTTGGCCAGATTCTGCGACACCGCCGCCTGCTGCTGCAGCGTATGTGATGCGCCCGTCATCGCGGTGTAGATCAGCTTGTCCATTTCACACTCCTTTACCCTCTCTCATCCCTCGTCACTTATCACCCAATCACTTGTCACGGGAATTAACGCAGGTTGGTAATGGTCTGCATGATGGTGTCTTGCGCCTTGATCGTCTGCGCATTCGCCTGATACACGCGTTGCGCCGTAATCATGTTTACCAGCTCGGCGGTCAGATCAACGTTGGAGTCTTCCGTCGCGCCTGACTGCAGGATGCCCAGACTGGAAGTGCCCGGCACGCCCACCAGAGGCTGACCGGATGTACCCGTGCTGCTCCACTCGTTGTTGCCCAGCGGCTGCAAGCCTTGCGGATTGGCAAAGTTGACCAGTAACACCTGCCCCAGCGGCTGGGATTTCCCATTGGTATAACGCCCCACAATGGTGCCGTCTGCACTGGTGCTGAAACCGTTCAACAGTCCCGAGGTATAGCCATTCTGGTTCAAGGTAGTCACGCCGAATGGCGCGCCAAACTGGGTGGATGTGGAAAAATCCATGGTCATGGGCTGCGGCGTGGTGGAGCCGTTTGCATACACTATGCCGCCTGCAGGAACAGCGATCACCCCAAGCGGCGGGCCTGCCGGAGCAGTCAGCAATCCGGTGGCACTGAACGTCAATGTGCCCAGCGAAGTGCCGGTCGGCGGCACGGTCGCCACACCATTGGTGGGCAGATTGTCCACGGTCATAAAGGCATTCCATGTATTCACCGGCGCGGCGGCTTTCTGGAAATAGAAAGTGGCGATGTGATTGTTGCCCAGACTGTCGTAGATGGTCATCGCGGTCGAGCTGTTGTACGAAGTCGGATCCGTCGGATTAAACACTGCCGTGGCTGGCACCGTATCGCGCGAATCCAGATTCAGCCCTACCAGCGATGTAGTCGTGGGCAACGGCTGAATGGCCGCTGTGGGCAACTGCAAGGGCCCGGCACTGCCCGTGGCAATAACACCGGTCAGGGTATTGACCGGGTAGCCGGTCAACTTGTGCCCCTGCGAGTTGACGATAAAACCGTTCTGATCCATCTGAAACTGGCCGTTGCGGCTGTAGGCGATCGCGCCGTTATTGTCCAGCTGGTAAAAGCCCTGGCCGCTGATCGCCATGTCCAGCGGATTGCCGGTGGCGGTGATATTGCCCTGGCCAAATTGCTGCGCAATGGTGGCCACTTTGACGCCGATACCGACCGCGGCGCCAGTAGAGCCGCCCTGGGCATTGGCATACACATCCGCAAACTGTGCCTGCGATTGTTTGAAGCCAACGGTATTGGCGTTGGCCACATTGTTGCCGATCACGTCCAGATTCTTGGCTGCTGCATTCAGTCCGCTTAATCCCTGTTGAAAGCCCATGGTGTTCTCCTTAGTGTTTGTACCGACCCACTACCGTCTGCAGACGGTTAGCTGACTATCCCTGCTTACAATATTTCCTTGACCGATGCCAGGCTGAAATCGCCCAGCTGCCCCACGCTCAGCGTCGCCCCCTGCGCACCCTGCATGACGCTGTTCACCAGACCGTATGACATCGTGGTCGCACTCGATTTAACCCCGCCCAGCACTGCCGTTGCACTGAACTTGTAGTTACCGTCCGCCAGCAGCTGGCCGTTATCGTTCAGGCCATCCCACTGCAACGGCACAGGGCCGGAATTCTGGCTGCCCAGTTGCATCTTGCGCACCAGGTTACCTGCTGCGTCCGTGATCGCCACGCTGATACTGTCGGCCGGCTTGTCAAGGTTAAGTGCGCCCACCCCTTTGCCATTGATCAGATCCATCCTGTTTCCGGGCACCATCACGACATGGCCTATCATGGAAGCGGCCTGCAGGGATTGCGAAGCGATCATGCTGCTGCTCAGCGCCTCCAGGGTGGAATTCAGCTTGTCGATGCCGCTCACGGTGCTGAGCTGGGCCATCTGCGAAGTAACCTGCGCGTTATCCATCGGGTTCAGCGGGTCCTGATTTTTCATCTGCGTAACCAGCAGCTTCAGAAACCTGTCCTGGGATTCCGCCGCCGCGCTCTTGGTAGTGGCAGCGGTCTGCGCTGTGCCGGTGGTTGCGCCTATGCCTGATGTGGGGTTGATCATGTCCGTATCCTTTTAGTCTGGTTTGGTTACGCTAGGTTACTCTTATTGGCCTATGGTGAGCGTCTTGAGCAACAGGGTTTTTGAGGTGTTCATCACGTCCACATTATTCTGGTAAGAGCGCGAGGCCGAAATCATGTTCACCATTTCATCCACCGGATTCACATTGGGCATGGCCACATAGCCCTGCGCATTGGCCATTGGGTGTTTCGGGTCATACACCAGTTTCATCGGCGCGGTATCTTCCACCACGGCCGCCACTTTTACTCCCGCCCCGCCCTGCCCGTCATTACCCATGGGCGTGGTGCTGAACACCACCTGCTTGGCACGGTAAGGCTGGCCATTGGCGCCGGTAGCACTGTCGGCGTTGGCCAGGTTACTGGCCACCACGTTGAGCCGTTGCGCCTGCGCCGTCATGGCCGACCCGGCGATATTGAATATATTGAATAAGGACATGATGATTACCCCTGTAACGCGGTCAAAACCTGCTTGATGTCTTCACTGATGAACTTCACGCTGGCCTCGTAGCGCAATGCATTGTCGGCAAACTGGGCGCGCTCCACGTCCATATCCACCGTGTTGCCATCGGCGCTGGGTTGCACTGCCGTGCGGTACATCAGCGGGGCTCCCAGCACGCTGTTGCTACCGCCATTCAAATGGTTGGCAGCCGGCGCGGCCATCGCCAGCTTTCCTGTCGAGCCTCCCAGCGCGCCTTGCAGGGCACTGGCAAAATCGATATCCTTGGCCTTGTAGTTGGGCGTGTCGGCGTTGGCAATATTGGACGCAATCAACTCCTGCCGGGCCGCACGCAATGTCAGCGCCGTCTGGTTGAACCGCAATGCATCGTCAATTCTGCTGCTCATCTTCGCCTCCCGTCTCCATAGTTCTGGCCTGTTGCCTCAAACCTCATGACCGCCATGACAGGCATACTAAACCTGCAAAAGCAAAACTATCTCCCGATTAGGAGTGAAAAACCCGCTCATTTCCCCGCTTAAAACGCTTCCCTGAAACACAGCCCGAGCCCACAATACGCCCATGAAAAAAATCATTTTTCTGTTGTATGCCTTGCTCAGCCTGCCTGCTGCCGCCAGCCCCGCACAAAGCCATGCCGCCATCCGCGACACCGCCTTGGCGTTTGTGCGCGCACAGACCCAGGGACTGCCGGGTAAAGTCAGCATCCAGGTGGACGATATAGATAAACGTATCACCCTGCCCTCCTGCCCCGCACTGGAGGCTTTTCTGCCTGCGGGAGCACAACTGAACGGCAACAGCAGCGTGGGCGTGCGCTGCACCGGAAAAAAAGGCTGGTCGGTGTTTGTGCCTGTCACGGTCAAAGTCAGCGTCAATCTGCTGACCGCCAACAACACCCTGCAACTGGGACAAGTTGTGCGCGCCGAAGATCTGGGCAGCCTCAGCAGCGAAACCTTGCAGCCCGGCACCCTCACCGATCCTGCACAGGTTATAGGCAAGGTCATGAAATTTGGCGTGGGCAGGGGACAATTATTGCGCCAGGACATGCTGCGCGACCCCTACAGCGTCACCCAAGGGCAGACCGTGCAGCTGCAGATTGAAGGCCAGGGTTTCCATATACGTAGTGAGGGCAAGGCCATGAACAATGCCGCAGAAGGGCAAACAGCCACGGCGCGAACCGCTTCAGGTCAAAGCGTAAGCGGTACCGTAAAAAACGGCATCATCGAGATAAAGCAATAAGTCACCGATACAACAAGTCACTGATAAATATATGGTTTAATCAAAACAAAAGCTGCCCATCTGGAATCGTGAAATTTATTTCATTTTTTTACTAAAGTTTAGCGCAACGCTGCCGATGTACAATCCAGACAGGTCAAAAAGGAGTTTCAGATGAAAATCGATAGAACCACCCCGCCGCTGCCATCAGCACAGATAGGCGAAGTGACGCCCCGCGCTGGCAATGCAAAACCGGTCGTTAACAACGAGCCGAGCACCAGCGTTAACCTGAGCGAAGCTTCGGCCAATCTGCGCACCATTGAGACCGGTGTTTCCAGCGCTCCCAGCGTGAATGCATCCAAGGTTGCCGAAATCAAACAGGCCATTACCGAAGGGCGTTTTCAGGTTAATGCCGGTGCAGTGGCAGACAGCCTGATCAACAGCGTCAAGGAAATGCTCAGCACGGCCCCACGCTAACTTCCGGAGAGCAACGCTTGCCCAATATTCCCGCCAACCTTGCAGCAAGACTCAACGACGAACTCACAGCCTTGCGTGAGTTCGTCGTTTTGCTTGAAAGCGAACAGCAATTCTTGCTCAACAAGGATACTGACCGGCTGTTGAGCATCGCCGAAACCAAATCACAAACCGCAAGCAAGCTGGCGGAAATGGCAGCAGCACGCAGGAAAAACCTGCTCGCAAACAGCAGCGGCAGCATGGAAGACTGGCTGTCCAGACACGCTCCTGCCAGCCTGCCCGCATGGCAAAACATTCGCCAGTTGGCAGCCAGAGCGCAACAAATCAACCTGATCAATGGCGAGCTGATCCAATCCGGCTTGCGCCATAACCAGCAGGCACTTTCCGCACTGCAAAGCGCCAGCCAGAATGCCGCCGGCCTGTACGGGCCCGATGGTCAACCCAATCTGGCCAGCTCCGGCCGCATCCTGGGCAGCGTCTAAATCCCCCCAACCCTCAGGGGTACCCATCGTTTTTCGCCTTGATTATTTGGGCAAAAAGAGAGATTAGGGTATCCTTATGCAACTAAGGATCGCAACGCCATCGTTATACCTACATGTTTGTCGCACCTCTAGCATCAACTTCACATCAATAAATTCAAAGAACGTTCAGGGAGAGCAGTAATGAAATTGAATAAGCTTTGCGCCGCGCTTGTGTGCGCCGGCTGCATTACACCGGGTATTGCATTGGCAACAAACGGCATGGATATGGAAGGCTACGGCCCGATTGCCACTTCCATGGGCGGCGCTTCCATGGCCTACAACAATGGCACGGCCGCGATGATGAACAACCCGGCCACGCTGGCACTGATGCCCAAGGGCAAGCAGATCGACCTGGCATTTGGCTATCTGGGGCCCAACATTGACACCAGTTATGCGGGTTCAAGTGCGCACTCACTGGCTGACAAGTTTTACATGCCGGCTTTCGGCTGGGTGACAAAAAATGACAAGGTGACCTACGGCATGGGCATTTATGGCCAGGGCGGCATGGGCACGGAATACGACGGTTCCAGTTTCATGGGGGCCGGCTCAGGCATGACAGCACGTAGTGAACTGGGTGTTGGTCGCGTACTGTTCCCTCTGGCCATGGAAGTCAGCCCCAATTTCAGCGTGGGTGGTACTTTTGATATCGTGTGGGCGCAAATGGACTTGCAGATGCCTATGGAAACCACTCAGATTGGTGCAATGCAAAGCTTGGGTATGGTAAATTTTTCTGGCGGATTGGCAGCAGCGCTAGGCGGCATGGCTCCAGGTGATGTTGCATACATCAACTTCTCGGACACAAACCGTTTTACTGGAAAAGCCAAGGCAGCTGGCTACGCCGGCAAGATTGGCTTCACCTACAAGATGAATTCCAAATTGACTCTTGGCGCCACCTATCACAGCAAGACCAAGCTATCCGATATGGAGGCCACTGATGCGTCAGTCAGCATTATCACTGGCGGCGTACCTGTCATGGTCATGGATGGAAAGATGACGGTCAAAAATTTCCAGTGGCCTTCCACCTTTGGCCTGGGCATGGCTTATCAGGCAAGCGACAAGCTGATGCTGGCGATGGATTACAAACGCATAGGTTGGAAAAGCGTGATGCAAGATTTCCAGATGTCGTTTGTTGACAGCGCCTCCGGCGGTGACCTCAACATCACCTTCAACCAGAACTGGGAAGACCAGAATGTGCTGATGATGGGCATGAGCTACAAGACCACTACCGCCCTGACCCTGCGCGCAGGCCTCAATGTAGCCAACAATCCGGTGCCGGATTACTACATGAACGCACTGTTCCCCGCAATTGAGAAGACCCACGCCACTGCGGGTTTCGGCTATGCCTTCGGCAAGTCATCCACACTGGATTTTGCGTTGTCACATGCATTCAAGGTCACTTCCACCAATGCCATGGATCAAACCGTGACACATAGCCAAACCAACTGGCAGTTGATTTACAGCTATCGCTTCTGATCTTGTTATACAGGTAGAAAAATGGGCCGGTATTCCGGCCCATTTTTTTGTGCGAAATTTCAGGGAACGGGGGCTGTTGCAGGCCGCTCGGGCGCCGGAGCCAGTATGGTGACGGTCACGCGCCGGTTGCGTGCACGCCCCTCTGCCGTGTCATTGCTGGCCACCGGCAGGTAGGAGGCCTTGCCTACGGCGGTAAGGCGCTCGGCCGCCACGCCCTTTTCGATAAACAAGCGCACCACGCTGCTGGCGCGCACTGCAGACAGCTCCCAGTTGGAGGGGAATTGCGGCGTGTAAATCGGCACATCATCGGTATGCCCCTCAACCTCGATGGCCTGCTGGTTCTGCAGCAGAATCTGCGCCACTGAGGTCAGCGTGCGCACCGCTACGGGCTGCAAATCCGCCTCGCCCGGCTCAAACAGGGTGCTGGCATTGATGTCCAGCACCACGCCGCGGTTGCTCTGGCTGACGCTGACCTGGCCGTTCTTGACCAGGCTGGCCATGACCTGGGTCAGGTTTTTCATCATGGCCTGCATCTGCTCATTCTGTTTGCGCTGCTCCTCGGCAATACGCGCATTGCGCCTGTCCACCAGCGATTTCAACAGCGCCTCCTGCTCGTTCACCGGCAGAATTGTGGCTTCCGGCTGATCGGTAGACGGGCTCTTGAATGCACTGTTCAGGGCAACGCTGAACACCTTGTACTTGCCCTCATTGACGGAAGAAATGGCATACATCACCACAAAAAAGGCAAACAGCAGGGTGATGAAGTCGGCGTAGGAAATCAGCCAGCGATCAAGGTTGTCTGGTTCATGTCTGCTGCGTCGGCGTGCCATGATCTAGGAGATGTAACCCTGTAACTTCAATTCGATGTAGCGCGTGTTTTCGCCATTCGCAATCATCACCAGTCCGTCTATCATCATTTCACGCAGAGTGGTCTGGTGCAAAATGATCATCTTCAGCTTGCCCGCTATCGGCAGAAACACCAGGTTGGCCAGCCCCACACCATAGATGGTGGAAATAAACGCGACCGCGATGCCGGCGCCCAGTTTGGAGGGATCGCCCAGGCTCTGCATTACGTGCACCAGACCCAGCACCGCGCCCAGAATGCCGATGGTGGGTGAATAACCCGCGGCGGATTCCCATACGCGTGCAGACTGGAAATTGAATTGCTCGTAGGCATGCAGATCGACTTCCAGCACCTCGCGGATTTTCTGCCCGCTATTGCCGTCCACCAGCAGCTGCAGGCCTTTACGCGAGAACTGATCCTTGGCCAAGCCGAGCTGGTCTTCCAGCTTCAGCAAGCCGTCCTTGCGCGCCACATGGCTCCACACGCTCAATTGCGAAATCTGTTTCTGTGCCTGGAATTGCGGTGTGAAGAAGGCCCACTTGCCCAGACGCAGACCGTTCACAAAAACCTTGCGCGGGCTTTGCAGCATTACCGCGCCCAGCGTGCCGCCAAAAACAATCAGGAAGGCGGCCAGCTGGAACAATATTGCCACACCGCCGCCTTCCAGCATCTGCCCGCCCACAATGCCGGCAAGTGCAATCAGCAAACCAAACAGGCTGAGCTTGTCCATCAGTATCCCTTTAACATGCTGCGCAGCCGCGATACAGCCTGGCTGTGCAATTGACACACGCGCGACTCACCCACACCCAATACCTCGCCGATTTCACGCAGGTTCATGTCATGCTCGTAATGCATGCCCATCAGCATGCGCTCGCGTTCCGGCAGGCGCTCAATCGCGCCGATCAGCGCGCTGCGAAAATGCTCGTCCTGCAACATTTCCAGCGGGTTATCCTTGCTTGAAGACTCAAAGCTCTCAAAGAAATCATTTTCACCATCTGCGTGAAAATCCTCGTAATAAATCAGCTGTGCGCCGCGCGACTCCTGCAGCAACTGCTGGTAGTCCGCCAGTGTCAACTCCAGCTCCCTGGCAATTTCGGACTCGACCGGAGCCCTGCCCAGGCGCTGCTGCAAGCGGTGTATGGCGGCCTCGATGCGGCGCATGTCGCTGCGCATGCTGCGCGGCAGCCAGTCGGAGCCGCGCAGCTCATCCAGCATGGCGCCGCGTATGCGTTGCGAGGCATAGGTCTCGAACTGCGCGCCGCGCAGGTCATCATAGCGCCCGGCCGCCTCCAGCAGGCCCATCATGCCGGCCTGGATTATGTCATCCACCTGCACGCTGTTCGGCAACTTGAGCATCATGTGATGCGCAATGCGCTTCACCAAGGGGGCAAACTCCTTGAGGCATTGCTCCTTGTCGCTGATTCCGTTGGCGGTATACATAACAATAATATTACCTAATAGTGCATCACTCTCTGCGGCGCAGCCTGCCGCAGCAAACGTTGCATCACCATGGTCAGCGCATTATGTCCCTTGCTTTCAAGCGCGGGCAACAACATCAATTTGCGCGCCAGTTCGCCAAAAGCCCGTGCTGCCGGCGCCGCAGGAAACGCCTCCACAACAGGGCTGCACAACTGTGTAGCACGCGGCAGCTTGTCATCCTGCGGAATATTGCCCAGGTAGGCCAGGCGTACCTGCAAATGGCGCTGCGCCACCTGTGACATATTATCAAATACTGCGCGCGCTTCCTGCTCGTTGCGCGCCTTGTTTACCAGAATATCAAACGCCCGCCTGCCATTGTGCACCGCCATCTGTTTCAGCAGGGCATAGCTCTCGGTGATGCCATCGGCGGTTGGGTTCAACACCAGCAGCAAAGGTTCGTCACCCGACAGGCTGGCACAGACCGAGTGCCCGTCAGCCGCTGCATCCACCAGTACCACATCCATGCCATGGGTCGCCTCGGTCAGGCATTCCAGCAGGCGCTCGCGCTCCGCCTCGCCCAATCCGGACAAGGCCTGCATGGCGCGCGCCACCGGCAGCACATGCACCCCGCTCGCGGCCTGCAACATGACTTCACGCCATGGTTTGTCACCGCGCAGCGCATTGAGCAAATCATAGCGCGGCTTGAGCGCCAGCGTATTGGCAACATTGTCGTGCGTCAAATTTTCATCCAGCACCAGCACTTCGCGGCCGGCGCTTGCCAGTGCTGCCGCCAGATTCACCACCACACTGGTGGCCCCGAGACCGCTACGCGCACCCAGCACGGTAACCACCCGCAGCGAGGCCGGCAATAACAGGCGGCGCAGCCCTTCAGCCTGATCGGCAACGCGTCTAGACGGCATATGCCCCCCGCGCTGATGCGGGAGCAGACATGCCCGCCATCAGCGCCGGCATGTCCAGATCCTGCATGACAAATGACGTCGATTTCGCCGCCGGCTTGAAAGCGCGGTGCAACAGGTATTCCAGATTCACTTCATGCAAATCTTCCGGCACGCGCTGGCCGTTGGCAATGTAGTGCAGGGTCAGTTTGTGGCGCACCACCACATCCAGCACCGTGCCCAGCGTCACCGCTTCATCCAGCTTGGTGGTGATGCAGCCGATCACGCCCTGACCGTGGTACATGCGCACCACGTCATCCAGCGTGTCGCCGCCGCTGGTGGCATTCAGCAGCAGCAGGCGCTGCACGCCGGCCGCATTGAACATCTCCGCCTGCTCGGCCACGCGGCTGTCGCGCTGCCCCATGCCCATGGTGTCTATCAGCACCAGATGCTTGTGCTTGAGCGCCGACAAGGTCAGGCGCAGGTCATTGGTGTCACGCACGGCGTGCACTGACACGCCCAGTATCTTGCCGTAGATGCGCAACTGTTCGTGTGCGCCGATACGGTAGCTGTCGGTGGTGACCAGCGCCACCTTGTCGGCGCCGTAGCGCACCACGGCGCGGGCTGCCAGTTTTGCCACGGTAGTGGTCTTGCCCACCCCGGTCGGCCCCACCAGCGCATACACACCGCCGCGATTCACCACGTCCTCGGCGGGAGTGGCGATGCGTAAATTATGTTCCAGCACCTGGCTGACCCAGGCAAGATCGGCATCAGCCGGCATCCTGTCGAGCAGCTGGCGCGCCAGCCCCGCGCTGAAACCGGCATTCACCAGCTGGCGCAACAGACTGCTGCGCTTGGGGTCGCGCAACTGCATGTCAGACCACGCCATGCAGGCCAGCTGCTCCTGCATCATGCTGCGCATGGATTTTATTTCGTTGAGTATGCCCTGCTGCTCCTGAATGGCTGCCTGAACTTCCACAGCGCTACTGGCTGGCGCGGCAGCCACCGCCTGTGCTTCGGCACGCCGGGCAGGCAGTTCTGGTGCGGCGGTGCGGGACGTTTGAGATGCCTGCGGTGTTGCATGCGCGGCAGCCGGGGCTGGATCTTCGGCCAGGTTGTACAAGGCCGCATTGGACATGGCCACGATCTCGACGCCGTTGCCTACTTTGCGGTTGGACAGGATAACCGCATCATCGCCCAATGCATTGCGCACCATGCGAAGTGCATCACGAGATGTGGCTGCGCTGAATTTTCTTGCGTTCATGCTCTACCCCCTGGCTTTGAAGTCGCTGGCAGTGCGCCGCGACTTACTCCATTAGTGAGGGTTATTATCTGCAAACGCTGGTGAATCAGTCGCGGAAATAAGCGGGGGTTTATTGCCCTATTCCAGGACTGAGGACTGAGGACCGAGGACTGAGGGGCGAGGACTGAGGGTCGAGGACTGAGTGCTGAGTGCTGAGTACCGCGCCCTCAGTCCTCAGCACTCAGTCCTCGCCTTTAAGCCCTCCCCCCCACCGTCGAGGTCACCCGCACCGTCTTGAACCCCGGCACTTCATCGTGCGAAATCACCTTGAGTTGCGGCAGGGCGCGCTTGAGGAAGCGGGCGAGCAAATCGCGGATATGCCCGGGCACCAGCAGCACGGTGGGCAAGCCCATCTGCTCCTGGGTTTGCACCGCGGCTCTGGCCTCGCGCAACAGGGTGTTGGCCAGCCCGGGCTCGATGGCGCTGCCGCCACCAGCCTGCAGGGCCTGCGCGAGCACGTACTCCAGCTCCTTGTCCATGCCGATGACCTGCAACTCCTGCGCCGACGGGTACAGTTGCTGCACGATGGCCGGGCCCAGCGCCATGCGCACCATGGAGGTAAGCTGCTGCGCATCCTGGGTGTTCGGCGCATATTCCGCCAGGGTTTCCAGTATGGTGCGCATGTCGCGGATATGCATACCCTCGTCGAGCAGGTTCTGCAGCACCTTCTGCAGCGTGGCCATGGGCAGCAGCTTGGGCACCAGGTCCTCGGTGAGCTTGGGCGAAATCTTGCCGAGATGATCCAGCAGTTGCTGCAACTCCTGGCGTCCCAGCAGTTCCGCACTGTGGGTATGGATCAGGTGGCTGATATGGGTGGCCACCACCGTGCCGGCATCAACCACGGTATAGCCCATATTCTGCGCCGGCTCGCGCATTGCCGCATCCACCCAGACTGCGGGCAGACCAAACGCCGGATCGCGCGTCTGGTTGCCCGGCAGGGTGCCGCTGACATTGCCCGGATTGATCGCCAGGAACAGGTTGGGGTAGGCCTCGCCGGTGCCCACTTCCGCACCTTTCAGGGTAATGCGATAGGCATTCGGGCGCAGGTCAAGATTGTCGCGGATATGCATGGGCGGTGGCAGGAAGCCGACATCCTGGGTAAATTTCTTGCGCAGTCCCTTGATGCGCCGCAGCAGGTCGCCATCCTGCGCCTTGTCCACCAGCGAGATCATGCGATAGCCCACTTCCAGACCCAGCACGTCGACTTGCGACACATCTTCCCAGCTGGCTTCAGTCGATTCCAGCACAGGCATTTCCGTTGGAGCAACCACCTCTTCTTTCACTTCCTCGACAACAGGATTTTTCAGCAGGTAATAAGCCAGCCACCCCATGACCGCGGCCAGAAAAAGAAAGGCAAAGTGCGGCATGCCGGGAATCAGCCCCATCATGCCGACTATGGTTGCCGTCAAAATCAGCACTTGCGGCTGATTGAACAACTGTTTGGCCAGTTGCTGGCCGATATCCTGTTCGCTGGCCACGCGGCTCACCACCATGCCGGCTGCGGTGGAAATAATCAGCGCAGGAATCTGCGCCACCAGGCCGTCACCTATGGTCAGCAGGGTGTAATTGCGCGCCGCCGTGGCGATGTCCAGATTGTGCTGCATCACGCCCACCACAAAACCGCCCACCAGATTGATGCCCAGAATCATGATGCCGGCCACCGCGTCGCCGCGCACAAACTTGCTGGCACCGTCCATGGCCCCGTAGAATTCGGCCTCCTGGGCCACTGTGGCACGGCGGCGGCGCGCCTCGTCCTCGCCTATCAGGCCGGCATTGAGATCGGCGTCAATCGCCATCTGTTTGCCCGGCATCGCATCCAGGGTGAAGCGTGCGCCAACCTCGGCAATACGCCCGGCGCCCTTGGTAATCACCACGAAGTTGATTACCACCAGAATGAGGAATACCACGATACCGACCGCGTAGTTTCCGCCCACCAGGAAATGACCGAAAGACTCGATCACCTTGCCCGCCGCGGCCGGCCCGGTGTGCCCCTCCAGCAGGACGACGCGGGTAGAAGCCACGTTCAGCGACAGGCGCAACAGGGTGGTAATCAGCAACACCGTGGGAAATGAAACGAAATCCAGCGGCTTGGTGGTATTCATGCTCACCAGCAACACCATCACCGCCACCGAGATATTGAAAGTGAACAACATGTCGAGCAGGAATGGGGGCAGCGGCAGCACCATCATCGCCAGTATCATCACGATCAGCACCGGGCCGGCCATGCTGCGCAAGCCCGAGCGTTTGACAAAATTTTGCAGGATCTGTAACAGGTTCATCATTCAATTCCTTGTGCAGAGTTTGCCGGATCAAGCTCGGCAGGTACAGGCAAATCGTGCGGCTCCAGCGGCTGTTCGCCGCCCCCTTTGCGGTAGCGGCGCAACTGGTACACATAGGCCAGCACCTCGGCCACAGCGGTATACAGCGCCTCGGGAATGGAGTCGCCCAGCTCGGTGTGCTTGTACAGCGCACGCGCCAGCGGTGGCGCTTCGAGTATGGGTACACCGTTGGCGCTGGCTATCTCCCTGATTTTCGCGGCCAGCAGATGCGAGCCCTTGGCGACCACCACCGGGGCGCGCATGCCGCTCTCGGTGTAACGCAAGGCCACAGAGAAGTGTGTCGGGTTGGTGACCACAACGTCGGCGGTCGGAATCTCCGACATCATGCGGCGGCGCGCCATCTCGCGCTGCATGCTGCGTATCCGCCCCTTGACCTCTGGGTTGCCTTCAGTCTCCTTGGCTTCCTGGCGAATCTCTTCCTTGGTCATCATCAGTTTCTTGTTGTGCTCGTATAGCGTGAAGGGCACATCCACCGCCACGATCAGCAGCATGCCCCCCATGATGGCGATGAAAACACCCCACATCAAACCGCCCAACTGGGGAATGGCAGCGCTCAATGGCTGCGCCATCAGCAATATCACCGCATCCCTGTTGTGCCAGATCGCCCAGGTGCCGATGCCGCCCACTATCATTGCCTTGGCAATCGCCTTGAGCAGCTCCATCAGACTGTGTGTGGAAAAAAAACGCGCCAGGCCTGCAATCGGGTCAAGCTTGCCCAGATTGGGTTGTAGCGGTTTCAGGGTAAACAGCCAGCCATTCAGCAACAAGGGGGAGAGTAGTGCTGCGGCCAGCATGATCAGCAACAGCGGCGCAAAGGCCAGCAGCGTTTCCTGCGTCAGAGTATGCAAGTGCGGCAACAACAGCTCGCTGTGAAAGGCCAGCTCGGTATCCAGGGTCAAGCTGTCGCGCATCAACTTGGTCAGCTGCTGCGACAGTGACGAGCCCATCAGCCACAAGCCCACCCCGCCGGCCATCAAACCGACATAAGTGGTCAGTTCGCGCGAACGCGCAACCTGCCCGTCTTCGCGCGCCTGTTCCAGGCGCCTGCCCGTGGGTTGTTCCGTTTTTTCCAGATCGCTGTCAGCCATGACTCGTTACTCCATTGGTCATGACATTATCGTCCTGGACAGGGCAGACAATACGGCAAACAGGAAGGGGAATCGGGCTTTATTCCGGCTTACCCGCCGGCGGAATTTTGCGCTTACAGCAACAAGATCGCTTCGACCTCATTGCCTTTGCCCAGATAGCGCAGGGAATAGCACAAACTCTGCATCAGGGCGATGCCGCGACCGTGGCGCAGCAGACTTTCGTCATCCAGAGGAGCGGCAAGCCGTGCCGCATAGTCAAAGCCTTCGCCACTATCCCTGAACACCACTTTCAGGAAAGCATTATCGCCTGCAGAAAATTTCTCCAGGCGAATATTGATCTCGCCCTGTTCCAGGTTCTGCAAACGCCGTGCGCGTTCCTCGAAATACATTTCCATCCCGGCGGGATCCTCCTTCAATGCCGAATCCAGCTTCAGCACCCCGTGATCCAGGGCGTTGTTGAACAGTTCCGACAGGGTCACAAACAGGCTGCTGGACAAATTGGAATGTTGCGTCTCCATATTGTTCACCAACAGCATCAGCAGCGGAATCACGTCCGTCTTGCGCAACTGTGCCGAGGTCAGCTGCAACTGCACCTGCCAGTCAAACGCTTCCGCGTGTTGCAACGCAGGGGCAATAATCTCGCGCTGATGCTGCATGGCCTCGACCCCGCCGGATAATTTCCGCGATACGCTAGCGGCATCGTCCTTACCCTCGCCACCACATCTCAACATCATCAGGGCGACATCATCCAGCGCCGGCCGGCCGTGCAAATGCTGATTGACTACCTGCTGGATCATGGACAGACGCTGCTCCGCATGTTCATGACGCGCAGCATCCAGCAGCACCTGCATTCCGCGCAACATGTCAGCGCCGGGAGCCACGGTATCAACAGCACCATCGGTACACAGAAACAACTGGTAATTATTATTGCCATAGAAAAACTGTTCAGCCCCGGCGTCAAACTCCTCCTGCCCCAGAATGCCCAGCGGCAAACTACTCGAATCAAATGCATGCGCAACCGAACCGTCCCCCCCAAGCAAAGTCGCGGGAGGCAGGCCACCATTCCACACTTGCAACATTTGCTTGTCGGGGTCGATCATCACAAAAACTGCCGCCACAAAACGATGCTGGGGCAGGTAATTTTTCAGTGTACGGTTGATTTCCCCGATGATCTTGCCGAGGCTGAACCCCTTGGCCGTCATGGCATAAAAGGGTTGCAGGATAGGCATCACGTTCAGCGCCGCAGCCAGACCATGCCCGGTGCTGTCGGCCAGCATGACATGCAACTGCCCTGACGGTGTGCGGCCGAAGGCAATCAGGTCGCCGCTGTAATTTTCTGCGGGGTGCAGATAGAACTGCACATCGGGGTCGTTGATGGTATCCAGCGAGGTCACCTTGCGGATGAAATCCTGGGCAATCTGGCTGTCATCAATCGCCTTCTCGCTGAACTCCATCAATGAGCGATTGTGATTGGCAAGTTTTTTGTGTAATAGCTGTTGCGCGTGCAGATTGTTGATTTTGACGCGCAACAATTCACGGTTCAAGGGCTTGAGCAGATAGTCATCGGCGCCGGCCTCTATGCCCAGCACCATATCGTCAACCTGGCTCAGCGATGTGATAAAAATAATGGGCAACCACTGGCTGGTTGCGCGCCGCATCGCACGCACGGCCTCAAAACCGCCCACGCCCGGCATCATCACATCCATCAGCACCACATCGGGCAACTGCTGCATAAATTTGGCCAAGCCCTCCTCGCCACTGGAGGCAAGCACGGCTGTGTGCCCCATGTCCTCAAGCAATGCCTCAAGCAGCGCCTGATTCAGCGGCTCATCGTCCACTACCAGGATGTTCAACCGCTCCGGCATTACATGCGCGGAAGTCATGTGCTATTTCTGGATATCGAACAGCTTGGAGAAATTGGCGATCTTGAGAATTTGCGCCACGGTAGCACTGGGCTTGCTCAATGCCAGCTTCTTGTTGGCCGCCTGCATGCGCTCGCGCAGCATCAGCAACATTCCCAATGCCGAGCTGTCCAGATACTCCACCTGCGACAGGTCGATCTCCAGACTCTCCACCGCATCATTGTTCAGATAGGGATCGTAAGCACCCCTGAATTCGCGGTTGAAATCAAAGCTGAAACGCCCGCCCAGGCGAATGATGGCCGTATTTCCGACAGTATCTACAGTTATTTTCATATTCCCTCTCCGCATCAAACCCTGATGTTGCGCGCACCACTTTGTGCCAGCCTGTACAACACACGCTGCGCCATGTCCTGTATCGGCACAATCTCATCCACGGCCCCCACCGCAATGGCCTCGCGCGGCATACCGAACACCACGCAGGTTTCCTCGTTCTGGGCGAAATTGTAGGCGCCGGCCTGGCGCATCTCCAGCATGCCTACTGCGCCATCCTTGCCCATTCCGGTCAGCATCACACCAATGACGTTCTTGCCGGCATTCTGTGCTGCGGAGCGGAACAATACTTCAACCGAGGGACGGTGATGATTAACAGGAGGAGCCTGGCTAAGTTCAGTCATGTAATTTGCGCCGCTGCGTTTCAGCAACAAATGCGAATGTCCCGGCGCGATAAAGGCGTGCCCGGGCAGCACGCGCTCGTTGCCTGCAGCCTCCTTCACACTGATCTTGCACAGGCTGTCCAGGCGTGCGGCGAATGATTTGGTAAATGCCTCCGGCATGTGCTGTGCAATCAGGATGCCGGGTGAATCAGCCGGCAGGCGGATCAGGAATTCCTTGATGGCCTCCGTGCCGCCGGTGGAGGCGCCCACGATAATGATTTTCTCGGTGCTGGTAATGCGATTGCCCAGATCGGGCAGGGGATCGTTCGAGGTGGTGGATGCGGCAACACGTTGCGGCATGCGCGTGGAATTGGCCGTGCGTATCTTCTCCGCAATCTCATCCGCATATTCGCGCAGACCTTCCGAAATGCCCAGCTTGGGCTTGGGCAGAAAATCCACCGCGCCCAGTTCCAGCGCACGCAAGGCGGCATCCGAGCCCTTTTCGGTCAGGCTGGAAATCATCAGCACCGGCATGGGACGCAAGCGCATCAGCTTCTCCAGAAAGGTCAGCCCGTCCATTTCCGGCATTTCCACATCCAGCGTCAATACATCCGGGTTGAATGTTTTGATCATCTCGCGCGCCTGCAGGGGATTGGAAGCCGCCCCCACGGCCTCCATATCGGGAAAGCTGTTGACCACTTCTTTGAGGATGCTGCGTATCAGCGCCGAGTCATCGATGATCAGCACCTTTATTTTTCTTTTTTGCTCCGCGTTTGTAGCCATAGATAAAGGTGTCTCAAATTATGTATCGTGCGACACACAAGAAAAACATTGCTAAAACAACTCGACGTCTCCTTGTATATCGGCAGTCTTGAGGCGTGAGCGATATGCCTGCTCGCGCTCGATGATGGTTTCATTATGCATTTTACGCAGCTTTTTCACCAGTACACGGCCTGTGCCTGGAAAAAAGTACACTTTGCGCGGATACACATCCAGCAGATCCTGGCTGGCCACCGCAATACCCTCGGTGTGCAGATAGGACAGGGCAAAGTCGGCATTGCGCCCGCCTACATTGGAACTCTCCATCCCCCGCAGCACGTTACCGCCGCCAAACACCTTGGCTTCCAGGCTGGCCCGGCGCGCACCCATTTTCAGCAACTGGTTGATCATCAACTCCATCGCGTAGGTGCCGTAACGTGCTGAGAGGCTGACGGGGTTGGAGTTATCCTGGGCAACATCGGGCAGCATGAAATGATTCATGCCGCCGATACCGCTGACACGGTCACGGATGCAGGCTGACACGCACGAGCCCAGCACCGTTACCAGCACCATGTCGCGCGCGGTGACGTAATATTCGCCGGGCAGTATCTTGGCCGCTTCGATATCGAAATCACGGTCAAAATAGACGTTGGGCGAAACAACTTCTTCGCAATTTTTATCCATGCACGCTCAACTTAACGGCGTTGCCGTTCGTCATCAGCGGCACAACGGGCGCGGGCGGGCGCCGACAACTCATACACAGTCTTGCCGCGCAGCTTGAAATAGGCATCTGCATGGTGAAAGCTCTCCGAATGGCCGGCATACAGGAGACCGTCCTTGCGCAACAAGGGCACGAACTTTTTCAGAATGGCCAGCTGGGTGGGCTTGTCAAAATAAATCATCACATTGCGGCAGAAGATTGCATCCACCGGGGCGCGCACCGACCAGTTGTCGTGCAGCAGGTTAAGCTGGCGAAAGGTGATCATCTCGCGCAGCTCCTGGCGCACCCTCACCAGACCAGCCTGGGAGCCGGTGCCGCGCTGGAAATAACGTTTCACCAGATCGGGCGATAATTTGGCGATGCGCTCATCGGAATAAACTCCCGCCCGCGCCGTAGCCAGCACATTGGTATCCAGATCGGTGGCCACTATGCTTACCTGGGAAGCATCCCGCCCCAGTGCATCCATCACCGTCATCGCCATGGAATAGGGTTCTTCCCCGGTGGAAGCGGCCGAGCACCACAGCACGATGGGATGTTTGCCGCGCAGTGCGCGCAGCTGCTCCGCCAAAATGGGAAAGTGATGCGGCTCGCGAAAGAACGAAGTGAGGTTGGTGGTCAGGGAATTGGTGAACGCCTCCCATTCCGCCTCATCATTGCGCTCGAGCAGCTTGAGATAATCCGAGAAATTTTGAATGCCGGTGGCGCGCAGGCGTCGCGACAAACGGCTGTACACCAGCTCCTGCTTGGACTCACTCAGTGAAATGCCGGCGTGATCGTAGATCATCTTGCACACCTTGGCAAAATCGTTTTTGGTGAAAATGAATTCACGCCCTTCTTTTACCACCTGATCGTCTGACATATGTCTCACCTGGTTTTCTAGGAGCGGGAATGCCGGGGCATCAAAGCGGTAGTTTGCTTTTAACCGAATCCTGCGTCCAGAATCATGCCTTTTAAAACTCTTCCCATTCTTCCTCGCCGCCTTTGCCCGGCATCGGCTTGACGGATTTCGCTGCAGCAGGCTGTTTACGCGCCTTGGCAGGCGCCAGAACAGGGCGTGCGCTGCGATTGTCGGATGCACGCTCATTACTCAAGCGGAAGGTTGCCACCAGCATGGCCAGTTGTTGCGCCTGTTCTTCCATGGATTCCGCCGCTGCCGCCGCTTCTTCCACCAGGGCCGCGTTCTGCTGGGTGACGTCGTCCATCTGGGTGATGGCCTGGTTCACCTGTTCGATGCCCGCGCTCTGTTCCAGTGAGGCGGCGCTGATCTCGGCCATGATGTCGGTGACGCGTTTGACTGAGGTCACTACTTCGTCCATGGTCTTGCCGGCACGGTCCACCAGGTCGGTTCCCACCTGTACTTTGTCGACGGAGTCGCTGATCAGGGTCTTGATTTCCTTGGCCGCTGCCGCAGAGCGTTGCGCCAGGTTGCGCACTTCGCTGGCCACTACGGCAAAGCCGCGTCCCTGTTCGCCGGCACGGGCGGCTTCCACCGCAGCGTTCAACGCGAGGATGTTGGTCTGGAAGGCGATGCCATCAATGACGCTGATGATGTCGACGATTTTCTTCGAGCTTTCGCTGATGGAGGACATGGTATGCACGACCTGGCCCACTACTTCGCCGCCCCTGATGGCGATGTCCGAGGCGCCCGCAGCCAGCTGGTTGGCCTGTTTGGCGTTCTCGGCATTCTGTTTCACGGTGGAGGTCAGCTGTTCCATGCTGGCCGCGGTTTCTTCCAGGCTGGAGGCTTGTTCTTCGGTGCGTTGCGACAGGTCGGTGTTGCCGGCTGAGATTTCCTTGGAGGCCGTGGCAATCGCATCGGTGGCTTCCTTGATACGGGCAACCACTTCGGTCAGTTGCTGCACTGTCTTGTTGGAATCATTTTTGAGCACGCCAAAGGTGCCGTGGTACTCGTTGCTGATCTTCTCGGTCAGGTCGCCCTTGGCCAATGCGCCGAGTACGCGCACCACTTCATTCAGCCCGGTTTCGCTGGTTTCGGCGAGCTGATTCATGCCGTCACCCAGTTGCTTGAAGAAGCCGGTCTTGCCGCTCATGTCCATGCGGCGGGTAAAATCTCCCAGCACAGCGCCTTCAACGATGGCGGCTACTTCCTTCTCCGCAGCAATCTCCAGGGTCCGGTCATCCCACTCCACCACCGAGCCCAAGCGTTCGCCTTTTGCATTCAGCACAGGATTGGCTGCCAGACCAAAGGTGCGGCCGCCAATGAGAACTTCTGCACGCCAGGTGCTGGTGAAGGTGGCCAGCAATTGTTTCTGGTGCGCCGGGTTCTTGTGAAAACCGTCTATGCTGGTTCCCTTCAAACCTGTTGCGCGAAAATTGGGCAACTCCTTCTGGATATCCTTTTCTGCGACCCTGAGCATTTCCTCGACCGAGCGGTTCATGTAAATGATGTTGCGCTCGTTGTCGGCAATCATCACGCTGGTGGATACATTATCCAGCGCAGTTTGAATGCGCAAAGCCTCTTCCGCCGTGCGCTGGCTTTTGTTGATCATCTCGCTAAGCGTGTCCTTCATGTTTTTCAGCGCGGCCATCAGGCTGGTGGTGTCACCCGCGCGCGTCTTGATGGCAACACTCAAATCACCCGCTGCCACCACATTGGCAACCGAGCGCGCATAGCCGGGCTCACCGCCGAGCTCCTGCAACAGCTCACGAATCAAACGGAAACCAAACAACACGGAAATAATGATGATGCACACGGTAAGGGCCAGATACAGCAGCAACTGCTGCAGCGCGTGTTGTTCCAGGCCATGCGCAAGCTTGAACAGATCGGCGGACAGAAAATCTTCCACCTCTTTCATGGTGTTTATTTTTTTGGTAATAACCTTGAACCAGGCCGCCGGCTCCACACCGAAGCCGCCGCTGGTCGCCTTGGCTATGGCGATCTGGCGGTAATTCTCCACTTCCTCGACCACGCTCCCGCTCAACTTGCTGCGATAAGTTTCGTTCGCTTCCTTGCCGGCATAAGCCTGAAATACATCAAGGTAGCTCTTCTGGGTGGCAACCAGGCCGATGAAACGCTGGAATGCATCCCATTCGAATTTGTTTGCGGCAAATGCACCATTGACGGTGGCACGCTCGCGCCCCGCCATTTCCTTGGCATTCAGGAACATCAAATAAGCTGTCGTGGCACGCGAGATCTGCTCATTGGAACTGACCTTGGCACTGTAAGAGATGACATCCAGCCACGCGCTTATCATGCCGGTGTAATAGCCGAATGAATCCTTGGGCAACATCCTGAGGCCGCTGATGGCGGCACGGCTATCCGCCAAAGCTTCCATTTTTTTCCGTACCGTCGCCAACGTAGCCCGCAAGCCGTCGTCCATGCCTGATTTTTCAATCTGTGCCAGCAACTCCTTGAGCTCAGCGATGCGCTTGTCGGTGGCGCCGCGCTGCAGCGGCAGGTCGCTGGCAAAGTCCGCCCCCCTGGAGGCCAGGAAGCCAGCAGACATGCCGCGCTCCTTCTGGGTTTCGTGGATCAGCGCACTCACGTTAACAGCCAGCGTGGTAATGGCCTGCATGGTTTGCAATTCGCTACGGCTACGATATTTCTCCAGCACGCTGTTAATGGAAAAAAACAGCAACCCCATCACAGGCAATAGCAGCATCAGCGCCAGACGTGTGCGCAAAGGCATTCTGGATAGAACTGACTGGTCATGCATGATGACTCTTTCCGGGCGACAGCAACACTTAGCTGCCGCCCTGTTTAATCTTGCGCAGGCACCAACCGCATGCGCTTATGTTTCCCCTGGCAAGGGGGGAACTGGGAGGGGTTGCCGATCAAAACTCTTCCCACTCTTCATCGCCACCTTTGCTAACCTTGGCCGGCAAGGCTTTGCCCGCCTTGCGTGCAGCCGGTGCTGCAACTGCCTTGCGTGGCGCCGCTGCAGCTCGTGCCGGCGCTGGCAGTGCTGCACGTTCACTACCCGGGTGATCGCCGCTCAAGCGGAAGGTTGCCACCAGCATGGCCAGTTGCTGCGCCTGCTCTTCCATGGATTCCGCCGCTGCCGCCGCTTCTTCCACCAGCGCCGCGTTCTGCTGGGTGACGTCGTCCATCTGGGTGATGGCCTGGTTCACTTGTTCGATACCTGCGCTCTGTTCCAGTGAGGCAGCGCTGATCTCGGCCATGATGTCGGTGACGCGTTTGACTGAGGTCACTACTTCGTCCATGGTCTTGCCGGCACGATCCACCAGGTCGGTACCCACTTGCA
>JAHFQY010000050.1 GCA_023259065.1 Nitrosomonadales bacterium
ACCCGATTTGGTAGAATCTCGCGGCACTGCCGAGAAACACCAAGACCAGCGCCAGACCAAGCCCGATTAGCAGTGCATGTCGTTTCACGCAGTTTCCCCTGACCCGGCAGCCGGCATATTTATCGAGTGAGGTACTCACTCAATATGCGGGCACCCCGTTATTCTTTGAAATAAAACTCCATCTTGATTCCCGCCAGCTCGATGATGTCGTGGTCATTCAACTGGTGCGGCTGCTCATCCAGCTCCTTGCCGTTGAGCATGGGGTGGCTTACCCCTTCCACGTGAGTGATGAAATATCCGTGCGGGCGGCGCGTCAAAACCGCCACCTGCACGCCGGGCTTGCCCAGCGTGGTCAGGTTCTTTACCAGATCAAGCTCCCTGCCTGCATTCGGACCACTGAGTATCTGCAACGCGGCCGAACGAGCAGTGGTGCCCGGCGGTGCAGAAATCTTTTCGGCAGGTGCTGGCTGCGCAGCCGGTGGTGCAACCACAGCTTGTGGCGGTGCGGCCTGAAACTTTCCGGTTGCCACGTGTGGGGGCGGGGGACTCACCTGCGCTGTCTTCACGGTGGCATCACCACTTTGCGTTCTAACCGGCGCGCGCAACACCATGGTTTTCTCAAAATCCTCGGCAGCGGCAGTATGGCCCGGCTGTTCATTTATGTATTTCAGCTTGTATTTGCCGATTTCAATTACATCGTTGTTCTGGAGAAAATGCTTCTTGATTTGCACGCCATTCACCATCACGCCATTGGTGCTGTCCAGATCTTCCAGAAATGAATCATTGAGAATGGTTACTATTGCGGCGTGCTCGCCGCTGACGGCAAGGTTATCAATCGCGATTTCGTTGTGCGGCTTGCGCCCTATGGTTATACGCTCCTTACTCAGGGCATATTCATGCAGCACCACACCATCCATGCTGAGTATCAGTTTTGCCGCCATATCATCGATCCCCGTAACTTGATCCTTAAACCCCGCAACTTACCTCTTGAACCAGGACAACAACTTTGCCAGCCAACCACGCGGCGCGGCAAAATCGCCATTAACCTTTACCAGTATCACGGACACATTATCGCGCCCGCCATTATCATTCGCCAGCTCGACCAATTGGCTTGCCGCCAGCGGCAGATTGGCCTGCAGCATCTGCAAAGTGCTGCCGATATCCTCGTCCTCCACCATGTCGTTCAGCCCATCCGAACACAGCAAATAAATATCCCCTATTTGCACCTCATAGACATTCATCTCTACCGCCACTTCGGCATCAATGCCAACTGCGCGTGTCACCAGATTTTTGTTCTTGGACAAGCGCGCATCTTCCTTGCTGATCATGCCGCCATCAATTTGCTCCTGCAGCAGCGAATGATCCCGCGTGATGGTCTCAAAGGTTTCGCCGCGCAGCCGGTACATACGCGAATCGCCCACATGCGCCACGGCCACGCGGTTATCATAAAACAGCCCGGCCACTATGGTGGTGCCCATACCGGCATATTGCGGCTGGCTTTGCGCTGCGCTGTATATTGAGGTGTTAGCCTTTTGCACATGCTCGCGCAGCAGCGCCACGCCGACTTCCTCCCCACTGTCGTCCCTGTCTTCGGGGCGTACGCTTTCCAGGCGATGCATGATCTCGGTAGACAGCACGGAAACCGCAATGCCGCTGGCTACTTCACCGGCATTATAGCCGCCCATCCCGTCGGCCAATACCACCAAGCCGCAAGAAGCATCACAAATCACGCTGTCTTCATTATGCGAGCGCACCATGCCGGAATGGGTCTGGCTGACTATTTCAAGTGCTTCCTGAATATTCATATCCTATTCCTGTATGCTCTCAATCAGTGCAAACTGGCCGCACACTGGCGGATTGCCTCAGCCATTTCAGCGCCGGTCTGATAACGCTCTCCCACTTTTTTTGCCAACGCCTTGTTGATGATCGCCGCCACACACGGCGGTACATCCGGCTTGATGCTCAAAATGTCGGCATGCGGTTCATTGGCGATGCGGAACATGAGCTGCGCCATCGAATCGCCTTCGAACGGCAGCTTACCACACACCATTTGATACAGGCTCGCCCCCAATGAAAACAAGTCCGATGTACCCTCGATCTTCGTGCCGGCCAGTTGCTCGGGCGACATGTACGATGGCGTACCCAGCACCATGCCGGTTTTGGTCTTGGAAGAATCGGTGATGCGCGCGATGCCGAAATCGGTCACCTTCACCGTATCGCTCTCCATGTCATACATGATATTGGCCGGCTTGATATCGCGGTGCACCACATGCAGGGTATGCGCATAACCCAGCGCATCCGCCACGCGCGCCACGATACTCAACACCTTGGGCAACGGCAGCAGGTTATCCGGCTTGGTATGGGGCACCAGATCCTTGCCCTTAAGGAACTCCATCGCGATGTAGGCAAGGTCGTGCTCCTCGCCCGCGTCATACATGGTCACGATGTTTTGGTGGTTCAGACGACCGGCAGACTCTGCTTCGCGGAAGAAGCGCGCCTTCACATCAGCCAGTTCATCTTCATCGAACTCTTGCGACAACGCCATGGTCTTGATCGCCACGACACGGCCGATTTTCGGGTCTTTACCGAGATACACCACACCCATCGCGCCTTTGCCAAGCTCCTTCTCGATTTCATAGCGCCCCAGCATCGGCTTGGACATACCCTCCTTGCCCAGCACCATGGTGCTGGCGTTACTCTTGCCGGAAGAACCGCCGAGCATCACCGTTTCCGACATCGATTTAGACTGGGCTAGGCGCGCATCCAGGTCGCGGAACTTGGGGTTGTACTCCGCCATGTACTTGAATACCGACTCCGCCTTGTTGAACTGGCGCTTACGCTCGAAGTCCAGCCCCAGGTTGTAGAGCACCTCCATCAGGCTGTCATCAATCTGCACCTTGCGGAATTTGTCGAAGGCCATATCCAGTTGCCCCTGCCCCTGGAACGCCAGCCCCAGCATGCGGTTGCTCTCAGCCGAATCCGCATCGGACTTGAGCTTGCCTTTTTCCGTGACCAGAAAACGCTTGGTGGTCAGCAACAGGTGTCCGACCAGCAGCATGGTGGCAGGCAGCATCAACTGCAGCCACATCGCTTGCATGGTCATCAGCACGTAATGGACAACCAATAGTGCCACGAACACGGCTGCGGTTATCGCCGCGCCAATGCCCGCCTTCAGGTGCGGCAACAAGACCGTAAGATACAACGCAACCACCAGAAATATACCGCCCTGCGCCCAAAAACCCCAGCTGGGTGTGACGAAAAAATCCTGCTTGAGGATGCTGGAAACCGAATGTGCCAAGGTCAATACCGGCGCCATGCCAGGCGATACAGGCGTCACTTGCAGTGTGCCGACTCCTGCAGCAGTGGCGCCGATCAGCACGATTTTGTCGCGGTATTTTTCCACCGGGATTTTGCCGGTCAACACATCGTAAAACGAGTCCGCCTGAAAAGCCGGTTTACCTTCGTGGTCAGCATAAAAATAGGTATACATGCGCAATTCCGGGTCAGTCGCAATATTCAGGTTACCGACCTTTACGCCCTGTCCTAAAGTGACCTGAATGTCTTTTGCCTCAAGATTCAAACTTTTCGCCGCCAGCATCAACGATAGAGAAGGGTAATACTGGTCAAAATAGCCCACCACCAGCGGCTCGGTGCGGATTCCTCCATCCACATCGGGAGTGGGATTAAGATGCCCTATGGCCATGGCTTGCGAACCCAATGCCGGGATCGGCACCTGCACTCCCAAAGAAGGAATGTGCTGCGCCCCCGCTACTCCTTCCTTGATATTGACTAGGCTATTTTTTGTTACATAATCCGGCAATGGTTTGTCCGGCTTGCCTTGCGGTTCACCCAACTCAAAAAATATGGCGAGCAGCATATTTTTGGCGTTGGCCATGCTCTCGCCAAGTTTCTTGTCATTGTCGAGATGCTGCGCCGCCTCCTGCAACAGTGCAGTCAATTGCGCCAGCTCGGTTTGATATTCCGGGTTGGGGCTGTTCTTCAGGGTAGAGGCATCGAGCGTAGCGCCGATTTTATTGATGTATTCCAGCCCGGCATCAACCTGCGGCTCGAAAAATAGTGACGTATTGCCCACCACTTTGGCGTGTCCGGCGGCCAGTAAATCCAGCATCTTGGCCTGAATTTCACGCGGCCACGGCCAGCGTCCCAGATTGGCGATGCTCTGCTCATCAATCGCAATCACCGCGACCTTGTCGCTGGGTGTTCGTGAAGAAGCGCGCACACCCAGATCGTAGGCCTTGCGCTCCAGGCTTTGCATCAGGTCACTGTTGGCGCTGAACAAGAACAGCAACGCCACCAGCAATCCGATAAACCAATCTGATTTCCAGGAAAACTTGCTATTTTTCATGTGGTCTTATCGCCCCTGATTTATTATTATTTGGCAGCTTATTTGATTTATTAGCTGCTTGCCAGCCGAATACTAAAACAATTTGAAAAATCAAGCTATAACCTGCTACCGAAACCATCGGCAGGGAGTTAAATTCTATCTTGCACCCTTGTCAATATTGGCCACTTAGCTCCCATTAGAAACATCCAGCGATCCAGCACATTCAGCATGCCTCATTTCGGCCAATGAATTGCCTGGGTTAATCCGGGGCAACTCTAACCGGCAGAAAATGGGAAAATAGGACACGCCTCATTCAACCAAAAAAAGATGCCTCTCTCCAACCCGGCCCAGCCTGCCGCCACTCGACGCCTATCCCCCCTGCGGGATCTGTGGCCTTTCCTGCGCCCCTATCGTGGGCGGGTTGCGCTGGCTTTTGTGCTGCTGTGCCTCGGCTCCGCCACCATGTTGCTGGTACCGCTGGCGTTTCGTGACCTGATCGATTTCGGTTTCGGGCAACGGGAAAACACCAGCGGCGGGCTGTTGGGCACATCGAGCCTGAGCAGCCATTTTATATTGCTGTTCTGGCTGGCGACCCTGTGGGCGGTGACTGTGGCGGCGCGTTATTACACCGTGTCGTGGGTGGGCGAAAGGGTGACGGCGGATTTGCGCAGCGCGGTGTACGCGCGCATGCTGATGCAGTCGCCGCAGTTTTTCGAGACGCTGCAAACCGGCGAAGTGCTGTCGCGCCTGACGGGCGACACCACGCTGATCCAGACCGTAATCGGCAGCTCCATTTCGATGGGCTTGCGCAGTCTGTTCCAGTTTACCGGCGGCATGGTCATGCTGGCGGTGACCAGCTTCTATTTGTTCTCCCTGAATCTCGGGCTGATGGCAGTATTGATGTTGCCCATCTTCGCCATCGGACGCAAAGTAAAAAAACTTTCGCGCGAATCGCAGGACAAGATTGCCGATGCCTCGGCGCTGGCCGGCGAGATACTCAACGCGATACCGACGGTGCAAGCCTATACGCAGGAGCAGCGCGAAACCAGACGCTTCGCCGACCGCGCGGAAGCAAGTTTTGTCACCGCGATCCGGCGCACCCGCGTACGCGCGGCGATGACGGCGCTGGTCATCACCGAGGTGATGGGCTCCATCATTTTCGTGCTGTGGATCGGCGCAAACCAGGTGCATGCAGGCAGCATGACCGGCGGGCAACTGGCCTCATTCGTCCTCTACGCGGTGCTGGTGGCGGGCGGCGTGGGCACCATGGCGGAAGTATGGGGCGACGTGATGCGCGCGGCGGGGGCAACCGAGCGCCTGCTGGAATTGCTGCACGCGAAATCCACCATCGCCGAAGCTGTTTCATCGCAAGCGCTGCCGCAACCCCAACAGGCGGCGATCCATTTCGAGCATATCACCTTCCGCTACCCGGCACGCCTGCAAACCGCCGCGCTGGACAACATCACGCTCGATATCGCCCCCGGTGAAAGCGTGGCGCTGGTCGGCCCTTCCGGTGCGGGCAAGACCACTTTGTTCCAGCTCCTGCTGCGCTTCTACGATGTGACCGATGGCTGCATCCGTCTCAACGGGCAGGATATCCGCCAACTTTCCTTGCACGACCTGCGCGACAAAATCGCCATCGTGCCACAAGACCCGGTGATCTTCTCGGCCAATGCGCTGGAGAATATCCGCTATGGCCGCCCCGCCGCCAGCGACGCAGAAGTCATGGCCGCCGCCAAGTCGGCGCAAGTGGAAGAATTTATTGACCGCTTGCCGGAAGGCTACCAGACCTTCCTGGGCGAGCGCGGCACCCGCTTGTCCGGCGGACAGCGCCAGCGCATCGCCATCGCGCGGGCGATTTTGAAAAACGCGCCGCTGTTGCTGCTGGACGAAGCCACCAGCGCGCTGGATGCGGAATCCGAAATTCTGGTGCAGGAAGGCTTGAATGCAGCCATGCAGGGGCGCACCACGCTCATCATCGCGCACCGTCTGGCCACGGTGCAAAAGGCCCACCGCATCGTGGTGCTGGAACACGGGCGTATCGTCGAAACCGGCACCCCTGCGGACTTGCGCAAACAGAGCGGGCTTTACGCAAGGCTTGCGCGTTTGCAATTCGATGTCTGATAATCTGGCAACTTAAAGAACGAACCGTGTCCCAACACACCATCGCCATTCCCCCCGACGGCAGCATGAGTCCAAAAGCCTGGTATCAGGCCCACGGTGAATTGCCGGACTTCATTTATGACGCTGCCCAGGCCGCTGCGATCAACGAGCTGGATGCACTCTGGCACCAACTGGTGGAATTCAAGGCTAAGCGCAACCAGTTTTTGGGACGCAGCCTGCTCAGCCCGGAAGTGCCCAAGGGGTTGTATCTCTGGGGCGGGGTCGGGCGCGGCAAGACGTTCCTGATGGATGCGTTTTACAACTGCCTGCCGTATCGCCGCAAACGCCGCATCCATTTCCACAATTTCATGGCCGAAGTGCACCACGAAATGAAATTGCTGGCCGACAAAAAAGACCCGCTGATCGCGCTTGCCGACAACATCGAAAAATCCACCCGCGTGCTGTGCCTCGACGAGTTTCACGTCGACGATATTGCCGACGCGATGATCCTGGGGCGATTGGTGGCGGCGATGCTCGAGCGCGGCGTAGTGCTGCTGACCACCTCCAACTACCCGCCTGATAGCCTTTATTTGCACGGCTTGCAGCGACAAAACTTCTTGCCCGCCATCGCGCTGCTCAAACGTGAGCTGAAGGTGTTGAACGTGGATGGCGGCAGCGATTATCGCCAAAGGAAGGCGACCCGTGAGCCGATATTCATCGTGCCTCCCGATGCGGCAAGCGAAGCGCGCATGGATACGTTATTCGGGCAGATAGCCGCCGGAACGCAACGCGAAGAACAGCATATCGAAATACAGGGCCGCATGATCCCGGTGAAAAGAGTCGCGCGCACCGTGGTGTGGTTTGATTTCAATGAACTGTGCGGCGGAGCACACGCGCAGGAAGATTACCTGGAGATCGCCCACCGCTACCCTACGGTATTTTTATCGGGCATCCCGCAAATGACCCCAGAGCATGCCTCAGAGGCACGACGCTTTACCTGGCTGGTGGATGTGTTTTACGACAACAATGTCCGGCTGGTAGCGTCATCAGAAGCCGCGCCGGAAAAAATTTATATTGATGGTATAGCATCCGGCGAATTCTCCCGCACCGCCAGCCGCCTGACCGAAATGCAATCGATGCATTATCTGGAACAGCCGCATCACTCGCAGGGTGTGACGTTGTAGGAGCGCCAAATATTTTGGCTCTAAAATAATAAACCCCAGCTACTCACTTAACCGTTCGTGGTGAGCTTGTCGAACCACTAGTCACTCACCAAGAACCCTTCGACAAGCTCAGGGTGAACGGGCTTATTCAGCATTTCTATAATCTTACAACGGCGAAATAAACACACTCTCCCTTAACTTCTTCAACTGGTCGCGCAAGTCAGCCGCCTTCTCGAACTCCAGATTCCGCGCGGCTTGCAGCATGTCCTTTTCCAGCCGTTTAATTTCCTTCGCCACTTCCTTCTCGCTCATCGCCAGATATTTGGCCTGGGTCTGCGCGATCTTCAGCGACTTGCGTTCGGCGTCCATGTCATACGTGCCTTCGATGATGTCCTTGATGCGCTTGACGATGCCCTGCGGCGTGATGCCGTGCTGCTCGTTGTAGAGCAGTTGCTTGTTGCGCCTGCGCCCGGTCTCGTCGATAGCGCGCTTCATCGAATCGGTGATCTTGTCGGCATACAGGATCGCCTTGCCATTGATGTGGCGCGCGGCGCGGCCCATGGTCTGGATCAGCGAGCGCTCCGAGCGCAGGAAGCCTTCCTTGTCGGCATCGAGGATCGCCACCAATGATACTTCGGGAATATCCAGCCCCTCGCGCAGCAGGTTGATGCCGACCAGCACGTCGAACTGGCCGAGGCGCAGGTCGCGGATGATTTCCACGCGCTCCACGGTTTCGATGTCGGAATGCAGGTAGCGCACCTTGATGCCGTGCTCGGAAAAATAATCGGTGAGGTCTTCCGCCATGCGCTTGGTCAGCGTGGTCACCAGCACGCGCTCGCCGACTTTCACGCGCAGGCTGACTTCTGACATCAGATCATCCACCTGATGCGTGGCGGGACGCACCTCGATCTGCGGATCAACCAGCCCGGTGGGGCGCACCACCTGCTCCACCACTTGCCCAGTGTGCTCGGCTTCATACACCGAGGGTGTGGCGGAAATGAAGATGGCCTGACGCATCACCTTTTCAAATTCGTCGAAGCGTAGCGGGCGGTTGTCCAGAGCCGAAGGCAGGCGGAAGCCGTAGTTGACCAGGTTTTCCTTGCGCGCGCGGTCGCCCTTGTACATGCCGCCGATCTGCGGAATGGTTACGTGGCTCTCGTCGATGAACATCAACGCGTTTGGCGGCAGGTAGTCCATCAGCGTGGGCGGTGGCTCTCCCGCCTTGCGCCCGGAGAGGTGGCGCGAGTAATTCTCGATACCCTTGGTGAAACCGATCTCGTTGAGCATCTCCAGATCGTGCCGCGTGCGCTGCTCGATGCGCTGCGCCTCGACCAGTTTATTCTCCTTCTGAAAAAACTCGATGCGCTCGGCCAGTTCCAGCTTGATGGTCTCGATGGCGCTCAGCGTGGTCTCGCGCGGCGTGACGTAATGGCTGGAAGGGTAAACGGTGAAGCGCGGCACGCGGGTGAGGATGTGGCAGGTGAGCGGGTCGAACAGCGACATGCTCTCCACTTCATCGTCGAACAACGACAGGCGCAATGCATGTTCGCTGTTTTCTGCCGGGAAGATGTCGATCACATCGCCGCGCACGCGGAAATTGCCGCGCTGAAAATCCACATCGTTGCGCTCGTACTGCATCTCGGTGAGGCGCTTGATCGCGTCGCGCTGCGGCATCTTCTCATTCTCGCGCAAATGCAAAATCATGCCGTGATAATCCACCGGGTCGCCGATGCCGTAGATCGCCGACACCGTCGCCACGATGATGGAATCCTCGCGCTCCAGCAGCGACTTGGTGGCCGAAAGGCGCATCTGCTCGATCTGGTCGTTGATGCTGGAATCCTTCTCGATATACACATCGCGCGACGGCACATAAGCCTCGGGCTGGTAATAGTCGTAATAGGAAACAAAATACTCCACCGCGTTCTCGGGAAAGAAATCGCGCAACTCGGAATACAACTGCGCCGCCAGCGTCTTGTTCGGCGCCATGACGATGGCAGGCCGCCCCAGTTGCGCGATGACATTCGCCATGGTGAATGTCTTGCCGGAGCCGGTCACGCCGAGCAACGTCTGGAACGCCAGCCCGTCGTTGAGCCCCTCCACCAGCTGCGCGATGGCCGTGGGCTGATCGCCCGCCGGTTCGAACGGCTGGTGCAGGCGGTAGGGGCTGTTGGGGAAGGTGATGATGTTCATGGTGAGGGGCGTATTGTACGGGGAATGGGGCGATTGCT
>JAHFQY010000029.1:0-27812 GCA_023259065.1 Nitrosomonadales bacterium
GGCCTTTGGGAACAGTTGAACAACCCGGATCTTAAAGGGGTCGAATTCGACTCCTTTATCCATGAGGCCGGTTCCAACGCCTTTACCCTATCACCCCAGAAGTGGATTGCCGCCACCAATGCCGTGGGAATGCTTTCGAAGTCCGGGCGATATGGCGGCACCTTTGCCCACAAGGATATCGCCTTTGAATTTGCCTCCTGGGTCTCCGCCGAATTCAAGCTCTACATCATCAAAGATTACCAACGCCTCAAGGCCGATGAAAACAGCCGTATCTCGCTTGAGTGGAACGTGAATCGCGTCATTTCCAAAATCAACTACAAGATCCACACAGACGCCATCAAAGACAACCTGATCCCGCACTTGGTTTCCAAACAGCAGCAGGCCTTCACCTATGCCAGCGAAGCCGATATGCTCAATGTGGCTCTGTTCGGCAAGACCGCCAGGGAATGGAAAGAACAAAACCCCGAGGCAAAGGGCAACATGCGGGACGAAGCGACCATCCAGCAGCTCATCGTGCTATCCAACCTGGAAAGCATGAATGCGGAGCTGATCAAGCAGGGAATCCTACAAAACAAAAGACTCATCGCGCTGAATAAAATGGCCATTGAACAGATGACTTCCATTGTGGGAAGCGCGGCCATCAGGCGATTGGGGAAAGAAGCGTGAACCACGAAACACACGAAAAGCACGAAAAGATACTCTTCAAGGATGAGTGCTATCAGATTCAGGGAGCGATTTTCGACGTGTACCGCGAGATGGGATGCGGATTCCTTGAAGCGGTTTATCAGGAATGCTTGGAACGAGAACTGGGGACAAGGGGTATTCCGTTTGTTGCGCAGCCAGACCTGACGTTGAACTACAAAGGCAAACAGCTTCGACAAACATACAAACCGGATTTCATTTGCTTCGAGAAAATCATTCTCGAACTAAAGTCGGTCAGAGAGATTACGGATGAGCACAAAGCACAAGTCATTAACTATCTGAAGGCCACCGACATGAAGCTCGGTTTGCTCATCAATTTCGGCACTTACCCGAAAGCAAACATTACAAGATTGGCATTATGAACCACGAAAAACACGAACCACACGAAAGTATGAATCGCTTTTATTTTCGTGCTCTTCGTGCCTTTCGTGGTTAAAAAAGGAATCTGAACATGCTGCAAAACAACCCCGAACTCAAAAGCAAGATCGACCAGCTCTGGAACAAATTCTGGAGCGGCGGCATCAGCAACCCGCTCACCGCCATCGAGCAGATCACCTATCTGCTGTTCATGAAGCGACTGGACGAGCTGGATCTTAAGCGCCAGTCCAATGCCGAATGGGCAGGAGAAAAATACAACTCAAAATTCAAGGGCCGCTGGATTCCGCTCGAATACCGCAACCAGCCAGAACCCGAGAAATTCGCCATCGACAAGCGCACCCTGCGCTGGAGCGAATTCAAGCACATGCAGGCCGAAGAAATGTTGCAGCACGTGCAGGGCAAGGTGTTCCCCTTCCTCAAAGACCTCAACGGTGCTGAGAGCAACTTCACCCACCACATGAAGAACGCAGTGTTCATCATCCCCAAGCCGGCCCTGCTGGTGGAGGCGGTGAAGACCATAGACGAAATCTTCGCTGTGATGGAAAAAGACTCGCAGGAGAAAGGCCAGGCCTTCCAGGACATTCAGGGCGATGTCTATGAAATGCTGCTGTCCGAGATTGCCACCGCAGGCAAAAACGGCCAGTTCCGCACCCCGCGCCACATCATCAAGCTGATGGCCGACCTGGTGCAGCCGCAACTGGGCCACCGCATCGCCGACCCGGCCTGCGGTTCCGGTGGCTTCCTGCTGGGTGCGTATCAATACATCGTCACCCAGCTCGCCATGACTCAAATGAAAAAGGGGGCAGGCAGCAAAGACCTCGTGCCGGACGAAGACGGCTTCGTGCGCACCTCGGTCGCCGCCGCGCTCACCGAAAAAGCCCAGACCATTTTGCAAGATTCGCTCTACGGCTACGACATCGACGCCACCATGGTGCGCCTGGGGCTGATGAACCTGATGATGCACGGCATTGATGAGCCGCACATCGACTACAAAGACACGCTCAGCAAGAGCTACCTTGAAGAATCCGAATACGACATCGTGATGGCCAACCCGCCCTTCACCGGCAGCATCGACAAGGGCGACATCAACGAAAACCTGAGTCTCGGCACCACCAAGACCGAACTGCTGTTCGTCGAGAACATCTACCGCTTGTTGAAGAAAGGCGGCACCGCCTGCGTGATCGTGCCGCAAGGCGTGCTATTCGGCTCCGGCGGTGCGTTCAAAACCCTGCGCCAGTTACTCGTTGAGCGCTGCGACCTCAAGGCCGTCATCACCCTGCCCAGCGGCGTGTTTAAACCCTATGCCGGGGTCAGCACCGCCATCCTGCTGTTCACCAAGGTGTGGGGACCGAAAGACAAAGTCACCCAGCCCGCCACTGAACACGTCTGGTTCTACGAGATGGTCGCCGACGGCTATTCGCTGGACGACAAGCGCAGCAAGCAGGAATGCAATGGCGACCTGCAAGACATCGTCGCCAGGTACCACGCCCGCAATGCCGCCACCGATACCGACCGCACTGCGAAGTGCTTCATGGTGCCGCGCGCCGAGATCGAGGCCGAGGCCGAGGGCTACGACCTTTCCCTTTCGCGCTACAAAACGGAGGTGTTCGAGGAAGTCCATTACGACGCACCCGGCATGATTCTGAATCGATTGATTCAGGCAGAGGTGGGCGATGTGGATGAGGCGGCACTCGCCAAGGTGCAAAGCGGCATCGTGCGCGAGTTGCTAGAGTTGAAGGGGATGGTGGGATGATTTTCAAGCCACTCGATTCACTGGCAAAAATAGTTGCAGGTCAATCACCGGAGTCATCCACCTATAACTCGACTGGTCAAGGCTTGCCATTTTTTCAAGGCAAGGCAGATTTTCAAGACATGTATCCCACCGCCCGTATGTGGTGTACGAGCGCGAAGCGAAAAGAAGCGGTGCCAAACGACATTCTTATTTCGGTTCGCGCCCCTGTTGGTGCAGTCAATATCTGCAATCAGAAATCGATCATTGGTCGAGGCCTAGCAGCAATTCGTCCGCTAGCAGAGCTTGATGGCAAATTCCTTTACTACTACCTCAAGGCGAACGAAAGGCAAATTGACGCTTTGGGAACAGGTTCAACCTTCAAGGCGATCACGCAGGAAACACTCAAGAAGATCGAAATCCCCGTTCCGCCCCTCGACGAGCAAATCCGCATCGCCCATCTGCTCGGCAAAGTGGAAGGGCTGATCGCCCAGCGCAAACAACACCTGCAACAACTCGACGACCTGCTCAAGAGCGTGTTTCTGGAGATGTTCGGCGACCCGGTGCGGAATGAGATGGGGTGGGACAAGCCCGAGCTAAAGGCCTTCGGCAAGATTTCCACGGGCAATACACCACCCAGAAATGAACCTGCAAATTACGATGGTGATTTCATCGAGTGGATCAAGACTGACAATATCACTGGTGACGCTGTTTTCGTCACGCCCGCCACCGAGTATCTTTCTGAGATTGGCGCGAGAAGGGCGAGAACAGTAACGAACGGGGCTCTGCTTGTGGCCTGTATCGCGGGTAGCGTTGAATCAATTGGGCGCGCAGCATTAACCGACAGACCAGTTTCCTTCAACCAGCAAATCAATGCCATCCAACCGAGCAAGGATGTCAGCCCTTTGTATTTGTATGGTCTGTTCAAGTTGTGCCGAGCCTATATACAGAGCCACGCAACGAAAGGAATGAAGAAAATTTTGACAAAGGGTGATTTCGAGAAGATTGCGATGATCAAACCGCCCTTTGACATTCAGAACCAATTTGCGGTCATTGTCGAAAAAATCGAAGGCATCAAATCCCGCTACCAGCAAAGCCTCACCGACCTCGAAGCCCTATATGGCGCTTTGAGCCAGCAGGCGTTCAAAGGAGAGCTGGATTTGTCGCGGATAACGTTGCCTCAGGAAAACAATATGCCGAATGTGCCAATGGAGCCGCCGGTCAAGGATGAAATGCTGCCCGTAGCGTTTCAACTTCCCGACCCGCCGGACGATAGCAAATGGCTTGCCGCCGATAATCGCCAGCGGCTGATCGAATTCTGGTTGAATGCTTGGTGCGCTCACTACACCGCCGAGCCGTTCTCTATCACGGCGTTTATTGACGCCGCTTATCAGCGATTGACCGAGTTGGCGGAACGCAAAGCTTTTCGATTTGATGATCCCGCAAACGGCCTGGATTCGGGGGAGTGGTACCAAGAACCTGCACCATTCGGCACGGATGAATATGAGCACATCAAACGCTGGGTATTTGATGCGCTGGCTTCTGGTCGTCTTCAACAATCACGAAACATCTCAGAGCATGATGACAAGGGGAAGCCAGTCTTTGGCAATGTAATAGAGCTGAAGGCAGCGCAAGCATGAAACTGCTGCGCCTCAAGATCACCGACCCGGCAGGCTTTCGCAGCCTGCCCTGTGGTTTTGAGCATCACTTCCGTACCGAATGGACATTGCAGGAGGAGCTTGCGAAGCCGGAAGGCTTTGCACCCTTCGTTTGCGCGGGCCCCAACGGCAGCGGGAAATCCAACCTGCTCGAAGCACTGGCGGCTATCTTCTTTCAACTGGAAGTGAAGCGCGTGCGGAGCAGTTTTCTGCCGGAAGCGTTGCAGAACGAAGACCTGGATTTTTCGCCGGTGGCCTTCGAGCTGGATTATCTGATTCGTATACCAGAAGAGTACCGCCACCCTGACAGCCCTAAATGGGCAAAAGTAGGCGTCTGGAAAAACCCCGGTGAATCCGTCCACTTCCAGTGGGAGAATCAGGGCGACTTCGATACCGATTCCTATGAAATCTTCAAAGGTGGGCACGCCGAAATCCTTCTGCCGCAATACGTGCTGGGCTATTCGTCCGGCGAGAACGAAATCCTCAGTCTGCCATTTTTCAAGATGCGCGTTGTCCAGTACGACGAATATTGGAATGCACTGTCCAAACAGTTGCCTTATCCAGGTCGCCCGGATACGCGGCTGGCCTATCTCGATAACGGATTTAGCCAGGCCATCTTGCTGTGCAATCTACTGTTTCAAAATGAAGCGACATTGCAGCCCTTTAGTGAGGACGTGGGTATCGAGGCGCTGAAGGAATTCCGCATCATCCTGCGCCGCAGTATTCCGCTAACGCGCCAACAGGCCGCAGCCTTCACTTCTGGTGAGTATGTTTTACCGAGCGAAACGCAGAATGGTCGCTTTGCAGACAACGATGCGATTTATCTTGATCCAGAGACAGGCGACTACCGGCTCAAGTTGCTTCAAGGGTTGGAAGGCGATGAACGCACCTCCATCATTGAAAAGCTCAAGCGTTGCGCGACCTTGCACTATCAGGATGAAGCCAGCGACACCTTGACCCTCGACTATTGGGTCAATGACGAAACGAAAGATGCCTTTCGGGCCAATTTTGATAATGACCCGTTGATGCTGTTTCAGGCGTTTCAGGTGTTGCTGACACTTAATTTGTATTCGGTGAGTGATGCGCTCAAGGCTGATCTGTACCAATCCACCAGCCACTATGTGAGCGAAACCGTACCCACGCTGGCATCAGACGAGCGCATTATGCGTTTCAAGTTTGTGCGCTTCAGCAAACAGGGTGTGCAACAGCCGATGATGTTGAAGGAACTTTCGGACGGCGAGCACCAGCTACTTCACAGCTTGGGACTGTGCCTGCTGTTCCGCGACACCAACAGCTTATTCCTGCTGGACGAGCCGGAAACCCATTTTAATCCCGATTGGCGCGCCAACTTCATCAGCCGCCTGCGCCAATGCCTGCCGGGTACCGGCAATGTCGAGCAAGAGATGCTCGTTACCACCCACACGCCGTTCCTGATCTCGGACAGCATGGCCGAGAAGGTGCTGGTATTTAACAAGGACAAAGCAAGCGGCAACGTCAGCATCAGTCAGCCCGACTACAACACCTTGGGGGCATCGATCAACAAGATCACCATGAACACTTTCGGCAAGCGAGAAACCATCGGCGGTCATGCGCAGGCGACTCTGGAGGAATTACGTCGCCGCTTTGAGGATGGCGAGGACAAAGAGCGGCTTATTGCCGAGATCAACCAGAAACTCGGCGACTCAGTGGAAAAGGTACTACTGATCAAGACCATCCTCGACAGCATGGAGGCTGGAGGCTGATGCTGTTTCCTTATACCTATGTGCCGCACAAGATGGAGAGGATGCAGACGTTCATCGACTTCATTTTTTATGAGGTTTGGTGCAAGGCCCCGACGAGTGGTACATTCCGTTTAGAGTTGTTTGATGGCAATGCTGAACTCAAGGAAGTGATGACCTCTTTCTTTTACGGTCACACGCAAGGGGGGGATTTTTTCTATAGCCACGTACAGCGAATTTATGAACATTTTTCATCGCTGACACCAGCGCAAATCGCACAGTTCAAACAGTGGTATCAAAGCAATAACGACATCGAAAAGGTGTGTGCTAATGACCCATCGATAAGCCTAGTCCGTTATGCCGACATCGCCGTTTTGCATAAGGAGTTGAGCGAGCAACTAGAGGTGTTCTTCAAGGGTTTGTACGACAGAGTGGATATTGCCGCACTCAAGAAAGAAATTGGCGCCATCGACGACCACTATCAAACATTCATGGGAGTGAACAAGTCGGGTAAATGTCCGTTTTGCGGGATTACTGACATGCAGGGTATCTATCACTCAACGCGAGAGGCCTACGACCACTATCTCCCCAAAGGGATATATCCGTTTAACTCAATCAATTTCCACAATCTTGTACCTGCATGCCACACCTGCAACAGTAGCTACAAGACCAGCAAAGACCCTGCATTCACGCCGAAAGACCCGGCGGGAGTGACTCATCGGCGAAAAGTTTTCTATCCCTATTCAGGAACGCTCTACACCATTGACATAACAATCAATCTCAAGAACTCAGACATCGAGCGGTTAAAGCCGGATGATGTAGAGCTGCAATTCGGCCCAATAGCGATTGCCGAAGAAATTGCAACTTGGAAGGACGTGTACGGCATCGAGGAACGGTATAGAGGAAAGCTACTCGGCGGCGATGGCAAAGCATGGCTTATTGAGGCGCTTGATGAGTGGCGCTGGAATGACAAAACGGCTGGTGAGGAGGGCAAGGCTCCCGATGAATACTTGCGAGATGTGGGTCGCCATGCTCAAAAATCTCCCTATGCAAATGCCAACTTTCTGAAAAACACATTTCTTCAGGGTTGCAAAGCAGTGGGTCTGTTTGATCCAGCCCCAAAAATTGGAGGTGCACCATGACTGACAACAACAAACTCATCCGCAACAGCACCGAGTTCCTGATCTTCACCGCTCAGATCGGTGAGCAGAGCGGCGAGCTACGCGGACGAAACCGCCCTGCACTCAGGCAACAGAGGTGTGGCATAAATGAGTAAGAGAAAACCTCCGCAGCTTACCAAAAAAAGCGAAGTCTCCATGATCCGTTCCTCGGCGGCGGAATACCTGACCTTCGTTGCTGCCATCGGTGACAGCAAAGCCAGCGTGGAGATGCGCTATGAGGATGAAAACATCTGGCTGACGCAGAAGATGATGGCGACGCTCTACGATGTTTCGGTGTCCGCGATTAATCAGCACCTGAAGCGCATCTTTGCCGACCGCGAACTGGAAGAGGCGGCAGTTATTAAGCAGTACTTAACAACTGCCGCCGACGGCAAGGGCTACCAGGTCAAGCACTACAGCTTGCAGGCCATCATCGCCGTGGGCTTCAAGATCGAGAACGAGCGCGCGGTGCAGTTTCGCAAGTGGGCCAACCAGATCGTCAAGGATTACACCATTCAGGGTTGGGCCATGGATGTGGATCGCCTGAAACACGGCGGCAATCTGACGGATGAGTTCTTTGAACGCCAGCTGGAAAAAATCCGGGAGATCAGGCTTTCCGAGCGCAAGTTCTACCAGAAGATCACTGACATCTACTCTACCGCGCTGGACTATGACCAGACCGCTGCCGCCACCCAGCGCTTTTTTGCCGCCGTGCAGAACAAGCTGCACTACGCTATCCACGGCCAGACGGCAGCAGAGGTCATCGCGGATCGCGCTGACCACCGCAGGGAAAACATGGGGCTAACCAGTTGGGAGGGCGCGCCTCACGGGAAAATCCACAAATACGATGTTTCCATCGCCAAGAATTACCTTTCCGAATTGGAGCTGGCGCAAATGCAGCGCATCGTCTCCGCTTATCTCGATATGGCCGAGCTTCAAGCCATGCGCAAAATCCCGATGACCATGGAGGATTGGGAAAAGCGTCTGGCGGGCTTTTTGACCCTGTGGGATCGGGAGATTCTGCAGAATGCCGGGAGGGTGTCGGCTGAGCTTGCCAAAGCTCATGCCGAAAGCGAGTTCGAGAAATACCGCATCGTGCAGGATCGCTTGTTCGAGAGCGACTTCGACCGGGTAATCAAGCAGATTGAGTCCGTGCGCAAGCCGGACGATGATGAGGATCAACTGCCAGACTAACTTCGCGGCGCATCGGTGCGATCTTCAGCAGAACTTGGGTCGTCGCGAATGACAGGTATGCAAATGAGAGCGGAAGTTTGTCTAGCTGGCGCTTGACGGCTGCTATGGCCGAGTAGCTGACTTTTACATGGCCGAGAATATTCTAGCTTAGTGTGACTGAGTTACGCGCAATCCACTCCACCCATTCATTCATCCCCACCCCGCTACTAGCCGAAAGCTGAATGATCTCAATCCCCGGATTGACGCGCTTTGCATTGGCGATGGCCAGCGACACATCAAAATTCAAATAGGGCAGCAGGTCGCACTTGTTGAGCAGCATCAGGCGGGCGGCGCGGAACATGTCGGGATACTTGAGCGGCTTGTCTTCGCCCTCGGTCACCGATAACACCACCACCTTGCAGGCTTCGCCCAGATCAAACGAGGCGGGGCACACGAGGTTGCCCACATTCTCGATAAACAGCAGTGAGTTTTCCGGCAGTTCGAGTTTGTCCAGCGCCTGCCCCACCATGCCCGCATCGAGGTGGCAGCCCTTGCCGGTGTTGATCTGGATGGCCTGTACGCCGGTGGCGCGGATGCGCTCGGCATCGTTTTCGGTCTGCTGGTCGCCTTCGATGACGGCGACGGCATGCTTGCCCTTGAGCGCCTCGATGCTACGCACCAGCAGTGTGGTCTTGCCCGAGCCGGGGCTGGATACCAGGTTGAGTGCAAGCATGTGGCGGGCCTGAAACAAGGCGCGGTTGCTGGCGGCGAGCGTGTCATTCTTGGCAAGGAGGTCGCGCTCAACCTGGATGCGGCGGGTGTTGGCGGGGTCGGGGCTGTGCACAGGCGCGGGGGCAGCGGGGGCAACTGCGGCCAGGGTTCGATACGCAACGTTGCCGAGCTTGGCTACGCGCGCAATGCGTTTGGCGGCAACCTTGCCGCCTATCAGCACTTCTTTACTGCCACATCCGCAAGTGGTGCACATGTTTATCTCCTTAAATACGGCTCATGACATGTAGGTTGGGTTAGCGCAGCGTAACCCAACATGATGTGTTCGGCATTCGATGGAGCTGTCGGGTTACGCTGCGCTAACCCGACCTACCAAATCTCAATCCATGGACAATTCATTCTACTTCAAGATCCTTTACCCGCAACTCATTGCCGCCGGTAATTTCGACTCGCGCATCGCCGCAGTGCGGACACAGGCCATAGCGTTCATTCAAGGTTACGCTCTTGCCACATTCCATGCACCAGCCCGTGCCGGGTATTTCGATTATTTCCAGTTTGGCGCCTTCGGCCATGCTGCCGCGCGTTACCGCATCAAAGCAGAAACGCATGGCCTCGGGTTCAACGGCGGACAATGCACCAATTTCGAGCACTACGGTGCGTACATGAGTAAATTGTTGGGCGTGAGCGGTGTCTTCAATGATTTGCAGTACGCTCTCGGCCAGTGACATTTCGTGCATAAGTTATGAAATCACTCTTTGCTTACAGGATGAATCGGTCTACGATAACAACAACAGCCAGACATGAATTACATATGTTGCGTAACGCGTCCGCAATAGGCCTGGACGCCAATCAGGGAGCGGCTTCATGGTATCAGATACGGAAAGGCATGCCACCTATCTTGACCCGATATTGGAGCGTCACGGTTTTGCCGCGACCAGCCTGCTGCAAGTCCTGCGTGAAGCGCAGGAGCACTTTGGCTACATTCATGCCGATGCCATCACTTACCTGACACAGAAACTCAAGCTTCCCCGTGTGAAAATCGAGGGCGTGGCGACGTTCTATTCCTTCCTCTATTTGCAGCCGCGCGGTGAATATCGCGTGCTGTTCTCCGACAATATTACCGACCATATGCTGGGCAGTGCAGCGCTGATGAATCAGATGTGCCAGCAGCTGTGGGTGGAGCCCGGCAAGGTTTCCGAAGACGGGCTGGTCAGTATCAGTACAACTTCCTGCACCGGCATGTGTGACCAGGGGCCGGCTCTTCTGGTCAACAACATTGCCATCAATCGCCTCACGCCCGAGCGCATAGTCAATATTTGCGAGCTGATACGCAAGCGTGTGCCGCTTTCTGCCTGGCCGGCAGAGTTTTTTGCCATTGCAGACAACATCCGCCGCCGCGATATCCTGCTGGATAGCAGCTTTGAATCCGGCTCTGCACTGAATGCATTATTGGCACGGGGCAGCACCGAAACCCTGCAGGAGATCAAGCTTTCAAAGCTGCGCGGTCGCGGTGGGGCAGGGTTTTCCACCGGCTCCAAATGGGAATTCTGCCGTGCCGCGCACGGCACTCATCATTATGTGGTGTGCAATGCCGATGAGGGGGAGCCGGGCACCTTCAAGGATCGCGTGCTGCTTACCGGCTATGCCGACCAGGTGTTTGAGGGGCTGACGCTGTGCGCGCGCATTATCGGCGCGCGCAAGGGCTTCCTGTACCTGCGCGGCGAGTATCGCTACCTGCTGGATCATCTGCTGGTTGTGCTGCAGCAGCGCCGCGACAAACGCCTGCTCGGCAGCAGCATACTGGGCTGTGCCGATTTTGATTTTGACATCGAGATTCATTTCGGCGCCGGCGCCTATGTATGCGGTGAGGAATCCGCCCTGATCGAATCGCTGGAAGGCAAGCGCGGCACGCCGCGCAACCGTCCGCCATTCCCGGTGAGCAATGGCTATCTGGACCAGCCCACGGTGGTGAACAATGTGGAAACCTTTGCCGCCAGCAGCCTGATCGCACTGCGCGGCGGGGCGTGGTATGCCGCCATAGGCACCGCTACTTCCAGCGGCACCAAGCTGCTTTCGGTTTCCGGCGATTGCGAGCGCCCGGGCATTTACGAATACCCCTTTGGTGTCACGGTGGCGCAGGTGCTGGCCGATTGCGGCGCACGCGACACGCAGGCGGTGCAGGTCAGCGGCGCTTCCGGCGTATGCGTTGCCGCACAGGAATTTACCCGCCGCATCGCCTTTGAGGACATCCCCACTGCAGGTGCTTTCATGGTGTTTGACCACAGCCGCGACATGTTTGAAGTGGCGCGCAACTTCGTGCATTTCTTCGCGCACGAGAGCTGCGGTTTCTGCACGCCATGCCGGGTGGGCACCCGCTTGCTGCAGAATATGATGGACAAGCTGGCGCGTGGCAACGGCTCACCCTACGACTTCGCCGAGATCGAGAAACTCGATCAATTGCTGCTTTCCATGAGCCATTGCGGCCTGGGTCATGCTGCCTGCAACCCGGTAAAAGATACCATCGCCAAATTCCGCCCGGCCTATGACAAGCGCCTGAAGCACCACGAATTCGAGCCCGCCTTTGATCTGGATTATGCACTGTCACAGGCACGCCAGATGACCGGGCGCGATGATGCGGGCGCACATCTGGGAGAAAGCAAATGAGCGATAAAACATTTGTGCTGGATGGCAAGACGATACCCTATGCCGAAGGGCAGACCATCATGCAGGCCGCCATGACGGCTGGCGTATACATTCCGCACCTGTGTTACCACCCCGAATTCAAGCCGCATGGCTCGTGCAAGCTGTGCACCGTCAAGGCCAATGGCCGCCAGGCAGCGTCCTGTACGCAACTGGCCCAGTCCGGCGTGGTGGTGGAAAGCAATACCGGGGAGCTGAACGATGAGCGGCGCGCCTTGCTGCAGATGCTGTTTGTCGAGGGCAACCATTTCTGCCCTTCCTGCGAGCAGAGCGGAAAATGCAAGCTGCAGGCCACGGCTTACGACCTGAACATGATGTCCACCCACTTTGACCACTTCTTCCCCGATCGCCCGGTGGATGCCTCGCATTCCGACTACCTGCTCGATTTCAACCGTTGCATCCTGTGCTCGCTGTGCATACGCGCCAGCCGCGACGTGGACGGCAAGAACGTGTTTGGCCTGGCCGGGCGCGGTATCAAGTCGCACCTGATCGTGAATGCAGCTTCCGGCCAACTGGCAGACACGGATTTCACTGCGAACGACAAGGCTGCACAGGTGTGCCCGGTGGGCGTTATTCTGAAAAAGCGCAAGGGCTTTGCTGTGCCGATAGGCCAGCGTACTTACGATCTGAACCCTATCAGTGCGATGCCGGGCGTGAAGCAGGATTGATAAGAATGAAAAAACCGTTTTATCCAAAAATATTGGGAGCGCCGACGTCCTCGTCGGCATCTTTCATCATCAAAATAGCCGACGAGGACGTCGGCGCTCCCAAGTGGTATTAAGAGGGTTGATATGAACACACCCGCAAAACGCAAACTGAAAGTCGCCACCACTTCGCTGGCCGGCTGCTTTGGCTGCCACATGTCGCTGCTCGACATTGACGAGCGTTTGTTCGATTTGCTGGAGCTGGTTGAGTTTGACCGCACGCCGCTTACCGACATCAAGCACCTCGGCAAGTGCGACATCGGTTTTATCGAAGGCGGCTTGTGCAATAACGAGAATGTGCATGTGCTGCGCGAGTTTCGCGACAACTGCAACATACTGATAGCCGTGGGCGCCTGCGCCATCAACGGCGGTTTGCCGGCGCAACGCAACCATCTCGACCTGCCCACCATACTGCAGGAGGTGTACCACACCAGCCACGGACTGGCTGCTGGCAGCGACATACCCAATGACCCTGAATTACCCTTGCCGCTGAACAAGGTGCACCCCTTGCATGAGGTGGTGAAGATCGATTACTTCATTCCCGGTTGTCCGCCTTCGGGGGATGCCATCTGGAAAGTGCTGACTGATTTGCTGGCGGGGCATGAGCCTCAACTTGGTCATGGGTTGATGCACTATGATTGAAAAACATATAGCCACAGAGGGGACAGAGAAACAGCAAGCCGTAGGATGGGTGGAGCAACGTGATACCCATCGTTTTCTCATTGATGGGTATCGCTGCGCTCAACCCATCCTACGTCAGTTGCGCACTGTGATTAAAGAACGTATAGCCACAGAGAGCACAGAGAAATTCAGTGATTCTCTCAGTGTGCTCTGTGTACTCTGTGGCAAAGAGGTTTTATATGAATCAACTTGAAACTGCCGCCCATCCCGAGAACCTGCGCCGAGTAGCCATCGATCCGGTTTCACGCGTCGAAGGGCACGGCAAGGTCACCATACTGCTGGATGATAAAAACAAGGTGCACCAGGTGCGCCTGCATATCGTCGAGTTCCGCGGTTTCGAGAAATTCATTCAGGGGCGGCCTTACTGGGAAGTGCCGGTGATGGTGCAGCGCCTGTGCGGCATCTGCCCGGTAAGCCACAACCTGGCGGCCTCCAAGGCAATGGACCTGATCGTAGGTGCGAAACACCTGACCCCAACTGCGGAAAAAATCCGCCGCCTGATGCATTACGGCCAGATACTACAGTCACATGCCCTGCATTTCTTCCACCTGTGTTCTCCCGACCTGCTGTTCGGCTTTGACAGCGATGTCGCCAAACGCAATATCGTCGGCGTGGCCGCCAAATATCCCGATACCGCCAGGCGCGGGGTGCTGCTGCGCAAGTTTGGCCAGGAGGTGATACGCCACACGGCTGGCAAGCGCATCCACGGAACCGGCTCTGTTCCGGGTGGGGTGAATAAATCGCTCAAGCTGGCCGAGCGCGATGAGTTGCTCAAAGATATTTACCAGATGGTGGAGTGGAGCCGCGATGCGGTGCAGCTGATCAAGGAAATGCACAGCCAGAATCCGGCGCTGTACAACAGCTTTGGCTCTTTCCGCGCCAACCTCATGTCCATCGTGGGTAACAATGGCGAGCTGGATTTGTACCACGGCAGGCTGCGTGGCCGCGACGCCAATGGCGCCATTATGTTCGATGCCGTGGATTACCAGAATTACTCCCAGCTGATCGAGGAGGAGGTGAAGCCGTGGACTTATATGAAATTCCCCTACCTTAAAGCGCTGGGCATGGAGCAGGGCTGGTATCGCGTGGGGCCGCTGTCGCGCTTGCAGAATTGCGACAGCATTGCCACACCGCTGGCGGAAATGGAGCGGCGCGAGTTTGTTGCCTATTCTGAGGGTGAATTGATGCACGCGCCGCTGGCCTACCACTGGGCACGCATGATAGAGATGCTGTTTGCCGCCGAGATGATCAAGGACCTGCTGCACGATGAGGCCATACTCGGCAGCGATCTGGTGGTGAGCGGTGAGCGTGCACAGGAAGGCGTCGGGGTCATCGAGGCGCCGCGCGGCACGCTGATCCACCATTACCGCGTGGATGAGAACGACCTGGTCACCATGTGCAACCTCATCGTTTCCACCACCCACAACAACCAGGCCATGAACGAGGCGGTGCGCCAGGTTGCCCGCACTTATCTCAGCGGGCATGAAATCAACGAGGGGCTGCTCAACCATATCGAGGTGGCGATACGCGCCTTTGATCCGTGCCTGTCCTGCGCCACTCATGCGCTGGGCAAGATGCCCTTGCAGGTTGAGCTGCTGGATAGCGCGGGCGCTACGCTGTCCACGCTGACACGCTCGGCGGAAGGAGTGTTGAGCTGATGCCTGCCCCAGTGCTGCTGATTGCTGTTGGCAATGAATCGCGCGGCGACGATGCACTGGCTCCTTTGCTGCTGCGCAAGCTGGATGCCCGGCTGGATTCTGTAGTGCGGGGCGGATGTTGCGAGCTATTGGAAGAGTTCCAGCTGCAGGTGGAAAACACCATGGACATACAGGGGCGCGAGCTGGTGCTGTTTATCGATGCCGGCATGGACACGCCCGCGCCATTTTCTTTTTACCGTGCTGCGGCCAGCGCCACACCCACGCTGTTCAGCCATGCACTGGCCCCTGAGGCCTTATTGAATCTCTACCAGCAGATATACCATGAGGCCTCACCACCGGCTTTTGTGCTGTGCATACGCGGTGAGCAGTTTGAGTTGGGGGCGCCGCTTTCGGCGCAGGCGGCAGGGCGGATGGTTGCGGCGCAGCAATTTGCGCTGGAGCTGTTGAACCATACGGATGCCCAAGTCTGGGAAGTCATGGCGGAGCAGATGGCCAAGGCGAGTGAACGATGTGATGCGTAGGTTGGGTTAGCCCGCAGGGCGTAACCCAACAAGGGCTCAACGACACGTCGGGTTACGCTGCGCTAACCCGACCTACATGACAATTGGCAATAAAGGAAATCGACATGCTCCAAATCAGAATTCACGGTCGCGGTGGTCAGGGGGTGGTGACTGCAGCGGAGATGCTGTCCATCGCAGCCTTTCTGCAGGGCAAGTATTCCCAGGCCTTCCCCAGCTTTGGTTCGGAACGCACGGGCGCTCCGGTTGTTTCGTTCTGCCGCATATCTGATCGTGAGATACGCCTGCGTGAGCCCATCATGGAGCCAGACGCGATTATTATTCAAGACCCGACACTGCTGCACCAGGTGGATGTGTTTGGCGGCCTCAAGCTTGCCGGCCATGTGCTGATCAACACCTCACACAGTTTCGACAAGCTGGGTATCGCGGACATTATCAGCGAGCGCCGTCTGGAGCGCATGTGCACGCTGCCGGCCAATGAGCTGGCGATGAAATACGTGGGCAGGCCGATGCCGAATGCGGTGCTGCTCGGCGGCTTTGCCGCGCTGACCGGGATAATCAAGCTGGAATTCGTGGCGGCTGCGGTGCGCGAGAAATTTTCCGGCAAGGTGGCCGAGGGCAATATTGCAGCGGCCACCGCAGCCTATGATCTGATTCAACAGAAAATCCGGGAGAAAGTTCATGCTTAAGCAATGTGAAGGCTCGCACGCAGTGGCCAGCGCCGTGGCGATGTGCCGCCCCGAGGTGATCTGCGCCTACCCGATCTCGCCGCAGACCCACATTGTTGAAGGTCTGGGCGAGATGGTGAAGTCGGGCAAGCTGGCGCCGTGCGAGTTCATCAACGTCGAATCTGAATTTGCCGCCATGTCGGTGGCCATAGGCGCTTCCGCCGCCGGTGCGCGCAGCTACACGGCCACCGCCTCGCAAGGCCTGCTGTTCATGGTGGAGGCGGTGTACAACGCCTCCGGCCTGGGTTTGCCCATCGTGATGACGGTGGCGAACCGTGCTATCGGTGCACCGATTAATATCTGGAACGATCATTCCGACTCCATGTCGCAACGCGATTGCGGCTGGATCCAGCTGTTTGCCGAAAACAACCAGGAGGCGCTGGATCTGCACATCCAGGCATTTCGCCTGGGCGAGGAGCTGTCGCTGCCGGTGATGGTGTGCATGGACGGTTTCATCCTCACCCATGCCTATGAGCGCGTGGATATGCCCACGCAAGAGCAGGTCGATGCCTATCTGCCACCCTTTGTGCCGCGCCAGATACTTGACCCGGCCGAGCCGGTGTCCATAGGCGCGATGGTCGGGCCGGAGGCCTTTACCGAAGTGCGCTACCTGGCGCATGCCAAGCAGATGCAGGCGCTGGAGCTGATCCCGCAGCATGCGGCCGAATTCCAGAAAATATTCGGGCGCGATTCCGGCGGGCTGGTGCGGCCCTATCGCTGCGAGGATGCAGAGACCATCGTGGTGGCGCTGGGCTCGGTGCTGGGCACGCTTAAGGACACCATAGACGAGATGCGCGATGCCGGCCACAAGATAGGCGTGCTGGGCATTGTTTCGTTCCGCCCCTTCCCGCTGCAGGCGATACGTGAGGTATTAAAGGACGCCAAACGCGTGGTGGTGCTGGAGAAAAGCCTGGCAGTGGGCATAGGCGGGATAGTTTCCACCGATGTGCGCATGGCGCTGTCCGGCCTGCACCTGCATGGTTATACCGTGATTGCCGGGCTGGGCGGGCGCGCCATTACCAAGGCATCGCTGCACAAGATGCTGCAGCAGGCCATGCGCGATGAGCTGGAGCATGTGACTTTTCTCGATCTCGACCACAATCTGGTCAAGCGCCACCTGGAACGCGAGAAGCAGAAGCGCCGCTCGGGCCCCATGGCCGAGAATATTTTGCGCGATGTGGGCGTTGTTGCAGCACGTATCGCATAAGGGGAACTCAAGATGCCATTCCAACCCGTCAAGTTCTACCAGACCGGAACCTTCACTGTAGGCAACCGCCTGCTGGCGCCGGAAGAGCGCACGGTGCAGGCCAATATGCAGCGCACCAACGGGCTCAACTCCGGCCACCGCGCCTGCCAGGGCTGCGGCGAGGCGCTGGGCGCACGCTATGCCATCGATGCGGCGATGCGCGCCTGCAACAACCAGCTGGTGGCGGCCAATGCCACGGGTTGCCTGGAAGTGTTTTCCACACCCTATCCGGAAACCTCATGGCAGATACCCTGGATACATTCATTGTTCGGCAATACCGCTGCGGTGGCCACCGGCATTGCGGCGGCGCTGAAAGTGAAGGGGCGGCGCGAGGTGCGTGTGGTGGCGCAGGGCGGTGATGGCGGCACCACCGACATCGGCTTTGGCTGCCTCTCTGGCATGTTCGAGCGCAATGATGATGTGCTGTATATCTGCTATGACAACGAGGCCTACATGAATACCGGCGTGCAGCGCTCCAGCGCCACGCCGCCAGCAGCGCGCACTGCCACCACCATGCCGGTGGGGGTGGAGCCGGGCAATGTTTTCGGGCAAGGCAAGAACGTGCCGCAGATCGCCATGGCGCACAACATTCCCTATGTAGCGACAGCTACCGTGGCCGACCTGCACGACCTCGAATACAAGGTGACGAAAGCGATGGGCATGCACGGTGCGCGCTACATCCACATCTTCGTGCCGTGCCCGCTGGGATGGGGCGCAGCGTCAAACGACACCATCAAGCTGGCACGTCTGGCCAGGGAAACCGGGCTGTTTGCGGTGTACGAGGCCGAGCACGGTGAAGTGACCAGTGTTTCAAAAATCCGCAAGCGTGTGCCGGTGGAAGAGTATCTGAAACTGCAGAAGCGCTTTGTGCATTTGTTTGGCAAAACGCCCGCGACCGAGACGATTGCGCGCATACAGGCGATGGCGGACAGAAACATCCGCAAGTTTGGTTTGCTGGAAGAGGAGGGCGTGTAATGGAGAAGCCTTTTGCGATAACGCTGGATGTGGGCTCATCTCTTGCAAACCACACAGGCTCCTGGCGCACCAAACGTCCGCTTTATGTGGACCGTCTGCCACCCTGCAACAACGCCTGTCCTGCGGGAGAGAATATTCAGGGCTGGCTGTTTCATGCCGAAGCGGGCAACTACGAAGCGGCCTGGCGCGTGCTGGTGCAGGACAACCCAATGCCGGCGGTGATGGGCAGGGTGTGCTACCACCCGTGCGAGTCTTCCTGCAATCGCGGGCAGTTTGACGAGGCTGTAGGCATCAATTCGGTGGAACGCTTCCTCGGTGATGAGGCGATCAAGCAGGGGTGGAAATTTGACGCGCCGCCCAAAGCCTCGGGCAAGAAAGTGCTGATCGTCGGTGCAGGGCCTTCCGGCCTGTCTGCCGCCTATCATCTGGCGCGGCTGGGGCATCAGGTGACGATATTCGAGGCGGGGCCGTTTGCTGGCGGCATGATGCGTTTCGGCATCCCCAAGTATCGCTTGCCGCGCGAGGTGCTGGAAGCAGAAATCAAGCGCATTCTCGATATGGGGGTAGTGCTCAAGCTTAACTCGCGCGTGGACAATATCCTGGACAGCATGAAAAGCGCTGGCTTCGATGCGGCCTTTCTCGCGGTGGGGGCGCATATCGGCAAGCGCACTTTCATCCCGGCGGGATCGGCGGCAAAAGTGCTGGATGCCGTGGGTGTGTTGCATTCCATGGAAGGCGAGGAGAAGCCCATGCTGGGCCGCCGCGTGGTGGTTTACGGCGGCGGCAACACTGCCATCGACGTGGCGCGCACGGCCAAGCGCCTGGGGGCGACCGAGGCGATCATCGTGTACCGGCGCACCCGCGAAAAAATGCCGGCGCATGATTTCGAGGTGGAAGAAGCGCTGCAGGAGGGCATTCTGATCAAGTGGCTGTCGACCATCAAGCAGGTCAGTGACGCAGGTGCGCTTACCATCGAAAAGATGGCGCTGGACGACAAGGGTTTCCCGCAGCCTACCGGTGAATTCGAGACGCTGGAGTCTGATTCTCTGGTGCTGGCGCTGGGGCAGGATGTGGACCTGTCACTGCTCAATGGCGTACCCGGGCTGGAGATCAAGGATGGCGTGGTGCAGGTGTCGCCAGCGCTGATGACAGGCTACCCGGGGATTTTTGCCGGTGGTGACATGGTGCCCTCGGAGCGCACCGTGACGGTGGCGGTTGGTCACGGCAAGAAGGCCGCGCGCAATATTGACGCCTGGCTGCTTGGCAGCAGCTACGAGGCCGCACCCAAACACGAGCTGGCCAATTACGAGAAACTGAATCCCTGGTACTACAACGATGCTCCCAAGACCATGCGCCCCATGCTGGAGACGCTGCGCCGCCAGTCCACCTTTGACGAGGTGCAGGGCGGGCTGGATGAATCCAGTGCGCAGTTCGAGGCGCGCCGCTGCATGTCCTGCGGCAACTGTTTCGAGTGCGACAACTGTTACGGCGTGTGCCCCGACAACGCGGTGATCAAGCTGGGGCCGGGCAAGCGCTTCGAGTTCAATCTGGATTACTGCAAGGGCTGCGGCATCTGTGTTTCAGAGTGTCCGTGCGGGGCGATCAAGATGGTGCCGGAAGAAGTTTGACAGGTGTGCAGGTCAATGCGATAGCCTACGGCGCTCGTTGCGGAATAATCCATATTAATTTTTACTACTCAGGCATCCAGACAACATGTCACAACACTATCTGACCCCCCTTTTTGCACCACGCTCGGTGGCCGTTTTCGGGGCCAGTGAGCGGGTGGACGCGGTCGGCCAGATCGTGTTTGCCAACATGCTGGCGAGCGGCTATCAGGGTGCGCTGTATCCGATCAATCCCAAGAGTGCCGAGGTGCAGGGGTGCAAGGCCTATTCCTCTATCTTCCAGATCAGCGAGGCGGTGGAGCTGGTGGTGATTGCCACGCCGCCGCAGACCGTGCCGGAGATTATCGAGGACTGTGGCAAGCATGGGGTGAAGGCGGCGGTGATTATCACCGCCGGCTTTGGCGAAAGCGGTGCGGCCGGGCAGGCGCTGGAGCGCGCTGTGCTGGAGAATGCGCGGCGCTACGGCATCCGCCTGGTGGGGCCGAATTGTCTGGGGGTGATGCGTCCAGCCATCGGCCTGAATGCCACTTTCAACAAGGGCAGCGCCAATGCCGGCAACCTGGCTTTTGTGTCGCAGTCCGGCGCCTTGTGCACCGCCATTCTGGACTGGGCGCAGAGCAATGATGTGGGGTTTTCCAGCGTGGTGTCCATGGGTTCGTCGGCCGATGTGGATTTCGGCGAGATCCTCGATTATCTGGTGTCGGACTCGCAAACCCACAGCATCCTGCTGTATATCGAGGGCATCCGCAATGCGCGCAGTTTCATGAGCTCGATCCGCGCTGCCGCACGCATCAAGCCGGTGCTGCTGGTGAAGGTGGGGCGCCATGCTGCGGGCTCCCGGGCGGCGATGTCGCATACCGCTTCGCTGGTGGGTTCGGATGACGCATTCGATGCGGCATTGCGGCGCGCCGGCGCGGTGCGGGTGCAGACCATCACGCAATTGTTTTCCGCGGCCAAGGCGCTGTCCTGCGGCTTCCATCCCACCGGCAAGCGCCTGGCTATTGTCACCAATGGCGGCGGCCCCGGGGTGATGGCCACTGACCGGGCAGCCGATCTGGGGCTGGAGATGGCCAGCCTGTCGGATGCCACCATGGCCTACCTGAATGAGGTGCTCCCGGCCAGCTGGTCGCACGGCAACCCGGTGGACATCATCGGCGATGCGCAGGCGGATCGCTACCAGAATGCGGTCAAGGCGTGCTTGGAAGATCCCAATGTGGATGGCGTGCTGACCATCCTTACCCCGCAGGCGATGACCAAACCGCTGGCTGCCGCCGAGGCGGTGATAGCGCTTTCCAGTCAGCACAAGAAACCGCTGCTGGCCTGCTGGATGGGCGAAGGGCAAGTGGCGGAATCGCGCAAGGCTTTTGTCCTCGCCAAAAAACCCAGCTTCCGCACGCCGGAGCCGGCGGTGGAGGTGTTCTCACACCTGTCTGCCTATCACCATAACCAGCAGTTGCTGATGCAGGTGCCGGGGCCGCTGTCGCACCACCTCGAACCGGATGTGGCCGGTGCCCGCCTGATTATCGAAGGTGCGCTGCAGGACAGGCGCAAGGTGTTGAACGAAATGGAATCCAAGGCTGTGCTGTCTGCATTTCATATTCCGGTGGCGCAGACCATGGTGGCGCACTCACCCAACGAGGCGTTGCTGCTGGCCGAGCAGCTTGGTTTTCCGGTGGCGATGAAGGTGAATTCGCGCGACATCACGCACAAGACCGATGCGGGCGGCGTCATGCTTAACCTGGCCAATGCCCAGGCGGTGCGCGCGGCATACCACGAGATGATGGAGAACGTGCAGCGCAACCGGCCTGATGCGCACATGGATGGCGTGTCGATCGAACCCATGGTGGTGAAACCGAACGGGCGCGAGCTGATGGTGGGCATTACCAGCGATCCGGTATTCGGGCCGGTGATCGTGTTCGGGGCCGGCGGCACCACGGTGGAGGTGATGGGGGATCGCGCCGTGACCCTGCCGCCGCTCAACGCCTTCCTGGTGAAGGATCTGATACAGGGGACGCATGTCGCCAGAATGCTGGGGGCGTTCCGCCACATGCCGCCGGCCCATATGGAGGCGCTGGAAAGCGTGCTGCTGCGCGTGTCGGAAATGGCCTGCGAATTGCCCATGCTGATGGAGATGGACATCAATCCGCTGATCGTGGACGAACACGGCGCGCTGGCGGCGGATGCGCGGGTGGTGGTGGAGTTGCGCCAGCCCAGCGCGGATCGTTATGCCCATATGGCGATCTATCCCTACCCGACGCATCTGATCAGCAGCTGGCAGCTGGCCGACGGCACCGACATCACCATCCGCCCGATACGCCCGGAAGACGCGCTGATCGAGCAGGCGTTCGTGCGCGGCCTGTCGGAGGAGTCGCGCTATTTCCGTTTCATGAACAGCGTGCAGGAGCTGAGCCAAGCCATGCTGGTGCACTTCACGCAAATCGATTACAGCCGCGAAATGGCGCTGATCGCCGTGAGCGAGGAGCAGGGGGCGGAGGTGGAGATTGGGGTGGCCCGTTATGCCATCAACCCGGATGCGCAAAGCTGCGAGTTTGCCCTGGTGATCGCCGACAGCATGCACAGCAAGGGCCTGGGGCAGAAGTTGATGACGGCGCTGATGGATGCGGCGCGCTCCAAGGGGCTCAAGATCATGCAGGGTGAAGTGCTGGCCAATAACGACAGCATGCTGAAACTGATGGCGCGCCTGGGTTTCAGCGCCAGCACCAGTGCCGAGGATGCCAGCATCAAGCTGGTCAGCAAGGTGTTGTGATGCACACGGCCTACCTGACCCATCCCTCCTGTCTCAAGCACGACATGGGGAGCGATCATCCGGAGTGCCCGGCGCGCATTCATGCCATCGAGGACCAGTTGATTGCCTCAGGTTTGCTGCACTTCCTGGATCAGCAGGTGGCGCGCGCGGCGAGCCGGGCGGAGCTGGAACGCGTGCACACGCCGGACTACATCGACTCGGTGTTGCGCTTGTCGCCCACAAGCGGGCTGGTTTATCTGGACGGTGATACGGCAATGAACCCGCACACGCTGGAAGCGGCGCTGCATGCGGCGGGCGCGGCAGTGCAGGCGGTGGATATGGTGCTGTCGGGGCGCGTCGAGAACGCGTTCTGCAATATCCGCCCGCCGGGACACCATGCGGGGCGCAACAGTGCGGCCGGTTTCTGCATCTTCAACAATGTGGCGGTGGCGGCCGCGCATGCCTTGGCGCAGCACGGTTTGCAGCGCGTGGCGATTGCCGATTTCGACGTGCACCATGGCAATGGCAGCGAGGACATCTTTCACGATGACCCGCGTGTGATGTTGTGCTCCACCTTCCGCCATCCCTATTACCCGCATGCGGGCGCCAACAGCGGCAACGACCACATCATCAATGTGCCGCTGCCGGCCGGCACGTCAGGTGCGGCATTTCGCGCGGCCGTGACGGAGCAGTGGCTGCCCGCGCTGGAGCGCTTCAAGCCGGAGCTGCTGCTGATCTCGGCGGGGTTTGACGCGCACCGCGAGGACGAGATGGGCGGCTTTGCCTTGGGCGATGCCGATTACATATGGCTGAGCAAATTGCTCAAGGAGCTTGCGGGCAGGCATTGCGCCGGGCGCATTGTGTCTGTGCTGGAAGGTGGTTATGCTTTAAGCGCACTGGGGCGTTGCGCGCTGGCTCACGTCAAGGTTCTTGCTGATCTGTGAGTGTATAGTTGTTTCATGCCGGAGATGCTGGAGGCTCATCATTGAATAACAAATTTACATCTGGGAATAACAAGTTTACAGCTGGCAAACCATTGCCAGGGATTGCCAGTCTTCCCCCATTGGGTATGGATGCGGGCAGCGTCGTGCACGATTTTCGCCGTTATTACAGCCACACCTTTGCGCGCGATGATGTGAGCCAGGCCACCTATTATGTGTACACCTCGCTGGCCCTGGCGCTGCGCGACCGCCTGGTGGAGCGCTGCAAGAAAACCCAGGCAAGCTACGATGAACTGGAGTGCAAGCGCACGTATTACCTGTCGCTGGAATTCCTGATGGGCAGGGCGATGGGCAATGCCATGCTGAATCTGGAGATTGATCCCGCCACTGCAGACGCGCTGGGCAGCCTGGGTTTGCGCCTGGAGGAAATTGCCGGGCTGGAGCACGATGCGGGCCTTGGCAATGGCGGCCTGGGCAGGCTGGCGGCGTGTTTCCTGGATAGCTGTGCCACGCTGCAGCTGCCCGTGACCGGATATGGCCTGCGCTATGAATACGGCATGTTTCGCCAGAAAATAGAGAATGGCTATCAGGTGGAGGAACCGGATCACTGGTTGCGCGATGGCAACCCGTGGGAAATCGAGAGGCCGGAACTGGCAGTGCGCATCAAGTTTGGCGGCCAAACCGAGCATCACTACGGGGCGAACGGAATTGACAATGTGTATTGGAAATACACGCGCGATGTGATGGCGGTGCCTTACGACGTGCCTGTTCCGGGCTATCGCAACGGTACGGTCAATACCTTGCGTTTGTGGAAAGCCGAAGCGACCGAAGAGTTTGATCTGGCCGAGTTCAATGCGGGCAGTTATGTCGAGGCGGTGTCTTCCAAGAATGACGCCGAGCATATCACCATGGTGTTGTACCCCAACGATGCCAGCGAAAACGGCAAGGAATTGCGCTTGCGCCAGCAGTATTTTCTGGCCTCGGCCAGTTTGCAGGACGTGCTGCGTTCCTGGGTGCTCAGGCACGGTGCCGATTTCAGCTTGTTTGCCGACAAGAATTGCCTGCAACTGAACGATACCCACCCCACCTGTGCGGTGCCGGAGTTGATGCGACTGCTGATGGATGAGCAGGGGCTGGGCTGGGAGCAGGCCTGGAGCATTACGACCCGCTGCTTTGCCTATACCAACCATACCTTGCTGCCCGAGGCGCTGGAGCGCTGGCCGGTGCGGATGTTTGAGCGCCTGTTGCCCAGGCTGCTGGAAATCATTCGTGAGATCAATGCGCGCTTTGTTGCAGAGATAGCGCAGCGCTGGCCGGGCGATGCGGAGAGGCTGCGGCGCATGTCCATCATAGAGGACGGGCACGACAGCCATATACGCATGGCTTATCTGGCGGTGGTGGCCAGTTTCTCGGTAAACGGGGTGGCAGCCCTGCACTCACATTTGCTGCAGCAGGATTTGCTGCACGATTTTTTTGAACTGTGGCCGCATAAATTCAACAACAAGACCAACGGCGTTACTCCCAGGCGCTGGCTGGCGGCAAGCAATCCCGAGTTGAGCAATTTGATTACGCGCACGATAGGGCCAGGCTGGCTGACCGATCTGGGGCGGCTGAAAATGCTTGCCGCACATGCCGATGATGAAAAATTCCGCAACGAGTGGCGTGCAGTCAAGCTGGCACAGAAGCGGCGCCTGGCAGAGCTGGTGCAGCGTGATTGCGGCATAAGTTTTGATGTCCATGCCCTGTTTGATGTGCAGGTGAAACGCATCCATGAGTACAAGCGCCAGCTGCTTAACGTGCTGCATGTGATTCACCTGTATGACCGCATCAAGCGCGGCGATACGGCAGACTGGACACCCCGCTGTGTGCTGATAGGCGGTAAGGCCGCCCCCGGCTATGCGATGGCCAAGACTATTATCAAGCTGGTGGGGGCGGTGGCGGAATGTATCAACCGGGATACGGATGCCGCCGGCCTGTTGCAGCTGGTGTTTTATCCCGACTACCGGGTTTCGGCGATGGAGGTGATTTGTGCCGGTGCGGATTTGTCCGAGCAAATTTCCACCGCGGGCAAAGAAGCATCGGGTACCGGCAACATGAAATTCATGATGAATGGCGCCTTGACCATAGGCACGCTGGATGGCGCCAATATCGAGATTCGCGAAGAGGTGGGCAACGACAACTTTTTCCTGTTCGGGCTGACTGCCGCGGAGGTTGAAGCGAGCAGGGGCGGTTACGACCCCGCTGCGATTGTGGGCGCGGATGAGGATTTTCAGCGTGTCATGGCTTTGCTGGAAAGCGGCCATTTCAACCGCTTTGAGCCGGGAATATTTGATCCCGTCATTGCTTCAATTTACAGCCAGGATGATCCCTGGCGTACAGCGGCAGATTTTCGCGCTTATGTGCATGCACAGCGCGAGGTGGCCCGTGCCTATCGTGACAGTGTAAGGTGGTCGCGCATGAGCATCCTGAATACGGCGGCCAGCGGCAAATTTTCCAGCGACCGCACCATCCTCGAATACAACCGTGATATCTGGCATTTGACGCCGCAGGCGGCCAAGGGGCAGCAGTGATGGCTAAAACAGGGGAAACAGGTATGCGTGTGTTGTTTGTGACGTCCGAAATCGCCCCGCTGATCAAGACCGGCGGGCTGGCTGATGTGAGTGCCGCGCTGCCCGCACAGCTGCATGCCATGGGCGTCGATGTGCGTGTGCTGTTGCCCGGCTATGCGCAGGTTCTGAAGTTACACCCTGCGCTGGATCAAGTGGCACGGGTTGCCGGTCTGCCGGGAGAGCCCGAGGTGAATTTGCTGCAGGGAACCTTGCCGGATGGCGTGCCGTTCTGGGTGATAGATTGCCCTGAAATGTACCAGCGCGGTGGCGGTATTTACCAGGATGAACACGGCCAGGACTGGCCCGACAATGCCTTGCGCTTCGGGCTGTTGTCCAGAGTTGCGGCCTTGCTGGGCAGCGCTGCCACGCCATTGGCATGGCGTCCCGAGGTGGTGCATTGCAATGATTGGCAGTCGGCGCTGGCGCCGGCCTATCTGCACTTTGCCGAGGGAGCCGCCCCTTGCGTGATGACCGTGCACAATCTGGCTTTTCAGGGAATATTTCCATCCGCTGTCGTGCCCGAGCTGGGCTTGCCGTGGGACTGTTTCAAGCCAGAAGGCGTGGAGTTTTACGGCAACCTGTCCTTTCTCAAGGCGGGGCTGTTTTACGCCAGGCACATCACCACGGTAAGCCCGTCGTATGCTGAAGAAATCCAGCAGGACGAGCTGGGTTTCGGCCTGCAGGGCTTGCTGGCCAGCCGGCGCGGGGTGTTAACCGGCATCCTGAACGGCATTGATAACAGTGAATGGAATCCCGCTGCCGACCCGCATATAGCGCAACCCTACAGTGCGGCAAACATGAGCGGCAAGGCCGCGTGCAAGCTGGCCTTGCAAAAACACATGGGCTTGCAAGCGGATCGCGACATACCGTTATTGGGCATGGTGAGCCGTTTTACCCAGCAGAAGGGGCTGGATGTGGTGCTGGAAGTTGCGCCGCAGCTGCTGAGGTTGCCGGTGCAGCTGGTTTTCCTGGGCAGCGGTGATGTGGAGATCCAGCGCAAGGTGCTTGATTTGGCGCACCATCATCCCGGCCAGGTCGGCGCATATGTGGGCTTTGATGAGGGGCTGTCGCATCAGATAGAAGCGGGAGCGGATATGTTCCTGATGCCCTCGCGCTTTGAGCCCTGCGGCCTGAACCAGATGTACAGCCAACGCTATGGAACGCCCCCCCTGGTGCACGCCACGGGAGGGCTGAAAGACTCGGTGGTGGATTGCAATGCAACTTCACTGGCGCGCGGTGATGCCACGGGTTTTGTGCTGGAGGAATTAACGCCGGCAGCCTTGCTGAAAACGCTACAACGGGCTGTGGCGGTCTTTCAAGACAAGGCGGTGTGGGCAACGTTGCAGCGCAATGGCATGCACAGGAATTTCGGCTGGGAGGAAAGTGCTGCAGCCTACCTGAAAATATATTCCGCCTTGTTGCGGGTCTGATGGG
>JAHFQY010000029.1:27822-31993 GCA_023259065.1 Nitrosomonadales bacterium
GCATTTATGCTTGTTTCTCGGGTTTTATTCAAAAAATTTTAGAAAATCAGCCGATTTTTTAAATTAAACCGCTTAAAAAGCATGGTTTTTAGGTTGTTTTTTGTGGAACATCGTCGAAATATCTTGTTTCGCCGCTCTATTGCTTGGTTTTTCTCCGTGTACATGGTGTGTTCAGCCCCTTGTGGCGCTGCTGTGTTCGCTTCCGCAGATGTTTTTACCCCCTGTTTCATGTATTATTGAGCCGTTCTGTGACAGACTTTAGGTTCAAACTTCAGCCCCCATCATTTAGAAATTCATTATTTTTCAAGGAAAGTCAGTATGTCTAGCGTAGAAACCATAGGCGCGTTGGAGCGTCGTCTGAATGCCTCCATCCCACAGCAGCAATTACGCGGCGAGATTGAAGCCCGCTTGAAGCATTTGGGCCGCACCGCCAAGGTTCACGGTTTCCGTCCGGGCAAGGTGCCATTCAAGATTCTGGAGCAGCAGTTTGGTGCGCAAGTGCACCAGGAAGTGCTGGGAGACAAGCTGCAGCGCTCTTTCGCCGAGGCAGCCCAGGCCAATGAATTGAAGGTTGCCGGCTACCCGCGCTTTGAGATCAAGACCGCAGACATTACTGCGCCGCAAATTGAATACAGCGCAACTTTCGAGGTGTATCCCGAAGTGGTGCTGGGCGACGTGGCTGCCGAGACCATCGAGCGCGCTACCATTACCCTGACCGATGCGGATGTGGACAAGACGCTGGATACGGTGCGCAAGCAGCGTGCGGTGTTTGAGCCGGCCAGCCGTGCCGCAGCCAATGAAGACCAGGTGCGCATTGATTTCAGCGGCAAGCTGGATGGCGTGGTGTTTGAAGGCGGCGAGGCCAAGAATTTTGCCGTGGTGCTGGGCGCCGGGCGCATGCTGCCTGATTTTGAGAAGGCCATTATCGGCATGAAAGCTGGCGAGACCAAGTCTTTCGACATGACTTTCCCCGCGGATTATCACGGCAAGGATGTGGCCGGCAAGACGGTGACTTTCACCATTACCCTGCACGCTGTGGAAGCAGCGCGCCTGCCGGAACTGGACGCTGAGTTCGTCAAGTCCATGGGGGTGGAAGATGGCAACCTGGCCACGCTCAAGGCCGAGATCAAGGACAACCTGAACCGCGAAGCACAGCGTCGCATCAATGCACGCAACAAGGATCGTGCAATGGAGCTGTTGCTGAAAGTCGGCCAGCTGGAGACGCCCAAATCTCTGGTGGAAATGGAATCGCAAAACCTGTTGCAGCAAACCATGCATGACATGGAATCGCGCGGGGTGAAAATTCCCAAGGGCATGAATTTGCCAACCGACATGTTTACTGAGCGTGCAACCAAGCGCGTCAAGCTGGGTCTGATTCTTGAGGAGTTGGTCAAGAAGCACAAGCTTGGAGCCAAGCCTGAGCAGGTGAAAGCCCTGGTTCAGGAATACGCACAAAGCTATGAAAAGCCTGAAGACGTGGTGCGCTGGTATTCCGGCGACCCGTCGCGTCTGCGCGAAGTGGAAAATCTGGTGCTGGAAGACAATGTAGTGGGCTGGCTGATGGATAACGCCAAGGTGACCGACAAGGCTCTTGATTTCAACGAACTGATGGGGAATGCATAATGACGTATGACGCTTCATCGAAGCAGGTAACTGAGCCGCAGAATCTGGGCATGATCCCGATGGTTATTGAAACCAGCGGGCGTGGTGAACGCGCGTATGACATTTATTCGCGTCTGCTGAAGGAACGCGTGATTTTCCTGGTGGGGCCGATCAATGATGCAATCGCCAATGTGGTCGTGGCGCAGTTGCTGTTCCTGGAGTCGGAAAATCCGGACAAGGACATTCATCTGTACATCAACTCGCCCGGCGGCTCCATTTCATCCGGCATGGCGATTTATGACACCATGCAGTTCATCAAGCCCAATGTGTCCACGCTGTGCATAGGCATGGCAGCTTCGATGGGAGCCTTCCTGTTGCAGGCTGGCGCCAAGGGCAAGCGCTTTGCCCTGCCCAATTCGACTGTGATGATTCATCAGCCTCTGGGCGGTTTTCAGGGGCAGGCAACGGATATCGAGATTCATGCGAAATATATCCTGAGCCTGCGTGAGCGTTTATACGCACTGATGTCTGAACACACCGGGCGCAGTGTCGAGGAGATTGCACGCGACAGCGAGCGCGACAATTTCCTGACGGCAAAAGAAGCCAAGGATTACGGCCTGATTGATCAGGTGCTGGACAAGCGCGCTTAATATTTTCTTCATGTATCGCCGATAACTCAAAGTGAGGATTTAAATGTCGACGGAAAAAGACAAGAGTGACAAGTTGCTGTACTGCTCGTTCTGCGGGAAAAGCCAGCATGAAGTGAAAAAGCTGATTGCAGGCCCCTCCGTGTTTGTGTGCGACGAGTGTATCGCGCTGTGCAATGACATCATTCGCGAGGAAGCCCAGAACGGTGAAGAAGTCGGCAAGCTGGACAAGACCGATTTGCCGGTTCCGCACGAGATTCGCAAGAATCTGGACGAGTATGTTATCGGCCAGGAGCAGGCAAAGAAAATTCTTTCGGTGGCGGTTTACAACCACTACAAGCGCCTGAAAAGCACCAGCACTGACGGTGTGGAGCTTTCCAAGAGCAACATTCTGCTGGTGGGCCCCACAGGTTCGGGAAAAACATTGCTGGCGCAAACCATGGCACGCCTGCTGAATGTTCCCTTTGTGATGGCAGACGCGACCACGCTGACCGAGGCAGGTTATGTCGGCGAGGACGTGGAAAATATTATCCAGAAGCTGTTGCAGGCTTGTGATTACGATGTTGAACGCGCCCAGCGCGGCATTGTCTACATCGACGAAATCGACAAGATTTCGCGCAAGTCGGACAACCCGTCCATCACCCGTGATGTCTCTGGTGAGGGCGTGCAGCAGGCCTTGCTGAAGCTGATTGAAGGCACCAAGGCTTCCATCCCGCCACAAGGCGGACGCAAGCATCCGAATACCGAGTTCCTGCAGGTGGATACATCCAATATCCTGTTTATCTGCGGCGGTGCTTTTGACGGGCTGGAAAAAGTCATACGCAATCGTTCCGAGAAAGCCGGCATTGGTTTTGGTGCGAACCTGGCGAAGCGCGATGACAAGAAGGGTGTGGGCGAAGTGCTGCGTGATGTGGAGCCGGAAGACCTGATCAAGTTCGGCCTGATTCCCGAGTTTGTTGGGCGCCTGCCGGTCGTAGCAACACTGGAGGAGCTGGATGAAGCGGCATTGATCCAGATTCTGACCGAGCCTAAAAATGCGCTGACCAAGCAATACCAGAAACTATTCACCATGGAAGGCGTCGAGCTTGAGTTCCGTGATGGCGTGCTGCAGGCCATTGCCAAGAAGGCGCTGGCGCGCAAAGCTGGTGCACGCGGCCTGCGTTCCATTCTGGAGCATGCGTTGCTGGACATCATGTTTGATCTGCCCTCGATGGAAAATGTAAGCAAAGTGATTCTGGACGAAAGCAGCGCGAATGGCGAAATCAAGCCTATCGTGGTGTATGCCGATGCTGTAAAAGCTGCGTAATACCAGTACCTCAGGGGCGGGGCTTGTTTTTTTCCGCCGTGCCCCCATCTGATTCGCAATGTTAACTCTATAGAGAAAGCCTGCCATGTCAGAACTCGATACAACTACTCCCGGCCTGTTTCCATTATTGCCCTTGCGTGATGTGGTGGTGTTCCCGCACATGGTAATTCCCCTGTTCGTAGGGCGGGCCAAATCCATCAAAGCGCTGGAATCCGCCATGGAGGCGGGTACCAATATCGTCCTGGTGGCGCAGAAATCTGCGGCCAAGGATGAGCCTGCCATCGACGATATGTACCGCATAGGCAGCGTTGCCAATATCCTGCAGATGCTGAAGCTGCCGGACGGCACGGTAAAGGTGCTGGTTGAGGGTACGCAGCGTGCCAAGGTATTGCGTGTGCTGGACGACAAGCAACACTTCGATGCCGAGATTGAGTTGGTTCCGGTAGACGAAGGCCTGGGCGCTGAAGCCGAGGCGATGCGCCGTGCCTTGATCAACCAGTTTGACCAGTACGTCAAACTCAACAAGAAAATTCCACCTGAAATTCTGACTTCCCTCGCTGGGATAGACGATGCCGGCCGCTTGGCCGACACGATTGCTGCGCACCTGCCTTTGAAG
>JAHFQY010000059.1 GCA_023259065.1 Nitrosomonadales bacterium
GCGGTCAAGTTCTTCCTGTACACCCTGCTCGGCTCGCTGCTGATGCTGGTTGCGCTGCTGTATTTGTACAACCAGTCGGGCGGCAGTTTCGAAATCCTCGACTATCACCAGATGGCCATTCCGATGACTGCACAGATACTGGTGTTCATCGCCTTCTTCACGGCTTTCTCGGTGAAAGTGCCGATGTTCCCGGTGCATACCTGGTTGCCGGATGCCCACGTGGAAGCGCCCACCGGCGGTTCGGTGATACTGGCCGCGATCATGCTGAAGGTGGGTGCGTACGGCTTCATCCGCTTCTCCATGCCGATTGCGCCCGATGCCAGCCACAAGCTGGCCGGGGTGATGATCGCGCTATCATTAATCGCCGTGGTGTACATCGGCCTGGTAGCGCTGACCCAGACCGACATGAAGAAGCTGGTGGCCTACTCCTCGATTTCGCATATGGGTTTTGTCACGCTGGGGTTGTTCATTTTCAACGCTTACGGCATGGAAGGCGCGCTGCTGCAGATGATTTCGCACGGCTTCGTATCCGGCGCGCTGTTCCTGTGCATCGGCGTGATGTATGACCGCATGCATTCACGCCAGATTGCCGATTACGGCGGCGTGGCCAACACCATGCCGGCGTTCGCCGCCTTTTTCATGCTGTTCGCCATGGCCAACAGCGGCTTGCCCGGCACCAGCGGTTTCGTCGGTGAATTCATGGTCATCATGGGAGCAGTCAAGGTCAACTTCTGGTATGCCTTCGCTGCGGCGACCACGCTGGTCTTCGGCGCAGCCTATACGCTGTGGATGTACAAGCGGGTAATCTTCGGCGCAGTGGCCAACCACCATGTCGCCGAGTTAAAGGATATTACGTCGCGCGAAAAACTGGTGTTTGCCATCCTGGCGTTGACCGTGCTGGGCATGGGGCTGTATCCGTTGCCGTTCAGCGAGATTATGCATGCATCGGTGAACGACCTGCTGGTGCACGTTGCGCGCTCCAAGCTATAACGAGGACGACATGACTTATCTCTCCACATTGTTACCTGTCTATGCGGAAATTTTTCTGCTGCTGATGGCGTGCGTGATCTTGATCGTGGACCTGTTTGTCGCCGACAAGAACAAGACGCTGACCTACTTACTGACGCAGGCGACCCTGCTCGGCTGCTCGCTGATCACCGTGGCGTCACACCAGCCGGGTGTGATCCACCTGTTCCACAATATGGTTGTGGACGACCTGATGGCTGACGTGCTCAAGCTGCTGAGCTACCTGGCCGTATCCATGATGCTGGTGTATTCGCGCGGCTACCTGACGGTGCGCGGCTTGTTCACCGGCGAGTTCATGGTGCTGACGCTGTTCGCCCTGCTCGGCATGATGGTGATGATTTCCGCCAGCCACTTCCTCACCCTGTATCTCGGGCTGGAACTGATGTCGCTCAGCCTGTATGCGATGGTTGCGCTGCAGCGCGATTCCGCCACAGCCACTGAAGCCGCGATGAAATACTTTATTCTGGGTGCGTTGGCTTCCGGCCTGCTGCTGTACGGCATGTCCATGCTGTACGGCGCCACCGGCACGCTGGAAGTGGCCGCCGTATCAGATGCCATCCAGCACGGCGTACAGAACAAGCAATTGCTGGTGTTCGGACTGGTATTCGTGGTGTCCGGCTTGGCGTTCAAGCTGGGTGCAGTGCCGTTCCACATGTGGGTGCCCGATGTGTATCACGGCGCACCCACCGCCATGACCATGCTGATCGGTACCGCACCCAAGCTGGCCGCCTTCGCCTTCGTCGTGCGTATCCTGGTGGAAGCCTTGCAGCCATTGATGGTGCACTGGTCCGGCATGCTGGCGATCCTCGCCGTGTTATCCATGGTGGTCGGCAACATCACCGCCATCGCCCAGACCAACATGAAGCGCATGCTGGCTTACTCCACCATCGCACACATGGGTTTCCTGCTGCTCGGCGTGCTGAGTGGCGGCATCGAGGGCTATGGCTCCGCCATGTTCTATGCCGTAACCTACGTGCTGATGAGCCTGGGCGGCTTCGGTATGATCATGCTGCTGTCGCGCGAGGGATTTGAGGCCGACACGCTCGACGACTTCAAGGGGCTCAACCAGCGCAGCCCGTGGCTCGCCTTCATCATGCTGCTGCTAATGTTCTCGATGGCCGGCGTGCCGCCCACTGTGGGCTTCTACGCCAAATTTGCGGTGCTCAGCGCGGCGGTGAATGCCGGGCATATATCACTGGCTGTGATTGCTGTGCTACTTTCGCTGATCGGTGCGTTCTACTACCTGCGCATCGTCAAGCTGATGTATTTCGACGCCCCGGAAAGCCATGTTCCAATTTCGATCCAGCCGGACAGCGGCGTGCTGATTTCATTTAACGGACTGGCGGTATTGTTGCTGGGCATCCTGCCCGGTAACCTGATGTCGGTATGCGCGGTATCGGTGCAACAATCGTTGATGCTGCATTGAAAAATTGCTGGTGAAACGGCTAGTATGAAGCCAGGAAGAAACGACCCATGCCCCTGCGGCAGCGGAAAGAAATTTAAGCATTGTTGCCAAAGAAAAACAGAGTCCCATTCACCATCCTCGCTGGCTCCGTCACCCGCCGAATTAAACCAGCTTGACGCCTTGTATATCAAAGGTCGTTATGCGGAGCTGGAAAGCTTGACAAACTTGCTGCTTGAGCAATATCCAGAATCCGGGGTTATCTGGAAGCTGCTCGGCCTATCCCTTCAGATGCAAGGCAAAGATGCTTTACACGCTTTGCAAAATGCAGCTGAGTTACTGCCCAATGATGCAGAGGCACATGGCAACCTGGCCGCGGCCCTGCAAGCCTTGGGACAGCTTAACGGATCGGTGGCAAGCAGCCGCCAAGCATTAAAGATCAACCCGAATTTCGCCGAGGCACATAACAATCTAGGTGTCGCCCTGCAAGATCTCGGTCAACTCAATGACGCGGCCGCAAGCTTCCGCCGCGCGATAATGATCAAACCCGACTTTGCCGAGGCGCACAATAATATGGGCTCTGCCCTAAAGGATATTGGGCAACTTGATGATGCGGTAGCGTGTTATCGCCGAGCGTTGGAGATCAAACCAAGTTTTGCTAAGGCGTATAGCAACTTACTGTTTCTCTACGCCTACCATGCCTTGATCGATCCTCATGAATATCTTGTCCAAGCCCGCAACTGGGAGCATGCCTGTTTGTCTGCACAGGATCGCCAAGCGGCTCGCCACAGGGGTTTTCAGCGCTCGCCGCTCGCTGGCAGACGGCTGAAGGTGGGTTATGTGTCGGGAGACTATCACCAGCATGCGGTGAGCTATTTTATAGAGCAGCTTTTCACCCACCATGACCAGGCACGGGTAGAGCTCTTCGCCTATTCCACCCAAGGCCAACGGGATGCGGCCACAGCGTGCTTGCAAGCTCTGGCAGAGCACTGGGTTCCGCTCGCGGGGATTCCCGATGCTGCAATCCGGGAGCGTATAGAGGCGGATGGCATCGATGTACTGATTGATTTGTCTGGACATACCAAGCACAACCGCTTGGGGCTT
>JAHFQY010000030.1:0-9919 GCA_023259065.1 Nitrosomonadales bacterium
TACTCAACCTCTTCTTTCTGAATCAGAAAGCGACCCGTCAGGCCGCATTAATCAATTCCAGCAGTGCACGCTGCCTGTTCTCAACTGCCGCTGTCTTGCCGCTAATCATATCCCACAACAGGGTGTCTGGCAGGTCCAGCAGTTCATCGAATACCACTTTTTGCTGCTCATCCAGCCCGGCATAGCGCTCGACAAATCGCCCCAGCACCAGATCCAGCTCCAGCAAGCCGCGACGGCAGCGCCAGCGCATGCGCTCCTGTGACTTATCCCCTCTCCCCCCATGGGAGAGGGGCTGGGGATAACCAGCGACTTGGCTGTCGGGTTGGGGCAGCCTAGTCGAATGGCTAGATGTCTCACCAGAGGGGGGTAAAGTTTGCAATATTCTCTCCAACACTAATTCGGTTTGCCCAAGCACATCATTATTCCAAAAACGCAGCACCTCATAACCTTGGCCACGCAACCAATCATCTCTTAATCGGTCTTGTGCGCTGTCAAAGTGTTGGCCTCCATCTAGCTCGATCACCAACTTGGCTTCAAAGCATACGAAGTCAACTATGTATTTCCCTAATGGTTGCTGGCGCTTGAATTTCGCACCACCTAAACGATGCCCCCGCAAGTAGCGCCAAAGCAAAAGCTCGGCATTTGTCATGTTGCGGCGTAGCTGCTTCGCAAACGCTCCTGGTGATAAATTCACACCCCTCTCCCTAACCCTCTCCCACAAGAGGAGAGGGTACATTACACCGTACGCTTCACCATCATGTCCTTGATCTTGCCGATGGCCATGGTCGGATTCAACTCCTTGGGGCACACATCCACACAATTCATGATGGTGTGGCAGCGGAACAGACGATACGGGTCTTCCAGGTTGTCCAGGCGCTCGGCTGTGGCCTGGTCACGCGTATCGGCCAGGAAGCGATAGGCCTGCAGCAAGCCCGCCGGGCCGACAAACTTGTCCGGGTTCCACCAGAACGACGGGCAGGACGTAGTGCAGCAACCGCAAAGTATGCACTCATACAAGCCATCCAGTTCCGCACGATCGCTCACCGATTGCAGGCGCTCGGTTTCAGGCGGCGGGTCGTTGTTGACCAGATAGGGTTTGATCGAGTGGTACTGCTTGAAGAACTGCGTCATGTCCACCACCAGATCGCGTATCACCGGCAGCCCCGGCAAGGGGCGCAACTCGATAGGCTGCTTCAGGCCAGACAACTGGGTGATGCAGGCCAGCCCGTTGCGGCCGTTGATATTCATCGCGTCCGATCCGCACACCCCCTCGCGGCAGGACTTGCGCAGGGACAGGCTGTCATCCTGTTCCTTGATCAGCAGAATCGCATCCAGCAGCATCATTTCGCCCGCCTCGATGGCCAGGTCATAGTCCTGCATGTAGGGCGCAGTATCTGTTTCCGGGTTGTAGCGGTAAATTCTAAAACGAAGTGGAGACATGGCCTAACCCTCTTCTAAAACATCATCGCTTAATAAACCCGCGCCTTGAGCGGGAATGACTCAACGCTCAGAGGCTTCAGCCGTACCGGTTTGTAGTCGAGCTTTTCGCCCTCGCTGAAATACAGCGAGTGTTTCAGCCATTTGTTGTCATCGCGCTGCGAAAAATCATCGCGCGCATGCCCACCGCGGCTTTCCTCGCGGGCTGCAGCCGAATGCATGGTGGCCTGTGCCACCTCGATCAGGTTATCCAGTGTCAGTGCCTCGACCCGTGCCGTGTTGAAATGCGGCTCTTGTCCTTGATTACCGTGTTGCGGGCACGTGCGGCCACCTCGCGTATCTGCTTGACACCTTCCGCCAGCAGGTCGGGGAAGCGGAACACGCCGCAATGCGTTTGCATCACCTGGCGCATGGCATCGCCCACCTCGGCCACGCTCTCGCCCTCCTTCTGCCCATCCAGCCGCGCCAGCCGTGCCAGCGGACGCTCCGCCGCATCGGGTGGCAGGGGTTTGGGATGAGGGTTGCGCGCAAGGTCTTCGATAATCTGCCGCGCGGCTTCACGGCCAAACACCAGCAAGTCGAGCAGCGAATTGCAGCCCAGGCGGTTGGCGCCGTGCACCGACACGCAGGCGCACTCGCCCACTGCATAAAATCCCTGCACCACCTCTTCCGGGCCGGTTTTGTAGGGAGCCACCACCTGGCCGTGATAGTTGGTGGGAATGCCGCCCATCATGTAGTGCGCGGTGGGCACCACCGGAATGGCCGCCTTGGCCGGATCGACATGGGCAAACTTGAGCGAGATTTCGCGTATGCCGGGCAGGCGATGGCGGATGACATCCTCCCCCAGGTGATCGAGCTTGAGCAGCACATGATCGCCCTTGGGCCCGCAGCCGCGCCCTTCCTTGATTTCCGTTGCCATGGCGCGCGACACCACGTCACGGCTGGCAAGATCCTTGGCGTTGGGCGCATAACGCTGCATAAAGCGTTCGCCATCCTTGTTGACGAGATAACCGCCCTCGCCGCGCACGCCTTCGGTAATCAGCACCCCTGCGCCATACACACCGGTCGGGTGGAACTGGAAAAACTCCATGTCTTCCAGCGGAATGCCGGCGCGCGCCGCCATCCCCAGGCCGTCGCCGGTGTTGATATAGGCATTGGTGCTAGCCGCAAAAATGCGCCCGGCTCCGCCGGTGGCAAACAGCGTGGCACGCGCATGCAATATCATCACCTCGCCGGTTTCGATCTCCATGGCAGTCACGCCCAGCACATCACCGTCTTCATCGCGTATCAGGTCCAGCGCCATCCACTCCACAAAGAAATTGGTGTTGGCTTTTACATTCTGCTGGTACAGGGTATGCAACAGGGCATGACCGGTGCGGTCGGCCGCAGCACAAGCGCGCTGCACCGGGTTCTTGCCGTAGTCCCGCATATGTCCGCCAAAGGGACGCTGGTAGATCTTGCCATTGTCGAGACGGTCGAAGGGCATGCCGAAATGCTCCAGTTCGTACACCACCTCGGGCGCGGCGCGGCACATAAACTCGATGGCATCCTGATCACCCAGGTAATCGGAGCCTTTCACTGTGTCATACATATGCCAATGCCAGCTATCCTCGGCGATATTGCCCAGCGAAGCCGCAATGCCGCCCTGTGCCGCGACGGTATGCGAACGGGTGGGAAACACCTTGGACAGCACCGCCACCTTCAACCCGGCCTCGGACATTGCCAGTGCGGCACGCATCCCGGAGCCGCCTGCGCCCACCACTACCACGTCAAATGTGCGTTTTGAAATTGCCATCATTTTCCTTTAGAAGCGATACTTACCTCAACCCTTCCCGACCTCCCCTTGTCAAGGGAGGGGCAGGTGGTCTCCTCCCCTGACAAGGGGAGGCTGGGAGGGGTTAGAAGCCCCATAGAATTTGCACCGACCAGATCACATACATCAGCAAAGCCAGAATCACTGCGACGTGTATGGACAAGCGTATCCAGGCCGGCTTGACGTAATCCATCGCAATGTCGCGCATGCCTATCCAGGCGTGGTAATACACGCCGAGCAGGAACAGCAAGGTAAACGAGCGCACCACGTTATTGGAAAACAACGCGGTCCAGGTGTCGTAATTCAGTTTCGGCAGCCACAATAAATACAGCGCCATGCACAGCGCATAAAGTGCCATTACCACGGCGGTCACTCGCTGAATCAGCCAGTCGCGCAGGCCGTAATGCGCGCCGGTCACAATCCGTTCTAGCATAGCTTCGCTCCAATCAGCAGGGTCAGCAGCAAACTCACTCCCAGCACCCACCAGCTGCTGGCGCGTGCCTGCGCCAGAGTGGATACCCAATGCAGGTCAAGTGCCAGGTATCGAATTCCCGCGCAAAAGTGGTGCAAGAACGCCCACAACAAGCCCAACAAAACCAGCTTGCTGAGCGGGTGGCCAGTAAACTCTGTCAGCTGGGTATAGGTCTCGATGGAAAGCAGGCTGGACTGCAACAACCAGAGCAACAAGGGGATGGACAGGAACAGCAGGACACCGCTGACACGATGAAGAATCGAAACAAAGCCGGGCAAGGGGAGCTTGATTTTATGCAGAGCTAGATGTTTTGGGCGTTTTTTATTCATCATGAAGGCTCGCAAAAATGATGACGCAATATTACACCGGAAAAACAAGGTTGCGTAATACTCACAAAAAACACGTGCAGGAAATCTGGAAAGGCTATCTGTGGGCAGTGTGCCCGGACTCATGCGACATTTTGCAGCACGCAGCAGCGTGCAATCTGCACGCTAGACAGGAGCCAATTCCGGGGGGGTTACGGTCCGCGGTTCGGCGACGGATTCATTGCTGGGCAGAACCAGGTTCAGTGCATCGGCAATCGCCAGCTCTGCCTGTCGTGCCAGGTCACGCCGGGTTTTTCCATGTGCCGAAATTGGCTCCACAAAGACCAGCTCGGCAAACATTTCAGGTTGCCTGAGTATCTGCTCCAATGACTCACCGAATGACACCTCCCCAACATAGCTGACTGCCAGGTTCAGCGATCCATCGGCGTGAGTGTAGCGTATGGCTGCCGGCCATATCTTGCTCTCGCTATGCACTGCGGGTTGCAGCAACGAAGCGTGGAATGGCAGCAGGGTATCGCCATGCGATGTCGTGCCCTCCGGGAAAACCGCCACGCATCCGCCATGGCTCAGCGCAGCCGACATTTCATGGTTTACCCGGGCAGTGTCATGACGCCTGGTGCGATCAATAAAGAAGGTTCCAACCTTGTACGCGAGCCAGCCCACCAGTGGCCAGGAACGCACCTCAGCCTTGGACACAAAACGTGCCGGGCGCACCGAGCAGAGCAGATAGATATCCAGCCAGGAAATATGGTTGGCAATCAGCATCGCATTGCGGGCATTTAAATCAGGTGGAATACCACGCACGTGAACGCGGATATTCAGGATGCGCATCATGCCGGCGGACCAGCGCCGCTCCAGGCGCAAGCGTATTTTTTCAGCAACCCATGGGAAGATGAAGGCCGCCATGGCCATGGCATACAGCACATGTATCGCCAAGCGAGTCATGCGATAGCCGCGTATAAAAATTCCGTTAATCTTCAAATCTTGCTTACCCATAAAACTCATAGTGTTGATATCGCATGCAACATTATAAACCGGCGAGGGAGTCCCCACCACGAAGCTGTGCCCTCCCCAGCTGATGCTCAGCATATTTAAGCACTCTCTAATCCATCTTGGACTTGTTATAAAACACTGGCAGAATGCGGCTATCGTCGACCGCACAGGAGAATGCCATGAAATCCCCTATCCGCATTGCGATTACCGGTGCCGCCGGCCAGATTGGCTACAGCCTGCTGTTCCGCATTGCCAATGGCGACATGCTGGGATCCGAACAGCCCATCATCCTGCAGTTGCTGGACATTCCCCAGGCGCAGCAAACCTTGCGCGGCGTGGCGATGGAACTGGAAGATTGCGTATTCCCCATGCTGCAGCAGGTGATTACCACCGACGATCCGCGCGTGGCCTTCCGCGATGCCGAAGTGGTGCTGCTGGTGGGTGCGCGCCCGCGCAGCAAGGGCATGGAACGCAAGGATTTGCTTGAAGCCAACGGCGCGATCTTCTCCGAACAAGGCAAGATTCTCAACGAGGTGGCGGCACGCCACGTGAAGGTGCTGGTGGTGGGCAACCCGGCCAATACCAATGCGCTGATCGCGATGAAGAATGCACCCGACCTCGACCCGCGCAATTTCAGCGCGATGATGCGCCTCGACCACAACCGTGCCATCCAGCAGATAGCGCTCAAATTGTTCCAGCCCATCAGCGACATCAAACGCATGGTGATCTGGGGCAACCATTCCGGCACCCAGTATCCCGACCTGTCCCACGCCGAAATTCGCGGGCGCAAGGTGATCGACCTGTTGCCCGATTTAAGCTGGGTGGAAAAGGAATTTATCCCCACCGTGCAGAAACGCGGGGCGGCAGTGATTGAGGCGCGCGGCCTGTCGAGTGCCGCCAGTGCGGCCAACGCGGCAATTGCCCACATGCACGACTGGCTGTTGCGCTCACATCATAATGATTGGGTCACCATGAGCGTGCCTTCCGACGGCAGCTACGACATTGCCGAAGGGGTCATCTACGGCTTCCCGGTAACCTGCCGCAACGGCCACTATCACATTGTGCAAGACCTGCCCATCAGCGAACTGGGGCGCAAGCACATGCTGGACAGCCTGAAAGAGCTGCAGGAAGAGCGCGAGCACGTAAAACATCTGCTGGGAAAATAGCTGGAGTCTAGCGGACATCAAGTGCTGTAGGCTCAAACCGGCAAACTCGCCCTGATTCCCCCCTCTATTCACAGAATAAGTTGCAGATTGTGCAAGTTATAGTTCAAAACATGCCATTCCATACCCATGCTGCATAGGTGTGAAATAACTATCGGAGCATTATTTTGAATCAGGGAATAAACACCAAACAGCTGCAACCCACAGGACATCCACGAGTGCAGCGCGCTTGGGTGAGCCTGCCTGTTCCACGAACCAGATTAAAGTATTACCATTATTTGCCGCTACCTATAATTAAAACAACACTGGGGTCACTTGGCGCCGAATCACGCTTGTCAACCATGATTTTGGCCAACGACCACTCTCCAGCAAGGAGGATCACATGTTTACAGTAATCACCCACAGTATTCGCAACAAACTTCTGGTGGCAGTGTTCAGCGCCAGCCTGCTGGTTGCCATTGCGCTAGCTGTGTCCCTGACCAGTCTGTCCGGCGTCAGCAAGGGTTTCGAGTCATTGCTGGAGCAGGATTTGGCAGTACTTGAAGAATTTACCAATATGTACGCGCAAGGATTACAGAGCGGTCAAGCGCTACGCAACGTGGTGCTCAACCCATCCAATCAGAAAGGCCACGACAATCTGGCGCAAGCCGCCAAGAAATTTGATGACGCCTACAAGGCCGTATCAACCTTTGCGCAGAACAATGCCGATACCCGAAAAATGGTCACAGACATCGGCGAGAAATGGCAAATCACCCTGGCGGCAAGGCACAGGGTGGAATCTGCAGCTGCTTCCAGCCAGTCTGAAGCCATCAAGTTGCTGAACGATGAAGAAACGCCCGCATGGCGCGACACCAAAGACCTGTTACTTAAAGATATCGAGGTGCTGGACAAGGCTTCACACGTTAGCAAGCACAACATCACCGAGCGCGCTCACAAGGCGCTGGTAATCAGTTTGATCATTGGTGTCATCGCTCTTATCCTGGGCTGTGTGGCAGTTATTCTGGTTGCCGAGAAAATAAAACGATCACTGGATCTGGTAACCCAATCCATGACCAATCTGGCCAGCGGAAAAGGCGATCTGACCCAGCGTATACCCGTCACCACACAAGATGAGGTGGGGCGCATGGCCATGGCGTTCAATCGCTTTATGGAGCAGCTGCAAGGCATCATCAAACAAATACGCAACAACGGCGACGAGCTGTCCAGCGCCGCTACCGAACTTTCTGCCACTGCTGCACAGGTTTCAGATTCTTCCCATACGCAGAGTGATGCAGCCTCATCCACTGCGGCTGCGGTTGAACAAATGACCGTCAGCATCGCCTCCATCGCCGACTCTGCCGAATTGATGCGCAAACTTTCGCAAGAGAGCCTTGGCCACACCCATGAAGGCAACGAGCGCCTGGCACAACTGATAGGCGAAATTTCCTCAGTCGAATCTGCCGTTGACGAAATAGCGACTTCGGTAAACAAATTTGTACAGAGCACCACCCTGATCACCAACATGACCATGCAAGTCAAAGAGATTGCGGATCAAACCAATCTGCTTGCACTCAACGCCGCGATTGAAGCCGCCCGAGCCGGTGAACAGGGGCGTGGCTTTGCCGTAGTGGCCGATGAGGTGCGCAAGCTTGCCGAGAAATCATCCAAGTCTGCCGGCGAGATCGATGCCGTCACTCAGGGCTTGAGTCAGCAGTCAGGAGCGGTTGAGAGAGCTATTGAGCTGGGTAGACACTCCCTGAGCAAAAGCGAGGAGTACATGGAAAACCTGGCCATGGGCCTTTCGGACGCCAATAACAGCGTAACCCAATCCAATCAAAGTGTGGACGAGATAGCGCATTCAGTGCAGGAACAAAAGAGTGCAAGCACGGATATTGCACAGAACATTGAACGCATTGCACGCATGACAGAAGAGAACAGTCATGCCGTGTCAGAAACCTCCAGCGCAGCCAGCCGCCTGGAAGTCTTGGCCTCCGAGTTGCAGTCTCTGGTTTCCAAATTCAAGACTTGAGCCCTGCCACTCTCTCAGCAGTGCCATTCTGGCACTGCTGATGCAGTACTAATCAACCACCCGTACTAATGCAAAACCGCCGCCCGGCGTCCTGAAATTGGTGGTCTGCCCCTGGTACATGCGTGCGGCAATCAGCTGCACCTCACCCTGATATACATAGCAACGCACATCAAACTTCAAGGCCGCTGCCCCACCCTCTGCAGTATTGATTTGACGCTCACCCGGCGGCGCCAGGCGCTGTGCCACGTATTCCCCCTGCATTATTTCCTCAAACACGCGCTTGGTGATTTTGTCGCCACGGTAAGTTCCTTTGCTGCCAAAGCCGCTGGCGGGCTTGAAGAACCATAGCTTGCGCTCCGCCCACCATTGCTCGGCATCCTGTGCGGCAACCATGCGCGTCTGCGGAATACCGGCCTGCAGGGTGGCAATGGTTGATTGCTCCGCGCCCAGGCTGGATAAATAAGCAGTATCGGTAAGCTGCGCAAGATTACGTTTGTCCGCGTAGAGAGCGTAGGCTTGCGGATGCGGCGTCAGCACAATTTTCTGCTTCTCATAGGCACGCAACAGATGCGGAAATTGCTGCAAGGAAAAATCCGTGAGGCGGTTGTAAACCATATCCACCCTGACCTCGCCGCAATACACTCCGTCACCGCGCGCCTGCAGCCCTGCAGGATCAGCGATCAGGCAAACCATGCCGGCACGCTCGAACATCTGTTGCGCCAGGACAAACTCCGGGTAAAGGTATTGTGATGAAGGCGCTTCGTCCACTATGACTATGCTGCGCAGTGGCGCAGCGCCACACTGCAGCTCCCACTCACGGCGAAACATGGCGACGATAGCCTGCTCCAGTTCATCCAGCGCCAGCTTCTTCCCCGGCAAGGCCACATTGCACTGGCTGCGCAGCAGCAAGTCATTGAGGAAAGCGCCACCGGCATTGGTATTGATCTCGATCAGGTGCGCGCCATCGGCATTCAGGTGAAAGTCGTAGCCGAAAAATACTCCCGGGTTGGACGGCTGGAATTGCGCCCCGGTTTGATGCTGCCGCCGCCATGCCGGCAGTGCGACCACACGCTCAATCGCCGCAATCACCGCATGCATCTGTGTTATCTCGGCCTGTGTCACCAGCACGGCTATGGATGCAAACAGATTGGCATGCGCCTCCAGCATTACACCAGCCAATTCGGGGCCTGCCAGCAGCTGTTGCAGCCGCGCGCTTTCGATCGGGCAGCTCGCCCCGGTGTTGCTTTGCGTCAAACTAAACTCCTCAATCATCAAATGCAGCTTGGGTTAGCGCAGCGTAACCCAACAAACAATCTGTCGCTATCGGGTTACGGCTGCGCCTAACCCGACCTGCATTATTTTTTACAGCGCCTCGAACACCCCTGCCGCGCCCATGCCGGTGCCTATGCACATGGTGACCATGCCGTATTTGTGTTTGTGACGGCGCATGCCATGCAGCAGGGTGGCGGTGCGTATCGCACCAGTCGCACCCAGCGGGTGCCCCAGTGCAATCGCGCCACCCAGCGGGTTCACCCGTGCCGGATCCAGCCCCACATCCTGTATCACCGCCAGCGATTGCGCGGCAAAGGCCTCATTCAGCTCTATCCAGTCCATGTCCTGCAGCGACAGACCCACCTGCTTCAACACGCGCGGAATCGCCTCTTTCGGGCCGATGCCCATGATCTCGGGCGGCACGCCGGCGACGCT
>JAHFQY010000030.1:9929-21822 GCA_023259065.1 Nitrosomonadales bacterium
AGCCTCGGAGCATAGCAGCACCGCCGCCGCCCCATCCGACATCTGCGAGCTGTTGCCTGCGGTGACCGAGCCCTTCAGGGCAAACACCGCCTTGAGTTTGGCCAGCGCCTCCAGCGACGTGTCGCCACGCGGGCCCTCGTCCTGCGCTGCCTGGCGGCTGCGCGTGTTCACCTCGCGGCTGTGCAGATCGGGCATGTGTTCTGCAATCTGGTAGGCGCTGATCTCGTCCTTGAACTCGCCCCTGGCGATGGCCTGCATGGCGCGCTGGTGGCTCTGCAGGGCAAACGCATCCTGCGCCTCGCGGCTGACCTTCCAGCGCTCTGCCACCTTCTCGGCGGTGATGCCCATTCCGAAGGCGATGGCGATATTTTCATCGCGTGCAAACAGCGCCGGGTTCATCGCCACCTTGTTGCCCATCATCGGCACCATGCTCATGCTCTCCACCCCCGCCGCGATCATCACCTCCGCCTCGCCCAGGCGGATGCGGTCTGCCGCCATCGCCACTGCCTGCACCCCCGAGGAGCAGAAACGGTTGACCGTCACGCCGGGCACGGTGTTGGGCAGCCCCGCCAGCAACAGCCCGATGCGCGCCACATTCATCCCCTGCTCCGCCTCCGGCATGGCGCAACCGACAATGACATCACCCACCGCTGCCGCATCAAGACCCGGCGCCTGCGCCATCACGCTCTTCAGAGCATGCGCCAGCAGGTCGTCCGGCCGCGTGTTACGGAACATGCCGCGCGGCGCCTTGCCCACCGGGGTACGCGTGGCGGCGACGATGTAGGCTTCCTGGACTTGTTTGCTCATGGCCAACCTCCTCTCAACGAATTACACGTTTTGCCGAAATCTTCAATTTTTTCGCGGCTGCCAGCATGCCGTCATCCAGCGTCGCAATGCATTCCACGCCATTGTTATGCGCCACCGCAAGGTGCAGTGCATCCGGCCCGCGCAGGTGTGTGGCGAAATTGGCGACATACTCGCCGGCCAGATCGAAATCGTAGCTATTGGGGGTAAAAACAAACAGCGATGAGGCGACAACCAGGCCGAACTCTGCGACCAATTGCCGCCCTTCGCTGGCTGTCAGCATGCCCATGCGCACATCGCGCGACACCAGGCTGGCAAACTCGACGCTGGTCCACTTGCTGGCCGCCAGCGTTCCCGCCGCCTGCTTCGCAATAAAATCGGCCACCTTACGGGTGCTGGCCTCCTCCCGAAACAATGGCGCGAGAAAACTGGTGTCGAGGTAAATCATTCCGCGTCACGCAGCTCACGCAATGCCTGCGCGCTACTGCCCTTACGGGCGGGAAGTTTTTTGCGCAGCTCGGCCAGGCGCTGCAATGGAACTGGCTGCCTGGCCGGCATGGCAGGCACCACCCGCGCAACCGGGTGGCCATGCCGGGTGATCACCACCTCCTCACCCGCCTCAACCCGGTTGATCAGCTCGCTCAGATGCGCCTTGGCAACGGCCAGATTAACCGCACTCATGATGCACTCCTTATAGTCATAATTATAGTCATATTATAGATGGAATCTGGCCCCGATGCTTATCATTGCTGCAGCCATGCCGCTCGGCCCCCCCCAATAGTCTGGCCGCCCCGCTGCCGCATGGGGCAGCGGCCCAGGTAGGGTTAGGCAAGCCGAAACCCGACACAGCACGCAATCGCCCGACAAGTCGGGCTCCCACAACCCACCACCTCCGACCTGCCCCCTCTCCCCTTGCGGGAGAGGGTTGGGGAGGGGGGGTAATACTTGGGTTTAGCACAGCGAAGCCCAACGTTTTGCGCGATGACATGTTGGGCTTCATTACATTTAGCCCAACCTACCGGGCTAGGCTTTTTCTAACAGTCGCCCCGACCATCGAAGATAAAACGATAAATATGGATCTGGTATATCAAGGACTTCTTTTTCTGAGTCCCAATCAATAGCGCGTTCATTGGGGAAATGTTCTTGTGCAAGCTTAATCATTTGACCGCAACTTCCAGACAAACTGGAGCCACTAGGTGCATCACCAACGCAAATGGAACGTGCTCTTGCCATTAAACTGTCATAATCGAACGATAGCATGGGTGGGTCGGCTGCAATTGCTTTCAATACACAGCGATATACATCACCCGAACTTTCATCTTTAAATAAGTATATTTTTCTTTCTTTCCCTCTCAATTTTGGCCCACAGTCGAGCACATCGAAGAGTGATCTAAAATCGGTTGACGAAGATGTTTGTTCAAATATTGCCAATAAATCTTGGTCTGTAATTTCCATGTTTATTGGCTCTTTTAATTTTGATCGAAGGTTCTTTACAAAGCACATCTGCAAACAAATCAGCTGCATTAATTGCGGTGATCCGGCAGCTTCTTTAACAAGGCGATCTAGTGATGACTCATTTACAGTGGCGCCTAACTTATCAAGGCCAGTAATAGCAATTTTCTTGAGATCATCGGGTCCCCAATATGGCAGATCGATTGTTTGTAAACGCCCCCGAAGTTCGGGATTAGCTCTCATAACATCGTCGCCACGATGACTAACTGTAGCAGCACAAATTTTTACTTTATGCCTCACTACATCCTTAATTTCACGGGCAACATCCTCCTGAATATCTCTCGGGATATAGTGAAAATCATCCACCAGAATCACAAAACCGCTATTAGCAAGTTCTTTGACAACTTGGGCTGACCCACCTCTACGTCTAGATGCGCGCGTTTCAGAGCCATTTTCAGAATCAATCTTTCCTTTTGCACTTGCTTCTGCCTTAGCAAAACCTAATACAGATGCCCCTCCTGATACCCCAAACTCAGTGCCCATTTTTTCAGTATGCTTTGAGGTCTCCTGCATTTCATATGGAGCTTCCATCCAATCCAGTACTGAATCCCAAAGATTGCTTGGTGTTTTAATGCCTGCACCAGAAATCGTAATAAGATTATCTTTACCTGCTACACGTTCAATAAGCACTGTCTTCCCAGACTTAGATGGCCCAGAAATGGAAACAACAAACCCATCTATTGATAGAGCATCAGTCAGTTCCTTTTCGTAATCCTTATCTGTCCTTACGATATAAGTTTCCTCTGGAAACGAACCAGGAATAAAGACTTCTGTTGCTTTCATCTAAACACTCCCTAACACGTCAATCTACAAAAACCATTAATTCCGCAACGGCTTCCCATGCTTCAGCATGTACTCAACCCTTGCCTGAGTCTTCTCAGTCGCCAGCAGCTCCATGAAGTTGCGCCGCTCCAGGTCGAGCAGCCATTGCTCGTCCACCAGGCTGCCGGCTTCCACGTCGCCGCCGCACATGGTCTCGGCCACGCGGCAGCCGATGTTGTAGTCGTGCTCGGAGATAAAGCCGCCTTCCAGCATGTTGACCATGGCGGCCTGGAAGTTGGCGATGCCGGCCCTGCCCACCACGGGTATCTGGCGTGAGCGCAGTGGTGGGCGGTAGTCGCTGGCGTTCAGCGCCAGTGCTTCCTGTTTTGCGATGTGCAGCAGTTCGAAGCGGTTGAGCACGATGCGGTCGGACTGTCTGAGGTAGCCGAATTCGCGCGCCATTTCGGCGCTCTTGGCGACTTCGCCCATGGCGATGTTCTGGAAGTAACGCTTGAGGAAGGGGAAGATGTCGCCGCCTTTGGCATCCTGTGCTGCGCGTTGCGCCATTTCCTTGCAGCCGCCGCCGGCCGGCAACAGGCCGACGCCGACTTCGACCAGGCCGATGTAGCTTTCCAGGCTGGCGACGATGCGCGTGCAGTGGATGGAAAATTCGCAGCCGCCGCCCAGGGCCAGGCCATCAATGGCCGCGATGGTGGGCACGGTGGCGTATTTCAGGCGTTGCGACACTTGCTGGAATTTGGCGACAACCTCTTCCACTCGAGTGACGTTGCCGGTGGCGGCATTGACGATGTCGCCCAGGCCGCCGCCGCCCGCCACGGTAAATTTGACGCGGCTTACCGCGCCCTTGAGCTTGCCGAACAAGCCACCGGACTCGGCTGCTGCGCCATCCTGCAGGCCCTGCATCATTTGCAGCAGGTTGGCGCCCGCCGAAAACGGCAGCTCGGTCTGCCACAGCACCAGCGCCTTGAAATGCGCTTCGGCTTCATCCACGGCGCGCAGGATGCCGTCCAGTACTTCATTGCTGATGGTGTGCATTTTGGTTTTGAAGCTGAGGATGGCGATGCCATCGCCCATGTGCCACAGGCGCACTTCATCGGTCTCGAATACGCTCTCGCCGTAGTGCGCGGTTTCGCCAAGCAGACGGTCGGGAAACAGCTGGCGCTGGTATACCGGCAGCGTGGAGCGCGGGCGCATGTCGTGGTAGGCCGGGGCGTAGGAGCCCTGTGCGCTGTGCACGCCAGTACGGTTGCCCTCTTCCACCCAGTCCGGCAAATGCACGTCCGCCATGGTCTTGCCCGCAGCTATATCAATGTTGATCCAGCTGGTTACTTCCTGCCAGCCTGCCGCCTGCCAGATTTCAAACGGCCCGTTATCCCAGCCGAAGCCCCAGCGCACGGCCAGGTCCAGGTCTCGCGCATTGTCGGCAATGTTTTCCAGTTGCAGTGCGCAGTAGTGGAAGGTGTCGCGGAACACGGCCCACAGGAACTGCGCCTGCGGGTGCGGGCTGGCGCGCAGCTTTCCAAGCTTCACCGACCAGTCGCGCTCGCGCAGGATTTCCTTCACCGCATCATCCGCCTTGCCCTGCGAGAGCTTGTAGGTGTTGCTGTGCAAATCCAGCACGTGAATTTCACGGCCAATTTTCTGGTAGATGCCGCGCCTGGTTTTCTGCCCCAGCGCGCCCTGCTCCACAAGGCGGCTGAACCAGTCGGGCAGGTCAAAATGCTTGTGCCAGGCATCGTCGGTAAGGTTCTCGCGCATGGTGTTGACCACGTGCGCAAATACGTCCAGCCCCACCACATCCAGGGTGCGGAAGGTGGCGCTCTTGGGGCGGCCGAGATAGCGCCCGGTCAGCGCATCCACGGTGTCGAAGCCGATGCCATAAGCCTGCGCATGATGCTTGGTGGCCAGCATGGAAAATACGCCGATGCGGTTGGCAATGAAGTTGGGCGTGTCTTTCGCGCGCACCACGCCCTTGCCTACCGTCGAAACTAGGAAGCTCTCCAGCTGGTCCAGCAATGCGGCATCGGTTCCTCTGCATGGAATCAGCTCGACCAGATGCATGTAGCGCGGCGGGTTGAAGAAATGCACGCCACAGAAGCGGTGGCGCAGCGCCTCGGGAAAGGCATCTGCCAGCTGGTTGATGGAGAGGCCCGAGGTGTTGCTGGCAAAAATGCTGTGCTCGCCCAGGTAGGGGGCGACTTTGCGGTAGAGATCCGATTTCCAGTCCATGCGTTCGGCGATGGCCTCGATCACCAGATCACAATCGCGCAATTGTTCCAGATGCTGCTCGTAATTGGCCGGCTGAATATAGGTGAGCCTGGCGGGGCTGGCCAGGGGGCTGGGCTCCAGCTTTTTCAGACCATCCAGCGCCTTGCTCACATTGCCGTTGGGGTCGCCCTCCTTGGCGGGCAACTCGAATAACAGGGTCTCCACATTGGCGTTGGTCAGATGCGCCGCGATCTGTGCGCCCATGACACCCGCGCCCAGCACGGCAACCTTGCGAATATAAAAATTATTGCTCATTAGCTGTACTCCTTCACCTGCCTGGCCAGGCCAGTCATCAGAAATTGTGTGTGTACTGCAAACTGAAGATGTCGACGCTGTTGCTGTAGCCACCGGCAAGCACACCGGCGTTACCCGCTGTCAGGTTCTGATAGATGGTGGAATTGTTGACGAACAAGTGGGCATAGGAAACATCCCAAGTGCTGGACTTGTCCATCTTGTACTGGCCGCCCACTGCAATTTCGCGACGATCTTCATCCGGTATGCGTGCGGTACGGGTAGCATCGGTCATCGGCGTCTGGTCGTAGGCCACACCAACACGCGCGGTCCACTGCGGATTGTAGTGGTAGCTAGCCCCCAGCGCTGCGCGCCAGGAGTTGGTCCAGTTCTCGTTGGTGAGCGACAGGGTGGCACCGCTGCTATCCACGATGCGCAGTTCCTGGAAGCTGCTCCAGCTGGTGCGGGTCAGGTCGGCCATCACATCCCATTGCTCGTTCACGCTGCGGAAATAGCTGAAGGACCAGATGTCCGGTGTCTTGAAAGCGGCAGATGCCGGCACATTGGCAACAGTAGCGCCAGTAGGGCCGGTTACCAGCACATTGCCTTTCAGCTTGAAGTCGATGGAGGAACGATAGGACACTCCGATGCGGCTATTGGCATCCAGATCCATCAATACTCCGAGGTTGTAGCCCCAGGCAGCATCGTCACCGGTCATTTTCGACATGCCTTCAATACCTGCCCCCAGCAATTTTGCATTGGTCAGCTCGGCCTTGATGACTTGATAATTCAGCCCGGCACCAATGCTGAATCCATTACTCACCTTGTAGGACATTGAGGGGTTGATGTTGATGGTTTCCATACTGGATTTGAGCGCCTGGAAGCGGCCGATCCAGCCGTCCGGATATTCGGTCTTGAGGCCGAATGGCGCAAATACCCCAATACCGGCATGCAGATCCGGGGTAACTTCAGCAACGAAGTGTCCCGCCGGCACAAAAGCCCAGCCACCAGCATCGGCGTTGCCGGAGCCAACTGGCACAGTGGGAACCGGTGTGGAACCCCTGTTCTCGAAATCTGCCTTCATCTTGAGCACATGCCCCGCCAGGGTCAGCTGTTTGCCCGACAATCGGCTCATGCCGGCCGGGTTGAAAAAGATGGTACTGGCATCTTCGGCACTGGCCGCACCGCCGGCGTAAGCATTCCCCGAGCCACTGGCGCTTTGTTCGATCAGGGCAAAACCAGATGCCGAGGCTGTTGTGGATATTCCCGCTCCTATCATGGCAATCAACGCTGCCAGCACTTTTTGTTGTGACATCAGTTATTTCTCCCTTGTTGTTATTTCACTTTAATTTTTGCTTGAATCGCGCTTCAGTCTGCCGGCGGAACCAATCTGGGTTTGCGATCGTCGTCTATCGCCACATAGGTCAACCAGGCCTCGGTCACTTTTACGCAAACCGGCTTGGCGGGGTCACGTTGTGCATAAACATCCACGCTGACAGTGATCGAGGTTTTACCTACCTTCACGATTTCGGCATAGAAGCTGACGATGTCCCCCATGAACATGGGTTCCTTGAACACAAATGAGTTGACTGCCACGGTAACCACGCGCCCTTTGGCCCGGTGCAGGGCGGGTATGCTGCCGGCAATATCCACCTGCCCCATGATCCAGCCGCCGAATACATCACCGCTGTAATTGCAGTCTGATGGCATGGCCACCACGCGCAGCGTCGGCGTGCTTTGCGGCAGGAATACCTGGGGTTTGCTGAGATCAATGGCCGTCATATAGTTTATTTATTTCGTTCTCGAATTTTTCCAGCACTTGATTGCGCTTGATTTTCAGGGTGGGTGTCAGCAGGCCGCTTTCGATAGTCCAGGGCTCGCGCATCAGACATACCCTGCGTATGCGGGCATAGCCGGGGAATTCGGCAATCTGATCGGAAATACGCGCCAGCACATGTTGCTCCACGCGTGTTTCATTGAGTGTCCCAGCCGCCGCTGGATCAACATTGAGCGTTACAGCCAGACGGCGCCACGCATCAGGATTGAGCACAACCAGCGCAACCAGGAAAGGCCGGCCTTCGCCATACACCATGACCTGGTCAAACAGTGAATCGTGCATGATGTGCAACTCCATGTCGGCCGGCGGTATTTTCTCGCCATTCGACATCACGATGATTTCTTTCAGGCGCCCGGTAATGTAGATATGACCGGTCTCGCTAATACGTGCGGTGTCTCCGGTATTGAGCCAACCATCTTCGTCAATAATGGCGCGCGTTGCCTCCGGGTTGTTCCAGTACCCCAGCATGTTGCCATGTCCCTTTACCAGCAGGGCATCTTGCGCGCCAATGCGCACGGATACGCCTTCAAGCGCAGTACCCACGCTGGCTGGAAAATTATTGCCGGGGCGGTTGACGCTCACTATAGGGCTGGTTTCCGTCATGCCGTAGCCCTGCAGGATAGGCAGGCCCAGTGCAATAAATGCACGCGACACTGCAGGCGGCAGTGCCGCCCCGCCGCTCACGGAGAGGCGCAAGCGCCCCCCCAGGCGCGCCATGACTTTGCTGGCGACCAGCTTGTTGAGCACAGGCCAAAACAACAGCTTGGGGTGCCAGGCAGCACGCCCTTGCTGGTGCTCGAAACGATGCCAACCCACATTGATCGCCAGCGCAAACAGTTCGCGTCGCAGGCGCGGGCCTTCGGCCAGCTTGGAGAGAATGGCGCCATAAACTCGCTCATAAATGCGCGGCACGGAGACAAGGAGCGTAGGGCGTATTGTTTGCAGGTCTTCGGACAGCATCGGAATGGAACGGGCATAGGCAACTGTCACACCGGCCATCATGGCCATGTAGTAACCGGCGGTACGCTCAAAGGTGTGCGACAGCGGCAGGAAGGAAAGCATGGTATCGCCCTCCCCGATGGGGCAGGTGAGCAGGGCCGCATAGGCATTCTGGATGATGTTGTTGTTGGATAACATCACTCCTTTGGGCCGCCCGGTAGTTCCCGAGGTGTACATGATGGTGGCCAGTGCAGCGGCATCTGACACCCGTGCCGGTGCAAGCGTCGCCTGTTGCGGCAACCATGTTCCCGCATGCTGCAGGCCGGGCTGGCCATTGTCGGCAACCGGATTGATGCTCACATATCTTTGCACACCGGGCATTTTGTCGAGCACACTGCGCAATGCCTGCCATTGTTCCGGAGTTTCAAACAGAAACACCTTGGCACCCGCATCATTAACGATGTAGGCGATGTTTTCCGGCCTGTCCACGGTATACAGCGGCACCACAACCAGGCCCAGCGACAGCGCTGCCTGGTCGAACATCACCCACTGCGGGCAGTTGCGCAACATGACCGCAACCCTGTCTCCCGCCACCAGCCCCTCGCGCTGCAATGCAGCCTGCCACTGCGCCACTTTATCGCGCATCTGCGCCCAGCTAAAGGACAGCCAGAGATTGTGCCTCAAGTCGAAATAGCGGTAGGCGACAGCTTCCGGCGAACGCTTCACCCGCTCTACAAACAGTCCATGCAGCGTGACTGCCTGGTCTGGAGTAATAATATGTTCGGTGTTGTTTGACATCGCTCTTCCTGATTAGTCCAGAAACAAATCGCCGTACAGCGGCATGCCTGGTGTCACTGCATATTGCCCAAAATCAGTCATACCCTCTTCCTTCAGCACTTCCTCGTCGATAAAAAAATTTCCGCTGCAACTGCGGCTGTCGCGGGTAAGAATGCTATATGCAGCATCTGCCACGATGGCCGGCATGCGCGAGGCGCGCAGAATATCATTCGGAAAATTGAACTCTATCGCAGCGGTCGCAATAGTCGTGCGCGGCCACAGGCTGTTCACGGCAATACCATTGGCGGAATATTCGCGCGCCATACCCAGCGTGCACAAGCTCATGCCGTATTTTGAAATGCTATACGCCACGTGTGGCGCAAACCACTCGGCCTGCAAATTGGGCGGTGGCGACATGGTAAGAATGTGCGGGTTGGCTGATTTTCTCAAATGGGGAATGCATGCCTGGGAAGCCAAAAAAGTTGCGCGCATATTCACATCCCACATCAGATCCAGGTGCTTGACTGGAGTGCCCAATGTATCCGTCAGATTGATAACGCTGGCGTTGTTGAACAACACATCAATCCCCCCAAAATGGCGGGCCGCTTGGGTGACTGCCGCCTGCAACGCAACTTCGTCACGCACATCCAGCCGGATTGCCAGAGCGTTGCCACCAAACTCCTGCACTTCGGCTGCCACGCTGTGTATCGTGCCCGGGAGCTTGTCATGGGCTGTGGCAGTCTTGCCGGTAATCACGACATTCGCCCCATCCCGCGCGCAACGCAAGGCAACTTCACGCCCTATCCCCCGGCTGGAGCCGGTAATGAAAATTGTTTTGTCACGCAAGGTGAGCATAAATTTGGCTGAAACACCCAGGGGCCTTAGCCAGCCGCCAGTTGTGATGAAGAAAAATCATCAACCATGATGACCTTGCGCCGCAACGCATAATCGCGCTCCAGCTGCTTTGCCTGCTCGGCATTGATCAGCCCGGCTGCGCTTGCTTGCGCAATGCGTTCCAGCTCGTCTCTTGCCGTGATTTTGCCGGCCTTGCGGGCTGTTTCCAATGTAGCCTGTATGGGCTCGCAGGCCAGGGTGCTGGCCAGCGCAGCCTCAAGCGCCCCCACTGCGTCTTTTTCATCTTTGGGCAGATACATGCCCTGGGTCAGGCGGTCACGTGTGCCTCCCGGTTGCAGCAGCAATCCCGACACCTGGTGTCCCAGTTCATCCGATGGCGGGGACAGGCATTTTCCCAGAGGGAATATCAATACGCGCAACAACAATGCAGCAATGCGGCTGGGGAAGTTTTGCAGCACGCCATCAAATGCCTCTTGCAGCTTGTATAGCGCATCCTGCACGGCCCAATGCAGCAATGGAAGATCTTCGGCCGGGCGGCCATCATCCTCAAAACGTTTGAGTGCTGCCGAGCACATATACATATAGCTGAGCACATCACCCAGTCGCGCAGAAATCTTTTCACGCCGCTTGAGCCCGCCCCCCAGCACCAGCATGGAAAAATCGGCTGTGATCGCAAAGGCAGCAGAATAGCGGGTCAGCTGCTGGTAATAGCGCTGCGTCGGGCCCTCGGTTGGCACGCTGGTTCCACGGCCGCCTGTCAGGCCAAACAGCCAGGCGCGCACCGCATTGCTCATGCTGAAGCTGACATGCCCGAACAGTGCGTCGTCAAAATCATGCACGGCAAGTTTTTTATCGGGGTTGTGCGCGGCCTGGATTTCCCTGATCACGTAGGGATGCGCGCGCACCGCCCCCTGCCCGAAGATAATCAGGCTGCGCGTCAGGATATTGGCGCCTTCCACAGTAATGCCGATGGGGGTCTGCTGGTATGCGCGACCCAGATAGTTATCCGGCCCCAGGCAAATACCCTTGCCGCCATGCACATCCATCGCATCATTGATCACTGCGCGTCCACGCTCTGTGCAATGGTATTTGGCAATCGCGGAAATCACCGAGGGCTTCTCTCCCATGTCGACGGCGGAGGCGGTCAGAATCCGCACAGAGTCCATCATGTAAACATTTCCCGCTATGCGCGCAAGCGCCTCTTCCACGCCTTCGAATTTGCCCACCGGCATTTTGAATTGCTTGCGTACACGCCCGTAAGCGCCACTGGTCCGGGCAGCCAGCTTGCTGCCGCCGGTTGCACTGGCAGGCAGCGAAATTGAACGACCCGCGGCCAGGCACTCCATCAGCATGCGCCAACCTTGCCCAACATAGGGCATGCCACCGATAATGTATTCCATCGGAATGAACACGTCCTTGCCGGATGTCGGGCCGTTCTGGAATGCGGAATTGAGCGGGAAATGGCGCTGGCCGAGTTGTACACCGGCCGTGTCCGCGGGTATCAGTGCCAGCGTAATGCCCCGTGACTCTTCATTGCCAATCAGATGTTCCGGGTCATACAGCTTGAAGGCAAGTCCCAGCAGCGTTGCCACCGGTGCCAGCGTGATGTAACGCTTTTCCCAGGTCAAACGCACACCCAGCACATTCTGCTGGCCATTGAATTCGCCACGACAAACGATACCTGCGTCTGGAATCGAGCCCGCATCCGAGCCGGCAAAGGGGCCGGTCAATGCAAAACATGGCACATCCTGCCCTTTGGCCAGGCGGCGCAGGTATTTGTCCTTCTGCTCTTGCGTGCCGTAATGCAGCAACAATTCGGCTGGGCCCAGGGAGTTGGGCACCATCACTGTCACTGCCACGGTAGCACTGCGCGAGGCAATTTTTGTC
>JAHFQY010000030.1:21832-26624 GCA_023259065.1 Nitrosomonadales bacterium
GAATTGCCACACTTGAGGAGGAAGATCCTGACGGACATGGGTAATATCCCAGTCGTCTATCATGGCGCACAATTGCTCAACCTCGTTGTCGAGAAAGGCTTGTTCTTCTGCACTGAGAGCCGGCTTGGGGTACGCCAATAATTTGGGCCAGTTGGGATGGCCGCTGAACAGTTCACCATCCCACCACACGGTGCCTGCATCCAGTGCTTCCTGCTCGGTTTGTGATACCTGAGGGAGGATTTTCCTGAAAATTTTCAGGATGGCGCTGCTTACCAGCAGGCGGCGCAGGAAAGGCACACCAAGCACCAGCACAATGATGCCCAGTGTGATGTATATCGAGTTGAGGGCCTCATCGGAAATGCGGCTCTGCATGGCCACGACAGGGACTATTACAATAATGGCAAGTAACCAGCCCCATATGGATGATCGAAAAAAAGCCAGCAACAGAATGACGGTGAGCACTGCTAGTACCATGAAAACTGCCATTTTTTCCCCTTGCCTTTATATACGTATGTAACGAACTTTACCGCCAGCACGTCAGGCTGACAATGTTTAATTGATGGATTCCTCACGGCTATAGCCAATATGCATTTTTAGTGCAAGGAAACGCCCTTGATTTGGCATCCAACAAGTTGCAATCCGGCAAAATGGGGGTACCACCTTGATGATTCATGGCTTATAGTTGCCCGGTTGCTGATTGAGATAAAATCCGCCGCGCTTTCTAAATTGGCATCTGGCGACATTGTGACTACTACACACTTCAGTGTGCGTATTCAAGGAACTATCAATGAGATCGATAAAACATGCTTTACTCGGACTCTTCGGAATAGCCGGAGTCGCAATCTCGATGTCCGGATTATTCAAGGTGCCATTCGCAGAGTCGGCGGCCAAAGATTACTGGCGCCAGGCATTGGTTGCCATCTTGCTTGTCCTGACGCTGATAGCCGGCATCATCGGCTTGTTCATCTATACGTTTGATGCAAATTATTTCAAAGCGCAAATCATTCAATACGTAAAAGTACACAAACAACGCGACTTGAAACTGGAAGGCGACATTAAAGTCAGTTTCTTTCCCAAGCTGGGCCTGAATACCGGCAAGGTGTCACTCAATGAGCGCAACAGCAACCAGGGATTTGCCTCCATTGATAATGCGCGTCTGTATATTGCCTGGTTTCCACTGCTGCGCAAGCAACTGGAGGTTGACCGCATCACGCTGGACGGGGTGCATGCCAATGTAATCCGCTATAAGGATGGCACTGTCAACCTGGGTGATCTGCTGATACACGATGGCAGCCTGGATACAACCAAATTTGATATTGATGGCATCAGCATCACCAACTCATCCATTAATTTTCAGGATGAGTCTGAAGGGATTCATTTCGCCCTGCACGAGGTACACCTGGACACTGGCAGGCTAACCGACGCCATACCAAGCAATTTGACCGCCAATTTCCGCCTGGAAGCCGATAAGCCGCATATCCGAACCAGGGCGAAACTGAATAGCCATCTTTTCTTTGAACGCAAGACCGGCCATTACGAATTTGCCAATTTCGAGGGAGAAATGGAAGGAGAGGCGTCTGCCATCAATAATCTGACGCTCAATTTCGAGGGTACCTTGAATGGCTTCCCCTCCACCGGGTTACTGACCCTGGACAAGCTCGCGATTTCAGCAAAGGGAAAATTGAACACACATACCCTGGAGGTAAAACTTGACCTGCCCCGGCTACAACTCAACAAAAGCAACATAAACGGCAACAAGCTCAACTTTACCGGCAACCTGGCGCAAGCGGATGAAAGCTTGCAAGTCATGTTGCAAATACCCGCCTTTGAGCTCAACAACAAAAACTTCCAGAGTGCCGAATTATCTGCAGATTTCAACCTGAAACAGTCCGACCGCACACTGCAAACAAAACTAAGCACACCGCTGAACGTGAATTTAGAAACACAGCAGCTACAGTTATCCGACATAAGCGCAAAACTTGCACTGTCGCACCCTGCACTTTCAGGCCCGCTTGCAGCCAAGGTCTCGGGAAACATTACGTCTGATTTCTCCGAACAGGAGTTAAAAACCAGCCTCACTGCAAAGGTCGATGATAGTGAAATTTCCGGCAACCTCGGGGTAAAGAATTTCAGTCACCCCGCCTACACCTTCGAGGTCAATGTAAACACGCTGGACCTGGATAAGTATCTGCATGCAGACTGGGGCAAGCGCCTGCATGATGAAACAACAGCATTTGATTTTTCCAGCCTGAAAGAGTTGAAGTTGCGCGGCATACTACGCGCGGGCGAGTTCAAATTCGCGAATCTGAAAACCAGCAGGCTTACCGCCGAAATTCTGGCTGAGCAATCCTCTTTGCTGATAGAACCTGTCAATGCCAGCCTTTATGGCGGCTCGCTAAGTGCCGGCTTCAGGCTGTCTGTGCAGGAGACAGCAAAATTAGCACTCAAGCAAAAGCTGACCGCAATACAAATCAATCCGCTGTTGAACGATATAAGCGGTGAGAGCAAGTTCAACGGCAAAGGAAATGCGGTGCTAGAGCTGAGCACCGAGGGCAACACTATCGCTGCCATGCGCAAGGCGCTGGGCGGCAATATTGCTCTTGCACTGACCCGGGGCTCGATAGGCGGAATCAATATGACATCAGCATTAGTGGCTGGAAAAGATCAGCTGGGTGTGCAAGATGGCGAGCTCCGTCAGAGTGCAAAATTTACTGAACAGACCGATTTTTCCGAACTCAAAACCAGTTTCGACATCAACAATGGAGTTGCGCGTAGCAGCGAATTTATTCTGAAATCGCCACTCATCACTTGCAAGGGTGAAGGAGAATACACGCTTGATTCCGGCAACCTGGAATATCGCCTGGACACCACAATTGCCCCTACCCTTAAGCGGCTTGCAAATGGTGAGCTGGCAGACATGAAAGGGATCAGCGTGCCCACCAGAGTGAGCGGCCATTACGCCACACCTTCCTTTATCCTGAATTTTGGCACTGCCAGTGGTGGCAATTCTGCCAAACTGATCAAGGCAAATATGGCCAAGGCCGCGAGTGCCGGCAAAGCTGCAGTTGAAAAACCTGCCACTAAGTAATCTTGCCCCACGTCAATTCGCCAAATAAATCGACGTGGGTTAAATACAGGCGCAGGTCAAATTCCAATTGCAGGTAATCCGGCTCCATGCTCACACACAGATTGTAAAACGCCTTGTTATGTTGCTTTTCCTTCAGATGTGCCAGCTCATGCACAACTATCATCCTCAACCATTCGACAGGCACATTTTTAAACAGGGCTGCAATCCTGATCTCGTTCTTTGACTTCAATTTCAGTCCTTGCACTCGTGAAACCACCGTGTGCGTACCCAAGGCTCTCTGGATAATACGAATGTCATTATCAAAAACAACCTTGCTCAGTGGTTTGGCATTGCGCATATAGGTGTTTTTCAAATCAAGCACGTATTGATACAGCGCGCCATCTGTTCTGATTGCATGTACTGACGAATACTTTTTAAGCAACACAGCGCCCAGCTGCTCCTCCTTGATCAGCCGCCGCACCTGCAACTGAAGCGCCTCTGGGTAGGCTGTCAGATATTTCATTTCATTCATTGCCGCGATCTCATAGGGTTATTTTCTGCAAAACAGCCTTGTAATTTATCAAATTGGAGCCATCTGTCTTGAGGTGCATAGCGCCCATAGTTCATGCACCGCACATCAGCGAAGATTTTTGTCGCATTTGCCAAATTGGGATGATGTCCCTTTTTCACAATTGATATAATCCGACTTATTAGTTCAACTATTTGGAGAAACCATGCGTCCGGCACAGCTTTTAACCGTCCTTGATCGCGAATTTTTAAGCGCACGCGAGGGGCATCACACACCAGCCATGCTATGGGGCCCCCCGGGGGTAGGCAAATCGCAGATTATCGCTCAAGTCGCAGCCCGTCACGCAGCTCCCATGATAGACATCCGTTTATCGCAAATGGAACCCTCTGACCTGCGGGGGATTCCATTCAGGATTGAAAATCGCGTTGAATGGGCTATTCCATCCATGTTGCCCGACATCCAGCGACATGGTCCCAATGGCATCCTGTTTCTGGATGAAATTACTTCAGCTCCCCCCAGTGTGTCAGCGGCAGCCTATCAGCTGATTCTTGATCGCCGTCTGGGCGCATATGAAGTACCCGAGGGATGGGCTATCTTTGCCGCCGGCAACCGCCAGGGCGATCGTGGCGTTACCTACACCATGCCGGCCCCGCTGGCCAATCGCTTTTCCCATTTCGAGGTTGAAACCAATCTGGATGACTGGGTGGGCTGGGCCTATGGCTATGGAATTGATGAGCGCCTGATCGCCTTCCTGCGCTTCCGTCCCGAGTTGCTGTTTGATTTTGATCCTGCACACAACCCGGTGGCTTTCCCCAGCCCGCGTTCGTGGGAGTTTGCCCACCGTACCCTGCAGAAATTTGGCGATCACCCCGAATTGCTGCTACCCACGCTGCAAGCCTGCGTCGGCCCGGCAGCTGGCCTGGAACTGAATGCATTCATTGAAAATCTGGATCGCATGCCTGATCTGGATGCCATTATGCGCGGAGAAAAAGTGCCGGTGCCGCGCGAAGTTGACCTGCAGTATGCAGTGGCCGCAGCACTGGTAGGCCGTGCCATACGAGCAAAGGGGACAGCAGAGGCAAAAGAGCAGCATGGCTACATTCTGGATTATGCCAATACATTCCCCTTGCGTGAGATGGGCATCATGCTGGTTTCCGACATGCACCGCGCCATAGGCCAGAGCCTGTTCTCGGTGC
>JAHFQY010000030.1:26634-29277 GCA_023259065.1 Nitrosomonadales bacterium
GCTTAGGGAGTGCAACGTGGTCAGCGATGAAATCGAAACCAAGCTGGCAGCAGCACGCACACGCCTGATCCTGGACAAGCCTTTTCTGGGTGCCTTGGCCCTGCGCCTGCCCATGATTGCGGCCGACCCCAAGTGGTGCCAGACCACGGCAACCGATGCGCGCAGCCTGTATTACAACCCGGACTACATCGACGCGCTCAGCCTTGAGCAAACCCAGTTCGTGCTGGCGCATGAGGCGCTGCATTGCGCGTTATCTCATTTCGCACGACGTCAGCATCGCGTCAAAATGCGCTGGGACATCGCGTGTGATCACGCCATCAACCCACTGCTGGTCAAGGACGGGCTCAAGCCGCCTCCCGGTGTGCTGTTGATGGATTGCTACGAAGGCATGACGGCGGAAGAAATTTATCCGTGCATCGACGAAAACAATTCCGACGAGCCCATGGACAAGCATGTCTATGACAAACAGGACACCGATCCACAGAGCAGCGGCTCACAACAGGGCGAGGAAAATCGTGAAGGTGGCGAGGGGCAAAACCCAAGCAAGGATGAAACCCAGAGCGGAGGCGATCAGGGGCAACAACAGGAACCTGTTGATGGTGAGCGCGGTGCAGCACAGCCACAACCACTGACTGCCAGCGAGCAGGAAACCCTTGCCGAACAATGGAAACAGCGCCTGGCTGGCGCAGCACAACAGGCCCAACAGGCGGGAAAAATGAGCGGGATGATGGCACGCCTGGTTGGCGAACTGCTGCAGCCCAAATTGCCCTGGCGCATGTTGCTGGCACGTTTCATGACACAAGTTGCGCGCGATGATTACAGCTACATGAGACCTTCGCGCCGTGAAGGCGACATGATCATGCCATCTTTGCGCAGCAGCCAGGCAGATATTATCGTGGCACTCGACACCAGCGGCTCGGTAAGCAGCCAGGAGCTGAGTGAATTCCTCGCCGAGATCAATACACTCAAGGCGCAATTGCGCGCCAGCATCACACTGCATGCCTGTGATACCGCCCTTGCAGAAGATGGGCCCTGGACTTTCGAGCCATGGGAAGAATTCAAGCTGCCCAAGGACTTTAGTGGCGGCGGAGGCACGGACTTCAGGCCGGTGTTCGAGTGGATAGAGCGCCAGGGAAAATCCCCCGATCTTCTGCTATATTTCACCGACGCGAAAGGCGACTTTCCATGTGGCGAACCGCCCTATCCGGTAATCTGGCTGATCAAAGGCAAGATGCCCGTGCCATGGGGTCAACGTATACAACTTAACTGAAAATGCCAGAACTTACTTCCGAAGATTCACTACGACTTAACGTCATGCTCGCTGGTGAAATCCAGGCCATCCGCGTCGATGCTACAAACATGACCATTTATGGCCTTTCGCCACGTGGCACAGCCAGCATCAAGCTTCACCCCAATGTTCGCGCAGATCAATACCTGCGCACAGTACGTGAGCTACTCGCAGGCCACGCCATAGGTTCACCGGGCGGTTATCCCGTATATTTGCAGCGCTGGACGCGCATGGGACAAGCGCGTGACAAAGGATTGGATCGCCTGTTGTTGTTGGGCGAACCCGAAGCAGTGACATCAGTTGCCTACTCCAACGGCCTTACAGACGAGTTGGCCAGACGAGCCTGGTGGGCCATGCCTGTTGCCGATCACGCACGGCGCATGCTGGAACGTGAGTGTGTAGTTCAAGGAAGCATGGGTAAAGTTCTCGCAGATTACCTAGTTGAACATCTGCCCTTTGAAAGTAACCCGCATATCATTATCGAAACGATCAGCATCCTGTTGCAACCGGGTTTGATCGATGAAAATACAAGGCAACAACTTTGGAAAAAGGGAAGTCTTGATAATGCCTACCTGGTTGGATTTCTGGCCCGCATACCAGATGAGTTACCGAACCAGCAGCAACCACGTGCAGATTTCGATACTGTAAAAATCAAGCTTGCCAAGTTGGGGGCTCAGAATAATATTTACGCAAAGTCATTGCTGCGACTTCTGTCCGAGCCGGGTCAGAGTTTCTTGCATGCCTTTGAAGAGGTATTGCGCTATCCGGCAGATCAAGACGTCGTTCTCGCATTACTTGAAGCCCTGTGGTCGTACTTTTCTGAGCTTCATCTGGAAATCTCACATGGCAATGAAGACACCGTTGAAACTATTCTGGCCCGTGCCAGCACTACCCTAGCCAACGAAAATCAACCATCCGAACTGACTGAACTATTAAAAACTGCTCCTGATTTGACTGCTGAAATTCAGGCAATACTGGTTCTATCCAGTATTGACGCCAATATTGCTACCCCGATACTCTCGCAGACAACAGCCCATGGAACCCTGATGCGCAAGAAGCTGGAGCCCATTTCCTTACCAATGCTGCAACAGATTGCCATACTTCGCGGCATACCGTTTTCTGCCAGTACCTCTCGCCGTCGCCCGCATTAAACCTTCAGCACTACGTTCAATCAGATCATCACTCAATTTCTGAGCCAATAAAAAACCCCAGGCTTACACCTGGGGGTTTTCTATTTGTAAGGAGTCTGACGATGACCTACTTTGGCTCTGGCCGCCCCTTCGGGACTTAACATTCGCTCACGAATGTTAGCCTACGCCGCCACATGCGCCGTTGGCGCAAGTGGTCACTGCGTT
>JAHFQY010000031.1 GCA_023259065.1 Nitrosomonadales bacterium
CGAGCACGACGAGTCGCTCACCTTCCTGAAGGCGGGCATTGCCACGCGCAACGCGGCGTTCAATCGCACCATAGAGCGGATAGAGCAGGTGGCCGGCCGCTCACGCGCGCCCATGCTGCTGGTCGGGCCCACCGGCGCGGGCAAGTCGTTCCTGGCACGCCGTGTATACGAGTTGAAGCGCCAGCGCCAACGCCTGCAGGGGCGCTTTATCGAGGTGAATTGTGCGACCTTACGCGGCGATTCGGCCATGTCTTCATTGTTTGGCCATGTCAAAGGTGCGTTTACCGGGGCGCAGACGGAGCGTCCGGGCTTGCTGCGCTCGGCCGATGGCGGCTTGCTGTTTCTGGATGAGATCGGCGAGCTGGGGTTGGACGAGCAGGCCATGTTGCTCAAGGCCATAGAAGAAAAAAGATTCTTCCCGTTTGGCGGCGACCGCGAGGTGGAAAGCGATTTCCAGTTGATTGCCGGCACCCATCGCAATTTGCAGCAGTGGGTCAGCGAGGGGCGTTTTCGTGAAGACTTGTATGCGCGCATCAATCTGTGGAGGTTTGACTTGATGGGGCTGGCGCAGCGCACGGAAGATATCGAACCCAATCTGGATTTCGAACTGGAGCGTTACGCACAGGAAAATAGCGAGCGGGTGCGCTTCAATGTCGAGGCCAGGCGGTGTTATCTCGCATTCGCTTTGTCGCCCGAGGCACGCTGGCAAGGCAATTTCCGCGAACTCACCGCATCTGTTACGCGCATGGCTACCCTGGCACAGGCAGGCAGGGTGACCGAAGAAATTGTGGTGGAAGAAATTGGGCGCCTGCGCGCAGCCTGGAATGATGCCGTAGACATGGATGCAGTGAGCGCCGTGCTGGGGAATGAAAGTGAAACGCTGGATTTGTTTGACCGCTGCCAGCTCAATACCGTCATTGAAGTTTGCCGGAAAGCCGGCAGCCTGTCCGAGGCGGGGCGCAAGTTGTTTTCCGCATCGCGCAGGGAGAAAAAACAGGCAAACGACGCAGACCGCTTGCGCAAGTACCTGGCGCGCTTCGGCCTGGATTTCGAGGGCTTGCGGTGATGTGCTCGCGTCAGCAGATGGGTTAATGTTGCGGCTCCGGTGTAAAACCGGTTTATCATGCGCAGCGTTAACGATGCGCATGATTGCCACTCAAGTGGTGGCGAATTAAATATCAAGGGGCAACAAAAAACCGGGGGGCAGCATGGCGTTTCTGGATTTTCTCGACAAAGAGCACAGCATCGCCCACGCCAGCTACAACCGCTGGTTGGTGCCGCCGGCAGCGCTGGCCATCCATCTGTGCATAGGCATGGCTTACGGTTTCTCGGTGTTCTGGTTGCCGCTGTCGAAAGCGATAGGCATCAAGGAGCCGGTGGCCTGCGCCAGTGACATGGGTTTTTTTGCAGAAATATTTTCTTCCACCTGCGACTGGAAAATCTCCACGCTGGGTTGGATGTTCACCCTGTTCTTTGTGCTGTTGGGCACCTCGGCCGCGCTGCTGGGCGGCTGGCTGGAACGCGCCGGTCCGCGCAAGGCTGGCGTAGTGGCGGCGCTGTGCTGGGCGGGCGGGCTGGTGATCTCGGCGCTGGGCGTCTACACCCATCAGATCCTGTTGCTGTGGCTGGGTTCCGGCGTGATTGGCGGCATCGGCCTGGGATTGGGCTATATCTCACCGGTTTCTACCTTGATCAAATGGTTCCCTGACCGTCGCGGCATGGCTACCGGCATGGCCATCATGGGCTTTGGCGGGGGGGCCATGATAGGCGCGCCCATGGCCAATGAGCTGATGCATCACTTCGCCACAGCAACATCGGTAGGCGTGTGGGAAACCTTTCTGGTGCTGGCGGCAGTCTACTTCGTGTTCATGCTGGCCGGCGCCATGGGCTACCGCGTGCCGCCTGCGGGCTGGAAGCCGGATGACTGGAACGAACCCGAGAGCAGGTCGAGCAACGCGATGATCACCCACAAGCATGTGCACGTGAACAAGGTGTGGGGCATACCGCAATTCTGGCTGATCTGGGGTGTGCTGTGCCTGAACGTGACCGCGGGCATAGGCGTGATCGGCATGGCCTCGCCCCTGCTGCAGGAAGTGTTTGCCGGCAAGCTGATCGGCATCAACGCCAGCTTCAATGAATTAACCGGCGAGCAGAAAATGCAGATCGCCGCCATTGCCGCAGGCTTCACCGGGTTGCTGTCACTGTTCAATATTGCCGGCCGTTTCGTGTGGGCCTCGATTTCCGACTACATCGGCCGCCAGGGCACTTACTATGTGTTTTTTATCCTCGGTTTCATCCTGTATGTCTCCATACCTGCTCTGGGGCAGGCCGGCCAGATAGCATTGTTCGTGGCGGCATTCGGCGTCATCCTGTCCATGTATGGCGGTGGCTTTGCCACGGTGCCCGCCTATCTGGCAGATATTTTCGGCACCCAGATGGTGGGCGCCATCCACGGGCGTTTGCTTACCGCATGGGCCACGGCAGGCGTGCTGGGGCCGGTGCTGGTCAACTACATACGCGAATACCAGATTAACCATGGCGTGCCCAAGGCGCATGTGTACGACGTGACCATGTACATCATGGCCGGCATGCTGTTGCTGGGGCTGCTATGCAATGCGCTGGTGCGCCCGGTGGCGGACCGGCATTGCATGAGCGATGCAGAGCTGGCGCAGGAGCGCAAGCTGGCCCAGGATCGTGATGCTCCGGCCAAGGCGGCAGGCGAGCACGTGGGCTATGGCAACCATCCGGTGATGATCGCGCTGGCCTGGTCGGCAGTGGGCATACCGCTGGCCATAGGCATCTGGATTACCCTGCAGAAGGCCTTGATACTCTTCCGCTAAACCCCTACCACTTTGGTGGAATAAGCGTTTGCGGCAAACCGATTTATAATCGCGGCTCTTGCTGCAACGCGGCACCCAAGGAAATCCCCATGGCAGCACCCGCCCCCTCCCTGCCGCCCATCACCACCGTCCTGCTGGCGGGTGGCCAAGGCAAGCGCATGGGGGGCGACAAGGGCTTGCAAGTGTTGCATGGGCGCGCGCTGATCGCTTGGGTCAAGGATGCGGTAGCCGGGCAGAGCGACGAAGTGCTGCTTAGCGCAAATGACAAGCATGAGGTTTACGCGGCCCTCGGCTGCCGCGTGATTGCAGATGAAACACCGGACTGGGCCGGGCCGCTGGCGGGCTTGCAGGCCGCGATGCGCCAGGCGCGCAACGAACTGGTAATGAGTGTGCCGTGCGACACGCCCTTCCTGTCCGCTGACCTGATAGGCCGCCTGCATGCGGCGCTGGGCAATGCGCAAGCTGCGGTTGCGCTGGTGGCGGGGCGCAGGCAGCCCGCCATTACCTTGTACCGCAAGGATGTCCTGCCCAGGCTGGATGCCTATCTGGCTGCGGGTGGGCGCAAGGTGAATGACTGGTTGAGTTCGCTGGAGCTGCGCGAAGTTGAATTTGAAAATGCCGATGACTTTGCCAACATCAATTCGCAGGAAGAGCTGGCAAATGCAAACAAGCTGCAACACAGAAGATAAGCGGGTAAAACAGAAATGTCAGAACAAAAAATAATCGGCTTCGCAGGCTTCTCCGGCAGCGGCAAGACCACGCTGCTGGAACAAGTCATCCCGCTGCTGACTGCGCATGGCTTGCGCATCTCGCTGATCAAGCATGCGCATCACAATTTCGACATCGACAAGCCGGGCAAGGACAGCTTCCGTCACCGCGAAGCGGGGGCGAAGGAGGTGCTGATCGTGTCGGGCTTCCGCTGGGCGCTGATGCACGAGCTGCGCGAGGAAGAAGAGCCAAGTATGGAGACGCTGTGCAAGCGCTTGTCTCCCTGCGATCTGGTGATCGTCGAGGGCTACAAGTATTCCGAGATTCCCAAGATCGAGGTGCACCGCGTTGAAACCAGCCATCCGCATCTGTATAACGAGGACAAGCGCATCGTTGCGGTAGCCACGGACAGCAAGGACAAGTTGCCGGTGCCGTCGCTGGATATCAATGCGCCGCAGCAGGTGGCAGACTTTATCCTGAACCATTTTTCATTTGCGAAAAAAACATTATGAAAATCGAACTGCTTTATTTTGGCCGCCCCGGCGAAAACCTCAAACTCGCGCGCGAGACCGTGCAGGCGCCGGCAGAACTGAAGACGCTGGGCGAGCTGCTGGCCTGGCTGCGCAGCCGTGGCGCAAGCTGGGACAAGGAGCTGGCAGAGAACCGCGTGCGCTGCGCTATCAACCAGGAATTCTGCAACAGCAGTGCAGCCATCAAGGATGGCGATGAAGTGGCCGTGTTCTCGCCCATCTCGGGAGGCTGACATGAGTGTCACCATCCAGCACGAAGATTTTGACCTCAACGCCGAAGTGGCAGCTCTGCGCGCCAGCAGCAACAATGTCGGCGCAGTGGTCAGCTTTGTCGGCCTGGTGCGCGACATGAGTCCGAGCGGGCAGGTGGAAAGCATCTTCCTCGAATACTATCCCGGCATGTGCGAGAAGGAGCTGAACAAGATCATTGCCGAGGCCACCGCGCGCTGGCAGCTCATTGGAACTCGCGTCATTCATCGCATCGGCCTGCTGCACCCCAATGAGCAGATCGTGCTGGTCGTCGCCGCTTCGTCGCATCGCGGCGAAGCCTTCAAGGGCTGCGAATTCATCATCGATTACCTGAAGACCGCCGCACCTTTCTGGAAGAAGGAAATCAAGCCGCAAGGCGACGAATGGCTGGAAACCAAAGAGACAGACAAGCTGCGCATGGATCACTGGCGTAATCAAAATCAATAAGGAAACAGCATGGCAGACACACTCAACCACTTCGATCAGGATGGCCAAGCCCACATGGTGGATGTGGGCGACAAGAACGAAACCAAGCGCATCGCCCGCGCCGGCGGACGCATCAAGATGAAACCGGAGACGCTGGCGCTGATTACCTCGGGTAGTGCAAAGAAGGGCGATGTGCTGGGCGTGGCGCGCATCGCGGCGATACAGGGCAGCAAGCGCACTTCGGAATTGATCCCGCTGTGCCATCCGCTCTACCTCACTCATGTGGCGGTGGAGTTTAATATCGACGCGACAGACAGCGCGGTGGAATGCACCGTTACCGCTGAAACGCTGGGGCGCACCGGCGTGGAGATGGAAGCGCTGGCCGCGGTGAGCATCGCGCTGCTCACTGTTTACGACATGTGCAAGGCGGTTGATCGCGGCATGGAAATCGGCGCGGTGCGCGTGCTGGAAAAACAGGGCGGCAAGTCGGGCCACTGGAAAGCATAGTTTTCGTTCGCTACGCTACATTGTAGGAGCGGCCCCTGGCCGCGAATCGCATGCAGGGCGTGGTGCCAATTCCACAGGTGCTTTAGCGCCTAGTGGATTGCCTACTTTTAGTGCTCCTACAAGGGAGCTTATCCCTGATGCTGTTTAGATGAATAAATACAGAAACAGAAATATGAACCTGCAAACACTGCTGCAAAAACTGAATGACGCGCCCGAGAGCGTTGAGTTTACCGATACCATGGCCGTCATCGAGGCGCTGTACGACTTTACCCCGGCAACCTTTCAGAACGGCGAAGTACTCAATGCTGCAGGGCAGAACAACGGCTCGTGCAAACTGTTTGCGTTTGCCCAATTGAACAAGCTGTCCGAGCAACAGACCTTGAATTGCTTTGGCGCTTACTATCGCGATGTGCTGAATACCCCGCAGGGCAGCGACCACCAGAACATCCGCAACTTCATCAAATACGGCTGGGCGGGCATTGAATTTGACGGCTTGCCACTGCAGCCCAAGGCCCCTCAAGCCTAAGGCATAGCCACCAATCTTGAGCAGCTTCCCTCTCATCGCCTGGAGCGAAAACGGCGCAGAGCATTCCGCGCGTTGGCGCTCTGAAGCCGCAGTGCCGCCGCCCAAGCGCGTACAGATTGCCGATGACCGCATGACGGCTGACGAAGCCTATCGCCTTGCCTGTGAAGGCACGGCGCTGTTGTGGCGCGGCGATTTTCACAATGCGCGTCAATTGTTGCAGGCTGTGGCCAAACGCGCCACGCGCAAGCCGCGCAAACCCGCCAGCTCACCCGCTGAAGCATTCAACCTGCACCGCCAGGCACAAGGCCAGCGTGCCCGCGTCCTCGGCATGCTGCTGCTGCCGCTGAATGCTGACTACAGTGTGCCGCTGCGCCGCGCCCCGGATGTGCGCGTGGCATGCGTGGAAGCCTACGGGCCGGGTGCAGAAGACTCTGTCGTTTCACTGCGCGAATTGCAGGGCCTGATCGGTGCGCACGAGTGGCGCAAGAAGGGCGTGGAGATTCCCGCACTGGGTGCGCGCATCCACCCGCACTACGGCGTATTTTCTCCGGTGCGCGGCGAGTACCTTGCACTCGTCAACGATGCACCACTATCTTCGCACGAGCTGGCTTTCGATATCGGCACAGGCAGCGGCGTGATCGCCGCCGTGCTGGCGCGGCGCGGCATCAAGCGCATCGTCGCCACGGATCAAGACCCGCGCGCATTGGCGTGCGCGCGAGACAATATCACTCGTCTTGGTTTGGAAAAGCAGGTGGAGGTCATACAGGCTGACCTGTTCCCCGAGGGGCGTGCGCCGCTCATTGTGTGCAACCCGCCCTGGCTGCCCGCGCGGCCCAGCTCGCCGATCGAGTATGCGATCTATGACCCGGAAAGCCGCATGCTGCGCGGGTTTCTGAACGGCTTGGCAGCCCATCTGGATGAGAAGGGGGAGGGCTGGCTGATCCTGTCAGACTTTGCCGAGCACCTCGGCTTGCGCACGCGTGAGCAACTGCTGGAGTGGATTGCTGCTGCAGGATTGCAGGTGAAGGCACGCCACGACATACGCCCGCAGCACCCCAAGAGTGCGGATGCAAGCGACCCACTGCACGCTGCGCGCGTGGCAGAGGTGACCTCGCTGTGGCGCCTGGTTGCAAATTAGCACAAACAAAAACGGCGACCGGGCTGTAACACCCGGTCGCCGTTGCAACTGCGGAAGTGCAGGTGGTGCTTAGTAGGACGCTTCGTGAACCTCAGGCATGCCTGCCGCCGCCCAGCCGGTGTAGCCGCCAGCCAGGTTGAGCACGTTCTTGTAGCCCATCATCTGCAGCACGGCGCAGGCCATGGCGGAACGGCCACTGGTTGCGCAGTAAACGACAACCTGGCGCTCACGGGCAGCGGTCAGTTCCGGCACATGCTTGGGGAAAGCCGGATCGGCAGCCGCCTCGATAATGCCGCGCGGCACCAGGTGGGCGCCCTTGATGTGGCCGCTTTCGTATTCTGCGTGTTCGCGCACGTCGATCAGCAGCAGGTCTTCCTTGCCATTGAGCTTGGCAACCAGTTCTTGCGGGCTGATTTCCTTGATGCAGGATTTGGCGGCGCGGACAAAGTCCATCAGGCCCATGGGCTGTTCGGGTTTGAAGGTGTTGTACATAGTGCGAGCTCCTGAAATTGTTCTTGAAATAAAGAAACCCCGTGGGGGGCTTGGCTGAATAATATCGTATTGCGCCAGCGCTGTCCGTGAAATGAATGCCCGTTGGCGATTAAATCCGCCAATCCCGGGGACGGCAAAGTGGTTTTGTCTGGGGGCTGAAGCAGCTTACAGCTCGGTGTATTTCTTGGCGCTGCCCTTGGCTTTTTCGACCGGATATTTCAGGCGATTTTTTTCCATCTTTTCGCTGACGATCTGCGGGATGTCGAGCTGGTAGTGCGCGGCAATCTGGAAGGCAAAGGCAAAGATATCCGCCAGCTCTTCCTTGACCCGTGCCACATCGGCTTCTTCCGGTTTTTTCCACAGGAACACTTCCAGCAGCTCGCTGGCCTCTACACTCAGGGCTATCGCCAGGTCCTTGGGGTTGTGAAACTGCGCCCAGTCACGCTCATCGCGGAACGCGTGCAAGGCATCGGTAACTTGTTTGATCTCGCTCATTTTGCCGCCTGTGAAGAATAAACTCAGGCGAGAATACGCATGGAAATGCGGCCTGTCGAGGGGCAAAACACAACTCTGCTAGCGTATGCTGCAGAAGCGCAGTATGTCGCCGAGTGCGCTGGCGGCTTCCTGTAGCGAATGGAAGGCACCCAGGAAAGTTGATTCGTCATCGTAAAGCCCGCGTCCGGTTGCCGGGTCCCTGGTCAGAAAGACTTTCATCATGATTGCGTACCTCCTTGCTTGGGTTATCGGCAAGGGGCGTGAACACTTTAGTGCGATAAGAGGTATGCCGGCGCACTACTGGCAACTGTGGCTTATTACTTCTTGGATTTCTCCACCGCCCAAACCGCCGCTTCCACGCGTGATTTCAGGTTGAGTTTTTTCAGCAGGTGTTTTACGTGAACCTTGACGGTGCCTTCGGTAATGCCCAGCTCGATGGCGATCAATTTATTGCTTTTGCCGGCCGAGATCTGTTCCAGGATCTTGCCTTCCTGATCAGTCAGGCCGGCCTCGGTGGCGGTCTTGGGGCGGCTCTCTTCTTTCAGTGAGTGTGCCAGCAGCCAGGTCAGGCGGTCGCTCAGCGCCATGCGTCCCTGCCCGGCCGAGCGTATGTTGGCGAGCAGGTCTTCCGGCTCCATGTCTTTCAGCAAATAGCCGTCGGCGCCGGCGCGCAGTGCCGCCACCAGGTCGTCCGCGCTGTCGGATACGGTGAGCATGATCACGCGCGAGTCGAGATCGGCAGCCTTGATGGCCTTGAGCACCTCGATGCCATTCATGTCCTTCATGTTCAGGTCGAGCAGGATCATGTCCGGATTTAAAGCGACTGCGCACTCGATGCCATCCTTGCCGCCGGATGCCTCGCCCTGAATATCGAATTCCTCGGCGGATTGGATCAGCTGGATCAGCCCCTTGCGAAACAGGGGGTGATCGTCAATGATGAGTATGGTTTGTTGGGCCTTGTCGTTCATGTGGCTGTGTGTGCGGATGCCAGTGAGGGTTGCATGATACGTTGTGTTGGGCGGAATTGCAGGCTAACGCGCGCGCCGCCAACAGGGCGGGTTTGCGTAAGCAGGGTTCCGTGCAGGGTGCGCGCGCGCTCCTGCATGATGGACATGCCGTAATGGTGCGCCTCCTTGGCTGTTGCCGTGAAGCCTATGCCGTCATCATCGATGTTGACCACGATCATGCCATCGGCTGTTTCCTCTATGCTTACCCAGGCATGTTTTGCATGGGCGTGATGGCTGACGTTGGCCAGTGCTTCGCGCACAATTTGCATGACATGAATCTCCTCGTTGGATGACAAGCGTGTCCTGCTCAGCCTTGCCTCTACGGCGATCTCGATGCCGGTGCGCTGGGAAAATTCCTGCACGGTTTTTTCCAGGGTGGGTATCAGCCCGTCACCTTCCATCTTCAGGCGGAAAGTGGTGAGCAGCTCGCGCAGCTCGCGGTAGGCGCCATTCAGCCCTTCGCGCAGCTCGGTCAGCACCTTGTCGGCATCATCCGCGTGTTCGCGTTTGGACAGTATGCTCTGCAGGCGGCTGACCTGGATTTTCATATAGGACAGGGATTGCGCCAGCGAGTCATGCAGCTCGCGGGCAATCACGCTGCGCTCCTCGAACAGCGACAGGCGGTGGCTTTGCTCGGCGCGGTGGGCGGTGCCGATGGCGATGCCGATGTGCCGGCTCAACGCTTCCAGCAACTGCGTCTGCCATTCCTCCAGCGGCTTCCCGGCGGGGATCTCCAGCTGCATCACGCCATATTGTCTTTCCATGTCATGCAGCGGTATGGTCAGCATCTGTTTGTTTCCTTGCGTACCCGCCTGGCGTATATGCAGTGACTTGCCCTGCAGGCATTCGCCGCAATTGCTGAGAGTGCAAACGTCCACGTCACCCAGTTCCGGCTTGAGGGTGGATGCAAGCACCAGCGCCTTGTCGCTGTCGCTATTCACCAGACAGGTCAGGCCATGGCCTATGCCGAGTACGCTCTCCAGATCCTTGAGCAGGATCATGTAGGTATTTTGTGCGATGGGCGCATCGTAGAGGCGCGACATGGAGTGGTAGAGCAGTTCCAGGGAGCGATTGCTGCGCTCAAGATCGGCCGTTTTTTCGGCAACGCGTGTTTCCAGATTTTTGTACAGCTTGGACAGGTCTTCCGCCATGGCATTGAATGCATCGCCGAGGCGGCCCAGCTCGTCCTCGCCGGTATGTTGCGCACGCACGGTAAAGTCGCCCTTGCCGGCCTTTTCTGCACAGGTCAACAAGTCGCGCAAGGGCAGCAACACGTCAGAGTGCATCACGTACATGGTGAATAAAACGACGCCAAGAGTAATGTACAGCGAGATGCCCAGTATGGTGGTGAGCAGTGTGATGCGATTCTCCGCCTGCTGCGCCAGCAACTTGACCAGGTTGTCGACCTTGCTCACAAAGGCACTGATGTTGGACATCAACTCCAGATCTTGCTGCAGCGCTTGCTGCTGTTGCGCCACGCGCCCGTGTGCGACCAGTGCGGCGAGTTTGGGTTTGAGCTGCTTTTTCCATTCGGCGGCAAGGTCGCGATAGTCGTTGTCCGACGTGTTGCCGGAGCGCGAGGCGGTGATGGAGCGCAGATTTGTACTCTGCAAATTGTGCTCAAAGGTGGCTATGGCGCTGTCGACCTTGTTCCAGTTCTCAGCCGTGCCTTGCCGCTGTGCCACCAGTATCAGGCTGGCCATGCGATAGCTCTGCATGCGCAAGGCGCCGGCTTCATCAATGGTGACCGAGCTGCCCTGGGTCATGCTGGCGATGATGATGGAGCTGGCCATGCCGATGATGCCCAGCAGGGTGATGGCCGCCATGGCCAGGCCCAAACGCAGCAGCAATGAGCGCTCGGTAAATTTGTACAGGATTTGCATGATGTCTTCGCCCTCGCAGGCGCCCGAGTATTAACCGTAAACAGAAGGCAGAGGAATTACCCCCAAAGAAGTTTCTAGCATGACATGAATGTGTCGCCAATATGAAAGTTAAATTTTAACAATAAGTTAGCGCGTTATCCGCATACCACTTTGGTGGTATTTGTAGTCATTTACTCGGCTATTGGCCATCTGGCGGCCCGTATTAAGCAGTCCTACACTGCGCCCAGTTTCAATGGGAAGTGTATTGCTTCGAAACGGTCAGGGAGAAAAAAATGGCTACACAACAATTCAAAGCTTGGTCTGTCGTTACAGCCAGCACCATTGCATTCACCGTGTGCTTCATGATCTGGATGATGTTTGCCGTGATCGGCATTCCTATCAAGAAGATGCTGGATCTGAATGAAACCCAGTTCGGTTTGCTGATCGCGATGCCGGTGCTTACCGGCTCGTTGATTCGTTTGCCTCTGGGAATGTGGACAGACAAATTTGGCGGACGCGTCGTATTTTTCATATTGATGCTGTCTACCGTGTTCCCCATTTTCATGATTTCCAGGGCAACTGAATACTGGCACTTCCTGGTAACCAGTTTGTTTGTAGGCGTGGCCGGTGGCTCGTTTACCGTGGGTATTGCCTACTGCGCGCGCTGGTTCCCCAAGGAGCGCCAAGGCCTGGCGATGGGGATATTCGGTGCGGGCAATACTGGTGCGGCGGTGACCAAGCTGGTGGCTCCCCTCATCATCGTTGCCTACGGCACCTGGACCGTGGTGCCGCAAATATATGCAGTGTTGATGCTGGTAACCGCCATCCTGTTCTGGTTTTTTTCCTACACTGATACTGCTCACGTTGCAGGCAAGCAGGTGACAGTCAGTGAGCAGTTGTTGGCGCTCAAGGATCCCAAGGTGTGGCGTTACAGCCAATACTATTCCATCGTGTTCGGCGGCTATGTGGCCCTGGCATTGTGGATGACCAAGTACTACGTCAGCGAATACGGCTTTGACCTCAAGACAGCCGCGATGCTGGCGGCTGCATTCAGCATACCCGGTGGCGTGTTGCGTGCTGTGGGTGGATATTTCTCCGACAAGTTTGGTGCGCATACCATCACCTGGTGGGTGTTGTGGATCTCACTGGTTTGTCTGTTCTTCCTGTCCTATCCGCAAACAGAGTTCACCATTCAGACCGTCAAGGGTCCATCAACTTACCACGTGGGTCTGGGCCCGGTGATGTTCACCATCATCATGTTCACCATGGGCATAGCCTTCGCGATCGGCAAGGCCTCGGTTTTCAAATACATCTCGGACGACTATCCAAAAAACATCGGTGTGATTTCCGGCGTAGTTGGTCTGGCTGGCGGCATGGGCGGTTTCCTGATGCCCATCATGTTTGGCGCACTGGTAGACCTGACCGGCATTCGCTCATCGGCCTTCATGCTGATGTTCGGTGTGGTGTGGGTCTCGCTGATGTGGATGTATTTCACCGAAGTGCGTCCGCTGGACAAAGTACGCAAACATAAAAAATATTCCGCAGATCCGATGGAATAAATACAGGTTTAAAAGTGGGCAATAAAAATTCGATTCATAACCTCAGGAGAATATGAGAATGGCTAATATCAAAGAGTGGGATGTGGAGGACCAGAAATTCTGGGACTCGACCGGCAAGAAGATCGCTTACCGCAACCTGTGGATTTCCATCCCCAGCTTGCTGATGGGCTTCGCCATCTGGCTGATGTGGGGCATCATCACGGTGCAGATGACCAATCTGGGCTTTCCGTTCAAGCCGGAAGAGTTGTTCACCCTGGCTGCGATTGCGGGTTTGTCCGGTGCAACATTGCGCATACCGGCTTCATTCTTTATTCGCATTGCCGGTGGCCGCAACACCATCTTCCTGACCACTGCACTGCTGATGATTCCGGCATTCGGCACCGGCATTGCGCTGATGGATAAAACCACCCCGCTGCTGACGTTCCAGTTGCTGGCTTTGCTGTCGGGTATTGGTGGCGGCAACTTCGCCTGCTCGATGTCCAATATCAGCACCTTCTTCCCCAAGCGTTTGCAAGGTACAGCGCTGGGCCTGAACGCCGGCTTGGGCAACTTTGGCGTGACTACCATGCAGATCCTGATTCCGCTGGTGATGACGGCCGGAATCTTCGGTGCGCTGGGTGGTGAGCCGATGACACTGATCAAGGATAGCGGCTGGATCCTCGGCAAGATCAAGGCGGGTACACCCACCTTTATTCAGAACGCGGGCTATGTCTGGTTGCTGGCTCTGGTGCCACTGGCCTTCCTGGGTTTCTTTGGCATGAACAACCTGTTGCCTATCACCCCTCACCTTACTTCCACCATCAGCGCATTTGTCAAGATTCTGTGGCTGTATGCACTGGCATTCCTGACTTCGGTTGTGGGACTGTATCTGTATCTGCCCGCGCCAACAGGCCTGGGCTTGCTCAATATGTGGGTAGCGTTGCCACTGGTGATGATTGCTACGCTGTTCATCATGAAAGCGGCGGCGTTTGGCGATATGAAGCCCAACATTGCCAAGCAGTTCGAAATTTTCAAGAACAAGCATACCTGGTCCATGACCGTACTGTATGTGCTCACCTTCGGTTCGTTTATCGGTTTTTCCATGGCGCTGCCATTGTCGATCTCGGTAATTTTTGGTGTGCAGCACGTGGTTGATCCAGCTACCGGCCTGATGACACACACCATCAAGAACCCCAATGCCATTTCCGCACTGACCTATGCCTGGATCGGCCCCTTTATCGGTGCGCTGATTCGCCCGGTAGGCGGCTGGATTGCTGACAAGGTGGGCGGTTCCATCGTGACCCAGGTGATCTCAGTGGTGATGGTGGTTGCCTCCGCCTATACCGGTTACATCATGATGCAGGCGTACAACTCGGCTACACCGGAGATCTATTTCACCCAGTTCCTCTTGGCCTTCATCGTGCTGTTTGCCGCGACTGGTCTGGGTAACGGCTCCACCTTCCGCACCGTCGGCGTGATCTTCGATCGCGTGCAGGCTGGTCCTGTACTGGGCTGGACTTCCGCTGTTGCCGCCTACGGCGCCTTTATCGCACCAGTGGTCATCGGTGGCCAGATCAAGGCCGGTACGCCACAGAATTCGATGTATGGCTTCGCCATCTTCTACGCGCTGTGCCTGATATTGAACTGGTGGTTCTATCTGCGCAGCAGCTCCGAGATCAAGAACCCGTAATAACGAATCAAGTGTGCAGCTAAAACTGCACGTGAACTGAGAGCCGGGGGATTGCCCCGGCGCACTTAAAACAGGAGTAGAGCATGAGTCACTTTCTAGACCGCTTAAAGTTTTTTACCAAAACCAAGGAGACCTTCTCCAACGACCACGGCATCGTTACCAACGAAGACCGCCAATGGGAAGATGCCTATCGTCATCGCTGGCAGCATGACAAGGTGGTGCGTTCCACCCATGGCGTGAACTGCACCGGCGGCTGCTCGTGGAAGATTTTCGTCAAGAACGGCCTGGTTGCCTTCGAGATGCAGCAGACCGACTACCCGCGCACCCGCGAAGACCTGCCCGACCATGAGCCGCGCGGTTGCCAGCGTGGCGCATCATTCTCCTGGTATCTGTACAGCCCGCAGCGCATCAAGTACCCGCTGGTGCGCGGTCGCCTGCTGGACTTGTATCGCGCCGAGCGCAAGAGCGGCAAGGATCCCGTGGAAGCATGGGCAGCCATTCAGGCCGATCCCAAGAAGCGTGACAAATACACCGCCGTGCGCGGCCTGGGCGGCTTTGTGCGCGCAGACTGGGAAGAGGCAAAAGAAATCGTTGCCGCAGCCAACGTGTATACCACCAAGAAATACGGCCCGGATCGCATTTTCGGTTTCTCGCCCATTCCCGCCATGTCGCAGATTTCCTACGCTTCCGGCGCGCGTTACCTGTCGCTGATCGGCGGCGCCTGCGGTTCGTTCTATGACTGGTATTGCGACCTGCCTGCAGCGTCCCCACAAACCTGGGGCGAGCAGACCGACGTGCCGGAATCGGCCGACTGGTACAACTCCACCTACATCATCGTGTGCGGCTCCAGCCTCCCCACCACACGTACACCGGACGCGCACTTCGTGTCCGAGGTGCGTTACAAGGGCGCCAAGGTTATCTCGATGGCGCCGGACTACGCCGAGTATTGCAAGGCTTCCGACCTGTGGATGCCGGTCAATCCGGGCAGCGATACCGCCGCCTTTATGGCCATGGGCCACGTGGCACTGAGAGAGTATTACATCGACAAGCAGGATCCGTATTTCCAGGAATACGCACGCAAGTACACCGACCTGCCGATCCTGGTCATGCTGCGCAAACAGGGTGATGGTTATGTTTCCGACCGCTGCCTGCGCGCTTCCGACCTGGCCAACAACCTGGGCGAGACCAACAATCCTGACTGGAAAACTGTAGTCTACGACGAGAAGAGCAAATCCTACGTGGTGCCCAACGGCTCCATCGGTTTCCGCTGGGGCGAAGAGGGCAAGTGGAACCTGTTGCCGAAGAATGCCGCCAACCAGCAGGAAATTCTGGCCGAGCTGTCCTGCATCAACAGCAAGGACGCCGTGGCATCGGTAGGCTTTCCGCACTTTGAGCCGGGCGAGGGCGACCTGCTGTACCGCAACGTGCCCGTGCGCAAGCTGAAGCTGGCCAATGGCGAAGAAGCGCTGGTTACCTCTGTGTTCGACATGCAGGTTGCACAGTACGGTATCGACCGTGGTCTGGGCGGCGCCAACGTCACCTCTAACTACAAAGATGCCAACGTGGCTTACACACCGGCCTGGGCGGAGAAAGTCACCGGCGTCAAAGCTGCCGACATCGAGCGCACCGGTCGCGAATTTGCCTATAACGCTTCCAAGACCCATGGTAAATCCATGGTGATCATGGGTGCCGCGATCAACCACTGGTACCACAACGACATGATGTATCGCGGCGTGATGAACCTGCTGCACATCTGCGGTTGCGTGGGCCAATCCGGCGGTGGCTGGGCACACTACGTGGGCCAGGAAAAACTGCGTCCGCAGGCAGGCTGGGCTCCGATCGCTTTCGCACTCGACTGGCAGCGTCCGCCACGCCACATGAACTCCACTTCATACTGGTACTTCCATACCGACCAGTGGCGTTATGAAACACTGCGCGGCGACGACCTCACTTCGCCAGCCGGCAAGGGCAAGTACAAGGGCTACTCGCTGGCCGACTACAACGTTGCCGCCGTGCGCATGGGCTGGTTGCCATCTGCCCCGCACTGGAACACCAATCCGCTGGATCTGGCCAGCGAGGCCGAGAAGGCCGGCGCGACCGACGAGGCCAGCATTGCCAAGCACGTGGTGGGCAAGCTCAAGGACGGATCGCTGGATGTCGCCTTTGCCGACCCGGACAATCCGATCAACTGGCCGCGCAACCTGTTTGTGTGGCGCGCCAACCTGATCGGTACTTCCGCCAAGGGCCACGAGTACTTCCTCAAGCATCTGCTCGGCGCACAGAACGGCGTGCTGAAGGAATCCGGCGACGGCTGCGACAACAAGCTGATCAAGTGGCATGACGAAGCGCCTATCGGCAAGCTGGACCTGATGGTGGACATCAACTTCCGCCTCAATTCCACCGGCGCCTATTCCGACATTGTGCTGCCCACGGCAACCTGGTACGAGAAGAACGACCTCAACACCACCGACATGCATCCGTTCATGCATCCGCTGTCGGAAGCTGTTTCACCGGGCTGGCAATCCAAGTCCGACTGGCAGATTTTCAAGAGCATTGCGGAGACCTTCTCCAAGCTGGCCGAGAAACACCTGGGCACACGCAAGGACATCATCGCATTGCCCATGCAGCATGACTCCGCCTTCGAGATGGCACAGCCATTCGGTGAGGTCAAGGACTGGAAGAAGGGCGAGTGCGATCCTATCCCGGGCAAGACTATGCCGCTGATCAAGGTGGTCGAGCGCAACTATGCCGACATCTACAAGAAGTACATCGCCATCGGTCCGCTGATGCAGAAACTTGGCAACAACGTCAAGGGTCTGGACTGGAATACCGACATGGAGTACGACCAGCTCAAGGTGATGAACGGCACGGTGAAGGTGCCGGGCGTTTCCTTCGGCATGCCTTCCCTGGAAAACGACATTGCGGTTTGCGATTCCGTGTTGCGCATGGCGCCGGAAACCTGCGGCGAAGTTGCCCACAAGGCCTGGACCGCACTGTCCAAGAAGACCGGCATCGACCATCACCATCTGTACTCTGCACGGCATGAGGACAAGATTACTTTCGGTGACATCCAGGTGCAACCGCGCAAGATCATTACCGCGCCAACCTGGTCGGGCATCGAGTCGGAAACGGTTTCCTACACTTCGTGCTACACCAACATCCACGAGCATATTCCGTTCCGTACCCTGACCGGACGTGCACACTTCTACCAGGATCACGAGTGGATGCTGGACTTCGGCGAGGGCTTCTGCGTGCACAAGCCGCCCCAGGACATGAAGTCGTTCAGCAAGCTTGCTCCCAGCATCATGGCGGAGAAACACATCAAGCTGAAGTGGATCACACCGCACTCCAAGTGGGGTATCCATTCCACCTATCAGGACAACCTGCGCATGCTGACCCTGTTCCGCGGCGGCCCATACGTGTGGATTTCCGAGGTGGATGCGAAGGCAGCTGGCATCGAGGACAACGACTGGGTCGAGGCGATCAATGCCAACGGTGCGACCGTGGCGCGTGCAGTTGTGTCGCAACGCGTGTCGCGTGGCGTGGCGATGATGTACCACGCACAGGAGAAGATCGTGAACGTGCCCGGATCGAACACCACCGGCAAGCGCGGCGGTATCCTGAACTCGGTGACGCGCGTCGTCATCAAGCCGACCAACATGATAGGTGGATACGTGCAGCTGGCTTACAGCTTCAACTACTACGGCACAGTGGGCAGTAACCGCGATACCGAAGTGATCATGCGCAAAGTGGCTGACAAGGACATTGACTGGCTGGAACGGCCACTGACTCCGGAGCGTGAGGCGCAACTCAATCCGCCCGGAATCGGCAAGCGTTAATCGTCACTTGAACAGGATAAATTAGGAGAAACCCATGAAAGTACGTGCACAATTCGCGTTCGTCTTCAATCTGGACAAATGCATCGGCTGCCACACCTGCTCGGTGACTTGCAAGAACACCTGGACCAACCGCAAGGGCGTGGAATATGTATGGTTCAACAACGTTGAGTCCAAGCCCGGTATCGGCTATCCCAAGCAGTGGGAGAACCAGGAAAAATGGAAGGGCGGCTGGACGCTCAACGGCGGCAAGCTGGAGCTGAAATCCGGCGGCAGGATGTCGAAGCTGCTGAACATTTTTGCCAATCCGGATCTGCCGCAGATTGACGATTACTACGAGCCATTCACTTACAACTACGCGCGCCTGCAAAATGCGCCGCTGTCAGAAGCAGCGCCAACCGCAAGGCCGTTGTCGATGATTACCGGCGACCCCATGGAAAAAATCACCTGGGGCCCGAACTGGGAAGACGACCTGGCTGGCGAGTTTTCCAAGCGCAGCGTGGACAAGAACCTGGACAACATCCAGAAGGACATGCTGGGTCAGTTTGAGAACACCTTCAACCTGTACCTGCCGCGCATCTGCAACCACTGCCTGAACCCTGCCTGCGTGGCAGCCTGCCCCTCCGGCTCGCTGTACAAGCGCGAGGAAGACGGCATCGTGCTGGTAGACCAGGACAAGTGCCGCGGCTGGCGCTTCTGCATGAGCGCATGCCCGTACAAGAAAGTGTTCTACAACTGGGAATCCGGCAAGGCCGAGAAGTGCATCGGCTGCTACCCTCGCGTGGAATCCGGCATGCCCACAGTTTGCTCCGAGTCCTGCGTGGGCCGCATCCGCTACAACGGCATCATGCTGTACGACGCCGACCGTATCGAGGAAATGGCCAGCATGACCAACGAGCAGGATCTGTATGAAGCACAGTGCAAGATCTTCCTGAACCCGCATGATCCGGCAGTGATCGCTGCGGCCAAGGCCGAGGGCATCAACGAGGACTGGATCATCGCCGCGCAGAAATCGCCGATCTACAAGATGGCGATAGACTGGAAGATTGCATTCCCCATGCATCCAGAGTTCCGCACATTGCCGATGGTCTGGTACATACCACCACTGTCACCCGTGCAGTCGCAGATCGACCAGGGCAACCTGCCGGTTGGCCCGGACGGCGCGATCCCACAGGCCGGCACCATGCGTACGCCGATCAAGTACCTGGCCAACCTGTTCACCGCCGGCAAGGAAGCACCTATCCTCAGCTCGCTGAACCGCCTCATCGCCATGCGCAGTTACCAGCGCTCGGTGCATGTGGAAGGCAAGGCCGATACGCGTGCGCTGGACGCTGCAGGCATTACCGAAGATCAAGCCAAGGAAATGTATCGCTACCTGGCCATTGCCAACTATGAAGACCGCTTCGTGATCCCAACCGGCCACGAGGAAGAGCGCATGGACGATGCATACGGCTTCCAGGGACAGAACGGCTTTACCTTCGGCAATGATTCTTCGGCAGGGATCAGCAAGATCACCATGTTCCCACGCCGCCGCAAGGAAACTCCGGAACCCGCCGCGCTGGCTCCATCCGCTGATAAATAGCCAAGAGGATAAATCATGGAAATCTACAAAGTATTATCGGCGCTGCTGGAGTACCCCAACCAGCAGTTGTTTGACGACCTGCCGGACATCAAGGAGTTGCTGGATGCGATGTCCGACGCCGATGTGGCTGAGAAGGCCGAGATGAAGAAGTTTGTGGCCTGGCTGGAGGGTGCTGAGCAGACGACTATCCAGGCTGATTATGTCAGGACTTTTGACATGACACCGGAACACAGCCTGCATCTGACCCACCATTTTTTCGGTGACGACAATGACAGGAACCGCGGCCCGGCGTTGATAGACTTGGGCGAGCTGTACAAGGACTACGGGCTGGAGCTGAGCACCAACGAGCTGCCTGATTATTTGCCGCTGATGCTGGAATTTGCCGCCACCATGGATCCTCAGGAGGCAACGGTATTCCTGTCCGATGCCAACAAGGTGCTGAACGTGCTGACCGACAATCTGAGCAAGGCTGGCAGCCCCTATGCGCCATTGGTGTCCATAGTTGCAAGTCGCGCCACAATGACTCGTTTAGCTGCTTAAGGAGAAATAATTATGAACGAAGAACTTTTTAGCTGGAACAATCTGCTGTTTGGTATTTACCCTTATGTCTGCCTGAGCGTATTCGTGATTGGTAGCTGGGTGCGTTTCGATCGTGAGCAATACGGTTGGACCAGCGCGTCCAGTCAGTTGCTGTCCACGGGCGGCATGCGCTGGGCCAGCAACCTGTTTCACGTGGGCGTGCTGGCCATTTTTGGCGGCCACTTTGTGGGTTTGCTGACGCCACATAGCTGGTTCTTGAAAGTCATGGGCGACATCCAGCACCAATACCTGGCCATCATCATGGGCTCAATTTTCGGCGCAATGGCTCTGATTGGCGGTCTCATTTTGTTGGGGCGGCGTTTTACCAATCGCCGCATTTCGGCTACCAGCCGTACCTCCGATAAATTCGTGCTGACCTGGATCATGGCCACGCTGGCCATCGGCCTGGCCACCATTCCGGTATCCATGGGCCATGCCGGCCATGGTGACCCACGCGTGGTAACTGCGATGGCGGAGTGGATACAGAGCATTATTTACCTGTACCCCAATCCTGCTTATCTGGAAGGCGTGGACACCATATTCAAGCTGCACGTGTTTTTCGGCATGACGGTGTTTCTGGTGTTCCCGTTCACACGTCTGGTGCATGTATGGAGCGCACCGTTCGGATACATCACACGTTCATACCAGATTGTGCGCAGCAAGAAACTGAAGTATCAGAACCGCTGATTTTCCCGGCGGGGCTGCGCTGGCGTAGCCGTGTTGTTTGACTGCTGTTAAGATTCAACCCGATAATCCATTAGCCTTAAAACCTGTCATTGCTGTGCGGCGGGGATAACGGGGGTAATGGATTATTGGTTTTTAAGAACGCTAAGCGGCATTTCGATGATAACGAAGAGTGAATATGCAGATACCAAGGTTAGTGCTGAATAGTTTAATGCTGGTGATGCTGGCAACGCTGTATGGTTGCAAGCCCGGTGAAGACACGAGTGAAAAGAAAGTCGAGCGTTCCAGGGAGCTGGAAGTGCGGGATGGCAGCAAAAACCTGGCGGGGCCGACAGCGACCATGAGTGCTGAGGCCGTGAAGTTGGCCAAGGATATCGGATGCTTTGCCTGTCACTCTGTAGAAAAGAAATTTCTGGGCCCCTCATGGAAAAATGTGGCAGCCATGTACAGGCTGGATCCCGCTGGCGAAGACAAGCTGATGAGCAAGATAGCCAAGGGCGGCAGTGGGGCGTGGGGCCAGATAGAAATGCCCGCTTACCCGAACGTCAGTGAGGCAGACAGGCGTGTGCTGGTGAAGGCGATTCTGTCGCTTGAATAACATTGGCTGGTCTGGAGTTAACAGCGTCGGATGACGACAAACAAAAAATCAAGAATGGAGCAGGATCGTGACTATCAGTGTAAATGGAATTGAAATCAGTGCTGCTGCGCTAGCGGCAGAGAGCGAGCGTCTCAACTATGCCCCAGACCCGCACAAGGCGGCTATCGAGGCGCTGATATTGCGCGAGGTGCTGCTGCAAACCGCGCGCCGGAAGCTTGGTGGTGACGCTCACGAAGAGCTGCTGGCAAATAACAAATACCCTGTTGATGATGCCGAGGACTTTGTCGAGGATGCGATGATAGAGCGCCTGATCGAGCAGGAGGTGGCCAAGCCGCAGCTGTCCGATGAGGAATGCGCAACGTATTACCAGAATAATCCGGCGCAGTTTCGCAGCGGGGAGATGGTCGAGGCCAGCCACATCCTGTTTGAGGCGGCGGCCGGCCAGGTGACGGAGGAACTGAGGCAGAAGGCTGCAGCGGTGTTGCAGCAGGCGATGCAGCACCCCGAGCAATTTGCCGAGTTGGCACGCGCTCACTCAACTTGCACTTCCGCATCATTGGGCGGCAATCTGGGGCAATTGACGCGCGGTGAAACTGTGCCCGAATTTGAACAAATCGTGTTTAACCTGGGGCAGGGCAAGATTGCACCGGAGCTGGTGGAGACGCGCTTCGGCCTGCACATCGTGATGGTGGCGCATCGCGCAGAGAGCCAGGTGTACCCGTTTGAAATGGTGCGCGAAGAACTGGCAGCGCATTTGCTGGAGCAGAAGGGCCAGCGTGCGCTGCGCCAGTATCTGCGCGGGCTGATCGCCCAGGCAGATATCAAGGGCTACGCAATGGCCTGAGGCTAATCCTGGAAAAGGCAGTTCTATCCGCAGATTACTCAGATTAACGCCGATTAAACATCGTGTTACTTTATTGCACTACTCACCCAATGGGCGAGCATGATTCTTCAATTTTTTGCTTTGAAATTAATCTAATCTGGGTAATCTGCGGACAACTGCCGTTTTTGGGTTTATCTGCTGTGCGGTGAGCTGACACCGGGAGGCAAGAGTTGGCCGTTCAGCAGCAGGATGATGGTCCTGAACAGCAGGATGGCAATCACGGTCGATGCCATCAGCAAGGAAAGACCGCCCACCAGCGCAGGCCAGTGGCCACGCCTGACCACTTCAACCATCGCCCCTGCAAATGCCGCCATGGGAAACGAGAACGACCAGAAGCCAACGGCAAACGGCACCTTGTGCCACAAGCGGTAGCGCAGGAAAACCGTGAGCACCGGGCCGGAAGCGATGCCCAGGCCCACGATCAACACCTCTCCCGGCAAGCCCGGCCAAATGGCGCCTGCCGCCAGCGTGGCTGCGGCAGGCGGCGCCATTTCAATGCCGATGATGGGGCGCAGCGTTTCCGGCAGCGGGCCGTGGAACAGGCGGTTCAGCACGCGTGCTTCCAGCAGCGCCCAGGCCGCCAGCGCCATGCCAAACAACAGCGCGCCCCAGCCTGAATAGCCCAGGACAGCCATGGCGATGGCGCCCATAAACGCACCTGTTACCGTGGGCAGATAGAGCGCGGGGGTGATGGTATGGTGTTGAATTTCTCCGTGAGAAAGTATTGAAACTACGCGCGCTGCAATGGCAAGCTGCAAGGACAGTGCAAACAGGGTGAGAGCCACCCAGGCGACGGAGCCCGGGTGGCCCAGAAGTATCACGAACATCAGCATGGAAAGGGGTAGCAGGGCCATCAATGCGCCTTGTACGGGGTTCAGGTACTCATCCAGCACTGCGCCCGGGTGGCGCAGCCATTTGACCAGATATAACAGCAACAAGACTACCCACAAGACGACTGTAAAATCGAGAATGGCCGAGCTGATATCCGCCGCAACATCCCAGCCAAACCCTACCGCGCGGTGCCAGGCGCCGGAAAGTGTGAACAGGCCGAAGGGTATAGCAAACAGTCCGGCGTGCAGGCGTTGAATCCATGGCGTGGTCATCGTTAAAGCTCCTAAGCTGGGCGTTGTGCTGACTTGGGACGGAACGCCACCAGTACATCGGGATTGGTTTTTATGTAGGGGCCGCCTATCAGATCCACGCAGTATGGCACAGCGGCAAAAATCCCATCCAGGGTTTCCTTGATCGCCTTGGGCTGGCCGGGCAGATTGATGATCAGGCAGCCGCCGCGTATCACCGCCACCTGGCGCGACAGGATGGCGGTGGGCACATACTTCAGGCTGACCGCGCGCATCTGCTCGCCGAAGCCGGGCATCACCTTGTGTGCAACAGCCAGTGTGGCTTCCGGCGTGACATCACGGGGGGCCGGGCCGGTGCCGCCGGTGGTCAGGATCAGGTGGCAGCCTTCATAGTCGGCCATCTCGATCAGGTTCGCCTCGATGTCGGTCTGCTCATCGGGAATCAAACGGGTGACGGCCTGCCACGGGCTGCTCAGGGTATGGGTGAACCAGTCCTGCAGGGCTGGTATGCCGGCGTCCTGATATACGCCGTTGCTGGCGCGGTCGCTGATGGAAACCAGCCCGATTTTCAATGTGTTCGACATGATGAATTGTTGCCTTGTGTTTTGAATATTGATTACACAACCTTGCCCGGATTCAGCAATCCCTGCGGATCCAGCGTGTGTTTGATGTTTTGCATCAGCTCCAGCTCCAGTGCACTCTTGTAATCGTGCAGCTGCCCGCGCTTGAGCTGGCCCACGCCGTGCTCCGCGCCTATGCTGCCCTTGAGCCTGGCTACGATGTCATACACCATGCGGTTGACCTTGTCGCTTTGCGCAAACAGTTGCTTGTTGGCTGCGGCTTCGGGCATGGAAGCGTTGTAGTGGATGTTGCCATCGCCGATGTGGCCGAAAGCAACAATGCGAATTCCGGGATAGGCCTGCTGCAGGGCGGCATCGGCTTGTGCGAGGAATGCGGGCACGTCGCTGAGGGGCACGGAGACGTCGTGCTTGATGCTGATGCCATCGATCTTTTGCGCATCGCTGATATTTTTTCGCAGTTGCCACCAGGCTTCCGCGCGGTTCTTGTCGCTGGTGACCGCAAACTCCAGGATGCCGCCGTCAAACGCTGATAGGGCGCCGTGCAGCGCTGCGTCCAAAGGCATCTGCAGCGGGTCGGACAGTTCGGTGATGACCATCCACTGGTACTGCCTGGCAAACGGCTCCTGCATGCCCGGGATGTGCTGCAGGACAATATCCAGGCAGGAGCGGCCGATTATTTCAAACGCGCTGATGCGGTCGCCGCAAATACTGCGCAGATAGGCGAGCAGGTTGACCGCAACTGCCGGGTCGCGCACGGCAATGCTGGCAGTTGCCACGGAGCGCGGTCGCGGGCTGAGCTTGAGCACGGCAGCGGTGATGATGCCCAGCGTGCCTTCGGCGCCGATGAACAGCTGCTTGAGGTCGTAGCCGGTGTTGTCCTTGCGCAGGCTGCGCAGGCCGTTCCAGATGCGCCCGTCGGCCAGTACGACTTCCAGGCCCAGCACGAGTTCGCGCGCGTTGCCATAGCGCAGCACGCCGATGCCGCCGGCATTGGTGGAAAGGTTGCCGCCTATCTCGCAGCGCGACTCGATGGCGGTGAGGCTGAGCGGGAACAATCGGTCATGCTGAGCGGCAATTTCGCGCACGCCGGCCAGGGTGCAGCCGGTCTCTACGGTGATGGTGTAGTTGGTCGGGTCTACATTGCGAATTTTGTTCATGCGCGACAGGTTGAGCACGATCTGTTGCTGCTCAATTGCGGCTAGCGGTACCGAGCCACCGCACAGGCTGGTGTTGCCCCCCTGCGGGACGACGGCAATTTGATGCTTGGCGCACAGTGCCACGACCGCGCTGACCTGTTGCGTGTCAGCCGGCAGTACCACTGCCAGGGCGTTGCCAACGTAGTTGCCGCGCTGGTCGCGGTAACTGGGGGCTGCATCTGCGCCGGTAAGCACATTTTCCGCACCTACCAGTTGTTTTAATGCTTCAATCAAGAAGGGCACCTCTCAAAACTCAGATACTCAAGGGGCGAGCTCTGAATTTTAAGAGGTGCCCTCTTTGGACTTGCCGAGAACAGTTCAGAGGCACTGGCTGCATGCCTCTGAACGGTACTTCAATTTACACCGGGCCCATTTCGTCAACCTTGCGCCAGATCTGTTTCTTCCACAGGATCAGCAGGATGGTCATGATGAACAGGTAGATCATCACATAGATACCCAGATTCTTGCGGTCTTCACCGTGAGGATCAGCTGCCCAGTTCAGGAAGGCGGTGATGTCCTTGGCCTTTGCACCAATTTCTTCACGCTGCTTGTCATCTGCTGCGCCGGAAATGCCCAGAATGTCAGGCATCTTGGTTACGGTAAAGATGCGGTTCTCGATTTCGCCCTTCTCATTGGCCTTGTAGCCCATCAGGTAGGAGTACAGGTAATGTTCGCGACCCTCACGTGCAATAGCCATCAGGCTCAGATCCGGTGGAACCACGCCAAAGGCAGCTTGCGCATCGGCCGGGGCCATCTGCGGTTGCATTGCCGTGTTGAGAGGCTTGTCGCCACGCCATGCATCTACGGTTTCCTTGGGCACGCCCAATTCGAGCAGGTTGCGGTACTGGATGTATTTGAGGCCATGGCATGCGCCGCAAACGGTTGCTACTTGCTCTGCACCGCGCAACACGGAAGCTTTGTCCGTGGGGATCTTGGTCTGATCCAGAACTAGTTCAGCCTCGTTTGCCAATGCAAACGAGGAGAACATGCTGAGCAGCAGGGGAAGCAAAAAATGCTTTTTCATTATGTTCACCTTTTAAACTTAAATATATTTAGTGCTTGTTAGCGTCATTATTTCAGTGAGTCCATCACTGCCGGTGGCAAGCCACGCTTGATCAAGAAAGCTTCTTCTTTCTTGGATACAAATGGCAGGAACAGGAATGTGCCGAAATAAACCAGCGTAGCTACCTGGCCGATGATGATCGTGCGATCTGTTGGAGGCACGGCGCCAACGTAACCGAGCACGACCATGTTTACCAGGAACACGAAGAACATGGCACGGTATACAGGGCGGTAAACGGCTCCACCGGAGATGCGTGAACGATCCAGATAAGGCAGCGCGGCAAAAATCAGCACTGACAGGCCCATTGCCACAACGCCGCCGGCCAGGTCAGGCACTGAACGCAGAATCGCGTAGAACGGCAGGAAGTACCACTCAGGAACGATATGCGCCGGAGTCTGCATGGGGTTGGCAGGGATGTTGTTGGCGGCTTCAATGAGGGTATTCGGAACAAAGAATACAAACACGCTGAAAACCATCAGGTAAGCACCAACGCCAACCAGATCCTTGATGGTGAAGTAAGGATGGAAGGGGATGATGTCCTTTTGTTTCAGTTCCAGGCCGCTTGGGTTGCTGCTCTTTACTGTGTGCAGTGCGATCAGGTGAACCAGCACGGCGCCCACGATGATGAACGGGAACAGGAAGTGCAGGGCGTAGAAGCGGGTCAGGGTTGCATCGCCCACCTGGAAGTCACCACGCAGCCAGTGCACCACTTGCTCGCCAAAGAATGGAGTCGCGCGGAACAGGTTGGTAATAACAGCAGCGCCCCAGTAGGACATCTGGCCCCATGGCAGCAGGTAGCCCATGAATGCGGTTGCCATCAGCAGCAGCAGCAGGCCCTGGCCAGTCCACCACAGCAATTCACGCGGAGCACGGTAGGAACCGTAGAACAGGGTGCGTGCCATGTGGATGTAGATGATGGCGAAGAAGGCAGATGCGCCGGTGGAGTGCATGTAGCGCAACAGCCAGCCGTAGTTCACGTCGCGCATGATGTGCTGGATGGAGTCAAAGGCGGTAGCGATATCAGCCTTGTAGTGCATCGCCAGGAAGATGCCGGTAACGAGCTGCAGCACCAGTACCACGCCAGCCAGGGAACCAAAGTTCCACCAGTAGCTCAGGTTACGCGGCGTGCCGTATTCAGCCGTGTCTTTTACAAAATGGGTCAGCGGGAAACGCTGATCTATCCACGCAAGAGTGCGTTTAAACATACTATTCTCCTTAAGGCTTAGCCGATAACGATTTTATCAGCGCTCACAAATTTGTAGGGTGGCACTTCCAGGTTGTGGGGCGCAGGGCCGTGAGTTACGCGGCCGCTGTCGTCGTACTGGCTGCCATGGCAAGCGCATTTCCAGCCGTTTTCAGCGCGGTTTGGCACGCAACCCAGGTGAGTGCAGATACCTACCACGACCAGCCACTTTGGATCCTGAACGCGTTTTTCGTCAGCAACGGGCTCGATGGTGCTGAGCTCTTGCATCTTCTTGATTTCTTCCGCATTGCGATGCAGGATGAACACAGGCTTACCTTGCCATGCCACGGTGTGCATGCCACCCTCAGGTATATTCTTCAGATCAACTTCAGTGGTGGCGTTCGACAGAACGTCACCGCTTGGATTCATGCTGTTGACGAATGGCCATGCAGCAACCGCTGCGCCGCCTACCCCAGCTACCGTTGTTACTGTGCCCAGAAAATTGCGGCGCTCCGGGTTAACAACATTGTCTTTACCAGACATACCAGTCTCCTAATTTAAGTAATTAAAACTAATTCACCTCCGCACTCCGCTGTTCATACTGGTCAGCGGCGCTGAAGGTGGTTGATTCATTTGCTACAAAACTTTACGAAGCTATCTACTCATCAGAATAGATAGCTTCGTGGCATAACTGGTACAAGCAGATTGTTATTTGCCTGCTGTTCTTTTCAGTGCATCGCGAATTGCATCTGGAGACTCCATAATGTTCATGAAGCTGTTTTTACCCATCATGGAAAGTTCAGGGAAGCTGATGGCGATACGGAAACGAGCATACTGCGCATAAACCTTGTTGCCGGAAACCAGTATTTCATAGGGCAGGTGAGCGGTAGACTTGATGTCCTTGAAGTCGATCTGGCTCATGATGTAAGCGTCTGCCTCTGGAGCGCCGGTCATGACGATGCCGAAGTCACTATTTTGGCCCGGTGCATTTTCCTGTGAAACCTTGGTTTTGCCGGGTTTGCCAGCCATCGCTACGCCAAATACGGCTTCTTTCTTGCCTGGGATGTCGATACGGTAAACTTTTGTTACGCCTTCTTTGCCTGCAGCCAGGCCGCCTTCAACTGCCGCGATGGCTGCTTCGTAACTGTCAAACTCGCCGAGTTCACTTTTCTCGTCGAAGTACTCCATGCCGAACATGTAGTGGTATTTGCGTGCCTTGCTGACAGTCATGGTTTTTTCCATGCCGTACTCTTCAACCTTGCCCAAGGTCGCTTCCAGTTTGGTGTAAATATTTTTCAGGTCACCATTCATGCGGTAGATATTGGCCATGTATACCGGATTGGTGTAGCTCACCTGAATGTCGTTCTTGGCCTTGGTGATGGCTACGCGCTGAGCTGCACCATAGCCGCCGTGCTCGGAAGCGGCGGCATTACTCTTCAGTTCGTCGTTGGTAATAATCAGTATGGTGGCATTGGGGTAGGGAGAGTATGTACCGACAACGGCAAATCCGTTGGCGGCAAGAGATGCTTTGGTGCTGGCCACTTTGGCGTCCATCGTGCCGGCGCCTTTAGAGGCCAGGACAAATGGCTTCATCAGGATTTCATCGGCTGCCATCGCCACATTTGCACTTACCAGAATTAGCGCCGCCAGTAACATCTTTCTAATTGTCATTGTCTTCTCCCTTTCACTATTTATTGTAAATTGTGCCCTGATGCCGGTGTACTTTTGAACTGCAAAGCTTTTTCTAATCTTTTAATTTTAGCATTATCTGCCTGTCTCAGGCTGCCGCTGTGA
>JAHFQY010000002.1 GCA_023259065.1 Nitrosomonadales bacterium
ACTGCAAGCCATGTTCGCGCGCTGCATCAGCCAGCGCCTTAATGCGACCATGATATTTGTGACCGGAACGATCGAACGCGAGAGCAACAACGCCCGCACTCTTTGCTTTTTCAGCGATGCGTTTACCCACAACCGCAGCAGCCGCTGCATTGCCACCATTGCCGACCTCTTTACGCACATCCGCTTCCAGTGTAGAAGCGCTGGCCAGCACCTTGCTGCCGCAAGCGGAAATAACCTGCGCATAAATGTGCTGGTTGGTGCGATTAATAGCCAAACGTACAGTCTTTTGCTCAGCAATTTTTGCACGGGTTTTGCGTGCTCTGCGCTGACGCGCTTCTTTCTTGTTCAACATATCCGCCTCAATTATTTCTTCTTGGTTTCTTTCAGGATCACAACTTCATCCGCGTAGCGCACACCCTTGCCCTTGTAAGGCTCTGGTTGACGGTAAGCACGAATTTCAGCAGCGACCTGACCGACTTGCTGCTTGTCGGAACCAGTCAACACGATTTCAGTTTGGCTTGGTGTTGCCACCTTTACGCCAGCCGGCATTTTATGCACCACTGGATGCGAGAAACCCAAAGACAGGTTTAACGTATCACCTGCGGCTTGAGCTCTGTAACCCACACCCACCAGGGTCAGCTTGCGCTCGAAACCTTTTGTTACACCAACAACCATATTCGCCAACAGGGCACGAATGGTTCCGGACATCGCATTGGATTGCATGGAATCATTGGTTGCCTTGCACAGTAAGGCATCACCCTGACGCTCAACAGCCACATCACTGTTTAACGCCTGCTTCATGGTGCCCAGCGGGCCCTTCATTGAAACTTGATCCGCAGCCAGCACAACATCAACACCTGCCGGCAGCGTAATTGGATTTTTAGCGACTCTAGACATTTTTTACCTCTACGCTACGATGCACAAAACTTCGCCACCAATTCCATTGGCGCGCGCTTTGCGATCAGTCATCAAACCCTTGGAGGTGGATACAATAGCCACACCCAAGCCATTCATGACCATAGGAATGTCTTCACTACCCTTGTACACACGCAGACCCGGGCGGCTTACGCGCTGGATCTTTTCAATCACAGGACGATCAGCGTAATATTTCAGGCCAATTTCAAGAGTTGCTTTGCCATCGTTGCTGGCAACCTTAAAGCCGTCAACATAACCCTCGTCTTGCAGCACTTTCGCAAGAGCCACTTTCAACTTGGAAGAAGGCATAACAACGCTTACTTTTTCCGCCATCTGCGCATTACGAATTCGCGTCAGCATATCGGCGATTGGATCACTCATACTCATAAATTCACCCTTACCAGCTTGCCTTGACTACACCAGGGATTTCGCCGCGCATTGCGTATTCACGCAATTTGATACGACCCAAACCAAATTTGCTGAACACACCGCGTGGACGGCCAGTCAGCGCACAACGATTGCGCAAACGCACTGGACTCGAGTTACGCGGCAATGCCTGCAGTTTTTGACGAGCAGCAAACTGCTCTTCTTCACTCAACTTGCTATTAGTGATAATAGCCATCAACTCAGCACGCTTGGCAGCAAATTTCTCCACTGTGTCGCGACGCTTTTGCTCACGGTTAATCAATGATCTCTTAGCCATGCTACCCTCAGTTTTTCAATGGGAATTTGAATGCCAACAGAAGGGCGCGAGCCTCTTCATCGGTCTTCGCGCTTGTCGTGATGGTGATATTCATGCCACGCAACGCATCAATCTTGTCATATTCGATTTCAGGGAAAATGATCTGCTCTTTAACGCCCATGTTGTAATTGCCACGACCGTCAAAAGACTTACCTGAAATACCACGGAAGTCACGAATACGAGGAATCGCAACTGTCACCAGGCGATCAAGAAATTCGTACATGCGCTCGCGACGCAATGTCACCTTGCAACCAACAGGATAATCCTGGCGAATCTTGAAGCCGGCAATCGACTTTTTGGATTTGGTAACAACCGGCTTCTGGCCCGCAATCTTTTGCATATCGCTCACAGCGTGGTCCATGACCTTCTTGTCAGCAACAGCCTCACCCACACCCATATTCAGGGTGATCTTTTCGATGCGCGGAACCTCCATGATGGACTTGTAGCCAAACTTGGCCATCATTTCTTTCGCCACTTTATCTTTGTAGAAATCGTACAAACGAGCCATGCTCTCTTACCCCTTAAGCAATCACTTCGCCACTGGATTTGAACACGCGCACTTTGCGACCGTCTTCCAGGAACTTAGTACCAACACGATCCGCCTTTTTGGTGGCCGCATTGTAGATAGCAACATTAGAAACGTGGATCGGCATCTCCATCTCCACGATACCACCACTCACACCCTTAACCGGATTCGGCTTCTGATGCTTCTTGACTTTGTTCACGCCCGCAACCAGCAACTTGTCTTCGAGTACACGCAAAACACTGCCACGGCTACCCTTGTCTTTGCCAGCGATGATAATCACATCATCATTTTTCTTAATCTTACGCATGATTTTTCCTTGACTGCGTTACAGCACTTCAGGTGCCAGCGACACAATTTTCATAAAGCGCTCTGTGCGCAACTCACGAGTAACTGGCCCGAAAATACGCGTACCAATTGGCTCCAGCTTGGCGTTCAGCAACACTGCCGCATTGCCGTCAAACTTGATCAAGGAACCATCAGCGCGACGCACACCCTTTGCAGTGCGCACAACCACTGCACTGTATACATCACCCTTCTTAACACGGGAGCGTGGGGCTGCATCTCTAATACTTACCTTGATCACATCGCCGATAGCAGCATAACGACGCTTAGAGCCACCAAGAACCTTGATGCACATAACAGAGCGAGCGCCAGTATTGTCGGCAACATTCAAAACAGACTGCATTTGTATCATTTTTCAATCTCCAACTTTGTCCGCTCGTAGCGGCTAGTTTTGGAACCCGTTCGGGTTAGGCCGCCGCAAGCGACGGTGTGAAACGAAGCCGCGCATTATAGTCACGCTTGCCGTAAGGCGCAAGCGTAATTTGCAATTAAACTGCCTGTGCCTTCTCAACCAGCTTGGACACACGCCAACTCTTTGTTTTTGCTATTGGACGACATTCCTCAATAACAACCACATCACCCTCGTGGCACTCGTTGTTTTCATCATGTGCGTGATATTTCTTGGATACACGAATGATTTTCCCCAGCACCGGATGTTTGGTCTTACGTTCAATCAGGACAGTTACAGTCTTGTCCATCTTGTCGCTTACCACTGTACCTGTCAGGGTACGATTCAGTTTTGTCGCATTCATTACTGCGCACCCTTCTCGGTCAATATGGTTTTCACACGGGCAATATCACGACGCACTTTGCGCAATTGGCTGGTATTGCTCAACTGCTGAGTGGCCACCTGCATGCGCAGGCCGAATTGCGCCTTTGACAAAGACAGCAATTCTGACTGTAAGTCAGCCGCAGACTTTGCTTTCATTTCGGTTGCTTTCATGATTACGCCCCTACCTGTCTAATAACGAATGTTGTGGCAATAGGCAGCTTTGCAGAAGCCAAACGGAATGCCTCACGCGCCAACACCTCATCAACGCCATCCATTTCGTACAACATCTTGCCTGGCTGTATCTCGGCAACATAGTACTCAGGATTACCCTTACCGTTACCCATACGAACCTCGGCTGGCTTCTTGGAGATCGGCTTATCCGGGAAGATACGAATCCAGATACGTCCGCCACGTTTGATATGACGGGTCATCGCACGACGGGCAGCCTCAATTTGACGCGCTGTCAAACGGCCACGGCCCACGGCTTTAAGACCGAACTCACCGAAACTCACCTTGTTTCCGCGGGTAGCAACGCCGGTATTACGGCCTTTATGCTCTTTGCGGTATTTTCTTCTAGCTGGCTGTAGCATGTTTTGCCCCCGACTTTCTTACTCTCTTTTCCGGTTCAGCAACTGGCGCTACAACTTCCTGCACGCCTGTGTGCTCACCCTTGTAGACCCATACCTTAACGCCGATCAAACCATAGGTCGTCAATGCTTCGGACGTACCGTAGTCAATGTCAGCACGCAGTGTATGCAATGGCACACGGCCTTCGCGATACCACTCAGTACGGGCAATTTCAATTCCGTTCAAGCGACCCGAGCTCATGATCTTGATGCCTTGGGCACCCAGACGCATTGCGTTCTGCATTGCGCGCTTCATGGCACGGCGGAACATGATGCGTTTTTCCAGTTGCTGGGTAATCGAATCAGCGATCAACTGAGCGTCGATCTCCGGCTTGCGCACTTCCTCGATATTCAGGGCAACATCCGGCAAGCCCATGCGCTTCTTCAATTCGTTGCGCAGTGACTCAATATCTTCGCCCTTCTTGCCGATGACCACACCTGGGCGCGCCGAATAAATCGTGATCTTTGCATTCTTGGCTGGACGCTCGATTACAATCTTCGAAACCATGGCACCGGCCAGTTTCTTCTTCAGGTAATCGCGAACTTCAATATCCTTATGCAACAGCTCAGCAAAATTGCTGCTATTGGCATACCACTTTGAAGACCAGTTTTTCTGCACGCTCAACCGAAAACCGATTGGATGAATTTTCTGTCCCATGTCTGCTTAGCTCCCGACAGTAATCGTAATGTGGCAAGTTTGCTTTTCGATACCGTTGCCACGACCTTTGGCGCGAGCCATCATGCGCTTGAGAGAGGTAGCCTTATCAACATAAATGGTCTGCACCTTCAACTCATCAATGTCAGCACCATCATTGTGCTCGGCATTGGCAATAGCGGACTCCAAACCTTTTTTGATAATAACAGCGCCTTTTTTCGGGCTGAAAGCCAGAATTTGCAAAGCCCTATCAACTGGCAAGCCGCGAATCTGATCCGCAACCAACCGACCTTTTTGCGCCGACAGGCGAACACCTTTTACTACAGCTGTTGTGCTCATCATGCCTCCTTATTTCTTAGCCGCTTTTTTATCAGCAGCGTGACCTTTGAAGGTGCGTGTCAATGAAAATTCGCCGAGCTTGTGCCCTACCATATTTTCGGAGATATACACCGGGATATGCTGCTTGCCGTTATGCACTGCAATAGTCAATCCTACAAAATCCGGCATTACAGTAGAGCGACGCGACCAGGTTTTAACCGGGCGTTTGTCGCTGGTAGCGCGCACAGTCTCTACCTTCTTCAACAGGTGCGCGTCAACGAATGGACCTTTTTTAATGGAACGTGCCATGTTTTACCCCTTAAACCTGAAAGCGACGACGCACGATCATGCCGCTAGTGCGCTTGTTGCGACGAGTGCGGAAGCCTTTGGCTGGCACACCCCATGGGCTAACCGGATTACGGCCAGCTGCAGTTTTACCTTCACCACCACCGTGCGGGTGGTCAATCGGGTTCATAACCACACCACGAACAGTCGGGCGAATGCCGCGCCAGCGATTTGCACCGGCCTTGCCGATCGAGCGCAATGAGTGCTCACCGTTACCTACCTCGCCAATAGTTGCGCGGCACTCAACGTGCACCTTGCGAATCTCGCCAGAGCGCAAACGCAGCTGGGCATAGCTACCTTCACGAGCCAGCAGCTGTACTGACGTACCGGCAGAACGTGAGAGCTGCGCGCCTTTGCCTGGCAGCATTTCGATACAGTGTATCGTCGAGCCAACCGGGATGTTGCGCAATGGCAACGCATTGCCAGCCTTGATCGGGGCCTCGGCACCGCTCATCAATTGCGCGCCTACGGCAACGCCCTTGGGGGCAATAATGTAACGACGCTCACCGTCCGCGTAACACAGCAATGCAATGTGCGCAGTGCGGTTTGGATCGTATTCCAGATGCTCAACAGTAGCAGGAATGCCATCCTTGTCGCGCTTGAAGTCAACGATACGGTAACTCTTCTTGTGACCGCCACCCATGTGGCGCACAGTGATGTGGCCGTTATGGTTACGACCAGAAGAACGATTCTTCTTCTCGATCAGAGATGCATGTGGCTTGCCCTTGTGCAAATCAGGATTAACCACGCGCACAACGGCGCGACGACCTGGAGATGTTGGTTTTAATTTAATTAGTGCCATGATATTTATCCTTGCTCACTAGCAGCAAAATTAATTTCCTGACCTGGCGCCAGGCAAACATATGCCTTCTTCCAGTCCTTGCGGCTGCCCATGAACCGACCAAAGCGCTTTTGCTTGCCCTTGACGTTGGCAACTTGAACGCTATCCACGTTCACCTTGAACAACAGCTCGACAGCGGCCTTGATTTCCGGCTTGGTTGCATCGGAAACAACTTTAAAAATCACCTGCTCATTTTTCTCGGCAACAAAAGTCGCCTTTTCAGAAATTTGCGGAGCAAGCAAAACATTCATCAAACGTTCTTGGTTGAAATTTTGTGCGCTCATGCCAGCAACTCCTCAATTTTCGCCATTGCGTTGCGAGTTACCAATACCTTGGGGAAACGCACAAGACTAACCGGATCAGCCTGATGGGCTTCCAGCACCAATACGTTCTCAAGGTTACGCGAGGACAGGTACAGGTTTTCATCCATGTTATCGGTGATAACCAGCACGCGACCGGCATCAAAACCCATAACCTTCATTTTCTGCGCCAACAGCTTGGTTTTTGGTGCTTCAACTGTCAGATCGTCCACCACTGTCAAACGACCCTCGCGCACCAGCTGCGACAAGATGGAAGCGACACCGGCACGGTACATCTTGCGGTTGATTTTTTGTGTGTAATTCTGATCGGGCGAGTTCGGGAAAATCTTGCCACCACCACGCCACAACGGGCTGGATGCCATACCGGAACGAGCACGACCGGTGCCTTTTTGCGCCCAAGGCTTGCGAGTGCTCTTGGCAATCTCGCTGCGTCCCTTTTGCTTGCTGTTGCTTGAACGAGCATTGGCCTGATATGCGGTCACCAACTGGTGAATCAGCGCTTCGTTATACTCACGACCAAACAGGTCATCAGAAGCCGTCATGCTTGCAGCCGCCTTGCCATTTGCGTTAATGACTTTAATTTCCATTATGCACCTGCTTTCACTGCCGGACGCACGACCACATCACCGCCCTTGGAGCCGGGTACAGCACCCATTACCAACAGCAATTGACGGTCAGCATCAATACGAACAATTTTGAGATTCTGCACAGTGCGCTGCACGTCACCCAGGTGACCTGTCATGCGCTTACCCGGGAATACGCGACCGGGATCCTGCGCCATACCGATAGAACCCGGTACGTTATGTGATTTGGAGTTACCGTGGGTAGCACGGCCAGATCTGAAGTGGTGACGCTTGATGGTACCCGCGTAGCCCTTACCGATAGTCACGCCGGTTACGTCAACCTTCTGACCAACCTGGAACATGTCCACACCAAGCTTGCCACCAGCCTGCAGCACAGACACCTGTTCTGGAGTGGCAACAAATTCTTTCAATACGCTACCCGCTTCTACGCCAGCCTTGGCAAAATGGCCCGCAGCAGCCTTGCTTACACGGCTTGCACGACGAACGCCAAACGCGACCTGAACCGCGCTGTATCCATCTGTGGCTACATTCTTGAATTGGGTAATGCGATTATTGGACACGTCCAGCACTGTTACCGGCAACGATGCTCCGTCGTCAGTAAAAATACGGGTCATGCCAATCTTGCGACCGACAAGTCCTAAACTCATTTTATTTCCTTTTTAAGGGGCCGACTACAATTGGTCGGCCGATTTTTAATACCACAACAACAAATTACTTCACTTCAACTTACTGCAGCTTGATTTCCACATCCACACCGGCTGGCAAATCAAGCTTCATCAATGCATCAACCGTTTTTTCTGTTGGATCAATAATATCCATCATGCGCAAATGCGTACGAATCTCGAATTGATCACGCGATGTCTTGTTCACATGAGGTGAACGCAGCACATCAAAACGCTCAATCTTGGTAGGCAGGGGAACCGGACCCTTTACAACCGCGCCAGTGCGCTTGGCTGTATCAACGATCTGCGAAGCAGACTGGTCAATCAGGCGATAATCGAACGCTTTCAGACGAATGCGAATTTTCTGACTTTGCATATTATTTTCTCAACTTATGGCAGCCAAAATGCAACTGCGGATTAAAGAACGAAATATTATACAGCGAGAACCAGTCTCGCTGCACGCTATTTTTAAAACCTTACCAAATTACGCAAGAATCTTGGCAACCACACCCGCGCCAACGGTACGACCACCTTCGCGAATCGCGAAACGCAGACCTTCTTCCATCGCGATCGGGGCGATCAGGCTGACGGTTACGGACACGTTGTCGCCTGGCATCACCATTTCTGTGCCGGCTGGCAGTTCTACTGCACCGGTCACGTCTGTGGTACGGAAGTAGAACTGGGGACGGTAACCCTGGAAGAATGGGGTGTGACGACCACCTTCATCTTTGCCCAGCACGTAGATTTCTGCTGTGAATTTGGTGTGCGGGGTGATGGTGCCCGGCTTGGCCAGCACTTGACCACGCTCAACTTCTTCACGCTTGGTGCCGCGCAGCAGTACGCCGACGTTGTCACCTGCCTGACCCTGGTCCAGCAGTTTGCGGAACATTTCCACGCCGGTGCAGGTTGTCTTGAGTGTCGGTTTCAAACCAACAATCTCGATTTCCTCGCCCACTTTGATAACGCCACGCTCGATACGGCCGGTTACGACGGTACCGCGACCGGAGATGGAGAATACGTCTTCCACCGGCATCAGGAAGGCGCCGTCGAGTGCGCGCTCCGGCTGAGGGATGTAGGAGTCCAGGGCTTCGGCCAGGCGCATGATGGCGCCTTCGCCGAGGTCGCCTGTGTCGCCTTCAACGGCTTTGAGTGCTGAGCCTTTGACGATAGGCACGTCGTCGCCTGGGAAGTCGTATTTGGTGAGGAGTTCGCGGATTTCCATTTCGACGAGTTCGAGCAGTTCTGCGTCGTCAACCATGTCGCATTTGTTCATGAATACGATGATGTAGGGTACGCCTACCTGACGTGCCAGCAGGATGTGCTCGCGGGTCTGGGGCATGGGGCCGTCAGCTGCGGACACCACGAGGATGGCGCCGTCCATCTGGGCAGCACCGGTAATCATGTTCTTTACATAGTCAGCGTGGCCCGGGCAGTCTACGTGGGCGTAGTGGCGGGTGGCTGTTTCGTATTCAACGTGGGCGGTGTTGATGGTGATGCCGCGCGCTTTTTCTTCAGGCGCTGCGTCAATCTGGTCGTAGGCTTTGGCTTCGCCGCCAAATTTCTTCGACAATACTGTGGTGATCGCCGCTGTCAGCGTGGTCTTGCCATGGTCTACGTGACCAATCGTGCCTACGTTTACGTGTGGCTTTGTGCGTTCAAATTTACTCTTTGCCATTTCAGCTCTCCAGTTTTTAGTTTATTTCTTGCTCATTATCGCTTCAGCCACATTCCTGGGGGCTTCAGTGTAATGCTTGAATTCCATAGTGTAAGTTGCACGACCTTGCGTAGCAGAACGCAATGCAGTGGAATAACCGAACATCTCAGCCAAGGGCACCTCTGCCCTTACGGTCTTGCCACCACCCGCCATGTCATCCATACCCTGCACCATACCGCGACGCGAGGACAGATCGCCCATTACCGTACCGGTATAGTCTTCGGGAGTCTCAACCTCAACAGCCATCATAGGCTCCAGCAGTACAGGATTAGCCTTGCGCATGCCATCCTTGAACGCCATGGATGCAGCCATCTTGAACGCGTTTTCGTTGGAGTCCACATCATGGTAGGAACCGTCGAACAGGGTGATCTTCACGTCCTCAACCGGGTAGCCAGCCAATACACCGCTAGGCAGCGATTCGCGCAAGCCCTTCTCGACCGCAGGAATGAATTCACGCGGAACAGTACCACCCTTGATCGCGTCGACGAACTCAAAGCCCTTGCCGGCTTCGTTAGGCTCCATCTTGATCCACACATGACCGAATTGACCACGACCACCGGTCTGCTTGGCATACTTACCCTCAACCTCAACCGACTTGCGTATCGCTTCGCGGTATGCTACTTGGGGCGCACCCACGTTCGCTTCCACGCCAAATTCACGCTTCATACGATCAACCAGAATCTCCAGGTGCAACTCACCCATACCGGACATGATGGTCTGACCGGATTCCTGGTCTGTGCGTACGCGGAACGAAGGATCCTCAGCCGCCAGACGACCCAGCGCGATACCCATTTTTTCCTGGTCAACCTTGGTTTTAGGCTCAACCGCGACGTGAATAACCGGCTCAGGGAACACCATGCGCTCAAGAATAATAGGCTTGGCTGGATCACACAGAGATTCACCCGTAGTTACATCTTTCAGGCCGATACAAGCAGCGATATCGCCCGCCAGAATCTCTTCAATTTCTTCACGATTATTGGCGTGCATCTGAACGATACGACCAATACGCTCTTTCTTACCCCTGACAGAGTTATAAACCGTGTCACCTTTTTTCAGGACGCCGGAATAAACACGCACAAAGGTGAGCTGCCCCACAAATGGGTCAGTCATCAACTTGAATGCCAGCGCGGAGAAACCCTCGCTATCGTCCGCCTTGCGCGAAGTTGGCTCGCCCTCTTCGGTTTCGCCGGTCACGTCAGGAATATCCACCGGGGATGGCATGAACTGAACTACCGCGTCCAGCATGCGCTGCACACCCTTGTTCTTGAACGCGCTACCGCACAGCATAGGCTGGATTTCACAAGCGATGGTGCGCGTACGCAGACCGAGAATAATCTCCTCTTCGGTCAGGTCGCCGTTCTCCAGATACTTTTCCATCAAGTCTTCAGATGCCTCGGCAGCAGACTCAATCATCTTCGAGCGCCACTCTGTGGCGCTTGCAACCAACTCCGCAGGAATCTCGCGATAGTCAAATTTCATCCCCTGGGAAGCATCATCCCAGTAGATAGCCTTCATCTTGATCAGGTCAACTACACCCTCAAATTTCTCTTCAGCGCCAATGGGAATCACGATAGGCACAGGAGAAGCCTTCAGGCGCGTGCCCATTTGCTCGACCACTTTGAAGAAGTTTGCACCCGAACGATCCATCTTGTTGACGAAAGCCAGACGCGGAACCTTGTACTTGTTAGCCTGGCGCCATACAGTCTCCGACTGCGGCTGCACACCACCCACCGCGCAATACACCATGCACGCACCGTCCAGCACACGCATGGAGCGCTCCACCTCAATGGTAAAGTCCACGTGTCCCGGGGTATCAATGATGTTGAAGCGATGCTCCTGGAACTGGTTTTCCATGCCCTTCCAGAAGCAAGTTGTTGCAGCGGAGGTGATGGTAATGCCACGCTCCTGCTCCTGCTCCATCCAGTCCATGGTTGCCGCGCCATCATGCACTTCACCAATCTTGTGACTTACGCCGGTGTAAAACAGAATACGCTCGGTCGTCGTAGTCTTGCCCGCATCAATGTGCGCGCTGATACCGATATTGCGATAACGGTTAATAGGGGTTTTACGAGCCACGGTAGATACCTAACTTTTCAATGATTAGAAACGGAAATGCGAGAAGGCCTTGTTTGCTTCAGCCATACGATGCACTTCTTCACGCTTCTTGACCGCACCACCGCGACCTTCAGAAGCATCAATCAACTCACCAGCCAAACGCATACCCATGGATTTCTCGCCACGCTTGCGCGCAAAATCCTTCAACCAGCGCATGGCCAGGGCCATACGGCGCGACGGACGCACCTCGACAGGCACCTGATAGTTGGCACCACCCACGCGGCGGCTCTTAACCTCAACCTGTGGCTTCACATTGTTCAGCGCCAGATTGAACACCTCAATCGGATCCTTGCCATTCTTCTTGGTGATCTGCTCCAAAGCACCGTAAAGAATACGCTCGGCAACAGACTTCTTGCCAGCCGTCATCAATACGTTAACGAACTTGGAAAGATCCTGATTGCCGTACTTTGGATCCGGCAGAACCTCGCGTTTTGGGACTTCTCTACGTCTTGGCATATCTAAACCTCGTTGTATCTTGCAAATTCAAAAACAATTGCGACCACCCTGCGGCGATCGCTTACGTATACTTAATTATTTACTTAGGCTTTCTTAGGGCGCTTGGTACCGTACTTGGAACGAGACTGCTTACGATCTTTCACACCAGCCGTATCCAGGCTACCGCGCACCATGTGGTAACGCACACCAGGCAAGTCTTTCACACGACCACCGCGAATCAATACCACCGAGTGCTCCTGCAGGTTGTGACCCTCACCACCAATGTAGGAGATCACCTCAAAGCCGTTGGTCAGGCGCACCTTGGCAACCTTACGCAACGCGGAGTTTGGTTTTTTTGGAGTAGTCGTGTAAACACGAGTACAGACACCACGCTTCTGCGGACTACCCGCAAGCGCAGGCACCTTGCTTTTGCTGACTTCAACAGAACGGGGACTGCGCACTAACTGGTTAATCGTTGGCATTATATGGTTCCTAAAAACTCTACTAAATCAATGTATAAGAATAACAATTGCCGTCACAGCAAGAGTTTCCTGTTTCGCTGTAACGGCCAAAATGACCGCGCATTCTAGTGACGAACGCGCGAACTGTCAAGCGGGCTAGGCGTTTTCCTGCTCTTCCGTACTTACCTCGCCTTCGCTCAGACCTGAGCCTTCCGCCATATCCAAGCCCAGTCGCTGCTTGCGGCGGGTTGAGTGATACGCCAATCCCGTACCTGCTGGAATCAGACGGCCCACAATGACGTTTTCCTTCAAACCGCGCAAATCGTCTTTCTTGCCCATAATCGCGGCTTCGGTCAGGACACGTGTAGTTTCCTGGAAAGAAGCGGCCGAAATGAACGAGTCGGTGGACAGCGAAGCCTTGGTAATACCCAGCAGCATGTACTGGAAGGTTGCCGGTTGCTTGCCCGCCGCCACCACACGCTCGTTTTCCTGCAACAGATCAGCACGCTCAACCTGCTCCTTGGGAATGAAGTTGGTATCGCCTTCGTCCACAATCTGCACGCGACGCAGCATCTGGCGCACAATCACCTCGATGTGCTTGTCGTTGATCTTCACGCCCTGCAGACGGTAAACGTCCTGCACTTCGTCGGTGATGTAACGTGCCAGCGCCTCAATGCCCAGCAAGCGCAGGATGTCGTGCGGATCAGCCGGGCCGTCCACAATCATCTCGCCCTGGTTTACCACCTGACCGTCGTGCACCAGTACATGCTTGTCCTTGGTAATCAGGAACTCATGCGCCACACCGTCAACATCCGTAATCACCAGACGCTGCTTACCCTTGGTTTCCTTGCCGAAAGAAGCCGTACCAGTAACTTCAGCCAGCATGCCGGCATCCTTGGGGGAGCGCGCTTCAAACAGCTCGGCCACGCGTGGCAGACCGCCGGTAATATCACGTGTCTTGGAGGATTCCTGCGGGATACGCGCCAGTACTTCACCCACACCCACGTTCTGACCGTCTTCCACGGTGATAATACTGCCGGTCTGGAAGGTCACGGAAATGGGGATGTCTGTTCCGGCAATCTTGATCTCCAGACCCTTATCATCCAGCAAGCGCACCAATGGGCGCACACCCTTGGTCTGCGTCGTGCTGCGCTTGGGATCGATAACCACCAGCGTGGACAGACCGGTAACTTCGTCTATCTGCTTGGCAACCGTTACGCCTTCTTCCACATTCTCGAAGCGTGCACGGCCTGCGTATTCGGTAATCACCGGACGCGTATGCGGATCCCATGTGGCCAGCACTTCACCGGCACGCACCTGGGCGCCTTCGCGCACGGTCAGGGTCGCGCCGTATGGCACCTTGTGACGCTCGCGCTCGCGACCGTGATCATCCGTCACCATCACTTCACCGCTGCGTGCCACAACCACCTGAACGCCGGTCTTGGTGGTGACAGTGCGCATGTTTGCGCTGTACTTGACCACGCCGTTTGACTTGCCTTCCACCTGGCTCGCCACCACTGTACGTGATGCGGCGCCGCCGATGTGGAATGTACGCATGGTCAGCTGGGTACCCGGCTCACCGATGGACTGGGCTGCAATCACACCCACAGCCTCGCCCACGTTGATCATGCCGCCGCGGCCGAGGTCACGGCCGTAGCACTTGGAGCACAGACCAAAGCGTGTGTCGCAGGTCAGCGGTGTGCGTACGCGCACCTCGTCGATACCCAGTGACTCGATGGCTTCAACCATATCTTCATTCAGCAGCGTGCCGGCTTCGTACAAGGTCTCGCTGGTTTCCGGATTGACGATGTCAGTGCTGGCTACGCGACCCAGGATACGCTCGCGCAGCGCCTCGATCACTTCACCGCCCTCAACCAGCGCCTTCATCGAACGGCCGTTGCTGGTGCCGCAATCTTCCTCGATCACCACCAGATCCTGCGTCACGTCCACCAGACGGCGGGTCAGGTAACCGGAGTTGGCGGTCTTCAGCGCAGTGTCGGCCAGGCCTTTACGCGCACCGTGAGTCGAGATGAAGTACTGCAACATGTTCAGACCCTCGCGGAAGTTCGCGGTGATCGGTGTTTCAATAATGGAACCGTCCGGCTTGGCCATCAGGCCGCGCATACCCGACAGCTGGCGTATCTGTGCGGCGGAACCGCGCGCACCGGAATCGGCCATCATGTAGATGGAGTTGAACGATTCCTGCATCAGCGGCTTGCCCTTGGCATCAGTACGCACCTTGCCGGTGGCACGGTCAACCACCTGCTCGCTGCCCAGTTGATCCATCATGGCCTTGGCCACAACGTCACCGGTACGACCCCAGATATCCACCACCTTGTTGTAGCGCTCGCCCTGGGTTACCAGGCCGGAGGTGTATTGCGTGTCGATTTCGTGCACTTCTTTTTCGGCTGCGGCAATCAGCTCATTCTTCTGGGGCGGCACCAGCATGTCGTCCACACAGATGGAAATACCGGCGCGTGTGGCGTAGGCAAAACCTGTATACATCAGCTGGTCGGCCATGATCACCGTGTCGCGCAGGCCGCAACGACGGAAACTGGTGTTGATCAGGCGCGAAATTTCTTTCTTCTTCAGCGCCTTGTTTACCACACTGAACGGCAACCCGGCTGGCAGCAGCTCGGACAGGATGGCGCGGCCTATGGTGGTTTCATAACGCGTGCGCTTATCCTGGCGCTCGCCGTTTTCACCAATATGCTTTTCAGTGATACGCACGACCACCTTCGCCTGCAGATCAACCTGCTTGGACTGATAAGCGCGCAATGCCTCGGACACGTCGGCAAACATGGAGCCTTCACCCAAAGCACCAATTTTTTCGCGGGTCATGTAGTACAGACCCAGCACGATATCCTGCGATGGAACAATAATCGGCTCACCGTTGGCGGGCGACAATACGTTGTTGGAGGCCAGCATCAGGGTGCGGCATTCCATCTGCGCTTCCAGCGACAAGGGCACGTGCACGGCCATCTGGTCGCCGTCGAAGTCGGCGTTGAATGCGGTACATACCAGCGGATGCAACTGGATCGCCTTGCCTTCAATCAGCATCGGCTCGAATGCCTGGATACCCAAGCGGTGCAGCGTAGGCGCACGGTTCAGCATCACCGGATGTTCGCGGATCACTTCTTCCAGGATATCCCACACGATAGGCTCTTCAGCCTCGACCATGCGCTTGCCGGCCTTGATTGTGGTGGCCAGTCCCATCTTTTCCAGGCGCTCGAAGATAAACGGCTTGAACAGTTCCAGCGCCATTTTCTTGGGCAGGCCGCACTGATGCAGCTTGAGCTGCGGGCCCACCACGATGACGGAACGGCCGGAGTAGTCAACGCGCTTACCCAGCAAGTTCTGACGGAAACGACCTCCCTTGCCCTTGATCATATCGGCCAGCGATTTCAGCGGACGCTTGTTGGCGCCGGTCATGGCCTTGCCGCGACGGCCGTTGTCCAGCAGCGAGTCAACCGATTCCTGCAGCATGCGCTTCTCGTTGCGCACGATGATTTCCGGCGCCTTCAGTTCCAGCAGGCGTTTCAGACGGTTGTTGCGGTTAATCACGCGACGGTACAGATCGTTCAGATCGGAAGTAGCGAAACGGCCGCCATCCAGCGGAACCAGGGGACGCAACTCAGGTGGCAACACCGGCAGTACTTCCATCACCATCCACTCGGGCTTGATGCCTGACTGTACGAACGCCTCGAGTATCTTCAGGCGCTTGGCATATTTCTTGATCTTGGTCTCGGAACTGGTTGCTTCCAGCTCGGCACGCAGCTTCTCCACTTCTGCCGGCACATCCAGAGCGCGCAGCAGGGCACGGATACCTTCAGCGCCCATCACGGCGGAGAACTCGTCGCCGTACTCTTCCAGCTTGGCCAGATAGTCGTCTTCAGACAACAGTTGTGCGCGATTCAGCGGCGTCATGCCTGGCTCAGTCACCACATAGGCTTCGAAGTACAGCACGCGCTCGATGTCGCGCAGGGTCATGTCCAGCACCATGCCCAGACGGGAGGGCAAGCTCTTCAGGAACCAGATGTGTGCAACCGGCGAAGCCAGTTCGATGTGGCCCATGCGCTCACGACGCACCTTGGACAGAGTTACTTCCACGCCGCACTTCTCGCAAATCACGCCGCGATGCTTGAGGCGCTTGTACTTGCCGCACAGGCACTCGTAATCCTTGGTCGGTCCAAAGATCTTGGCGCAGAACAAACCGTCGCGCTCGGGCTTGAAGGTACGGTAGTTAATGGTTTCCGGCTTCTTTACTTCGCCGTAGGACCAGGAACGGATTTTTTCCGGAGAGGCCAGACCGATCTTGATCGAGTCGAACTCTTCTTTTTGCGTTACCTGCTTAAATAAATCCAGCAATGCTTTCATTTGAAACTCCTCATTAGCCTTGTGCCCATCAACCTGGGATTATCAACAACCTTGCCCTGCATGCGGCGAACCGCATAAGGGGTGTTAGTGACGCTCTAAATCGATATCAATACACAAGGAACGAATTTCCTTGGTTAATACGTTGAATGACTCCGGCATGCCGGCCTCAATCTTGTGATCACCCTTAACGATGTTTTCATACACTTTGGTACGTCCGGACACGTCGTCCGACTTGACCGTGAGCATTTCCTGCAGTGTATAAGCCGCACCATAAGCCTCCAGTGCCCACACCTCCATCTCACCGAAGCGCTGGCCACCGAACTGCGCCTTACCGCCCAGCGGCTGCTGGGTAACCAGACTGTATGGTCCGGTAGAGCGTGCGTGCATCTTGTCATCAACCAGGTGGTGCAGCTTCAGCACGTGCATGTAACCGACGGTAACCGGGCGGTCAAACTCCTCGCCAGTACGGCCGTCATGCAGGATCAGCTGGCCGGAACGCGGCAGATCAGCCAGCTCCAGCATGGTCTTGATCTCTTCTTCGCTGGCGCCGTCAAATACCGGCGTTGCAAACGGCACACCCGTCTTCAGGTTGCGGCACAACTCAACCACTTCGTCATCGCTGAACGAAGCCAGTTCGGCCGCCTGCTCATCCTTGTAAATCTTGCCCAGGAATTTGCGTATTTCGGCAATCTTGGTCTCGGCTTCCAGCATGCGTGAAATCTTCTGGCCCAGACCCTTGGCCGCCCAGCCCAGATGCACTTCCAGCACCTGGCCGATGTTCATACGCGAAGGCACGCCCAGCGGGTTCAGCACGATGTCCACCGGTGTACCGTTGGCCATGCATGGCATGTCTTCCACCGGAACAATGCGCGAAACCACACCCTTGTTACCGTGACGGCCGGCCATCTTGTCGCCTGGCTGCAGGCGGCGCTTGACCGCCACATACACCTTGACCATCTTCTGCACGCCGGCTTGCAGCTCATCGCCCTGGGTCAGCTTGCGCTTCTTCAGGTCAAACGCCGCATCGAATTCCACGCGTTTCTGCGCCAGGCCCTCTTTAACCTGCTCCAGCTGGGCAGCCACTTCATCGTCGCTCAGGCGAATGTCAAACCACTGGTGATGCTCCAGGCCAGCGAGGTAATCACGGCTCAGCTTGGTGCCCTTGGCCAGCTTCTTCGGTCCGCCATTGGCCACCTTGTTCAGCAGCAGCTTCTCCAGACGGGTAAACACGTCGGCCTCAACAATGCGCATCTGGTCAGCCAGGTCTTTCTTGTAGCGGCCCAGTTCGTCGTCGATGATCTGCTGCGCACGCTTGTCACGCTGCAAACCTTCGCGGGTAAATACCTGTACATCGATGACGGTACCGGAAATACCGGCTTGTACGCGCAAGCTGGTGTCTTTCACATCGGACGCTTTTTCGCCGAAGATGGCGCGCAGCAATTTCTCTTCAGGTGTCAGTTGGGTTTCGCCTTTGGGCGTTACCTTGCCCACCAGCACGTCGCCCACCACCACCTCTGCGCCGATATGCACGATGCCGCAGTCGTCCAGACGCGCCATCTGGCCTTCAGACAGATTGGGGATGTCGCGGGTAATCTCTTCAGAACCCAGCTTGGTGTCACGTGCCACCACGGTCAGCTCTTCGATGTGTATCGAAGTAAAGCGATCGTCGGCCACCACGCGCTCGGAAATCAGGATCGAGTCTTCGTAGTTGTAGCCGTTCCATGGCATAAACGCCACCAGCATGTTCTGGCCCAAGGCCAGCTCGCCCATGTCGGTGGAAGCACCGTCGGCAATCACGTCACCACGTGCAATCACATCGCCCATGCGCACCAGCGGACGCTGGTTGATATTGGTGTTCTGGTTGGAACGGGTGTACTTGGTCAGGTTGTAGATGTCCACACCGACTTCGCCGTGCGTGGTTTCGTCGTCATTCACGCGCACCACGATACGACCCGCATCCACGTAGTCCACACGGCCACCGCGCCATGCCTGAACCGCCGTGCCCGAGTCCACCGCAACGGTGCGCTCGATGCCGGTACCAACCAGCGCCTTCTCCGCGCGCAGGCAAGGTACCGCCTGGCGCTGCATGTTTGCACCCATCAAGGCGCGGTTGGCATCGTCGTGCTCCAGGAACGGAATCAGCGAAGCAGCAACCGACACCACCTGGGATGGCGCCACGTCCATGTACTCGATCTTGTCCGGGGTAGCCAGCACGAATTCGTTGTGCTGACGCGAGGACACGATGTCATTGGTAAACTTGCCCTTGTTGTCCAGCTCGGCATTCGCCTGCGCAATGGTGAACTTGCCCTCTTCAATCGCCGACAGGTAATCCACGTCATCAGTGGCCTTGCCCCTGTTCACGCGACGGTACGGAGTTTCAATAAAGCCGTAGTCATTGGTGCGCGCATACAGGGCGAGCGAGTTGATCAGGCCGATGTTCGGGCCTTCCGGTGTTTCGATCGGGCACACGCGACCATAGTGGGTCGGATGCACGTCGCGCACCTCGAAGCCGGCGCGCTCGCGCGTCAAGCCGCCAGGGCCCAGGGCGGAGATACGACGCTTGTGCGTCACTTCCGACAAGGGGTTGGTCTGGTCCATAAACTGCGACAGCTGGCTGGAACCGAAGAATTCCTTGACTGCGGCAGAAATCGGCTTTGCGTTGATCAGATCATGCGGCATCAGGTTGTCGGTCTCGGCCTGACCCAGGCGCTCCTTGACCGCGCGCTCAACACGCGCCAAGCCGGTACGGAACTGGTTCTCGGCCAACTCGCCCACTGCGCGCACGCGGCGGTTACCGAGGTGATCGATGTCGTCGATTTCGCCGCGGCCGTTGCGCAATTCAACCAGAATCTTGATTACAGCAACGATGTCTTCGTTGGACAGTGTTACCGCACCAGTCAGCTCTTCACGACCAACGCGACGGTTGAACTTCATGCGGCCAACCACGGACAGATCGTAGCGCTCTTCCGAGAAGAACAGGCCGTTGAACAAACCTTCCACCGCATCTTCGGTGGGCGGCTCGCCAGGGCGCATCATACGGTAGATGGCCACGCGAGCTGTCCACAGATCCGTAGTCTCATCGGTACGCAGTGTCTGCGAAACAAAGCCACCCTGATCCAGGTCATTGATGTACAGAGTATTGATCTTGCTGATGCCTGCCTCTTGCATCTTGCCCAGCAATGTTTCGGTGATTTCATCGTTGGCATTGGCGATCACTTCACCGCTGTCCTTGTCCACCTGGTTGTGCGCCAGCACACGACCCAACAGGAAGTCGTCACCCACCGCCAGCTTGGTGATGCCGTCTTCGGCGATTTCACGAATGTGGCGCGCAGTGATGCGCTTGTCCTTGGCCACAATCAGCTTGCCGGCCTTGGTAACAATGTCAAAACGCGCGATCTCGCCGCGCAGACGCTCTGGCACCACCTCAAACTGGATACCCTTCTTGCCCAGATGGAAGGTGTCGAACGTAAAGAATTCAGCCAGAATCTGCTCGGGTGTGTAGCCCAGCGATTTCAGCAGTATGGTCACCGGCAACTTGCGGCGGCGGTCGATACGGAAGTACACGTAGTCCTTCGCATCAAATTCAAAATCCAGCCAGGAACCACGGTAAGGAATCACGCGTGCAGAGAACAGCAGCTTGCCGGAGGAATGCGTCTTGCCGCGGTCATGCTCGAAAAACACGCCAGGCGAACGGTGCAGCTGCGACACGATCACACGCTCGGTACCGTTGATCACGAAAGAACCGGTGTGTGTCATCAGCGGAATTTCGCCCATGTACACTTCCTGTTCCTTCACTTCCTTGACGGTGGGCTTGGACGCTTCCTTGTCCAGCAAGGTCAGGCGCACACGCGCGCGCAAGGGAGAAGCGTAGGTCAGGCCGCGCTGCTGGCACTCGCGCACATCAAACGGCGGAACGCCCAGCACATAACTGACGAAATCGAGGCGTGCAAATTTATTGTGGCTTTCAATCGGGAAAATTGAATTGAAGGCGGCCTGCAAACCCTGGTTCTTGCGCTGCTCAGGGGCGGATTCTGCCTGCAGGAACGCAGTATAGGACTCCAATTGTGTGGAAAGCAGAAACGGCACCGGCAAAGCGCCGATCCTTTTTGCAAAACTTTTACGAATACGTTTTTTTTCAGTAAAAGAATAACTCATTGACATCTCCACGGCAGAGGGAAAAAGATAAGGGACAAAAAGCGCAACTCACGCTTGTTAACCGTTAGCCTCTCGGTATTACACAGACCACCATTTCGGGCGGCATTCAAGAAACGGCAAAAGGCTGACGGCAAACCGTCAGCCTTTATGCACAGGCTACTATTACTTGATTTCAGCAGTAGCGCCAGCTTCGATAAGCTGCTTGGCGATTGCGTCAGCGTCAGCCTTGGATACACCTTCTTTAACTGCTTTAGGTGCACCGTCAACCAGATCCTTGGCTTCTTTCAAGCCCAGGCCGGTAATCGCGCGAACAACTTTAATTACGTTAACCTTGCTATCACCAGCAGACATCAGGTGTACGGTGAACTCGGTTTGCTCGGCAGCAGCAGCGCCGCCAGCAGCGCCGCCAGCAGGGGCAGCAACAGCAACAGCAGCAGCGGATACGCCAAACTTCTCTTCCATTTCCTTGATCAGTGAGGACAGTTCCAGCACAGTCATTTGTGCAATTGCGTCCAGAATGTCAGCTTTATTAACAGCCATGTGATTCTCCTAAATGTTTAATTCAAAAATATGCAGTTGACGTTAAGCGGCAGCCGTTTCGGCTTCCTTCTTGTCGCGGATTGCAGCCAGGCCGCGCACGAATGTGCTTGTAGCAGCATTCATTGTCGCCATCAGCATCGCAATCAGCTCGTCGCGACTTGGTGTCGCTGCCAGCACCTTGACTTCGTCCGCAGACATCACGGCACCCGCCATCGAACCAGCCTTGATCACCAGCTTATCGTTTGTCTTGGCAAAGTCATTCACCACTTTTGCAGCAGCAACGGCGTCGGCACTGATGCTGTACACCAGTGGGCCAACCATTTTTTCCGCCAATGCTTCAAAAGGAGTGCCTTGTACCGCGCGACGTGCCAGCGTGTTTTTCAACACGTGGAAGTACACACCAGAGCTACGCGCATTAGCACGCAACTTGGTAATGTCGGCCACAGCGATACCACGGTACTCTGCCAGAACAATAGTCTGAGCCTGTGCAACTTGCGCACTGACTTCAGCAACTACCGCCTGCTTTTCTTGCAGATTAAGACTCAAAGTCTTCCTCCATCTCTAACCAGAATACAAAACATGTTTCGTATTCCATCATTAATAACCGCGTCCTCAAGCCATCGAAGAGAACATCACAACTGTTCAGACTTCACTTGCGGGCACACCATCTACGTGGGTCAACGATTTGCATCGTCAATTAAATCATTGGCAGAAGCCGCCTCCGATACCTACGGTCTTTGACAAGCTGCCATGTTGCCAGCAGTCCAAAGCACTTATACGCAGCCACATAAACCTACTGCGCGAACTGGCACCGGGGTCGCGCGGTGCTCGGCATCCTCGTGTACACCAGTACACTCCGGTGCCTGCGCTCCGGGCTTCCCCAATGCCAGCCCGCTCGCTACGGTTTCTGTCGCTACGTATGCGACACAGGCGAATGCACCGTGTCGCAAATTTTTATTACTTATGCAGCCAGGCTTGCCTGTTCAACGCGAATGCCCACACCCATGGTGCTGGAAATCGCGACTTTCTTCAGGTAAATACCCTTGGAGCCGGCTGGCTTGGCCTTGTTCAAGGCATCAATCAGCGCCATCATGTTTTCACGCAGGGCGGCCGCATCAAAAGACGCACGACCGATAGTGCACTGCACGATACCGTTCTTGTCGGTACGATACTGCACCTGACCAGCCTTGGCGTTGCGCACAGCGCCAGCCACATCGGCAGACACCGTACCCACCTTGGGGTTAGGCATCAGGCCGCGCGGACCCAGAATCTGACCCAGCTGACCCACGATACGCATTGCGTCCGGAGAAGCGATCACTACGTCAAAGTCCATCTTGCCAGCCTTGATGCTCTCGGCCAGATCTTCAAAACCAACGATATCCGCACCTGCGGCCTTGGCTTCTTCAGCCTTGGGACCCTGCGCAAATACAGCCACACGCATTGTCTTACCCGTGCCTTTAGGCAACACCACGGAACCACGTACCAGCTGGTCCGATTTACGTGCATCCACACCCAGATTCACGGCCACATCGATGGATTCGTCAAATTTTGCCTTGGCAGTCTCTTTAACCAGATTCAACGCCTCATCCAGCGCGTACAGCTTGTTACGGTCAACCTTGGCAGCCAGGGCTTTATAACGTTTGGAAACATTCGCCATGTTATACACCCTCCACTGTAATACCCATGCTGCGTGCGCTACCAGCGATGGTACGCACAGCCGCGTCCATGTCGGCCGCAGTCAGATCAGGCATCTTTGTTTTTGCAATGTCTTCAGCTTGCTTGCGGGTCAGCTTGCCAACCTTGTCGGTATGTGGCGTCTTGCTGCCCTTCTGTATACCGGCGGCCTTCTTGATCAGAATGGTCGCAGGTGGCGTCTTCATGATGAAGGTAAAGCTCTTGTCCGCGTAGGCGGTAATCACCACAGGGATAGGCAAGCCAGGCTCTACGCCTTGAGTCTGCGCGTTAAACGCCTTGCAGAACTCCATGATATTGAGGCCGCGCTGACCCAGGGCCGGGCCGATGGGAGGACTGGGGTTTGCTTTCCCAGCAGGAACTTGCAGCTTGATAAAGCCGACAATCTTCTTTGCCATGTTAAAACTCCTATTTATGGGTTAAACGCATGCCGCCATTGCTCCGACACGCTCCCCGTTAAAAAACAACTACACTTTACCGCTTAAATTCTCAGGCTTTTTCTACCTGGCCGAAATCCAGTTCAACTGGTGTAGAGCGACCAAAAATGGTCACAGCAACACGCAACTTGCTCTTGTCGTAATTGACCGTCTCCACCGAGCCGTTAAAGTCGGTAAACGGACCTTCCTTGACGCGCACAGTCTCGCCAATCTCGAACAACACCTTGGGACGCGGCTTCTCAACACCCGCCTGCATCTGCTGCATGATGTTGTCCACTTCCTTCTGGCTGATCGGTGTCGGCTTCATCGCCGTACCGCCAATAAAACCGGAAACCTTGGGTATGCTCTTGACCAGATGCCAGGTTTCGTCGGTCATTTCCATCTCGACCAGCACATATCCTGGGAAGAACTTGCGCTCGCTAATGCTCTTCTGGCCCGACTTGAGTTCCACAACCTCTTCCACCGGAACCAGAATCTGGCCGAACATATCCTGCATGCCGGCACGCGCAATGCGCTCTACCAGAGCGCGATGCACACTTTTTTCAAATTGGGAGTACGTATGCACAACATACCAACGCTTAGCCATTACTCGACCCGCCCCATCAGTTTATTAACCACCAACAACAGGCTTGCATCTACCGCCCACAGGAACAGCGCCATAATCACAGCAAACAAAACCACCACGCCGGTGGTCTGCAAGGTTTCCTTGCGCGTTGGCCAAACCACGCGCTTGGATTCAGCTACCGAGTCTTTGGCAAAGCCAAAAAAGCGCCTGCCCGGATCAGACGTCCAGGCAACCGCCGCCGCCAGCAACAAACCAAGCAGCACTGACACAATGCGCAACACCGCCGCGCTTTCTTGCAAATAGTAGTAGCCGGCAATACCAGCAACAACCAGCAGGAATGCCACGCTTAATTTGATTTTATCTGCCATGCGTGAACTGTCCCTTATTTTACTTTCGTTCTACTTCTTAACTGGCAGGCCAGGAGGGTCTCGAACCCCCAACCCTCGGTTTTGGAGACCGATACTCTACCAATTGAGCTACTGGCCTATTAACCTTTTTACAAAACGACACACAGCGGAGCGACATCAGTCGCCCCGCTGTGCATTCACTTCAATTACGCAAGAATCTTGGCAACCACACCCGCGCCAACGGTACGACCACCTTCGCGAATCGCGAAACGCAGACCTTCTTCCATCGCGATCGGGGCGATCAGGCTGACGGTTACGGACACGTTGTCGCCTGGCATCACCATTTCTGTGCCGGCTGGCAGTTCTACTGCACCGGTCACGTCTGTGGTACGGAAGTAGAACTGGGGACGGTAACCCTGGAAGAATGGGGTGTGACGACCACCTTCATCTTTGCCCAGCACGTAGATTTCTGCTGTGAATTTGGTGTGCGGGGTGATGGTGCCCGGCTTGGCCAGCACTTGACCACGCTCAACTTCTTCACGCTTGGTGCCGCGCAGCAGTACGCCGACGTTGTCACCTGCCTGACCCTGGTCCAGCAGTTTGCGGAACATTTCCACGCCGGTGCAGGTTGTCTTGAGTGTCGGTTTCAAACCAACAATCTCGATTTCCTCGCCCACTTTGATAACGCCACGCTCGATACGGCCGGTTACGACGGTACCGCGACCGGAGATGGAGAATACGTCTTCCACCGGCATCAGGAAGGCGCCGTCGAGTGCGCGCTCCGGCTGAGGGATGTAGGAGTCCAGGGCTTCGGCCAGGCGCATGATGGCGCCTTCGCCGAGGTCGCCTGTGTCGCCTTCAACGGCTTTGAGTGCTGAGCCTTTGACGATAGGCACGTCGTCGCCTGGGAAGTCGTATTTGGTGAGGAGTTCGCGGATTTCCATTTCGACGAGTTCGAGCAGTTCTGCGTCGTCAACCATGTCGCATTTGTTCATGAATACGATGATGTAGGGTACGCCTACCTGACGTGCCAGCAGGATGTGCTCGCGGGTCTGGGGCATGGGGCCGTCAGCTGCGGACACCACGAGGATGGCGCCGTCCATCTGGGCAGCACCGGTAATCATGTTCTTTACATAGTCAGCGTGGCCCGGGCAGTCTACGTGGGCGTAGTGGCGGGTGGCTGTTTCGTATTCAACGTGGGCGGTGTTGATGGTGATGCCGCGCGCTTTTTCTTCAGGCGCTGCGTCAATCTGGTCGTAGGCTTTGGCTTCGCCGCCAAATTTCTTCGACAATACTGTGGTGATCGCCGCTGTCAGCGTGGTCTTGCCATGGTCTACGTGACCAATCGTGCCTACGTTTACGTGTGGCTTTGTGCGTTCAAATTTACTCTTTGCCATGATTATTTCCCCATCAAGACCGAATTAACGAATGAATCTAAAAAATTTATGGTGCCCATGGCGGGAATCGGACCCGCGACCTCTCCCTTACCAAGGGAGTGCTCTACCACTGAGCCACATGGGCAAACTCAAACTGGAGCGGGTGAAGGGGATCGAACCCTCGTCGTAAGTTTGGAAAACTTCTGCTCTACCATTGAGCTACACCCGCACGCCTTGCCGCCTACAACCGGATATCCAAAAACACAGACACCCGAGACATACGGCCAAGTTTGCGTGCCACACCCAGCCCAGACTAAAACCTACAGCCAAACTGCATATAACACTGCAAAACAAAATATTGGTGGAGGGGGAAGGATTCGAACCTTCGAAGGCAGAGCCGTCAGATTTACAGTCTGATCCCTTTGACCGCTCGGGAACCCCTCCAAACTGAACCCGTGATTATCCGTATTTACCCACGACTTGTCAAAGGGGTAATTACGATTTTCTGTAGAGAGCGGATTGGGCGTGCGCCTGCAGGCCTTCACCGAAGGCCAGAGTCGAGGCAATATCGCCCAGCACAGCCGCGCCCCGGGCGGAAACCTGGATCAGACTGCTACGCTTCTGGAAGTCATACACGCCCAGCGGCGAGGAGAAGCGCGCCGTACCGGAAGTGGGCAGCACGTGGTTGGGACCGGCGCAGTAATCGCCCAGAGACTCGGAGGTATAACGGCCCATGAATATGGCGCCGGCATGTTTCAACTTGGGCAGCCATTGCTGCGGCTCATCCACCGACATTTCCAGATGCTCAGGCGCAATGCGGTTGCTGATAGCGCAAGCTTCGTCGAGATCCTTTACGGTAATCAGTGCGCCGCGATTTTCCAGCGCGGTTTGAATGATGTCGCGGCGCGGCATCTGTTCCAGCAAACGGTTTGCGCTGGCAGCTACCGCGTCGGCATAAGCCGCATCCGGCGTGATCAGGATGGCCTGGGCCAGCTCATCGTGCTCCGCCTGTGAAAACAGATCCATCGCAATCCAGTCCGGATTGGTCTTGCCGTCGCAAATCACCAGAATTTCGGACGGGCCCGCCACCATGTCGATACCCACCGCGCCAAACACGCGGCGCTTGGCCGAAGCAACATAGGCATTGCCCGGCCCCACCACCTTGTCCACGCGCGGGATGGTCGCCGTGCCATAGGCCAGGGCGGCCACCGCCTGCGCCCCGCCTATGGTGAACACGCGATCAACCCCGACCAGATAGGCTGCGGCCAGAACCAGCTGGTTCTGCACGCCATCCGGCGTGGGCACCACCATAATCAGCTCGTCCACACCGGCCACCTTGGCCGGCAAGGCATTCATCAACACGGAGGACGGATAGGCCGCCTTGCCGCCCGGCACATACAAGCCCACACGATCCAGCGGTGTCACCTGCTGCCCGAGCAAGGTGCCATCTTCCTCGGTGTAACTCCACGAAGTTTGCAGCTGCTTCTGGTGGTAGGCAGTTACACGCTGCGCTGCACGCTCCAGCGCAATGCGCTGCGCCTCGGGCAAACCCTCAAACGCCGCACGCAACGCCGCCTGCGGCAATTCCAGTGCAGCCGCACTGTTCACCGGCATGCGGTCGAAGCGCTGCGTATATTCCAGCAGCGCCGCATCGCCGCGCACGCGCACGTCGGCCAGAATCGCGGCCACCGTCGCCTCCAGCTTTTCATCCTGGGTAGATTCAAATGCCAGCAACTGAGCGAGCTGCGCGTCAAAATCCGGCTGTTGAGAAGAAAGTCGTTTGATATTCATGCTGTCCTGCTATCCCTGTTTCACAGCCTGTGCGAATGCATCCAGCACCGGCTGTATCCTGTTGCGTTTAAGTTTTAAAGAGGCCTGGTTAACCACCAAGCGCGAAGATATCTGCGTAATCTCTTCAACCGCCTTCAGATGATTGGCCTTTAACGTGGCGCCGCTGCTCACCAGGTCCACTATGGCATCCGACAAACCCACCAGCGGCGCCAGCTCCATCGAACCGTACAGCTTGATCAAATCGACATGCACGCCCTTGCCGGCAAAATGTTCGCGCGCCGTCTGCAGATATTTGGTTGCCACACGCAGGCGCGCCCCCTGGCGCACGGCAGCCTCATAGTCAAAATCATCGCGCACCGCGACCATCATGCGGCAGCGCGCGATATTCAGGTCCAGCGGTTGGTACAAGCCGGCGCCGCCATGCTCGTCCAGCACGTCCTTGCCCGCCACACCAATATCTGCCGCACCGTATTGCACATAGGTGGGCACGTCCGAGGCGCGCACGATGATCAGGCGCACATCGTCACGATTGGTCGGCAAGATGAGTTTGCGCGAAGACTCCGGAGCTTCCAGCGGCGTAATCCCGGCCGCCTGCAGCAACGGCACGGTTTCTTCAAAAATACGCCCCTTGGATAAGGCGATGGTAATCATGGGTTCAGTTTCCGATCATTTGAGGCGACGAATATTCGCGCCCAGTTGGGTAAGTTTCGCTTCGATATGCGCATAGCCGCGATCAAGATGATAAATGCGGTCGATGATCGTTTCACCCTGCGCCACCAGCCCCGCAATAACCAGGCAGGCGGAAGCGCGCAGGTCGGTCGCCATCACTGCCGCCCCCTCCAGCTGCGGCACACCGCGCACCATGGCAGTGTTGCCCTCCACTTCTATCTGCGCGCCCAGGCGGCGCAATTCCTGCACATGCATGAAGCGGTTTTCAAATATGGTCTGGACCATCATCGCACTTTCTGTCGCGATCGTATTCAGCGCCATGAACTGCGCCTGCATGTCTGTCGGGAATGCAGGATAAGGCGCCGTGCGCAGATTGACCGATTTGGGGCGCGCATGCATTTCCAGATGTATCGTATCCGCCTCGACACGTATCGTGGCACCCGCCTCGGTCAGCTTTTCCAGCACGGTATCGAGAATATCCGCTCGCGTATCGCGCAGGGTGATGCTGCCACCGGTAGCGGCGGCGGCCACCAGGAAGGTGCCGCTCTCGATGCGGTCGGGCATGATGCGATGTTCGGCGCCATGCAACTTGTCCACCCCGACTATGGTAATGGTGTCACTGCCGGCGCCGCTGATGTTTGCACCCATCTCGATCAAACACATGGCCAAGTCGACCACCTCGGGTTCGCGTGCGGCATTCTCCAGCACCGTCACGCCTTCGGCCAGCGTCGCCGCCATCATCAGGTTTTCCGTGCCGGTTACGCTGACAATGTCGAAGAAAATACGCGCGCCCTTGAGTTTCTTTACCCCACCTTGAGCAGGCACTTGGGCATGAATATAGCCATGCTCGATGGAAATCTGCGCACCCATGGCCTGCAGACCCTTGATATGCAGATCAACCGGGCGCGAGCCGATGGCGCAACCGCCGGGCAGGGACACACGCGCCTCGCCGAAGCGCGCCACCAACGGGCCCAGCACCAGCACCGAGGCGCGCATGGTTTTCACCATGTCATAAGGCGCTTCCAGCTTGTCTATCTGGCCACCGTCCAGCGCCAGATGTTCGCCCTGCACCTCCGCACGCACGCCCATTTGCTGCAACAATTTGCGCATGGTCACGACATCATGCAAGTCTGGCACATTGCTCAGCTGCAGCGTCTCGGCACTAAGCAGGCTGGCGCACATGATGGGCAATGCGGCATTCTTGGCGCCGGAAATGCGCACCTCACCGTGCAGCGGGAATCCGCCCTGTATGGCTAATTTTTGCATTATTTATTTCTTTTCCTGCCACTCTTGCGGAGTGAATGTTTTAATCGACAAAGCGTGCACCTCATTGTCGTCCATGCGCGCGCCCAGCGTTTTATAGACGCGTTGCTGGCGCTGGATGCGGCTCATGCCGGCGAATTCCTCGCTCACCACTACCGCCTCAAAATGACGGCCATCGCCAACCACGCTGACATGGCTCAGGGCCATGCCCTGCTCGATATTTTTTTGTATGCTCTCGGGAGTAACCATAAGGGAATATATCCAGTTAATTTTATTCGGCAGAACACAGAGGCAATAACTCTGCGATGCCGTACAACCTGGCCAGACTCAACAAATTGTCCGGCACGTGGGAAAAACACAAGTTTACATTGTTGCGCTGCGCCTCGCGCAGCCACGACAGCATCAGGCCAACTGCCGACGAATCCACCGCTTCCACCTGCGCAAAATCAACTATCAGGGAGGACTCAGGCACCATTGATAATGGGCCTGGTGACTGCAAGCCATTGCTGTAAAGCTTGCCGACAGTTGCCATGGTCAGGCCGCCCTGCAACTGCACACGATTGCCATCGCGCGAAATCACTTGGACTCGGCCTTCTTCACCGGCGCTGCCGCAGCCGCCTTGTTCATTTCCACCAGCGAGCTGATCAGTCCATCAATGCCGGCTTGCTGCACCTTCTCGGCAAAAGAACCGCGATGAGTGTTCACCAGGCTCACCCCCTCAACTGTCAGGTCGTAAACCTTCCAGCCGCCATCTGTTTTTTCCATGTCGTAATTGACCGGAATAGGCTGTGCGCCAGGCTGCACGATGGCTGTCTTGACGGTCACATCGGTGGCCCCACTGGCCATCTTGAACGGCTTCACTTCAACATTCTGGTCACGATATACGGTAAATGCCTTGGTGTAAGTGCGCACCAGCAGATTGCGAAATTCCGCTTCCAGTATTTTCTTCTGCTCGGGGGTCGCCGTGCGCCATGCCTTGCCCACCACCAGCCGGGTCATGTGCGTAAAATCAAAGTGCGGCAATACCTTGGCATCTACCAGTGCAAGAATTTTCTTCTGGTTTCCCTCGCGAATATCCTTGTCATGCTGAACTACGTCCAGCACCTCTTTCACTGTTTCCTTGATCAGCACGTCCGGATCCACCCCTTCTGCGGCAACAGCAAAAGGGGTAGCGACCAGCAATAGCGCCAATAACAGTGCGTATGGTTTCTTCATTTCTTCCTCAAATGGTGCGGCGATTATTTCGACTTCTCGGATGTGTTGTAAATAAATTTGGCAATCAAATCTTCCAGGATCATGGCAGGCTGGGTCTTTTTAAAGGCCTCACCATTTTTCAGCATCTCGCTGTCACCACCGGGCGAAAGACCGATGTAATTTTCGCCCAGCAAACCCGCAGTCTGAATATTGGCAAAAGTATCGCGCGGAAACTGGTAACGCTTGTCGACGCTCATTGTCACACGCGCTTCATAGCGCTCCGTATCCAGCATGATCTCGGTCACGCGCCCCACCAGCACCCCCGCGCTTCGCACCGAGGCAGTCGGCTTCAGTCCGCCCACATTGGTGAAATAGGCCTGCAACTGGTAAGTCTCGGACATGTTGTAGGTACTCAGGTTCCCCACCTTGAGTGCCAGCACCATCAGCGCCGCAATTCCTGCCACGACAAATGCGCCTACCCATAAATCCAGCGTCGTGCGTTCCATGCTAATCCCCTCGAAACATAAATGCGGTCAAAATAAAATCCAGCAGCAATATCGCCAGCGAAGACTGCACCACCGTGCGCGTGGTCGCGCCGGAAACCCCCTCGGCGGTGGGCGGCGCATCAAACCCCTCATACAGCGCGATGACGGTCACTGCAACGCCAAACACAAAACTCTTGATCACGCCGTTCATCACATCATGCTGAAAATCCACCGCACTCTGCATCTGCGACCAGAACGAGCCCTCGTCCACGCCTATCACCACCACGCCCACCACATAGCCACCGAACACACCGGTGACCGTAAAAAGCGCCGCCAGCAGTGGCATGGAAATCACACTCGCCCAGAAACGCGGGGCAATCAGGCGCGAGATGGGGTTAACCGCCATCATGTCCATCGCCGCAATCTGCTCGGTCGCCTTCATCAAGCCTATCTCGGCGGTCATCGCCGAACCCGCACGGCTGGCGAACAGCAGCGCCGCCAGCACCGGCCCCAGTTCGCGCACCAGGCTCAGCGCAACCAGTGTCCCCAGCGCAGACTCGGAGCCATAGCGCTTCAGCGTCTCATAGCCCTGCAAACCCAGCACCATGCCGACAAACATGCCTGCCACGATGATGATGATGAGCGACATCACGCCGCTGTAGAACATCTCTTTTATCACCAGCTGGAAGCGGCGGAAACTGATGCCGGAATACAGCAGGGTCAGCATGAAGAAGCGCGTGGCATTGCCCAAACGCCATACCCCGTTGACCGCGCGCTTGCCGATCACTCTCAAACTTCTCACGATAGGCATCAGGCGCGCACTCCCAAATCCTGCTTGTAATTGCCGCCGGGATAGTGGAACGGCACCGGCCCATCCATCTCGCCATGCACAAACTGTCTCACAAACGGCATGTCGGAAGCCTGGATTTGTTCCGGCGTGCCCTCTGCCGCAATCACGCCATCGGCAATGAAATAAATGTAGTCGACTATCTTGAGCGACTCCTGCACATCGTGCGTCACGATCACCGAGGTCGCCCCCAGCGCGTCATTCAGGCGGCGGATCAGATTTCCCACCACGGTCAGCGAAATTGGGTCCAGCCCGGTAAACGGCTCATCATACAAAATCAGCTGCGGATCCAGCGCCACCGTGCGCGCCAGCGCCACGCGCCTGGCCATGCCGCCGGAAAGCTCGAACGGCATCAGTTTTTGCGTGCCGTGCAGCCCCACCGCATGCAGCTTCATCATCACCAGGTCGTGGATGATCTCTTCAGGCAAATCGGTGTGCTCGCGCATCTGGAAGGCCACATTGTCATACACCGACATGTCGGTAAACAGCGCGCCAAACTGGAACAGCACCCCCATCTTGCGGCGCATGTCATACAGCCCCTGCCTGCCCAGCTCATGAATGATTTTGCCGTCCATTTTTACATGACCCCTGGTCGGTTTGAGGGCGCCACCTATCAGGCGAAACAGCGTGGTCTTGCCGCAGCCGCTGCCGCCCATGATGGCAATGACTTTGCCTTTCGGCAAAGTCATGTTGATGCCCTTCAGGATGGGTCGACGGTCATAGGCAAAATTGACGTCGCGTATTTCGACCAGCGCTTGCGATGACACGTAATTAAACCCGGATTGGTTTTCAGGAGCGCGCATTCTAAACCACGCCACCCCCAACCACAACTTCACACAACTTGAGCTTGGCGCGATTGCGGGCTATTCTCTGCCCATTCAATTCGATTGAAATGCCCGATCAATTTTGAATACCAGCCGAATTTTGGATACCCGCACACACCTGCCCGCACTGATCATCGTGGATGACGACCCCCTCATCCGCGACTCCTTGCGCCTGACTTTGGCCGACAGCTTCGAGATTTTTCTGGCAGAAAATCGCAGCCAGGCCATCAAGCTGTTGCGCAACATGGAATCCCCCCCGCAACTGGCCCTTGTCGACCTGGGCTTGCCTCCCACACCGCACCGCCCCGAGGAAGGCTTTCGCCTCATCGCAGCATTGCTGACTCACGCACCCGACATCAGGATCGTGGTCTTGTCCGGGCAGGACGAGGAAACCAACGCACGCCATGCCCGCACCTTGGGCGCGGTTGATTTCATTGCAAAACCCTGCTCCCCGGCAAATATCAAGGCACAGCTGAACAACGCGCTGCTTATCCAGAGCCCCGCACCGGCAACCTCAGACGAGAACCAGCTTGGCATAGTGGGGCAAAGCCCGCTGATCCAGGCCATGCGCAGCCAGATTGTGCTGTATGCCAGCACCCCCTACCCGATATTGATAGAGGGTGAATCGGGCAGCGGCAAGGAGCTGGTTGCAGCGGCGCTGCAGCGCCTTAGCCCCAACAGCAAATCGCCATTTATCGTGTTCAACTGCGCCGCAATTTCACCCAACCTGCTTGAAGCCGCGCTGTTCGGCCACGCCAAAGGCGCTTACACCGGGGCCAGCCAGGCCCAAAACGGTTATTTTGAGGATGCGGGTGACGGCATTCTGTTTCTGGACGAGATAGGCGAGCTGCCGCTTGAGCTTCAAGCCAAGTTGCTGCGCGTGCTGGAAAACGGCGAATTTCAGCGTGTGGGGGAAACCAGCACGCGCAAAAGTCGCGCACGCATCATTGCCGCCACCAACCGCGACCTGCGCCAGGCAGTACGCGACGGGCAGTTCCGTCTCGACCTGTACCATCGCCTCAGCATATTCACCATCCATGTCCCCCCGCTGCGCGACCTGGGCAGCGACAAATTGCTGCTGCTGGGGCATTTCCGCGACTTTTACGCCGCGCAAATCAAGCAGCCCGGCTTCGGGCTGGATGCAGCCGCGCAGAAAACCTGGGAAAACTACTCTTTCCCGGGCAACACCCGTGAACTGCGCAATATCATCATTCGCCTTTCCACCAAATATCCGGGCAAAACAATCAACGCGATGCAACTTGAAGCAGAGCTTGATTTGCCCGCCCCCGCCCAATCCGCCGCACCCGGCAACGGGCTTGCGCACGCACGCCAGTTGCTGCAACAAAGCAATGAATTCAATCTTGATGATATGCTGATGCAACAAACCAGCCAGTTCATTGATGCCGCCATGGAGCTGACCCACGGCAATATCAGCGAGGCTGCCAGGTTGCTCGGCCTGAACCGCACCACCCTGTACAGCCGCATGGAAGCACTGCAGAAGCACAAACCGAATAAAGCCAGAGAGGGAATTCAATAAATGTATCTAGAGCATTTCGGCTTAACCGAGCCCCCTTTTAAAATTACTCCGGTTACCGATTTTTTCTTCTCAGGGGCCAATCGCGGGGAAATCCTTGACGCACTGATTTACGCCATTGCAGAAAGCGAAGGTATTATTAAAGTCACCGGCGAAGTCGGCAGCGGCAAGACCATGCTGTGCCGCATGCTGCTGGAACGCCTCCCCCCTCATATCGAGGCCGTTTATCTGGCCAACCCCAGCCTGTCGCGCGAGGAAATGCTGTATGCCATTGCCGACGGCCTCAATCTTGACCTGGAAGGGCAGCGCGTCAACATCATCCTGCAGACGCTGCAAAACAAGCTGGAGGAAAAAATCTCCCAGGGCAAGCGTGTTGTCATCCTCGTGGACGAAGCCCACGCCATGCCGCTGGACACCATGGAAGAGCTGCGCCTGCTGTACAACCTGCAAGTGGGCAACCACAAGCTGCTGCACATCGTGCTGTTTGGCCAGCCCGAGCTGAATGACAAGCTGGCGCAGCCCAATATGCGCCAGCTCAAGGATCGCATCATCCATCATTTCGGCATGCTGCCCTTGTCGCAGAATATTATCGAGTCCTACCTGCTGTTCCGCATGCGCACAGCGGGGTACCGCGGCCCCACCATTTTTTCCGCAGCCGCAGCCACACTTATCGGCAAAGCCTCGCAGGGCCTGATGCGCCGTGTCAACATTCTGGCCGACAAATCACTGCTGGCCGCCTTTGTGGAAAACACCCATAACATCGACGTGCGCCACGTGCATGCCGCCATCCAGGACAGCGAACTCAGCCCCACGGGAGACGCACAACCTTCCAGAAAAAAATGGCTGATCGCAGGCGGCACCATCCTGATCGCAGCCTTGCTGGCCGGCGCTGTCTGGTTTTTCGGCAGCCATGCCGGCAAACCGGCGGAAATAAAACCTGTTGCCATCACCGCCCCGGCGCCTGCTGCCGAAGCAGCGCTCAACCTGCGCATCGACAATGCCATCCCGGTGGTAGACACTTCGCCACTGGCGCAAGACGAGCATAACCGCCTGGATTCCGCCGCCTCGGCAGTTCTGCCTGTTGCCGAGATGCAGCCAGCCACCGCTGCCGCACCTGCAACGCCAGCACCCCAGACACAGGAGAAAACCCCGGCCCCGGCCGGCGACCCCAGCCTCCTGACGCAGCGCCTTGCGGCAGGCAAGGAGATGCTGCGCAAACACCACTCAGGCAGCACCAGCATCCAGCTGTTTTACACCGATGAAGTGCAGCCCGCACGCATGGAAGGTTTCCTCAAACGTGCAAACAGCCTGGATAAACTGCCCGAGATCTACATATTGCCCATCAAGGTAAATGGCCATAATGGCTATCGCGTTCTGTACGGCACATACGCCAGCAGGGAAGCCGCCAGCGAGGGCATGAGGCAACTGCCGCAGCGCTACAAGGACGCCTTTGAGCCCATGCTGTATGCACTGGATAACGCGCAGACACCTAAGTAATCATGAGTATCGGCGCATAACTAACCCAAATGGCATATTGATCTAACCCCACAATCAGTGTTAAGTTGCGGACATATAAGGGGATAAATAAATGAAGTTCAGCCATGCAATGTTGTACTTGAGTTGCACACTTCTAGCTTCATGCGGCACTGCGCCCATCAAGCCATCAGACAAACACATACAACAATCTGCAGAGGAAGTGCCTCACGCCAATGCAGATATTCCGCAAGCCAACAAACGCGCCATTCCCCTGCCCGCCCCTCAGGCTGGCCCCAAGGTGGAAACCTACAGCGTAGTGGTCAGCAACGTATCCGCGCAGGAAATACTGTTTGCATTGGCCAGGGATGCCAAGATCAACCTCGACATCCATGCCGGCATACAGGGCAATGTCACCCTCAATGCGATTAACCAGACCCTGCCGCAAATTCTCGACCGCATCTCCAAGCAGGTCGACATGCGCTACAAGCTGGACAACGGAACTCTGGTGGTTCAGCCAGACGATCCTTATCTGAAACAATACAAGATCGACTATGTGAACATGTCGAGGGATTCGGATAGCACCGTAACCAATTCATCCCAACTCGGTTCCGGTACCGGAGCTGGTGTCGTAACCGCAAGCGCGGCCAACAACTCCGTGCTGTCAATCAAGAATACTTCCAAGAATCATTTCTGGGAGACTCTGACCAAGAATATCACCGACATTCTGCGCGAAACCGACCAGATCCTGCCTGATGGCTCGAGTGAAACCACGGTACAGCAAAGCAAGAATGCCAGCACTACCGGAACCGGCGCGCAAACAGTTACGGGCAACAAGAAACAGGCTGCAAAAATCGGTTTTGACAACAGTCCCAATCCCGCAGCCATCGAGGAAGAGGGTGTTACCGTCACCCGCCGCAATACTTTCCGCGAAAAGGCCTCGGTTATCAGCAACCCTGAGAATGGCATTATCACGGTGCGCGCCACCGGCAGGCAGCATGAGAAGATCCAGGAATTTGTGGATCAGATCATGAATAATGCGCGACGCCAGGTACTGATTGAGGCGACCATTGTTGAAGTAAGCTTGAGCGACAATTACAAGCAAGGCATAGACTGGTCCAAGGCGCTGGTGACCCCCGACACCATCGGTTTCAATTTAAGCCAGCAAGTTGCCGGTGCAACCGCCGCCAATGCCGCCCTGGGCGCGCTCAAAGTCAACTATGTCAACCCGACTTCACAATATGGCAATATCAACGCATCGGTCACCTTGCTGGAGAAATTCGGCAATGTCAAAGTGCTTTCCAGCCCCAAGCTGAGCGTGATGAACAACCAGACCGCCATGCTGCGCGTGGTGAACAACAAGGTCTATTTCATAGTTAATTCGACCAGTGCTCCTTGCTCACCAGCCCCATGCACGCCTATCACCACCTTTACGACCACTGTTAACACTGTGCCCATCGGCTTCACCATGAGCCTGACACCGCAAATCAACGACAACGACACTGTCCTGCTTAATGTGCGCCCGTCCATTACACGGCTGCTCACCAGCGTCCAAGACCCGACCCCCAACCTGACGATACCCAACTCCATTCCACAGACGTCTACGCGTGAAATGGAATCGATGCTGAAAATTGAAAACAATCAGATTGCCATACTGGGCGGCCTGATGGAGGACAGCATTGACAAGAGCACCTCCGAGATACCACTGCTGGGCCGCATCCCCTTGCTGGGCAACCTGTTCCAGAATCGTGACGACACCACCACCAAGACCGAGCTGGTGATTTTCCTGCGCCCTACGGTCATCAAAGATGCAAGTCTGAGTGGTGATTACAAGGAATTCCGCAATAGCTTGCCCACAGCCGACTTTCTCAAGGAAGATGCGACAGGTGCGCCTCTTACAAATGTTAATCGCTGATCATGAGCCTATTACTGGACGCACTCAAAAAATCAGGTTCGGCCCAGCAGGAGGGCAATGGCAACACGCCTGCGGGTAGCAAAGCGGAGTGGTCGCTGGAAGAGCACGAGGTAAAAACGTCTCCCAAGGCGCAAGCCCCGGCATCCAGCCAGGCACCACATTCCAGCGATTCAGTCGCATCATCACGTGCAGCGGGGGATAACTTGTTTGCCGCCAAAAAAGCGCCATCGCGCAAAGGGTTCACTTACAACCTGGGGCTGGTTCCTACCGCCCTTATTATCGGCTCAGTGCTCGCAGCCGCGGGGGGCGCTTATGTCTGGTACGAAATCCAGCCACCCAAGCCCGTTGCCCGGCGTGCGCCGCCCCCGCCTGCTCCGGTGATGGAAGCCGCCCCCGCGCCCAGGCCGCTGATACAGCCTGCCGTAGTTCCGACTGTGGCAGTAGCTCCACAACCTGCTGTGCAGCAATCCAGTGCGGCAGAAAAACCCCGGGCCGTGCGCAAGACCGCTACACCACGGCCTGATTCAGCCATACGCATAGAACGCCAGCCCGAGTTGAATACAATTGACCCCGCACTGGCCGCTGGCTATCAGGCTTACCAGAATGGCGACTACGCCACTGCGTGGCAGCGCTACCGCGAAGTATTGCAGAAGGACCCGAAAAATCGTGATGCCTTGCTGGGCATGGCAGCTATTGCCCAGCAACAGGGACAGGATGATGTTGCCGCGCAATATTACCGCCAGGTGCTGGTCCAGGATCCGCGCGACCCTGTAGCGAACGCCGGCATGGCGGCATTTGCCACGGGTGATGCAGCCAGCAAGGAAACCCGCCTCAAGCAACTCCTCGCGCAAAACCAGCAATCCCCCGCCCTGCATTTTGCCCTGGGCAATCTGTATACGGAACAGTCGCGCTGGGCTGATGCGCAGCAGGCTTATTTCAACGCATTCAGGCTGGAGCCAACCAATGCGCTGTTTGCCTTCAGCCTTGCAACCAGCCTCGATCATCTGGGGCAGGGCAAACCGGCTGCACAGTATTACCAGCAGGCTTTACAACTGGACACATCGGGCAACTCCGGTTTTGATCGTGTTGCAACACAGCAGCGGCTGAATAAACTAAGCGCTCCTTAAGCCTAAACCGCGGGAAGCCTGACAACAGGAAGACAGACATGGCAGTGCCGCATCAAAATTCTCAGCAACCTATTGGTCAGCTGCTGATGGCCAAAGGTGTCATCAGCGAAGACCAGTTACGCATTGCCGTTCAGGAACAAAACCGCACCCATCAGCCTCTCGGCTCCCTGCTTGTTCGCCTGGGTTTCTTGTCCGAAGCCACCATTCGTGACGTGCTCTCGGAGAATCTGGGCAAGGAAAGTGTCGACCTCACCACCGTCATCATTGATTCCGCAGCCATTGCGCTGATTCCCAAAGACATGGCGCGGCGCTATCAAATGCTGCCGCTATCGGTGGAGGTCGCCAGCAAAACCCTGACCTTGGCCATCGCCGACCCTGACAACATCATCGCACTGGATCAGGTGCGCGCCCTGCTGCGCGACGAATACCGGCTGCTGACACAGGTTGCCAGCGAATCCGATATCGTGCGCGCAATTGACCAGTATTACGGCTTCGAGCTTTCCATCGACGGCATCCTGCATGAAATCGAGCCGGGCGACATGGAGTACCAGTCGACCACACAAGGCGTAAACGAATTCAGCCAGCCGGTGGTGCGCCTGATCGACGCACTGTTTACCGAGGCAGTGCAGCAGGGTGCTTCCGACATCCACTTCGAACCCGAGAGCAGCTTTTTGCGCATACGCTACCGCGTGGACGGTGTGCTGCGCCAGGTGCGCAGCCTGCACAAAAGCTTCTGGCCGGCCATGGTGGTGCGCATGAAGGTAATGAGCGGGATGAACATTGCCGAGACACGCGCGCCGCAGGACGGCCGCATGTCACTGCGCCTGTCCGGCCGCCCCATCGATTTTCGTGTTGCCTCGCACCCCACCACGCACGGCGAGAATCTGGTGCTGCGCATACTGGATCGCCAAAAGGGCATCGTGCCGATCAACCAGATCGGCCTGGACGATGCCGCGCTCAACACGCTCAAGCTGATTATCGCCAAGCCCGAGGGCATCATTCTGGTGACCGGCCCCACCGGCAGCGGCAAGACCACCACGCTGTATTCCGTGCTGAATCACGTCAACACCGAGTCGGTCAACATCATGACCCTGGAAGACCCGGTGGAATACCCCATTCCGCTGATACGCCAGTCTTCGGTGAACGAAGCTGCAAAGCTGGATTTTGCCAGCGGTATCCGCTCCATGATGCGTCAGGACCCGGACATCATCCTGGTCGGCGAGATACGTGACCACCCCACTGCAGAAATGGCCTTCCGCGCCGCCATGACCGGCCACCAGGTGTATTCCACGCTGCATACCAATTCGGCCATCGGAGCCATCCCGCGCCTGCTCGATATAGGCATACTGCCCGACATCATGGCTGGCAACATCATCGGCATCATTGCGCAGCGCCTGATCCGCGTGCTGTGCCCGCACTGCAAATATCCTTACACGCCCGACCACCGTGAGCGCAAGCTGCTGGATGTGAGCGCCACGGCAGACATCACGCTCTTCCGTGCTGCCGGATGCGACCAGTGCCGCCACCAGGGCTATAGCGGGCGTCAGGCCATCATGGAAATCTTCAAGATGGATAACGATATCGACGATCTGGTCGCGCATCGCGCCAGCATACGCGACTTGAAAAATGCCGCGCTGGAAAAAGGCTTCAGGCCTCTGGCGCAGGATGGCCTGAGACGCGTGGTGCAAGGCGTGACATCACTGGCCGAAGTTGCCCGTGTGGTAGACCTCACCGATCGCATGGGCTGAGCAGATCATGGCAATGTACGCTTACAAGGCTCTCAACAGCCAGGGCAAAACCTCCAGGGGGCTGCAGGATGCCGCCAATCTGGTGGACCTGGAACTGCACCTGAAACGCAGCGGCCTGGATCTGCTTGATGCCAAGCTGTCGGAAAATGAATCGGCATTTGGCCGCCAGAAAATAAAACGCGTAGACCTGATCACTTTTTTCTTCAACCTGGAACAGCTGACCGGCGCCGGTGTGCCGCTGCTGGAATGCCTGGCCGATTTGCGCGACAGCATGGAAGAGCCAGTCTTCCGCGAAATCATCGCCAACCTGGTGAAGTCCATCGAGGGCGGCAAGAAACTGTCCCAGGCCATGGCGCAGCACCCCAATGCCTTCGATAAAATATCCATCAGCCTGACCCATGCCGGAGAGGAAAGCGGCAAGCTCGTGCAGGTGTTCAAGCACCTCACCGAGTCGCTGAAGTGGCAGGACGAGATGGCGGCGCAAACAAAGAACATGATGATCTACCCGATCTTCGTAGGCACGGTGGTGATTGCGATCACCTTTTTCCTGATGATTTATCTGGTGCCGCAACTGGTGGGCTTTATCAAGGGCATGGGGCAGGACATCCCCTTCCAGACCCGCTTGCTGATTGCCACCTCCACAGTCTTTGTGAATTACTGGTACATCATTCTGCTCACGCCGCTGGCCCTGTTTGGCGCATTCAAGGCATCGCTGATCATCAACCCCGGCCTGCAATATCATCTGGACAAGCTCAAACTGCACATCTGGCCGACCGGCCCCATCCTGCGCAAAATCATTCTGGCGCGCTTTGCCAACACCTTCGCCATGATGTACGGCTCCGGCATCACCATCCTCGAATGCCTCGCCAATTCGCGCAACCTGGTCAACAACCAGGTGATTGCAGCCAGCCTGGACCAGGTGGTAAAAGAAATCGAGGCCGGCAAGAATCTCACCCAGAGTTTCCAGCAAACCGGCATTTTCCCCGCACTGGTGATACGCATGCTCAAAGTGGGCGAAGCCACCGGCCAGCTCGACCAGGCGTTGCTGAATGTAAGCTACTTCTATGATCGCGATGTCAAAGACTCGATCAAGAAGGTGCAGGTGATGATAGAACCCGTGATGACCCTGATCCTCGGTGCGCTGCTGGGCTGGGTCATGCTATCCGTGCTCGGGCCGATATATGACATCATCGGCAAGGTAAAAATATGACACGCAAAACCTTACTCTTTCTCAGTACCGATCACTTTCAGGCTTATTCGCTGGAAAAAGGTGTGCTCAAGGATGGGCAGAATTTCAGCGATAATGCCGAAGGACGCGAGCAGTTCTCCGAATACCTGAAACATCATCATGCTCCGGCCTATCTGCTGACTGACATGATAGAGGAGGATTTTCGCCAGGAAACCGTGCCGCATCTGACCGGCTCCAGCCAGAACGCCCTGATACAGCGCAAATTTGAACAGTATTACCGCAACACCCCTTTCCGCCTGGCCAAGCTGCAGCAGCGCCAGGAAGAGGGACGCCGCGATGACGAAATGCTGTTTTCGGCATTGACCAACCCGGCGCGCATTACCGCCTGGCTGGATCCCTTGCTGGTCAACCACATCCCCCTGGCCGGCATCTACTCACTTCCCCACGTCAGTGACCCGTTGATCAGGGAAGTTAATTCCGACCACCTGCTATTGCTGTCCTGGGAAAAAAATGCCGGCCTGCGGCAAACCTATTTCCTCAACAAGCGCCTGCGCTTTTCGCGCCTGACACCGCTAAATGCCAACAACTCTTTCAGCGATGCCATCGCAACAGAAACCGCACGCACCCATCAATACCTGCACAGCCTGAGCCTGGCTCCCGCCGGTGAAATGCTTAACGTGCTTATCATCTGCCACGCAGATGACAGGGCGCAACTGGAGTTGCAACTGCTGAAAAGCGAAGAGATGAGGTATGCCTATCTCGACATTGAGGATCTCGGCCATCGCATCAAGTCCAAGGACCATTACCCTGATTCCGACGCCACCAAATTATTCCTGCATCTGGTCGCCAGCAAGCCGCCGCGCAGCCAATATGCCAATGCCAGCCACACCCACTTCTTCCGGCTCTGGCAAATACGCCATGGCCTGTTTGTCCTGGCAGCCCTGACAGCATTTGTCAGCATGATTTGGGGCACCATATTACTGCAGGAAGCGACCTCTTATGCCTCGGACAGTGAACCACTCAAGGCACAAATAAGCCATCTGAATCACGACACCCAGCAAATTCTGGCGAGTTTTCCCAATACCAGCGTTCCGGCTGCGGACATGAAAAGTGCAGTAACCCTGTTGCGCAAGTTGCAGTACTACTCCGCTCCCCCACAAGAAATTCTCGATGGGCTGGCAAGCACCCTGGACAAGTTCCCGCGCATACGCACCGGCAAACTTTCCTGGAAAAACAGCGGCGCCCCTGCCGACATGGGCGCAACAAGTTACCCTGCCCAGGTCATCTCGTTCAGCGGTGAGCTGGCTGATTTCCGCAACGACTACCGCGGCGAACTGGATTATCTGGAGCGCTTCCAGCAAGCGCTGACACTCAGCGGATATATCGTCACCTCCACAAAAATGCCGCTGGATGTCAGCTCCAAGGGTAGCATCAGCGCAGACATCAGCGACAGCACTGACAAACCCGCCGAATTTTCGCTACAACTTGTATGGAGGCACAAGGAATGACTTTCTCATCCTCTGACCTGCCGCATATCCGCTGGAGCCTGCTGACTTTTCTGATCGTGCTGGCTGTAAGCGCCAGCGCCATCTTCCTCATCCAGAAAATGGATGATTCCGCACAACGCACTAAAAAAGCGGTGCAACTCCAGCTCAATGAAGCACGCAACAAATACAATGCCGCGCGTGACGATCGTGACAACCTGTCCACCTATGCTGCCGAATATGACGCCTGGGTCAAACATAAAGTCATTGGTGACGAGCAAAGGCTGGATCTGTTAGAAGGGCTGGAGGCCTTGCGCAAGCAGAACCGTGTGCTGGATTTCAAATACACGATCGCCCCGCAACTAGCCTATACACCGGCACCGGCAGCCGACAGCGGAAATTTTGACCTGAAGCAGAGTGGCATGACCCTGCAATTACAACTACTGCACGAAGAACAATTAGTCACTTTCTTTGACACCCTGCGTCACGACATGAAAGGCTGGTTCATGCTCGACCATTGCTCGGTAGAACGCGCCGCCACCAGCACCAGCTCTGCAACCCAGCTCAAAGCTGATTGTGCGGGCAACTGGCTGACCATCAAGAACAGGAACACAAAATGAAGATCTCTCCGCTCTTCCTGCTGCCGTTCCTCTGTCTGGCCCCATACTCACAGCCACAGGCCAGGGAACTGGGCCGCCTGTTTTTCACACCGGAACAACGCCAGCAACTGGAAAGCGGGCAACTGCGCGGCAGTGCTGCGAGTGACGGCGCCACGGCATCCCTGGTAGTCAACGGCATCGTGCAGAAACACGGCGGCAAACGCACGGTGTGGATCAACGGCGTTCCCCAGGTAACGGCTTATAGCAACGAACACACACCGGCGGCCACCCCCGTGGCCGTACCAGGCAAGAACAAAGCCGTGGAGTTGAAAGTCGGCCAGAAACTCCTGCTTGATTCCTCCACACAAACCACCTCAGAACCAGCGAAGCAATAACCATCATGCGTTCGCCTCAACCGCATAGCCACCCCGGCATCCGCCATCAACGCGGCGCGGTAATGCTGGTGATGCTGGTCATCCTGATCATGGGCGCAATGACACTGCTGGTTCATTCGCTGAGCGGCGCGGCGCTGCGCATGGAGCGCGACAAGGTGACCGCAGATGCGCTGGCGCAAGCCAAAGAGGCATTGATTAGCTATGCAATTTCCAGCGACAACTCTGGCTCGCTGACAGCCAGGCCTGGAAACTTTCCATGCCCGGATAAACATGCACCAGACACACTCAATTACGGCACCGAGTCCAGCTGCTCTGCCGGAGACTTAGGCCGAATTCCCTGGAAAACCCTGGGTATTCCAGAACCGCTTGATGGCAACGGTGATTCATTGTGGTATGCGTTATCCGGCAATTTCCGCAAATCAGCCAGCGTGATCAATAGCGATACAAAAGGCACCATGAGTGTTTATGACAACAGCGGAAATTTACTTACACCGCCCGGATCAGAAGCAGTAGCAATAATCTTCTCGCCTGGAAGAGCGATCGGCACTCAGATAAGAAACTCGGCGACAGATCAAACCACAGCGTCCAATTATTTGGATATCAGCCCTGCTTCAATAAACAATGCAACGATAAACGGACCATTCGCTGCAACCAATTTGAGCGACACGTTTAATGATCAGCTTCTTGTCGTCCGGACTAAAGATTTCATGCCAGCTATTGAAAGCAGGGTCGCAAAGGCGCTAAAAAATATCCTGATTAATTATTATTCTGCACATGGCGTTTACCCTTACCCAGCCAACTTGAGCACTTGCAACAGCGCAACATGCAACAGTGACACCACGATTTGCAGAGGACGCTTGCCATTTGTGGCACAACCAGTCGACTGGGGTGGTGGCAATGCACTGCCATCCACAGGTGCCTCTCCCTGGTTTAGTGTCAACAACTGGTATTTGGTGTTTTATTACAGCATAGGCACGAGCCGCCTTGCCAGCGCCCCACCAGGTTGTAACTCAACCCTGACTGTTTCCGGCAACAGCACACCTGGATTAATTTTCACGCCAGGCTCTCCTTTGGGTAGCATTACGCGTACTTACCCTAACAGCAATATATCCTGGTATTTAGAAGATTCAGAGAATCAGAATCTGGACGATGTCTATGTTACTCCAACCACTATTTCGAATGACCAACTCTATGCACTCCCTTAGCCGAAATAGAATCATTTGCCGTGATGCAAATTGCGGCTTTACCTTGGTCGAACTGGCCATCGTGCTGCTGATTGTCACCCTGCTGCTGGGTGGCCTATTGCCCACGGTCAGCAGCCAGATAGAGCAACAGCGCCGCAACGACACGCGCAAGCAGATCGAGGAAATCCGTCAGGCGCTGTTTGGATTTGCAATTATTAACGGCCGGCTTCCCTGTCCAACCAATCAACCGGACCCAGCCAACCCCAACTACGGATCCGAAGACCCTGCTCTTTGCGCCACCGAAGGATACTTGCCATGGAAAACACTGGGGGTCAGCGAAACCGATGCGTGGGGCAGTAGACGCAGTGCTGTTGCTGACCCGTGGACAGGCTACTGGCGCTATCGAGCAGACAGAAATTTTTCTGTTGGCACTATCACCTTAATTACCGGTTTTGGTACTTGCTCGCCACTTTCCAGTGACTGCATGACAATTCAAGACAGTAATGGCCTGGCACTAACCAACACAACAGAACGCCCTGTCGCCATTGTCTATTCCACCGGCCCCAACCTTATTGCCGACCCCAACAATGCAAGCTTCGAAGCTGTCGGTGGCATTTACCAGAGTGATACGCCCAACCCTGCGTTCGATGACATCCTGATCTGGATATCCCGGCCACAGCTGTTCAATCGCATGGTCACTGCCGGCAAGTTGCCCTGACGCCACTTTCACGCAAGAATTCTCGTCAAGCGAACACGCCTTGATTAGAATACTGCCCTCTGTAAATTCACTCAGGAGTTAGTCATGGGATTATTTGATTCACTGGTCAACCAGGTCAGCCATACGCTTTCCGGCAACGCTGCCACAGGGCACGGCGGCATGCTTGATGCGGTAATGGGTATCATCAACAGCCCGGAAATCGGTGGCATACAAGGGTTAATCACGCTATTCCAGAACAAGGGCCTGGGTAACGCCATGGCATCCTGGGTCAGCACCGGGCAAAACCTGCCGGTGAGCGCAGAACAGATCCAGCAGGTGCTGGGCAATCAACACATTCAGGCAGTAGCACAAAAACTCGGCATTTCCACAACAGATGCAGCACAAGGTCTGGCCACCATGCTGCCAAAAATCATTGACCACCTTACCCCCAATGGCAGCGTGCCACACGGCGACCTGTTATCAGAAGGATTGTCTTTGCTGAAAGGGAAGTTCTGAGCTGAAGTAATCAGCGCGTTGCTTCGCTCCGCGAAATGATTGACATATTACGCAATACGTAATAGCCTGGTTGCCATGATTAGATCATTCAAGTGCGCCGATACTGAAGAGCTCTTTCACGACATTCTTGTCCCACGGTTTCGCGCAATAGAACGTCCCGCACGACGCAAGTTACTCTATTTACATCGCGCCAGAACTCTGGATGATCTAAAACAGCCACCCGGCAACCGCTTGGAAGCCCTGAAAGGCAATCGCAAGGGGCAATACAGCATCCGCATCAACGACCAATGGCGTTTGTGTTTCAAGTGGTCAGACGGCGATGTACATGACGTTGAAATTGTGGATTACCACTAAGGAGTGACAGCCATGACTAAAAAATTACTAGACCCGATTCCACCCGGCGAAATTCTGCTGGAAGAATTCATGAGGCCACTGGACATCAGCATCAATGGCTTAGCGCGTGACATTAACGTGCCGCCCAATCGCATCAGCGAGATCGTCAATGGGAAACGGGCTATTAGTGCGGATACTGCTTTACGTCTGGGAAAGTACTTCAGTGTTTCACCCGAAATATGGCTGGACTTGCAAAGCGATTTTGCCCTTCGAACAGCGCAGCGTACAGTCTGGCCAGAGATCGAGCCGCTGATTCACGCCCGCGCAGCCTGATAATATCCCCGAAAATTTTACGCACGCCGCCAGGTCGTACCCGCCGGGCTATCCTCCAGCACGATACCCGCGGCCAGCAGTTCCTTGCGGATGCGGTCTGCCTCGGCATAATTCTTGGCCTGTTTGGCGGCAACTCGCGCGGCGATTTGCGCGTTGATCACCGCTTCTCCCAAGCCTTCCGTGGCGCCACCTTGCAGAAACTCTACAGGATCGCACTGCAGCAACCCCAGTGTCGCGCCCAACGCTTTAAGCTGCGCGGCGAGTTGTGGTGAGGAGGTCTTGTTCACTTCATTGGCGAGATCAAACAATGCCGCCATGGCTTCCGGGGTGTTGAAGTCATCGTCCATCGCGGCCTTGAAGCGCTGGGCGTGGGGTTCGTTCCAGTCCACTTCACCCTCTCCCCCAGCCCCTCTCCCGCTTGCGGGCGAGGGGAGCCCCTTGAGCGCGGTGTAGAGGCGGGTGAGCGCCCCCTTGGCATCGTCGATGTGCATATCGGAATAATTCAGCGGGCTGCGATAGTGGGCGCGCAGAATGAAGAAGCGCATCACCTCGGCGTCAAACTTCTGCAGCACTTCGCGTATGGTAAAAAAGTTGCCCAGCGACTTGGACATCTTCTCGTTGTCCACGCGCACGAAACCGTTGTGCATCCAGTAATTCACAAACTGGCCCCGACATTTATCATCGTGCAGCAGTGCACCTTCGCTCTGCGCGATTTCGTTCTCGTGATGGGGGAACTGCAGGTCGGCGCCGCCGCCGTGGATGTCAAAATGCCTGCCCAATAATTCCGAGCTCATGGCCGAGCACTCTATATGCCAGCCCGGACGCCCCTGCCCCCAGGGCGACTCCCATTTCACCTCTGCCGGCTCGCTGTCCTTGGCGTGCTTCCACAGCACGAAATCCAGCGGGTCGTGCTTGCCGTCGACCACATCCACGCGCTCGCCGGCGCGCAAATCTTCCAGTGACTTGCCGGACAATTTGCCGTAACCGTCAAATTTGCGCACCGCATAATTCACGTCGCCATCAGCCGCTTTGTAGGCAATGCCGTTCTTTTCCAGCTGCGCGATCATCTCCAGCATCTGCGGCACATACTGCGTGGCGCGCGGTTCGTGGTTCGGCGCCAGCACGCCCAGGGCGCGTTCGTCCTCGTGCATCGCGTCGATAAAACGCTGCGTCAATACATGAATGGACTCGCCGTTTTCCGCGGCTCGCTTGATAATCTTGTCGTCGATGTCGGTGATGTTGCGCACGTAGGTAACATCGTAGCCACTGGCCTTGAGCCAACGGTACACCATGTCAAACACCACCATCACCCGCGCATGGCCGGCATGGCAGTAGTCGTACACGGTCATGCCGCATACATACATGCGCACCTTGTTGGGTTCGATGGGAGTGAATTCCTGCTTGTCGCGGGCGAGTGTATTGTAGATTTTTAACATTTGGAATCCTGCTTGTCCGCAGATTACACAGATTCACGCAGATTCAATCGGCTTAATCTGCGTAATCTGCGGATAAAGGTTGTTTAGCCTTGCTCTTTAGACCATGAGTCCTTCAGCGTCACCGTGCGGTTGAATACCAGCTTCTTGCCCGGCTGATGATCGCGCCTGTCGGTGCAAAAATATCCCAGACGCTCGAACTGGTAGCGCGTCTCCGGCACTGCATCGTTGACTGCAGACTCGACCCAGCCCTGCACCACCGTCAATGAAGCCGGGTTGAGGTAGGTGAAAAAATCCACATCCTTTTCTGCATCGGGTTCGGGCACGGTAAACAGCCTGTCGTACAAGCGTATTTCCGCAGGCAGTGAGTGCTCGCGTGACAGGAAATGAATCACGCCCTTGACCTTGCGCCCCTCCGGATTCTTGCCCAGGGTATTGTGGTCTATGCTGCAGCGCAATTCGATCACCTTGCCGGCAGCATCCTTCACCACTTCATCGCAGCGCATCACATAGCTGTAGCGCAAGCGTATCTCGCCGCCCAGAGTGAGCCGTTGCCAACCCGGCGGCGGCACTTCGGCAAAGTCATCCGCTTCAATCAGCAACTCTTTGGAGATCGGCACCATGCGGCTGCCAAACTCGGGATGATTGGGGTGGAAGCCCGCCTCGCGCGATTGGGCGCCGTCGAAGTTGGTGATGCTCACCTTGAGCGGGTTGATCACCGCCATCACGCGCGGCGCACGCATTTCCAGGTCTTCGCGCACAGCCCCCTCCATCACTGCCATGTCGACAATATTTTCACTTTTGGATATGCCAATGCGATTTGCAAACTCGCGTATGCCTTCCGGCGTATAGCCGCGACGGCGCATACCGATAATGGTGGGCATGCGCGGGTCGTCCCAGCCGCTCACGTGTTTCTCGTTCACCAGCTGCAGCAGCTTGCGCTTGCTGGTAATGGTGTAATGCAACTCCAGGCGCGAAAACTCGGTCTGCTGCGGGTGGCAGTGCACGGGCAGCTGGTCCAGCACCCAGTCATAAAGCGGGCGGTGGTCTGCAAATTCCAGCGTGCACAGGGAATGGGTGATGCCTTCCAGCGCGTCCGAGATGCAGTGGGTGTAGTCGTACATCGGGTAGATGCACCACTGGTCGCCGGTGCGAATGTGGTGGGCGCGGCGGATGCGGTAAATCGCCGGGTCGCGCATGTTGATGTTGCCGGAAGCCATGTCTATCTTGGCGCGCAGCACCTTGGCGCCGTCGGAAAATTCACCGGCACGCATGCGCGCAAACAGATCCAGATTTTCTGCCACCGGGCGCTCGCGATACGGGCTGTTTTTGCCCGGCTGGGTCAGCGTGCCGCGATACTCGCGCATTTCTTCCGCACTCAGGTCTTCCACATAGGCCTTGCCCTGCTTGATCAGCTCGACCGCGTACTGGTACAGCTGCTCGAAGTAATCCGACGCCCAGCGCACCTCGCCATCCCACTGAAAACCCAGCCATTGCACGTCATCCTGAATCGAGCGCGCGAATTCCTCGCTTTCCTTTTCCGGATTGGTATCGTCAAAGCGCAGGTTGCATTTGCCCTGAAAATCGCGGGCCAGGCCAAAATTCAGGCAGATGGACTTGGCATGGCCAACGTGCAGATAGCCGTTGGGCTCAGGCGGAAAGCGGGTTACGATGCTTTTGTGCTTGCCGCTGGCCAGGTCGGATTCGATCAGGTTGCGGATGAAATTGGAGGCGGGCGCCGGTGCGTTGCTGCTCATGGTCGGATTTCAGGTTGCCTTAAAGGCTGGAATTTTACCCGAAAACTGGCGAGCCTAGACATCCAGCCCCCTACAGGGCCTTGATTACTTGTGAAAGCGGCGGTCATATTTGGTAGAATCCTGTTCCTTTTGCAGGCTGGCCCCTGCCATAACCATTTTGGAAACTTTAAGCTCAATGAATATGTTCAATCAGTTTTGCCAACGTGCCGCGCCATGCGCGCTGTTGCTGGGCGCGCTGCTGGGCTTCGGCCTTGCCTCTGCCCATGCAGATGAAGTGCAGGATGCGAACAAGCTGTTCAAGCAGGGGCAGCACGCCCAAGCGCTGGAAAAAGTGGACGCCTTCCTCGCCCACAAGCCCAAGGACGCACCGGCACGCTTTCTGAAGGGGCTGATCAAGGCGGAGCAGGGCAATACGGATGAGGCCATCCGCATCTTCTCCGCACTGACCGAGGACTATCCCGAGCTGCCCGAGCCCTACAACAACCTGGCCGTGCTGTATGCCGGCCAGGGCCAGTATGAAAAAGCCAAGGTGGCCCTGGAAATGGCCATCCGCACCCATCCCAGCTACTCCACCGCGCACGAAAACCTGGGCGACATTTACGCCAAAATGGCCAGCCAGGCTTATGACCGCGCCCTGCAGCTGGATAAAAGCAATACCAGCACCCAGACCAAACTGGCGCTGATCAAGGATCTGTTCAGCAGCAACGGCAAGGGCAGCAAAACCTCCGCCACTGTTGTAGCCAGCGCAGCGCCAGCCCAGGCCTCGGCACCGGCAGCTGCCAGCACGCCAGCGGTTGCCACTGCAGCGCTGCCAGTTGTCCAGCCCGTTGCCGCCGTGTCAGCGGTGGCGCTGCCCGCCAGCCTGGTCAAACCAACTCCCACAACGGGCAGCGGCGAGGAAGTGCTCAAGGCCGTGCAGGACTGGGCTGAAGCATGGTCCAGCAACAACGTGCCCAAGTACCTCGCCTTCTATGCCAGGGACTTCAAGATCCCCGGCAACGAAAGCCGCAGCAGCTGGGAAAAGCAGCGCCATGAGCGCATCGCCAAGCCCAAATCCATTCAGGTCAGCATCAGCGGCGCCAAGGTCAAGCTGGGCGATCCCGCCCATGCGACTATCAGCTTCAGGCAGTTCTACCGTTCCGGCACGCTGAAGACCTCTACCCTCAAGACGCTGGAAATGGTTAAACTGAACGATAAATGGCTAATCCAGGAAGAGCGCGCAGGTAAATAACTAATGCGTTACACATACTTCACCCCCTTGTTGTTAACCCTGTGCCTGGGCTCGGCACAGGCGGGTGATGTCGACTCGCGCAACATGGAGGCGCTGCTGGCCAAGAGCCTGCAGGCGGTGCGCAACAACCACCTCGATACCGCACTCAACGACGTAGACTCGCTGCTCAAGACCTACCCCAATTTCAAGCTGGCGCAACTGGTCAAGGGCGACCTGTTGCTGGCCCGTGCCAAGCCCATCAGCGACTTTGGCAACGCACCGGATGCTCCACGCGAACGCCTCGATGACCTGCGCGATGAGGCACGTGCACGTCTGCAACGCGTACAGCAGCAGCAACCGCTCACACAGAGCTCAAGATACTTGTGGCAGCTCAACCCCCAGCAGAATTACGCCATCGTGGTGGATACCAGCAAATCCACGCTGTATCTGTACAAGAATGTGAATGGTGAAGCGCGCTATGTGGAAGACTTCTACATCAGCGTGGGCAAAAAAGGCGCCGACAAGGCAGCCGAGGGCGACCAGAAAACCCCGCTGGGGGTTTACTTCATCAACTCGCATCTCAACAAAAGCCAGCTTACCGATTTTTACGGCAGCGGCGCCTTCCCCCTGAATTACCCGAACGAGTGGGACAAGAGACAGGGCCGCGACGGCCACGGCATCTGGCTGCATGGCACGCCCAGCGACACCTACAGCCGCCCGCCGCTGGCCAGCAATGGCTGCGTGGTGCTGTCCAACAGCGACCTCACCCACCTGGAGCAATCCCTGCAAATCGGCCTGACTCCGGTCATCATCACCCGCAATATGGAATGGAGCGATGAAACCGACAGGGCCGACCGCGAGGCATTGCTGAAAGCGGTTGAGCAGTGGCGCAGCGACTGGTCCAGCCTGAACACCGACGCCTACCTGACCCACTACGCAACCGACTTCACCTCGGGTGGCGCAAACCTTGAAGCCTGGTCGCAGCAAAAGCGCCAGGTGAATTCCGGCAAATCCTGGATCAAGGTCAACCTGTCCAACCTGAGCGCCTTCCCCTACCCCAGCCAGCCCAACCTGGTGGTGGTGAGCTTCGAGCAGGACTATGCCAGCAACAACCTGGTAAACCGCATGAAGAAGCGCCAGTACTGGATGAAACGCGATAATCGCTGGCAAATCGTTTATGAAGGATCCGCATAATGAAATCACTACGCATCACTTTTTTCGCTTTCCTGCTGCTGAGCCTGGGCCTGGGTTCAGCATGCAGCGCAGCCCCCACTTCGAACACCACTACTAAACAAGGAAAAGCAACCATGGTCAAACTTCACACCAATCACGGCGTCATCACCCTGCAACTGGATGCCGAAAAAGCTCCCGTTACCGTCCAGAACTTTCTGGATTACGTGAATAGCGGCCATTTCAACAACACCATCTTCCACCGCGTGATCGACAGCTTCATGATCCAGGGCGGCGGCTTCGAGCCAGGCATGAAACAGAAGTCTGTCAATGCACCGATCAAGAATGAAGCTGCCAACGGCCTCTCCAACGACAAATACACCATTGCCATGGCGCGCACCAACGACCCGCAATCCGCTACTGCACAGTTCTTTATCAACACCAAGAACAACAGCTTCCTCAACTTCACTGCCCCCAACCCGCAGGGCTACGGCTACTGCGTATTCGGCAAAGTGGTTGAGGGCATGGACGTGGTGGACACCATCGGCAAGGTCAAAACCGGCAACAATGCCGGCCACGCAGACGTGCCCAAAGAAGACGTGATCATCACCAAAGCTGAAGTAGTCAAGTAATCAGCAAGACGGCGCTCCAGGCGCCGTTTTCTTTTGCAATGCCCCACACCTTATTCATCTCGGACTTGCACCTGTGCGAAGAGCAGACGCACACCACGCAGTTATTCCTGAAATTCATGCAGCACACGGCGCCACAAGCCGAGGCGCTCTACATACTCGGCGACCTGTTTGAATACTGGGCGGGCGATGATGATCTCGACACGCCTTTTCACCGCACCATTACGGCATCGCTGCATGCCCTGGGCACGCACGGGACGCGCATATTCATCATGCACGGCAACCGCGATTTCCTGATGGATGAACGACTGGCCCAGGCTTGCTGTGCCACCCTGCTGCCCGACCCCACCCTGCTTGATCTATATGGCCAGCCCACCCTGCTTAGCCATGGCGACATCCTGTGCACGGATGACGCGCAGTATCAGGCTTTTCGCCAGCAGGTGCGCAACCCGGAGTGGCGCGCGGCATTTCTCGCCCAGCCCCTGACGCAACGCAAGGCGCAGATCGAGCAGCTGCGCCAGCTGAGCGAGAGCCAGAAACAGGTAAAGAGCATGGACATCATGGACGTCAACGCGGATGCGGTTGCCCGGCTGCTGCGCGAGCAGCATTACCCGCGCCTGATCCACGGCCACACCCACCGCCTCGCGCTGCACCAGCACAGCGTGGATAAGCACACATGCCAACGCTGGGTGCTGGGAGACTGGCACCAGACCGGCAATACCTTGCTATGCGACGCGCAGGGCTGCCGGCGACTGGATATTCAATAAGCGCGGGCTGCTTGCACCGCCCTGCCAATCTATGTGTATGAAAGGATGAACCATGAAAATCTGGCTTGCTGTATTTCTCCTGTTTGTCACGCTGCCAGTTTCGGCAGCGGCCATCTACAAATGCAAGAAACCCGAAGGTGGATTCCTTTACCAGGAGAAACCCTGTGCCGCTGAAACCGAATCCGTTTCTTCCTGGCAATCACGCGCAGCAACTGAGGTAGAAACCGATCCAGCCAATCCTGGCGGCAACGGTGTATTTATTATTGGCCAGGGGCACAACGGACACTATTTTGTTGATGGGGCAATCAATGATCATTTCCTAACCTTTGCCATAGACACCGGCGCGTCAGTTGTTTCAATACCACTGGGCCTGGCCAATTCCGCCGGACTGAATTGCGAGCGCAGGGGCGCCGTACAAACTGCCAATGGCGTATCGAGCGTTTGCTATGTCACCATCCAGAAATTAACCTTTGGCAACTTCACACTCCGCAACGTGGAGGCCATGGCCGTACCCAATCTCAGCCAGCCCTTGCTGGGCATGAATGTCCTGAAAAGGTTTAATATAGAACAGAAGAATGGCCAGATGAGCCTCACCAGACAATATTAGCCGCGCGGGACTTTGATCCCGAACACATCACCAATCAAGACTGCAAAGAGAGAGCTCCATGTTCAATCAACTCCTGCTTTTCATGGTATTGGCACTTGCAAGCGGCGTCGCCAACGCCAAGGTTTACAAGTGGGTGGACCAGAACGGCGAAACGCATTACTCGGAAAAAGCCCCCGCCGAACAAAAAGTTTCCGAAGTACCCATTTCCCCCGCTCCTGCACTTGATAATGCTGGAAACAATGATCAGCCGAACAAGATCAAGCGCGAACTTGAATCCGAGATAAAGGCAAGCAAGGCCAATCGGGAAGCACAGGAAAATGCCCGGGCTGCACAACAAGCAGAGATCAGAAAGTCCAAATGCATGGAGGCGCGCAACAGGCTGGAGATGTATCAGCAGCAAGTGCCCATATTTACGAGGGATGCGAATAACGAAAGAGTGTACCTGGACGATGACACACGCGCAGCCAGGATCAAGATGCTGACGGAAGGAATTGCGCAGAATTGTGCAGGCCTTTAACCTGGGAACCTCAGTTGACCACTCATCTGCACGCTTAAAGTAATGAAGGTAATGAATTTAATTGCCCATCCTGGATTCACCCAACTGGTGAGTCCGCTACAGGCCGAATTGCACGGTTTTTGTGACGCATGGCGGCGTTGTAACTCCTTGCCCTACACCACAAAAACCGCACACTTCGACCTGTCCAACTGAGGTTTCCAGGTTTAAACAACACACGACAACATGAACCGTAACGTCCTCATCCTGGCACTCTGCCAGGCCATGCTGTTCACCGGCATCGGCCTGGTAATCTCATCTTCCGCGCTGATCGGCAAGGAGCTGGCGCCCAGCCCGGCCTGGGCCACGCTGCCGCTGGCCATGCAGTATCTGACCACCATGCTGGTCGCGTATTACTTCTCGCATCTGATGAAGAAAAAGGGGCGGCGCCATGTGTTCATACGTGGCGCGCTGACCGGTTCTGTCGGCGTGATCATCGCCTCCATCGGCATCTGGCTGGGAAATTTTTACCTGTTCACCGCCGCCAGCCTGCTTATCGGCGTGCATACCGCGATTGCCCAGTTCTACCGCTTCGCCGCGGCCGAGGCCGTGCCTGCCGAGCTCAAGGCCAGGGCCATCTCGCTGACATTGGCCGGTGGCGTGTTTGCCGCATTTATCGGCCCCAACCTTGCGCGCTACACCAGAAACCTGATGGAGCATGCATTCCTGGCCAGCTTCCTGAGCCTGATCATCATCACTGCCGCCGCGGCATGGCTGGCTTCCAGGCTGGATCTGCCGCCAGTGCCAGCGGATGAAAGCCACCAGGGAGCACGCCCCCTGCTGCAGATCGCCACACAGGAAAAATACATGGTCGCGCTGCTTGCCGCCATGGTCGGCTATGGCGTGATGAACTTCCTGATGACGGCCACACCGCTGGCCATGAACAGCTATGGCTGCTCGTTCCCCAGCACCACCTGGGTGATACAGTGGCATCTGGTGGCGATGTTCGCACCTTCGTTCTTTACCGGGGATTTGATTCGAAAAATTGGCGTGCTGCAGGTCATGCTGACGGGCTGCGTGCTGATTCTCGCTTGCGCACTGACCAACCTTGCCGGCACAACTGAAACGCATTTCGAGACAGCGCTGATACTGCTAGGGGTAGGCTGGAACTTCCTGTATGTCGGCGCCACCACACTGCTGACAGAAACCTACACGCCCAATGAGAAATCCACGGCACAGGGACTGAATGACACCCTGGTTTTCGCAACCCTGACCTTCACCTCGCTGGCATCGGGCGCGATGATCACCCATTTCGGCTGGCCCACCATCAACACCTACTCCACCATACCGGTGCTGGTCGTGAGCAGCGGCCTGGTATGGCTGCTGCTCAGATCACGTGCCCCCGCAAGCAGGAACACCTGATCGCCCTAGCGCAGCGGCCGCCGCCTGGATTCACACAGATCATCGCACGGCACCCCGTCACCATTACCATCCAGCGTTTTCACCCCGCACTGGCGCAAATAAAAATTTGCCTCATCACAGGAACTCATCTGTTCACAATGGTGTTTATTGCTGCAGGCGGCATCGCGCGCAGCAACCGGTGCCGCTGACTTCGCGTGCTGTTGCGGAGCAGGAGCAACTGCAGGATGCATCTTGCGCCACTGCTCGGGCGGCAGCGGGCTTTCAGCCTGCGCCCACAGGCCGCGGCGGGCTTGCTGCGCCTCGCTCTGCAGGGCCAGGTAATGTTTATTGCTGTGAAAGTGCGAGTATTCCCACGCCATGCCGCTGCGCACCTGTTCCGCATTCACGCTGCGCCCGTCCACGCTGACCTCGGCGACCATGCGCCCGTAGTTGTCCATGGCCTGACTGTTCACGCGCACCTGTTTCTTCAGCACCATATTGAGCAGCGCCTGGCGCGACTGCGTGCCGTACTCCTGCGCCTTTTCCGGCGCGTCGATATTGGCCAGCCTCACCTTGAGCTGCTTGCCATCCCGCAGCAGCAATATGGTATCGCCATCCATTACCGCAATGACTTTGGCGTTGAACTCTTCTGCATGGACAGGATGGCAGGCAACAACGGCAAGCAACAGCAGAAACAGGCGCATCGCATTCCCCTTTACGGTTACAGCACGCTTTTCACCAGCGCCATGCACAACAGCGCATAGCCCGCCGCGAGTATGTCGTCGAACATGACCCCCAGCCCGCCGTGCCAGGTCTTGTCGAAATGGCGTATGGGTTGCGGCTTGACGATATCAAAAAATCTGAACAGCACGAATGCAAACACCTGCCATTGCCAGCCTTCCGGCGTAAAGAACAGCACCAGCAGGAATGCCACGATTTCGTCCCACACGATGCCGCCGTAATCCGCCACGCCCAGCTCGCGCCCGGTTTTTTCGCACACCCACACACCAAAGGCAAACGCCCAGATCAGCACCAGAATGAACAGCGCATCGCTCAGGCGCGGGGCCAGATACCAGTAGATGGGAAAGGCGACCAGCGTGCCCGCCGTGCCCGGGCCACGCGGCGACAAGCCGCTGCCGAAACCGAACGCCAGAAAATGGGCTGGATGACTGAGCAGAAAGCGCCAGTCGGGTTTGAAACGCAATTGATCATGCAAAGTGGTCATAGCCCGATTCCTTGATTGTCATCACACTGCCATCGGCAGCACGCAGCGTACAGCCCTTGCCTGCGGAAATATTGCCTATGCAGGCCAGCGGCAAATCCAGGCGTGCAGCAATTGACTCGATCTCGGCATGCCGCGCGGCTGGCACGGTAAAGCACAATTCGTAATCGTCTCCGCCCGCCAGCACACAGCGCTGGCCCAATGACTGCGCCAGATAAGGGCGCAAACTTGGCGACGCCGGCAAGTCAGCAAAGCGTATCTCCGCCGCCACATTCGATTGTTCGAGAATATGCCCTAGATCGCCGAGCAAGCCATCCGACACATCGATTGCGCTGCTGGCAATGCCGCGCAAAGCCAAGCCCAGAGCCACTCGCGGCACAGGCTGGTGCAGGGCGCCCGCCGTGGCGGCAATGGTTTTTATATCCAGCGCCAATTGTCCCTGCAGATAGGCAAGAACCAGTGCGGCGTCCCCCAGTTTGCCCGACACCCACACCTCGTCGCCGGGCTTTGCGCCATCACGACGCAAGGCCTGACCCTGCGGCACCTCGCCCATAATGGTCACGCACAAGTTGAGCGGGCCGCGCGTGGTGTCGCCGCCGATCAGGGTCACATTGTGCGCATCTGCCAAGGCAAAGAAGCCCGCGCTGAAGCGTTCCAGCCATGCCGCGTCCTCCTGCGGCAGGGACAAGGCCAGCGTGGCCCAGCGCGGCTGCGCACCCATGGCCGCCATATCGGAAATATTCACCGCCAGCGCCTTGTGGCCCAGCATGTAAGGATCGGCGTCGGGAAAGAAGTGCGTGCCGCTTACCAGCATGTCGGTGGAAACAGCCAGCTCCATGCCGCTGGCCACGCGCAGCAGCGCGGCATCGTCCCCCACTCCCAATATTGCATTGGGTGCGGGACGGGTAAAGTAACGCTGGATCAGATCGAATTCCGGCAAGTGAGTGACTCCGGGGAAAACCTTTTATCCGCAGATTACACAGATTAAAAAATTGGAAACATTAAAGGCAATACTACTCAGTAGTTCTGGCTGTGTTTGAAATCTATTTAATCTGCCTAATCTGCGGACGACAAGTTTTTGAAGTTTACTTGGCGTTGACTTCAACCGCGCGCACTTGCGCGGCCAGCTTGTCGAGCACGCCATTGACGAACTTGTGGCCATCGGTGCCGCCAAAAGTCTTGGCCAGCTCGACCGCCTCGTTGATCACCACGCGGTAAGGCACCTCGGGGTGGCGCGAGAGTTCATACGCGCCCAGCAGCAGCACGGAAAATTCTATCGGGCTCAGCTCGTTGATGTCACGGTCCAGGTGCGGTGCGAGCGCGCTAACCAGCACCTCGTTGTGATCCACCACGCCGCGCAGCAGCTGGCTGAAAAATTCCACGTCATAACGGCCCAGGCTTTTCTCGGCACGGGTCACCTTGTCGATTTCGCTGGTGTCCTCACCGGTCATGCGCCACTGGTAGATGCCCTGCAGCGCCAGTTCGCGCGCGCGGCGGCGGGCGCTTTTGGCGGGCGCCTTGGCGGTTTGATCGTTCATGCCAGCGCTTTCAGCAGGTTGACCATCTCGATGGCGACCAGCGCCGCTTCCGCGCCCTTGACGCTCATGCGCTCCTCGGCCTGCTCGTCGGTATCCGTGGTGAGAATGGCATTGGCGATGGGCAAGCCGCAATCCAGCTGCACGTCACCCACGCAGCGAGCGGACTCATTCGACACCACTTCAAAATGGTAGGTATCGCCGCGTATCACCGCGCCCAAAGCGATCAGAGCATCGAATTTCTTGCTGACCGCCATCTGCTGCAGCACCAGCGGAATCTCCAGCGCACCCGGCACGGTGGCCAGGGTGATGTCGTTTTCGCTCACGCCCTGCTGTGCCAGCTGGGCGCGGCAGGCAGCCAGCAGGCCCTCGCACACTACCGTGTTGAAGCGGCTCTGCACGATGCCGATGCGCATGCCCTTGCCATTCAGGTTCTTTTCAATTTCTTTCATGTTCCATCCTCAGTTGTGTACGTAGCCGACCACTTCCAGGCCAAAGCCGGCCATGCTCGGCAGCTTGCGCGGTGTGGCGATCAGGCGCATCTTGCCCACCTTCAGGTCGCGCAGTATCTGCGCGCCGATGCCGTAACTGCGCGGGTCCCAGCGCGCGGCATGGTGGGTGTCCGGCTGGGCGGCGGCGCGGGCCAGCAAGTCCTGCGAAGTTTCCGTGTGGTGCAGCATCACCAGCACGCCGGCCGGCGCCTGCTTGATCTTGAGCAGCGCGTCATGCACGCTGGTGGAATTCGGATAACTGGTCTGCTCCAGGAAGTCCAGCGCCGACAGCGGCTCATGCACGCGCACCAGCGTCTCGACATGCGGCTGTATCTCGCCCTTGACCAGCGCCAGGTGGGTGCGCTGCGTGGTCTTGTCCACATAGGTGCGCAACTCAAGCTCGCCATACGCGGTTTGCACATTGCGCGTGGCCACGCACTCCACCAGTTTTTCCGTGTGGCTGCGATGCTCGATCAGATCGGCAATGGTGCCTATCTTGAGCTGGTGTGTCCTGGCGTATTCAATCAGGTCGGGCAGGCGCGCCATCTCGCCGTCTTCCTTGAGTATCTCGCAGATCACCGCCGCCGGGGTCAGCCCCGCCAGCTGCGCCAGGTCGCAGCCCGCCTCGGTGTGGCCGGCGCGCACCAGCACGCCGCCGTTCTTGGCGCGCAGCGGAAAGATGTGTCCGGGTTGCACGATGTCGGCAGGCTTGGCATTCCTGTTGGCCGCCACCAGCACGGTGCGCGCGCGGTCAGCCGCGGAAATGCCGGTGGTCACCCCGGTTGCCGCTTCAATCGACAGGGTGAAGTTGGTTGCCAGCGGCAGGCCGTTTTCGCGCACCATCAGCGGCAGATCGATCTGCTTGCAGTGGTCTTCAGTCAGGGTCAGGCAGATCAGGCCGCGGCCATGCTTGGCCATGAAGTTGATCTTCTCGGCAGTGGCAAACTCGGCGGCAAACACCAGGTCGCCCTCGTTCTCGCGGTCTTCCTCGTCCACCAGCACGACCATACGGCCGGCGCGCATTTCCTCGATAATTTCCTGTACTGGTGCTATGTCTGTCATTTTCCTGAAGCCTTTAATATTTCAACTGGGTAAATCGCGCAAGGCGGCATGTTACCACTTACTGCTACAACCCTTCTTTTTCCGCCGTCATCATGCGCTCCACGTAGCGCGCAATCAGGTCGATTTCCAGATTCACCTTCACGCCTTTTTTCAATTCCTTCAGCGTGGTTTCTTCCAGCGTGTGCGGAATCAGGTTCACGCTGAACTGCGCACCTTCAATCTTGTTCACGGTGAGGCTCACGCCGTTGATGGTGATCGAGCCCTTGGCGGCAATGTACTTGGCCAAGTTCTGCGGCGCGCTTACCGTCAGTTTCCAGCTCTCGCCCAGGTTGGCAAATTCCAGCACCTCGCCCACGCCATCGACATGCCCGCTGACCAGATGCCCGCCCAGCCGATCCGCGAGGCGCAGCGCCTTTTCCAGGTTGACGTGCGCACCCTCATGATCCAGACCGACGGTGCAGTTCAGCGTTTCTTTCGACACATCGACGGTAAAACTGTTGCCCTCGATCTTGATCACGGTCAGGCACACGCCATTCGCCGCAATGCTGTCGCCCAGCTGCACATCCGCCATGCTGAGCGAATTGGTGGCGAAGCGCAGCCGCATGCCGCCTTCCCTGTCCTGCTTTTCAACGATGGTGCCTACATCCGCAACGATTCCGGTGAACATGAGTTTTATCCTGCCAAAAAATTATAGATTGGGTTTCTTGTGCACCCGCGCCAGCAAACGCAAATCCTTGCCCACGCTGCGCACGTCCTGCCAGTCCAGCTCCACGCGCTGCTCCAGGCGGGTCAGCTCGCCCAGCTGCGCCATGCCGCGCGCCATGTCGCCCAGCAGCTGCGGCGCCAGATACACGATCAGCTCATCTATCAAGCCCGCCTGCAGCAGCGCGCCGTTCAATGTGTGCCCGGCTTCCACCAGCACCTCGTTGATGCCGCGCGCCGCCAGGTCGCGCAGGCACGCTGCGAGATCAACCCGGCCTTGCGCATCTGCCAACACGGCAACTTGTGCGCCTGCCTGCTCCAGTGCTGCGATTTTCTGCGCGTCCTGTGTCGCGGTGTACAGCAACACATTACCCCCCTGCAGGATGCGCGCGCTGAGCGGCATGCGCAGCGTACTGTCCAGCACCACACGCAAAGGCTGACGCGTGGTTTCCACCTCGCGCACCGTAAGCTGCGCGTCGTCCGCCAGCACCGTGCCTATGCCGGTGAGCACGGCACAGGAACGCGCGCGCCAGTGGTGGCCGTCGCGCCGCGCCGCAGCACCGGTAATCCACTGGCTTGCGCCGTTGCCCAGCGCGGTGCGCCCGTCCAGGCTCATCGCAATCTTGCTGCGCAGCCACGGCATGCCGCGCGTCATGCGCGAAACAAAGCCGATATTCAATTCGCGCGCCGCCGCTTCCATCAGGCCGAATTCCACTTCCATGCCGGCATCGTTCAAGCGCGCTATGCCCTGCCCCGCGACCAGCGGGTTGGGGTCCTGCATCGCCACCACCACGCGCTCCACTCTTGCCGCAATCAGCGCATCGGCACAGGGCGGCGTGCGCCCGTGGTGGCTGCACGGCTCCAGCGTGACATAGGCGGTGGCACCCCTGGCCTTTGCAGCGGCGGCGCGCAGGGCATGCACCTCGGCGTGCGGCTGGCCTGCGCGCTCATGCCAGCCCTCGCCCAGCAACACTCCGTCCTTGACCAGCACACAGCCGACGCGCGGGTTGGGGCTGGTGGTGTAGAGGCCGCGTTCCGCCAGCTGCAGCGCATGGGCCATCCACAGGCTGTCTTGTGCCGTCAGCATCTACTTGCGCCTTGCCGTAGCCTTGGCTTTTGCCGGCGACTGGCGCACCGCATCCACCGCATCGGCAAAATCGCCCACATCCTGAAAGCTCTTGTACACCGAGGCAAAGCGGATGTAGGCCACCTTGTCCAGCTTGAGCAATTCCTTCATCACCATCTCGCCGATCTGGCGCGAGCCGATCTCGCGCTCGCCCAGGGCAAAAACCTTTTGCGTGACGTTGTCCACCGCCGCATCCACCAGCTCTGTCGACACCGGGCGTTTGTGCAACGCACGCGAAAAACTGGTGCGCAGCTTTTCCGCATCAAACTCGCTGCGCATGCCGTTCTGCTTCACCACCTGCGGCATGCGCAACTCCACCGTTTCATAGGTGGTGAAGCGCTTGTCGCACTTCAGGCAGCGGCGGCGGCGGCGTATGCTGTCGCCTTCGTCGCTCTCGCGCGAATCAACCACCTGGGTTTCTGGATGTTTACAGAAGGGGCATTTCATGTTGTGAAAAGTGGAACGTGAAAGGTGAAACGTAAAAAACGATAAGCAAAACGGTGAACCCATCCTCCCGACAGGGAGGGTCGCGCCGCTGGCGCGGGGTGGGCATCACGTTTCACTTTTCACCTTTCACGGCTTTAAGCACCGTAGACCGGAAATTTCGCAGTCAGCTTCGTCACGTCAGCCACCACGCGCGCGATCACGACATCATCGTTAGGCGCATCCAGTACGTCGGCAATCAGGTTGGCCAGTTTTTCCGCTTCCAGCTCGGTAAAGCCGCGCGTGGTCATGGCCGGTGAACCGATGCGGATGCCGCTGGTGACGAATGGCTTCTCCGGATCGTTGGGGATGGCGTTCTTGTTCACGGTGATGTGAGCGCGGCCCAGGGCGGCCTCAGCATCCTTGCCGGTGAGCTTCTTGGCGCGCAGATCCACCAGGAACACGTGGCTGTCGGTGCGGCCGGACACGATGCGCACGCCGCGCTCGGTCAGTACCTTGGCCATCACGCGTGCATTGTCCACCACCTGGCGCTGGTAAGCCTTGAATTCAGGGCTGGCCGCTTCCTTGAATGCCACCGCCTTGGCGGCGATCACGTGCATCAGCGGGCCGCCTTGCAGCGATGGGAAGATGGCGGAATTGAGCGCCTTCTCGTGTTCGGCTTTTGCCAGAATCAGGCCGCCGCGCGGGCCGCGCAGGGTCTTGTGGGTGGTGGTGGTCACGAAGTCGGCGATGCCCACCGGTGAAGGGTAGTAGCCGGCGGCAATCAGGCCGGCGTAGTGCGCCATGTCCACAAACAGGTAAGCGCCGACGCTGTCGGCAATGTGACGGAAGCGCTTCCAGTCGATCACCAGCGCATAGGCGGAAGCACCGGCCACGATCATCTTGGGCTTGTGCTCGTTGGCCAGCTTCTGCACCGCGTCGTAGTCGATCTCTTCCTTGTCGTTCAGCCCGTAGGTAATGGCGTTGTACAACTTGCCGCTGATGTTTACCGAAGCGCCGTGAGTGAGGTGGCCGCCGTGCGCCAGCGACATGCCGAGTATGGTGTCGCCGGGCTTGAGCACCGAGGTATATACCGCCTGGTTGGCCTGCGAACCGGAATGCGGCTGCACGTTGGCGTATTCCGCGCCGAACAGCGCCTTTGCGCGGTCGATTGCCAGCTGCTCGGCCATATCCACATATTCGCAGCCGCCGTAGTAGCGCTTGCCGGGATAGCCCTCGGCGTACTTGTTGGTGAGCTGGCTACCCTGCGCCTCCATCACCGCCGGGCTGGCGTAGTTTTCCGAGGCGATCAGTTCGATATGATCTTCCTGGCGGCTGTTTTCTTTCTGGATTGCATCCCACAAATCGGGATCAACGACGGCGAGGGTGTTTTTGCGTGAGAACATGGCGAGCCTTCCGGGGTGTAAACAAGAAAGCGCGTATTTTAACACGTCGACCGCCCAAAATCAGGGCGCCGAAACGCGGCTGCCGGATCAGGCCGGCGGCGGGTATTTCTGCACTATCCTGTCCGGCACCTCGCCCTTGCCGGCCAGCGCCAGCGCACTGGCCTCCAGCACCACGGTCACCATCACGGCAAGCAGCGTGGGCAGCACCGCAATGCGCGTCAGCGCGGTGAGCAGAATGTGTTTCATGTGGGCATCGTTTGATGCCAGGCTTAGCAGCCAGGCCAGCAGCATGAGCCCCGCCGTCACCGCATATCCCAGCATCAGCCACTGCCCGTGGCGCAAGGCCAGCTTCCAGTGCGCGTCGACAAACCAGACGCTGGCCTTGCGGCTGCGCACATAGATCACCGCGATCACCAGCAGCGAGCAGGCCAGCGGCAGCAACAGGGCATACAGCCCGATGTTCAGCACGATCGCGGCCGGCGTCAGCAGCAGGTCGAAAAAGAAAATGCCCGTCACAAACAGGTTGTGCGGCACCTGCGCCTGCTTGATTTCCGTGTCGCCTACCTGAAAGATCATTATTATTGCCCCGCCACCATCATGTTCTCGATCAGGATAGAGCCGCATTGGCGCGAGCCCTGCACCAGCACGTCATTGCCCACCGCCAGTATCTGCTTGTACATATCCTTGAGGTTGCCGGCGATGGTGATTTCTTCCACCGGATACTGGATCACGCCGTTTTCCACCCAGAAGCCCGCCGCCCCGCGCGAATAATCGCCGGTAACCGAGTTGACGCCGTGCCCGAGCAGCTCGGTGACCAGCAGGCCGCGCCCCATTTTCTGCAGCAGCCCGGCCAGATCGAGATCGCCCGGCTGCACGATGAGGTTGTGGTTGCCGCCGGCATTGCCGGTGGAGCGCATGCCCAGTTTGCGCGCGGCATAGCTGCCGAGGAAGTAGCCCTGCAGCACGCCGCCCTCGACGATGGCGCGGCGCTGCGTCTTCACGCCCTCGTCATCAAAGGCACTGCTGGCCAGCCCCTTGCGGATATCGGGCACATCGTCAATGTGGATATGGGATGAAAACACTTGCTTGCCCAATTGATCGAGCAGGAAGGAAGACTTGCGGTACAGGCTGCCGCCGCTCACCGCGCCCACGAAATGCCCGATCAGGCTGGCGGCAATCGGCGCCTCGAACAGCACCGGCACCTGCATGGTGGCGAGCTTGCGCCCGTCCAGGCGGCGCACGGTGCGCTCGGCGGCAATGCGCCCCACCTCGCCTGCCGACAGCAGATCGGCAGGATCGCGCGCCTCGCCGTACCAGTAGTCGCGCTGCATGCTGGAATCCTTGCCGGCAATCACGGCGCAACTCAGGCTGTGGCGCGAGGTGGGATAGCCGCCGACGAAGCCCAGGCTGTTGGCGTACACAAACTGCGCCTCGTGCACGTTTACCGTTGCACCTTCGGAATTGTTGATGCGCTTGTCGGCGGCAAACGCGGCCTGCTCGCACTCGCGCGCCAGCGCGATGGCGCCGTCCACGTCTATCATCCACGGGTGATACAGGTCCAGGTCGGGAAACTCGCTGGCCAGCATGTCGGCATCCGGCAGGCCGGCGCAATCATCACTGGCGGTGTAGCGCGCGATGTTCAGCGCCGCATCCACGGTATCGCGCACCGCCTGCGGGGAAAAGTCGGAAGTGCTGGCGCTGCCGCGCTGCTGGCCGATATACACGGTAATGCCCAGGCCCTTGTCGCGGTTGTACTCTATGGTCTCCACCTCGCCTTGGCGCACGCTCACCGCCTGCCCGAAACCGTCCGACACCTCCGCTGCGCAGGCCGATGCGCCCTGCTTGCGCGCATATTGAATCAAGTCCTGGGCAAGCTGGCGCAGGGTGTCTGCGGAGTGGGAAAAACGGGATTCTGTCGGGATTTTCGGGTTCATAGTTGGGAAATTCAGCAAAACGGATACGCGGAAGGCGCTATCATATCAACATCTGAACGGTCATGACGGGTCGCCCTGAAGTCCGCAACATCGATCCGCCAAGCCCGTTCCCCCTCTCCCCTGCCCTAACTCCCGCGAGCGGGCGAGGGAGATAAAGTCTCGCTACGCGAGTTTTACGTTATATATATTTACCGGCACGCCATGAATCAACACCACGAAGACGACGAACATTCAGTCGAGGTCATCCAGGTTTATCCCGAGGGAAAACCCAAGCCGCGACCTGCAGACGACAAGCCCGACGCGGCAGCCAGAGGCAAGAACAAGCGCCTGAGCAAAAGCAATGTCGGCCCCGCCGACGATGAAGACGAAGAGGAACTGCCCCCCAGCAAGACCAAGATCAAGAAGCAGATGCACGATCTGCAGGATCTCGGCGAGCAACTGGTCGCACTCAGCAAGGAGCATCTGGCCGAGCTGGACATCCCCGAAAATCTGCGCGATGCCATCCGCGAGGTGAAGCGCATCAACAAATTCGGCGCCATCCGCCGCCAGATGCAATTTATCGGCCGCCTGATGCGCGACATAGACCCCGCGCCCATCCAGGAAAAACTGAATGCATGGAACGGCACCTCGCGCCAGCACGTGGCCTGGCTGCACCAGGTGGAGCGCTGGCGCGACCGCCTGCTGGATGACCCGGAGGCGCTGACCGAGCTGCTGGAGACCTACCCCAACGCCGATGCCCAGCATCTGCGCACGCTGGTGCGCAATGCCATCAAGGAAAAAGAACTGGGCAAGCCGCCAAAAAACTATCGCGAGATATTCCAGGTGCTGCGCGACATGATTCCGGAAGAGTCGCTCGCACACCCCTGAGGACTGACAAAAAATTTGAGCCTCCCGCACCTTGCAGGTCGGGTTAGCTCGAAGAGCGTAAGCCGACACCTTGTGGAGCTATCGTCGGGTTACGCTACGCTAACCCGACCTGCAAGGCTGCCATACCAGCCACCATTGAACCTGTAAAACCATGCAAGCAATGACCAACACCCTGCCCCACATCACTCTCGAACGCGGCAAAGCCCCCAGCCACAGCATCATCTGGCTGCACGGGCTGGGCGCGGATGGCGAGGACTTTGTCTCCATCGCCGAGGAAATGAATCTGCCCGTGGCGGTGCGCTATATTTTTCCGCATGCCCCCAAGCAGGCTGTCACCATCAATGGCGGCTTTGTCATGCGCGCCTGGTATGACATCGCATCCCCCGACATAGCCGCACAGCAGGATGCTGCAGGCATCCGCGCCTCGCAGGTGGAAATCGAAAAATTGATCGAACAGGAAACCTTGCGCGGCGTTGCACGGGAAAACATCATCCTCGCCGGCTTTTCTCAGGGTGGCGCCATCGCCCTGCACACCGGCTTGCGCCATCCCGGGCGGCTGGGCGGCATCATTGCCCTCTCCACCTATTTGCCGCTGGCCGACACCCTGTCACAGGAAGTCAGCCTGAGCGCAAAAAACACACCCATATTTTTTGCGCACGGCCGCACCGACCCGGTCGTACCCTACTCGTTGGGGAAATTGTCTGCGGACAAACTGCAGCAGCACGGCCACAGCGTGGAGTGGCATGAATATGCCATGCCGCATTCGGTGTGCATGGATGAGGTGCGCGATATCGAGCGCTGGCTCACCCGCATCATGACTGCCTAGTCATGCATGTTGCATGAGGGCTAGTGTAGTGCTTCGTTCTTTCTGGAGCTTATCTTTTGCGTAAAACTGCAGGTAGGATGGGTGGAGCGTAGCGATACCCATCAATTGCACGTAACAACGATGGGTATCGCAAAAGACGCTCAACCATCCTACATTTTCCATAAGCATCATCAATTGCCAAGCACTACACTAGTACGCCTCTTCGCTGGTGTCCTGCTCCATCATGCGGTAGCGCGTAAGGTCAAAGTCTTCGCCCTTCTCCACCAGCGCCAGGGGCAGCAGCAAATAGATTTTTTCATCTATCTTCATGGTTGGCCTGCGCGAGCCGGAATAGGTGTCCGCCTGCATCAGCACCAGGCCTTCGCCGCTCTGCATCTCCGGGTTACCCAGGAACAATGCCGAATGCACGCCATCGTGCCGGATGCCGTCGTTATCATGCAGCACCACCCCGCGCACCTTGCTGGACAACATCTCGATGCCCACATGCAGGTTTTGCTGCGCATCGCGGCTGAGACGGCGCACGATACCGGCTCCCCAGTGCATCACCTGATCCGGCTGCAGCCCGACCAGCGCGCCGATCTTCACGTTGCTGGCGCGGCCCGCAGGCAGCACACAGCGGAATCCGGTTGCGCTGATGTCTTCCACCTCCCAGGTTTCACTGGGGGTGAGGTCCAGATAAAAATCCACTGCGGTTTGTTCAATCACCTTGGAGAAACCGTTCGCCACATTCACGTTCACCTTGATCTTGCGGCGCGTATGGCGGCGCACCGGCAGCGGTGCGTTGCAGCAGGCCGACAGCTGGCGCGCCACCTCGCTCACCATGTCCGCACTGTAAGCCGCGCCCATGTTCAGCTCTTCCGGCACCAGATGTTTCCCCAGTGTGCGCAGCATGTCATCAAACAGCTTGGGGGCGCCGCCGACACTGGCGAAACGCATGCTAGTCGGGTACATGGTGCCCGCCTCTTTCACGCGCGTGGGGGCACTGGGGTGGGTCAGGTCAAATGAGAACAGGCTGTCAGCCGCGCACTGCTTGTCGATCACAAACGATTTGCTCATGTGCGTGATCAAACGCTTGGCGATATGCAGATCCAGCGGCCTGAACGAGCCCACGCCGGCGGTGTACCACATCAGCAAACTGGCAAACAGATTGTGTATGGAGGCAGCCTCGCCCGGCCCGGCGTAAACGGCCTGCATCTCGTCCAGGCACTGGTGTTTTTCCGCCTCTGCATAAAACCCGGCCAGATGCTCCCACAGCTGCGGGTCTATCGGGGCATAGCGCACCGCGGCGCATTCCAGCCTGCCCGATACGGCATAGATGCCGCGCGCAACGATCAGCGGCAGGAACGACTTGATGCCCGAGCTGCCCTTGTCGCCATTGCGTATTCCATTCAGCAGGTTCAGGTAGCCCAGCTCGCTGAAAGTGAAATAAATATTCATCGCACCCCACTGGCGGTTTTCCTGAAAGGCTGCCGGCGGGGTGGCGGCGAAATAGCTGTGGGTTATTTTGCGCAGATAGGGATGCGCCGCATCGTCGAGCAGGCGCAGCACGGCATACTGGTGATCCAGGCGAAACTCGTTCTCGGGATCGATCAGCGCCTCGATCCAGTGCCCGATTTCCTGCAGCACCTCCACCGCATCTGTTTTGGGAAGACCATCCAGCAACTGCTGGGCTGATTTCAAATTGGCCAGGGGGTGATCCGACTTGTTACTGAAAAAACCCAACATAAATCACTCCACGCGCTCTCGACGCCCATCATAGTGGTTGATATATAAACACAAATTATTCATGCTTGCCATATGCCAAAATGACTATATGAGGATTACATAATCTATTACAGCAGCTCCCTGTTTGGTAAATTTCTTCTTTCAGTTCAATACACATTTTCAAAGTTAGGAATGGTAATGCTTCAAACCCCCTCTACCTCCCCCTTGTCAGGGGGAGAATCGCCCCGCTCCTCCCCTGACAAGGGGAGGCTGGGAGGGGTTTGCGAGAGGCTGATCAGTAAATTGTCATAAATTGTGTAAAGCTCAATAAAATATTACTCATAAATTTTCAGCATGATCCCCTTCCTGCAGCGCGACAGCGCATTGCCCGCCGTTGAGCTTGCCATGCGCCAGCCCAACGGCCTGCTCGCCGCCGGCGCCGACCTCAGCCCGGCGCGCCTGCTCGACGCCTATCGCCACGGCATCTTCCCCTGGTTCAGCGCCGGCGATCCCATCCTGTGGTGGAGCCCGGACCCGCGCATGGTGCTGATCCCGCACGAGCTCAAGGTTTCGCACTCGCTGCGCAAAACCCTGCGCCGCGGCCACTACCAGCTGCGCACCGACACCGCCTTCGAGCAGGTCATGCGCGCCTGTGCCGCCCCGCGCGATGCTGAGGGCGGCACCTGGATACAGGAAGAAATGATCCAGGCCTACCTGCACCTGCACCAGCTGGGCCACGCACACTCGATAGAAACCTGGATGCCGGCACAGCATGCAAACACCGGATTCGAGCTGGTGGGCGGGCTGTATGGCGTGAGCATAGGCCGCATGTTCTACGGCGAATCCATGTTCAGCCGCAGGACCGACGCCTCCAAGATCGCCCTCGCCCACCTGTGCAAACAACTCGAACGCTGGAACTTCGGCATGATAGATTGTCAGATGAATACTTCGCATCTTGCCTCACTGGGCGCACGCGAAATTCCGCGCAAGCAGTTTCTCGCACGCCTGCAAGAATTGATACACTATCCGGACATCGCTACAACATGGCGCTTCGATCATGACCTTATTGCGTGACATCCCGCTTTCGGCCCTGCAGTTTTACCTGACTGCGCCCTACCCGTGCAGCTACCTGGAAGACCGCGAGGCGCGCTCGCAGGTCGCCATCCCCAGCTACCTGATCTCCACCCCGCAATACTCAGAGCTGGTGCGCCACGGCTTCCGCCGCAGCGGCACCTTCACCTACCGCCCGCGCTGCGACAGCTGCCGCGCCTGTGTACCGGCGCGCATCGAAATCAGCGCCTTCAAGCCCAACCGCACCCAGCGCCGCACTGCAAAAAAATACCAGCACATGCAGGCATCGCTGCACGGCCTGGAAGACAAGGCCGAATACTTTGAGCTGTACCAGCGCTACCAGACCGCGCGCCACCGCGAAGGCGGCATGGACAACGACAGCCACGAGCAATACAGCAAATTCCTGCTGCAAAGCCATGTGGATTCCATGCTGGTGGAATTTCGCGAAGCGGGAGTACTGCGCATGGTGAGCATCATCGACGTGCTCGATGACGGCCTGTCCTCGGTGTACACCTTTTACGAGCCCGACCTGACCCAGGCCAGCTTCGGCACCTACAACGTGCTGTGGCAGATCGAGCTGTGCCGCAAACTGCAACTGCCTTACCTCTACCTCGGCTACTGGATCAGTGAAAGCCAGAAGATGGCGTACAAAGCCAACTTCAGACCGCTGCAGGGATTGGTGAATGATTGCTGGCAAGTTATTGCTGCGGAATAGGCAATCCAAGAATTGACTATCTCATACAGCCAGAAACAATTCGACTCTCCGTTACCCCATATCCCCGATCAACGAATACGAAGAAACAATTGGGCGGTGGTATCTTTGGTTGCTTTGCGCTCGCAAAATTTCAGGTTGTCCCAGAATGAGAACTCAGAAATATTATGCGTATAACATAATGAAAATTAGATAATTATTGACAATGCATTCTGACTTGGGCGACATTGCCGGCCTATGAAAATTTTTCTATTTTTAGTTATGCCTTTTAGCCTATGGACACTCTGACTTACCCTCGCTTAATAAAACGTGTTCGCGCCGTACTTATCGACTCGCTACTTGTGCCGCTATCCGTTTTCGGCACTCTGCTCATCGGTAATGCCGTGGGTGTATCGAGTGGCGTCGGAAAGGCAATGCTATTGCTCGCTCCGATATTCATTCTTGAGCCGGGGCTCGTTGCTCTTACGGGTGGTACGGTAGGTCACCATCTGCAGCGCATTCGTGTGGCAACCCTGGATGGAAAAGGAAACCTCAACATATTTGCGGCAACATTCCGTTTCGTCGTGAAATTTTTGCTGGGGTGGTTATCATTCATCGTGGTTCTAACAACCACCAAACATCAGGCCGTACATGACCTGTTGGCCAGGTCTGTTGTAATTCATAAAGACATAACGGGCCTCCCTACCTTTGAGGTGCTGCATGAACGGCATGTCGAGATCCCTGCGTATGCTTATCCGCCGGCGTGGCGTCGAGTTCTGATTATTCTCGGTTACGCAATAGCAGCAACTATTTCCTTAGTCATAGCCACCGCAATCCTATTCACCGAAGAATGTCTTGCGGGAAGTGCTTGCACCACGGCAGATAAACTATGGGAAATTGCTCTGAGCATCTCCTGGTTGCTCGGCCTCGGCTGGATTGCTGTGCGTGGGTGGAGTGGATTGCTATACGGATGCCGGAGACGTTCTCGTGAGATCGCAGCATAACAATTCGTTCGCTTCGCTTACTGGTGCTGCCCGCCTGCGACGTCCAGCCCCTCAACTCCTTAGCCGTCTCAAATGACCATGCGTGTGCCTTGCTCTCAATGTGGAGCACAAATTCTCCCGGATACCGCCACCAAGAATGGAGGGCTCTGCATGCCCTGCAAAGGGGGCTATCGACAACGGATCGAAGATGGAAAGAAACAGAGAGAGCGTGAGTACGAGCAAAGTGCCGAACGGAAGTACTGGCTTGCTCTGGTAGATCGTGTCTTCAAAACCTCACAAGGCATGGCTGGCCTTAGCCAGCCAGAAAAGACTTATTACGCGGTTTCATGCCTTATAGGAGAGGTATACAACGGTGGCTTTGATCAGTTCTTCTCAAATAGCAGCGGAGAGCTGTATGGGCTTGCGCTAGATGGCTTGCTCGAATTCGGGGCTGACAAGTCAGCTGGCTTGCTAATTCAGGCGAAAGAAGTGCTATTTGGAGATGAGCTGGTTCCCCTCGATCGAAGCAAGCGGCTTAAACTTATGCCAACAATGGGAAATGAGACACATCCCGCCTGGGGAAAACTCGATTTGCTGGATAGGGAATTCTACGAAGACCCTGATCGGTTAGCAGAGAAGGGTAAAGCATATGCAATCAGCCATCATTTATACAAAGACAGCTAACAACGCGTTCAACACCGACTCGTAAAAGCCAAAATTTGGGGAACAAGCCTTACTTTTGACATGCAAAATGCAAAGCCTGTTCCTCCTCCTAAAAACACTCCCTATTTGTAACTGGGCATATTGATATGAACGCTAGCATCACTATAAGAAAAGCCACTGTAAATGATGCTCATAATGTAGCCGTTATGGTGGGTGAATTACTGAATGAAATAATGAACGTCATGGATATTAGTTTTTTCAACTTCAACCTTGAAGAAACGAAGGGCAGACTTTCGGATTTCATTGCTTGCGAGAAATATTTTGTCTACATAGCTCACAACGAGCAAGCTGATCCACTTGGCTTTGTAACGCTTTTTGAGGGGTATGCCCTGTACGCTGAAGGAGCTTTTGGTACTATTCCAGAACTTTTTGTTCGACCAAACTTTCGCTCACAAAACATCGGACAGCACCTTTTGGAACAGGCAAAGGTGTTTGCCCGCTCGCGTGGCTGGAAGCGCCTTGAGGTTACGACACCGCCACTTCCACAGTTTGAGAAAACATTGTCATTTTACGAGCGCGAAAAATTTGAAATTACAGGCGGCCGGAAATTGAAGGCGTTGTTGTGAACCATCAGCTTAACCCATCATTCAAAAGCAACGCCTATCGGCGCTCCTCAGTTTTACGATGGGCCGTATGGAAATAAGACAGATCTCATTTTTAGTGAAGTTGCTCATTATTGTAGCGGGAATTTTTCTTGTACTCGCATCCATAGCTTATGGAAGTTGGGCTATCACTACTGCATTGCTCGCAGGATTTTTAACGTTTTGGGCTCTGCTTCAATCCGTGGGTCGCGACCCTTCCATTCGCGACCCCAAGGCAAAGAGGTATTTCCGCTTCATAATCTTAGAAATATTATTTGCTACGTTTGCAATTATTGTTTTCATTTTTATTGCCTTGGCTAACGGTGAGTACATAAATGCTGCCGGAAAATTCGTGGCGACAATGGTACTTGTTCATTATTTTTGGAAGTACAGGAAGGAGTTGAAGCGTGCCTTCGAAAAAAACTAACGAAAAATTTGGGGCTTACATTTTGCATGTCAAATGCAAGACCCGCTCCTAGATTCCCTTGCAACCTTACGTTGGGCATAACCAAATGGGACTACGAAAAATATTTATGGGAGAAGTCATATCCCCCTCAAGTTCAACAGGTCGTATATTCCGCCGGGTATTTGAAGTTGTCGGGCATTTTGTTTTCTTGATCGCTGTCGTACTCATAGTGCCATACACTTTCGCAGCAATTGCCCTGTTATGTGCTGGAACCATAATCGTAATACGTCGTAAAACTTATTCTGATTTCGGGTTAACCCAAGGGCGTGGCGCTGTTCTAATCGGCGCTTTTTTCTTGTTGGCTGGTGGGGTTCTTGCAGCTTATACCATATTCAAAGCCTAACCCTGCTCAAGTGGGACTGACTTGAAACTTTGTGGCCTTACATAATGAAAGGCCCCGGATCATGCATTCCGGACGCTGCGCGATAAAGCCACACAGCGTCGATTAACTCTTTAGGAAAAAAATGGGAAAGATTACCTGGAGAATTTTTTTAGTTGTGCTGATATTGGCGGCACTCATCCCATCGCTGGCTATCATTTCCCAATCCATTGTTCCACTACTTATCACCCTAGTCTTTGGCGCCCTGTTCCTATTATTGGAGCTTCCCACAAATACGGGCACGACCATTTCTGCCCTTCAATTCGTTGTTGTTCGAATTTCCTTAACCAGCCTTATGCTTGGGATAGCTATCTTTTTGCTTTACGTAGGAGCGTCCGAGTTTTACACGCCATATATTCCTTCTCGTTATTCGCGGCGTATTTACCTTGAAGCAGCGCGCACTCTACTTGGCCCAACAGGTGTTGCTGCTTTATTTTTTGCTAGTGGTGGGTTGTTTGTAGTTTATGGTTTCAACTACTTCCGTACAGGCACTTTCAAATTAAAACGGAAAACCAAGTAGGGTGGCATTCTGTGCCCACGCGGCAATTCAATGGTTGGCGGGCAATTTGCCCACGCTACTTTGCGCCCCACGCCATGGATATCGCCCCGCTAATCGGGTATTCTTTTTAACCCTGGCCAGTTGCTCGCCCACCACTAACCCATGAACCTTCACTCAACACCTCCAGCATGAAAACCCGCCTCGCCATTTTTTCCGCAGCCCTGTTGCTGTTGCCCGCACTGGCGCTCCTGCTGGCCGGTGCTGAGTGGCCGCAAACCCACATCATGACGGGCACGGTCGTGCTGCCCCTGCTCTGCAGCATCTTGCTGCTGCTGGTGTTCAGCCTGGTGCTGGATACGCACACCCTGCGCCGCAGCGGCTCCAGCCTGCTGCGCAAGCAGCGCGGCTATCTGTTGTGGAATGCGGCCGCCGGCGCGATCACTATGGTGTTGCTGGCTTATCTCAATCTGTATGCGGGGAGCTGGATCAACCCGGTGTTCAGTCTTGGCCAGATGTTGATGCTCGCGGCGCTGTTCGGCGCCGTGCTGCTGCCTGCGGTGCTGATTACACGACTGTGGCTGGCGGGCTTTGGCGGTGTTGCGCGCGGCCTCTCGCGCTGGCCCGCCTTGCCTGCCGTTGCAGCAGAGCAAGGCGCTGCGCTGCTGCTGTTGTTTGCCCTGATCGGCTTGCTGGGCGGGGCGGTGTGGCCGTCGAAACTGTTCTGGCTGATGTGGCTATCGCCCTTGCTGCTGCTCGTTGCCCTGCAATTGCTGTGGCATGAGAGCACGGTTTTCTCGGGGCTGAAACAGGGCGACTGGAGCCGCGTGATGCTGGGCGGCTGCGCTGCCATGCTGGCGGGCGGCTTGTCTTATGCCGCCTACAAGCTTGCCGGCGGCGCGCTCTACCTGAATGTGCCGCCGGCGTTTGTGCCGCTTGCGCTGTTTGCCTTTGGCCTGTTGTGCGTGCAGCTGGCGGATGTGCTGGCCGAGCACTGGCGCGGCAAATCGCTCAGCCAGATTTACCAGCAAAAGAAACCCTTCCCCATCCAGATCGTCACCAAGAAAGATTAATTCATGTATTCCCTGCTGCGCCCCGTGCTGTTCCAACTGAATCCTGAAATCGCCCACCATGTCACCCTGGATGGCCTGCAAGCCGCATACAGGCTGGGCTTGCTGCCCATGCTGGCAAAGCAACCCGCCGCTGACCCACGCACGGCCATGGGGCTGACCTTCCCCAACCCGGTAGGTCTGGCCGCCGGGCTGGACAAGAACGGCGAGTACATCGATGCGCTGGCCGCGCTGGGCTTCGGCTTTGTCGAGATCGGCACCATCACGCCGCGCCCGCAGCCGGGCAACCCGCAGCCGCGCCTGTTCCGCCTGCCCGAGGCGCAGGGCATCATCAACCGCATGGGCTTTAACAACCACGGCGTGGATGCGCTGCTGGCCAATGTGCAGCGCGCAAAATTCACGGGAATACTGGGCATCAACATCGGCAAGAATTTCGACACGCCCATCGAGCGCGCTGCCGATGATTACCTGATCTGCCTGCGCAAGGTGTACAACCATGCCAGCTATGTGGCGGCAAACATCTCCTCGCCCAACACCAAGAACCTGCGCCAGCTGCAGGGCGGCGACGAGCTGGACGCGCTGCTGGCGCAGCTCAAGGCCGAGCAGGAAAAACTTGCCCAGCAACACGGCAAGTATGTGCCCATCGCGCTGAAGATCGCCCCCGACCTGGATGGCGAGCAGATCAAACAGATCGCCGCCCTGTTGATGCGTCACCGCATCGACGGCGTAATCGCCACCAACACCACCCTGTCGCGCGAGGGCGTGGAGCATTTGCCGCAGCACGCAGAAACCGGCGGCCTCTCCGGCGCACCCGTGCGCGACAAGTCCACCGCCGTGATCCGCCAGCTTGCCGCCGAACTGCAAGGCGCACTGCCCATCATCGGCGTGGGCGGCATCTTGAACGGCGCGGATGCAGTGGAAAAAATCAATGCAGGGGCAACGCTGGTGCAGGTGTACAGCGGGCTGATCTATCGCGGGCCGGAGCTGGTAGCTGAGTGTGCGCAGGCGATTGCCACAGCAACCGTAGGTCGGGTTAGCGCAGCGTAACCCGACATGTATCCATAGCAAAACCAATTGTCGGGTTACGCTGCGCTAACCCGACCTACATAGATTGATAAATCAGGCAGGAGACAACCACCATGCGTATCGGCGTACCCAGGGAAATCATGGAGCACGGGCCTTGCATCGGACTTCAGCCCCTTACAACCTCGGACTACTCCTTGCGAGTGTAGTCCGACAAGAACCCATGCAATACCGCCGCGCATTCGTACCCGGAGCCTGCTACTTTTTCACCGTAGTCACCGAGCATCGGCGTCCAATCCTGGCGTCCGCCCCAGCCATTGAGAATCTGCGCAATGCGTTCCGCAGGACACAAGAAACTCGCCCCTTTCAGATCAATGCCATGGTCGTCCTGCCGGATCATCTGCATTGCATCTGGACATTGCCTCCTGGCGACGCAGATTTCTCTACACGCTGGAGACTTATCAAGACCCACTTTACCAAACACTGCGATCCGCAATTGCTCGCGCCAGCCAACCCGGCCCGTACGGCCAAGCGCGAGCAAGCCATATGGCAACATCGCTATTGGGAGCACTTGCTGCGCGACGAGACAGATTACATTCGCCATGTTGAATACATCCACTACAACCCGGTGAAGCACGGGCAGACGGCATCAGCGATAGAATGGCCGTATTCCAGCTTCCAACGTTACGTTGACGCGGGCACATACCCTGCCAATTGGGGCCAGGCGGCAATGGAATGGGACGGCATTGGGCATGAATAGACACATGTCGGGTTACGCTGCGCTAACCCGACCTACATAGATCAATGAATTAGGCAGGAGACAACCACCATGCGTATCGGCGTACCCAGGGAAATCAAGGATCACGAATTTCGTGTCGGGCTGACGCCGCAGGGTGTGCGCGCCTTGTGCGAGGCGGGGCACGAGGTGTGCGTCGAGACTCATGCCGGCTCCGCCGTCGGCTTTCACGATGCGCAATACCGTGAGGCCGGCGCCGGCATTGTTGCCTCGGCGCAGGAGATTTACGCCTGCGATCTGGTGATCAAGGTCAAGGAGCCGCAAGCTGCCGAGATTCCGCTGTTGCGCAAAGGATTGGTTTTATTCTGCTACCTGCACCTTGCCGCCTCGCGCGAGCTTACTGAACAATTACTGCACAGCGGCGCCACCTGCATCGCCTACGAAACCGTGGTGGATGCGCAGGGCACGCTGCCGCTGCTCACGCCGATGTCGGCCGTGGCCGGGCGCCTGGCTATCCAGATGGGCGCATGGGCGCTGACCATGGCCAATGGCGGCAGCGGCGTGCTGCTCTCCGGCTTGCCCGGTGTTGCGCCGGGGCGTGTCGCCATTCTCGGTGGCGGCGTGGTTGGCGCCAATGCCGCACGCATCGCCGTGGGCATGGGGGCGGACGTTACCGTGCTGGAGCGCGACGTGAAACGCATGCAGCATTTTGAGGATGTGTTCGGCGCCAGCCTGAAAACGCGTTACTCCGAAGCCGATGCCATCGAGGAATGCGTGCGCGAGGCTGACCTTGTGGTGGGCGCGGTGCTGTTGCCGGGCAAGCACGCGCCCAAGCTGATCAGCCGCGAGCTTGTCCAGAGCATGCGCCACGGCTCGGTGCTGGTGGACGTGGCCATAGACCAGGGCGGCTGCGCCGCCACCTCGCGCCCCACCACGCACAGCCAGCCGCTGTACGTCGAAGAGGGCGTGGTGCACTACTGCGTTACCAATATGCCGGCGGCCACCGCGCGCACTTCCACGCTGGCGCTCACCCAGGCCACCTTTCCCTACGTGCTGGCGCTGGCCAACCAGGGCGTGCAACTTGCCCTGCAGGATGATGCAGGACTCAGGGACGGGCTCAATGTCTGCGCGGGAAAAATCACTTACCGCCATCTGGCAGAAGATCTGGGATTGCCATTCACGCCAGCGGAAGCAGTCCTGGCATCAATATAAGCAGGTAGTGCCACTGCCCCTCGGTTGACTCAAATCCACCTATGGTTCCCAGCATCAGGAAAAATTTTGCCTTTGCCATAGCAAGCGCGGAACGCTGTTAAATTGACCGAGGGACATCGCTCGGTCAATTTCCATAAGCAGTTTTACTATCCCAACTCGGCATGGAATAAATTGCCTGGCCATCCCGTCTTATACACAGCGTCATAAGTCTGCTGCGCACATATCTGCATCAAGACAAACCCCCAAGTTTCCAACTCTCCCTCTGGACACCCGCCTGATGTTTGGGCGGGATTTTTTTGGTCACTCAAACGCCCAAGGGAAAATGACAGGCAACCTGGTGCCCCCCGCCTATGTCACGCAGTTGCGGCTCGTTGGCGGGATCGGTGCATTCTGCCGGGCGGCCGCGCTTTTCAAATACCGGGCAACGCGGCGCAAAACGGCAGCCGCGGAATGGGCGCTCAAAGTCGAACACGCCCCATGTGGCCCGCCGCTCCAGCCTGACGGGCTGGGTTGCCTCGCGGTTCTGCTTCTCCACCAGGGATGACCACAGGATGTAGGTATAGGGATGGCGTGCGGCACTCACGACACGCTCGGTCACCCCCATTTCCACGATTTTCCCCAGGTACATGACTGCGACCTTGTGGCTCATCAGTTCCACCACCTGCAGGTCATGGGAAATGAACATATAGGACAGGCCCAGCTGCTTTTGCAGATCGCGCAGCAGGTTCACCACCTGCGCCTGGATGGACACGTCCAGCGCACTGGTGGGCTCGTCGGCGACCAGCAGGCGCGCGCCCACGGCAAGTACGCGGGCAATGCCGATGCGGCGTTTTTCTCCGCCCGAGAGCTCGGCGGAATAGCTGCCCAGCTTGCTGTACTGCAGGTTGACCTGGTCCAGCAGGAAGCGTGACCGCACTTCCACTTCGGCATCGCTCACGCGCTCATGCACGGTGATGGCTTCCTTGAGGATGTCGCTGACGCGCATCTTGGGATTAAGCCCCGCATCCAGGTCCTGGAAGATCATCTGCATGTCGCGGCGCAGCGGGCGCATCTCGGTATCCGTCAGGTGCGTGATGTCGCGGCCATCGAATTCGATCTTGCCCGAGGTGGGCTGGGTCAGGCGCAGGATGGTGCGCGCCACCGTGGTCTTGCCGCAGCCGGACTCACCCACCAGCCCCATGGTTTCATTCTGGCGCAGGTAGAAGCTGACCCCGTCCACCGCGGGTATGGTTCCGCCACGGCGGTTGAAAGGCGACAGCACGCTGCGCTTGCGGCTGAAGTGCTTGCTGAGCTGGTGAACTTCGAGAATGGGAGGTGTCGTCGGCATGATGTATTCTGCCCTAGTTCACAAAGCGCCAGCAACGCACCTGGTGCCCCGGCGCTACTTCTTTCAACTCGGGATGCAGCGTGGCGCACTTGTCGCGTATCTCCGGCGTGATGCGGTTGCAGCGCGCATAGAAACGGCAACCCGGCGGCACGTTGATGGTGTCCAGCACCTCGCCCTCTATCGCCTGCAGGTTGGCGCGCGCGCGAATTTTTTGCTCGTTGGGCACCGAGGCCAGCAGGGCGGCAGTGTAGGAATGCTTGAGTTCGGCATGGGCATCCAGCAACTGGCGCGCGGGGCCGTATTCAACCACGGCGCCGCCATAGAGCACGGCCACGCGGTCGGAGAGGCGGGTGATCACGCTGATGTCGTGGCTGATCAGCAGGGTGGAAATGCCGGTCTCGCTTTTCAGCTCCTGCAGCAGGTCGACAATTTTTGATTGTATGGTGGCATCCAGGCCGGTCGTGGGTTCATCGGCAATCAGCAGCGAGGGTTCGGATGACAGGGCCATCGCGATCATGGCGCGCTGGCACATGCCGCCCGACATGCCGGATGGATAGGTGTTATAGCGCAGGTGCGGCGTGTCTATCTTCACCCGTTCCAGCCAGTGGAGGGCGCGCTCGCGCGCTTCTTTCGCCGCGGTGATGCCGCCATGCAGGCGCACGGCTTCGGTGATCTGCTCGCCCACGGAGAGGTAGGGATTAAGCGAGGCGCGCGGGTTCTGGAAGATCATGGCAATCTCCCTGCCGCGCATGCCGGCCATGAGTTTCTCGCTGGCTTTCTGCCAGCCGCGCTCGTCCTTGCTCACCGCCATGACGCGCCCGTCGCTCTGTTCCAGCTGCACGAAATTTTCCAGCCCGTCGAGCAGGTTACGCTGCACCTTGTCGCTGGCGTAATGAATGCTGCCGCCGATCACGCCAGGGCCGCTGCTGATCAGCCCCATCACCGACATCGCGGTGATGCTCTTGCCGCTGCCCGATTCCCCCACCACGCCCACCGTTTCGCGCCGCCCCACTTCCAGCGAAACGCCGTCCACGGAGCGCACAAAAGCCTGCTTGCGGCGCGCGTAGAAGTAGGTGCGCAGATTGTCGATTTTGAGCAGGGGTGCGGTCATTAGCGGCTCCGCTTGCCTTCGAGAATATTATTCAGCCCATCACCCAGCAGGTTGAAGCCGAGGATGGTGAACAGGATGGCGAGGGCCGGCGCGGTGGAGGGCCAGAAGTTGCCCTGCATGAAATAGTTGGCGCCGGACTGCACCATATTGCCCCATGACGGGGTGGGCTCCTGCACGCCGAAACCCAGGTAGCTGAGGCTGGTCTCCAGCAATATCGCCTCGCCCATACCCAGTGTGGCCTGGATAATCAGCAGCGCGCGGCAGTTGTACCACAGGATGTGCTTGAGGATGATCACGCGGGTGCGCAGGCCCAGCGCGATGGCGGCCTCGATGAAATTTTTCTGCGCCAGCACGCGTATCTTGCCGGCAATGGCGTTGGCCACCGCGGGAATGCCGGTGACGCCCATCACCATCATGATGTAGTAGATGTCCGGCTTGAAGGCGGCAATCACCAGCAGGATCAGCACCAGGCGCGGAAACGAGTCCACCAGGTTGGTGAAGTAGGTGATGACGGTTTCGGTATAACCACGGCGGTAGCCCGCCAGCACGCCGAGCACGATGCCGCCGCTGAGCGCGATGAAAATGGCCAGCAGCCCCGGCAGGAAATAGGCCTGTATGCCAAGTATCAGGCGCGACTGAATATCGCGCCCCATAAAGTCGGTGCCGAGCAGGTGCCCGGCCGTGCCCGGCGGCGCCATCAGCAGCTCCATGTTGATCTGCTGCGGGTCATGCGGCAGCAGGTTGAATGCGCCCAGTACATACGACACCAGCACCAGGCCGACGATCAGCAAACCGTAGCCCACATAGAGCAAGTCCGGAATGGAAAATCTCTGGTACAGCGGCAAGCTGGAAAAGTTGCTGACGGCGGCAGTGGTCTGGACATATTTTTTCATCGTGTATCCCGGCGCCTCAGTCGCGCGCCCCGTGCGGATTAACTGCGGTGAAAACCATGCGCTGTATCATGCTGCCCAGACGCACGAATATCGCGGCAATCAGGGCAATGCCCATGATCACCGGAAAGTCGCGGTCCTGCGCGGCCTGCCATGCCATGCGCCCCATGCCCGGCCAGTTGAAGATTTGCTCGACGATCACCGCCCCGCCCAGGATGAAGGGAATTTTCGCGGCAAAGATTTCGCTCACCGGCAGCAGCAGCCCCTCCTTGAAAGCATGGCGCCACACCGACGCCCCCTTGGCACGCGCAGTGCGGATGTAGTCTTCAGCCATCACCCGGCTCATCTCTTCGCGCAGGTAGCGGATGACCTCGCTGATGGTGCCGCTGCCCAGCCCCAGCACCAGCACCGGCACCAGCGTGTACAGCCAGCCGTCGCCCATGCCGGAGGAAAGCGGAAAAAACCCGAAGCCATGCACCGACACATAGATGACGATATAGGCCAGCCAGAATACCGGCAGGGCGGAGAACACATAGCCGAGCATGGTGAGCGGCCAGCTGATGGCCACCGAGTGGCCGCGCATGGACGAATAGAGCGCGATGGGCACGGCGATAAACAGCGTGACCAGCATGGAACCCAGGGTGAGATACAGGGTGTTGAGGCTGACGTGGATCAGCTCGCCGGCCACCGGCATGCCGGTGCGCACCGAGGTGCCGAAGTTGCCGCCCAGCACATTGTGCAGCCAGGACAGATATTGCCCGTACCAGCTTTGCTGCGCGCCCAGTGCCACGCGGATGCCGGCCAGCGCCTGCTCGCTGGGCATTTGCCCTTCCAGCAATACACTGAAGGGATCACCCGGCGCGGCATACAGGATGATGAACACCACAAAGCTGACGCCCAGCAACAGCAGCAAGGCCAGGCCCAGCTCCTTGAGCAGGGTTCTGGCCAGGGCGCGCAGCGGCATGAATTTCATGGCTTGTACCTGCCCGGTGTGCAAGCCGTCACTGCGCTTGCACACCCGGCCAGTGACGGCTTATTTTTGCGCCGCAGCGGGGATATACCACTCATCGGCATAGGAGAAAAACTTGTATGGGTGGATGGCCACGTGCTGCACTTTCTTGTGATACGCGCTGTAGTTGGTGAGCGTCCACAGGAAGGTGTAGGGCGCCTCATCGGCCAGCAGCGCATGCAGCTTGCGGTTGATGGTGCGGCGCTTTTCGTGATCCAGCGTCAGCTTGCTCTCCACGATCAGCGCATCGACTTCGGGATTGGAGTAGCCACCGAAGTTGTTTTTCCACGGGCCGATTTCAGCGGAGTGGAACAGTGATGAAATGTCAGCCGAGTCGTCAAACACCCAGGATGCAAAGATGATATCGAAGCTGTGGTCGGCAAAAACATTTTCCTTCCACGATTGCCATTCCTTGAACTCGACCTTGACCGAGACGCCGATATTCTTGAGGTAGTTCTGGAACGCCAGCACCACGCGCTTGACCGCCTCGCTTTCCTTCTCGATGGGCACCAGCAGGGTCAGCGCCAGCTTCTTGCCATCCTTCTGCATAATGCCGTCCGAGCCCTGCTTGAAGCCGGCTTCGCGCAGCAATTCGGTCGCCTTCTGGGTATTGAAAGGCATGGGCTGCACGTCCAGGTTGTAGGCCCAGCTGCCGGGTGCAAACGGGCCGGAGATGATGGTGCCCTGGCCGTTGAAGAAGGCATCCAGCATTTCCTGGCGGTTGACCGCATAGCCAAACGCCTGGCGCACGCGCTTGTCGGCCAGCAGGGGGTTGCGCAGGTTGTAGCCGAAGAAGGAATACGACAGCGCATTGTAGGGCTGCAGGATGAAGCGCTTGTCGCCCTGGATCTCGGCGATGCTGCGCGGGTTCACCAGCACGATCATGTCGATGGCGTTGAAGGTCAGCGCCTGCGTCAGGATGTTCTGGTCGGCAAACGGCTTGGCGGTAAACTGGTCGATATGCGGGCGGCCTTTGAAATATTTCTGGTTGGCAACCATCACGATCTCGCGGTCGGCATTGATGTTCTTCAGCATGTAGGGGCCGGTGCCGATCGGGTGCTGCACAAAATAATCTTCGCGGGTCAGGTATAGCGGGTTGGACGGGCCATGGCGCGGAATGATCTTGAAGCTGAACTTGGCCAGCGCATTCAGCACCGGACGCTTCAGGGTGAACTGCACGGTATAGTCGTCCAGTTTTTCCGCTTTCTCGATAAACTCGTAACGCACCTTGAGCGGGGTGATGGTCTTCGGGTTCATCATGATGTTGTAGGTAAACACCACGTCGTTGGCGGTAAACGGCTTGGCATCCTCGCCCGGCTTGGGATGCCAGGTCACGTCCTTGCGCAGGAAGAAGGTGTAAGTCCTGCCGTCACGCGAGGCTTCCCAGCGCTGCGCCAGTTCGGGCACGATTTCCTGCCGCTCGCTGATGCCGACCAGGCCGTTGAAAATCAGCTCGCTCAGGCGCATCGAAATCATTTCGTTGCTGGTAATCGGGTCCAGTGTCGCGGGGCGGCCATATTCACCGTAGTTCAGGTTGCCGCCATCCGGCCGGTTGCTCTTCCTGATATCTGCAGCCTGCGCAACACCAACTGCGGAGCCCAGCAGGCTCAAGGCCAACATCACTATGATAGATATTTGTTTCATGACTTCTCTCCCGATATATTCTGCGCGTGCTTCTGTTGCGACACCCAAACCTTAAACCACTAGAAAATTTTCACATCGCCTTACCACTAGAAAATCTTTACATCTCCGGCGCTTTGCTGCTCCATTGCATAGATTCCCTGCATGGCATCCTGTATCTGGCGCACTACTGGGTATTGCTTGCTCATTTCAAAATAGATCTCCAGGCTCTCGGAGAATTTCTTGTTGTGGTAATAGGCCAGCGCCAAGCCTGTCAGCATGACAGGGTCGTTTACATCAATCTTGTTCTTGTTGGCCTTGTCACGCCCCGCTTCCATATACAGCACGGCCCTGGCGTAATCCTTGCGCGCCAGATAATATTTTCCCAGCGCGACGCTCAGCGGGAAGAATTTCTTCCCTTCCCCCGTCTCGCTGGCTGCAACAGCGCGCTTCTCGAATTTCGCGCAATCTGCGCGGGCCTGCATGCAGCTCAGAATGACTTCCGCCAGCAACTCGGGCCTGTTTGCAGACTGCTCGGCCAAGTCCATCCATATCACATTGGCCACCTGATGCTTGCCGGACAGGTATTGCGCGGCAGCCTGGCGCGAACGCGCATGATCGCGGTACTGCGCGGGCATCTGCGACTGCGCCAGAAAGAGCGCGGCCTGATTTTGCGACTGCTCAGCCTTTCCCTGCATCAGGTAGGCGTCCGCCAGAAAATACGCGGCAGTATTGCCCAGCTTGGGATCGCGCCCGGCTTGCTCAAGGTAGAGGATGGCCATGCGCAAATGCGCCTGCGCAATGCTCCCCAGCAAGCCCGGATCATAAAAATTGATGCTTTTCGATTGCCCCAGGCTCTCGATATAGGATGCATTCCTGTATTCAAAAGTCGCCAGTAGATCCAGGGCCTTTTCCGGGGCGCCACTCTGGCTGTATGCACGCAACAGGTTTATCAGCATTGCGGTATCCGGCACCTTGCCCTGCTTCTTGGTTTCGGCCATGGCCTCATCCGCCATGTCCTGCAAATGGCGTTCCTGCACGCCCGCAGTCGCATATGCTGCAGCCAGTGCGGCCTTTTCCGCCGGCACCTTGCCGCCTACCGTTCCCCACACCGCCCTGGCTTGCTGCGACTGCTTCTGCTGCCAGTACGCCGCCCCCAGCTCCACATTGGCATAGGCCTTATAAGCGGGAGTGACAGCGCTGCCGCCGGCAAAGCGTTGCAGGAGCTTCACGCCTTCAGCCAGCTTGTCTTCTTCCAGCAATGCACGCGCCAGGAAGAAATCGGCATAGCGGCTGGCATTCGCGTTTTTTTGCCCGGCCAGTTTTTTCAGGTAATCCATTTCTATGGGCAGGGCGCTGCGCTGCAACTCCTGGTACAGCTCGGCACTGCGCAGATATATCATCCCCAGGGTCAGGCGTGCCGCCGGCTGGCTGATGCTGTCCATCGCGGCCAACTGCGGGCGCAACAGGCGCCCGGCCTCTTCATACGCATGCTTCTCATACAGCTTCATGGCGCGCGCCGTAACGTCTTCAGCGGCAAGCACGCCGGCCGCCACTGTCAGCAGCAGTGTCAGCAAGCCCAGCCGGAAAATGTCATGTGCGCGCATCATCATTTATTTTTCAGTTTGGCGATAAAAATCTGATCCCACTGATCCACCTGGGCGCGGAATGCAATCAGCCCGTTCGGCCCGCATGCAACATCGTGGTTCATTTTAGTGCCGGTTCTCAGTTGCACGCTCTTTCTGCTGGCCAGATCAACCATGTAAATCGGGTTGTATTCCAGCTTTTCATCTTTCACATAAACCAGGGCGTGGCCGTCTGCCATCCAGGCCGGCCCCTGCTCCACGTCAGGCACCACATCTGTTGCCACGATTTTTTGTGCCAGCGCCTCGCCGCTGACACCATCGCTGCCATCCGCCGCCACCACCGCCAATGACCACACTTTCGGGTCGCCCGCCGCGTTGTAGTTGGTATAGAAGGCGATTTTTCTGCCGTCCGGCGACCATGCCGGGCGCAGATCGTCATACGGCCAGCGCGTCAGCGCCCGCAGGCTCTCTGCCGGTTTTTTAGGGTCATCCATGACATACACCTCATGATTCTCGGTGCTGCCGTATATCATCACGATCTTCTTTCCGTCCGGCGACCAGCGCGGATACAGATAAGGCTTGTCACCGCGCGTCAGCTGGGTCACGGCGCGTGTCACCGGGTCCAGCAGGTAGGCATCCCCCTTGCCGGTGCGACCGGAGACAAAAACCAGCTGATCCGCAACCGGCGACCACTGCGCCAGGCCGTCTTTTTCCTTGTGATCGGTCAGGCGCTGCGCGCTTCCCCCCAGCATCTGGCTGTAAACATCATAATTTCCCTCGCCGCCGTTGCTCATAAAGGCTACGCGCTTGCTGTCGCGCGCCCAGCTCACTCCGGTGTTGTAACTGGGCTCCTCGACAAAACCGGGCATGAAAAACTGCTTCTCCTTGCTCTCTTTCTCGTCAGCGGCGGATATCTGGAAATAAATCTTGTGCAGCTGTGTGCCGTCCGTGCGCGCAATCACAATCTCGCGCTTGTCACCGCGACTGCGCTCAAAAGCAATCATGCTGCCGGCAGCAGACCACACCGGATTCGAGTCGTTGCGGCCAGCCTCTACTGCTGACAGCGCGCGCACATACTCGGGCTCCATCACTTCACGGCCAGCCTCGGAACCGTCTGTAGCTTGGCGTGCTGCAGCCTCGGGCGCCTGCAGCGGCACGCCCATCTCCAGATCGGCAGCGCACGCCGCGCCGGCCGCAAGCAGCGCCAATGCGGCCGGCCAATACACGCGATAGTGTTTATTCACTTACGCTCCGCCATCATTTATCCTTGATCTGGTCCCAGAATTTCTTCGCGGTCTCGCGGTGCTTATCAAAGGTTTCATTGCCTTCCAGTGCGTTGGGGAAGAAATCGAAATAATCGCGCCAGGCCAGATTGGCATCGCTCAGCAGGTTGGCGCGCTTGGTGATCATGTACAGCTTCTGGTATGACAGCGCCATGTAGAAGTAGGTGTCATGCACCGCCTCGTCATACTCGTCCATGGGGAAGAAGCGCGTGTTCTGCTTGCCCACCTTGAGGTTCTGCAGCGCCTTGGCGTAATACTGTGCGGCGGCATTGCGATCGGCATTCATGGTTTCATTGCCCTTGTCATAATAGGCATGACCAAGATTGGTGTAGGCAATGGCAAACTGCTTGTACAGCAGCTGCTCGTTCTCGGGCAGCGACAGCACGTTCTCAAATTCCCTGATGGCGCCGTCGTAGTCATCCTTCTCGTCCAGGTACAGTTGCGCGAGACGATGGTGGGCGCTGGAATAATCCGGATGCGCCTTCACCGTGGCAGCGTAGGCGGCTATCGCACCATCCACGTCACCCTTGGCCTCCGCCGCCTCGCCCAGTTTCAGGTAGTCCTTGAACAGCACGATCTTTCTGGAGCCGGTGCGGTCCTCGACCTTCTTGTCAAATTCCACCACCTCTTCCCAGTCGCGGTAGTTTTCGCCCACGGTCAGGCGCACGCTATGGAAACCCAGGCCGACCGGCTTGCCGGCAAGCGGGGTGCGCCCGAAGTCTTCGCCATCAACAAATATCCTGGCGTTGGAGGGCGTGGATTCAACCTTGAACAAGGCCGTGTTGGCGGCCATGACATACTCCTTGCTCTCGCTGCTTTTCTCGGTGCGGATTTTTTCCGCCACCTGCTGGTAGCCGTGGCGATACAGCATCAGGTTGTAATTTTTGCCGGTGCGTATGGTGACCTCCGCACGACCGTTGCTGCCGGTCGTCCCCACCCAGTCGTTGTTGAGATACACATTGACGCCGGCCAGGGGAGTGGCATCCTTGCCCACTCCGCCCTTGACCAGCAGCGTGACATACTCCCTGCTCTTGTCGCTGCTGTTGCCGGACTCGCCCGCATGCTGCACGCGGCGTACCACGCGGTCGCCCAGGGCCACCTTCTCACCCACCTTGGTGTCGCCCAGCTCGGCCATCGAGCTGTTGTCACCCACCCTTTTCACCACCAGTCGCGCGCCCGTTCCTGTGCCGTCCTTGCTGTCAGGCGGGATTACCGCAAACTCGGCGCCCCTGGAAATGGCATACGCCTCGCCCAGATTGATTTCATAACGGTCGTCCTTGAGTGCGATGACCGTTCCTTCAAACGGGAAGCGTTCAATGACGTTCTCGGCAATTTCCTTGGCAGCGCTGTTGATGTCGCTACTGCTGCTGGCGCGTATCAGCTGGCTGAAGATCAGCTTGCCGCCGGCCGAATGAAACTTGGCCTCGATGTAAAAACCTTTTTCATCCTGGGCCACGCTGCCCACCACCACCATGTCCACCATCTGCTGCAGCCTGGTGCCCTGCCAGCCCTTGCTGGTCATCTTGGCGATGCTCAGGTTTTCCTTCTTGATTTCCGCATCCAGTGTGTCTGGCGGTACCGCACGGAACACGCTCTGTTTGAACAATTGCGTACGAATGGCAGCCTGGGTCTGTGCCAGCACCTCTTTAAGATCCGCGCCGGGTGTATTGCCCACGAAACGGTACATGGCCACCTTGATGGGCTTGGGGGTTACCGGGTAGAAATAGTGGCGGATAGGTGTTTCACCATCCAGCGGCACATTGACGCTCCACTCGGCAGGCAGGTAGCCGGGGGCGTTATAGGTGATGCGCACCTTCTTGCCGGGCTCGCCTTCGTAGCTGTAAGTAAACACGCCGCTGTCATTGGTCTTGCCCACGCGCTTGCCATCTACTGACACGGCAATCCCGCCTACGCCCACCCCCTGGCCGTACTCATCTTTCATGGCCTCGATGTTGACCGAGACGCGCTTGAACAGGGCTACATCAAATTTTTTCCCGGGCTCCAGCATGGCCGCCTGGTGCCAATCCGAATAACCGATTTTGGACACATCAAAATTGACGGTTTTTTTCGGCGCGGGTTTGTATTTGTAGAAAAACTCACCCTTGTCATCCGTCTTGCCGACTTCCACCCCGCCTGCCTTGACCACGGCGGCCGCAAGGGGCACGCCCTTTTCCTGTACTGAAAAAACCACATACGGTGATGACTTGAGGTCAACGTCGAACACATATTTCAATACTTCACCCTTGTTGGGCAGTTTCACGGTAAATTCATTCTTCCACGGCTGCACCTCTATGCCGGGCATGTCGGCAGTCACCTCTATGGCCAGCTGTTTTCCTGGCAACTGGTTGGTGGTCGCCGTAAACTGCCCGTCTCCGCCAGTCTCGCCCATCTGCTTGCCATCCAGCATCACCCTGGCATGCGGCACCGGCTTGCCATTCATGACGGCATTGATCTCCAGGTCCATGCGCGGCCCCTGGTCTCCGCAGGCAAACAGCATGAGCGATAAAAACAGTGTGGTGAATAAACGGATTGCAAGTGTCTGCATAATTCCCTCGACGAAACGTAAAAATTACGGCGTTTGAAAATTCAAGCCGATGCCGGCGGCACCGGACACAACCTCATATATCCCGGACCGGATTACATGCTGGGCGGCTGAATGTTGACTTCCCCGGGGTTCACGATCTTGTCCTCATCGGAGCGTGAGCCCTTGATGGATTTACGCCTTCCTTCCTGGATGCGCTTGAGATCGACATCGATATTCGGGCTGGAAAACTGGCCCACCTCGACGGATTTGGTTTCTGTCTGGTAGCCGATATGGGTAATCTCCACCTTGTATTTGCCCGGTTTGATCACGTCCTTGGCTGATTCGAATTTGCCATCGGCCATGACGGATACGGAATGTGACGCCTGCTCGACTGCGGTCGTGGTATTGATCATGTTCACCACCGCACCTTCCGGAGTGCCGACCGCCGCGGGAATAGGCTTGTTATTGCTGTCCACCAGGCGGATGGTGCCGCGTATGCTGGGCGCACAGGCTGATAACATGGTCGCCAAAAACGCTGCTGCAACTATAGTGTGTAACTTCATCACTCTCTCCAGTTGATACAAGACAATCACTGCGGGCTGCATCATAGCAGCCCGCAAAAAAATTACGTAACCGCAACATCCAGGCCTTGATGCGCAGACTAACCTGCCGCTCACTGATAGGCAATATACATTCCCCGGCCATTATGCAGCATGCATGATCTTTACAAGACAGGCCCTGCAGCTCCTTACTTCATCAAATCGATAACGATACCCCTTTTGCGCATGCTGTCTGCACGCGCCTCGACAAAGCGTTGAAACTCGGGATACTGGCGATAAGCGCCAGATGCCACATAATCCAGCACTGTTTGCACGTGAAAGGCCTTTAAATAGGCCTCCGCCCTGAACACCTCGGTGCCGGACGCATCAAAAAATATCATCGTCGGCGCATATTGCACATGCAGCTTTTTCGCCCATTCCTGCGCCGTCGTTTTATGCCCATCAGGAGTAACCAGCGCTGTTTTCGACCAGATATCCAGCAACGCCACCTGGAAATGCTCCAGCAGATCAGCACTTTCCCTGCGCCTCAGGATATCCAGGTGCAGCTCGTCACACGCCTGGCATTCCTTTTGCTCCAACATAACCAGCAAGGGTTTGCCTGATGCCTTGATGGCCTGGTCAAGCTGAAACGGCGGCGCGAGATAACGCGCATCCTCATGCAGCTTGCCATGAGCTGGTGCGGGTGAAAGCGACTCAAAATACTCTTCGAAACTTGCTCTTTGCTTCTTTCTCTGCCCGGCATAATCCAGCGCTGCAGAAAAACGGATCGGTTCGTAATAGCCATTCATGCGCAAGGCTGCCTCGCCATGCTCATCCAGCACTACCAGCGTGGGGGTAAACATGATGCGCATTTGCCGGGAAAAGGCCTTTTCCGACATTTTTTTTCCGCGCAAACTGGTTACCTCGGTATCACCCATGATATTGATCGCAATCACATCAAAATTCTGGCGGGTTTTTTCGGCAATCGGACGCTGGCCGAAATTATCCTGCAGCATTTTTTTGCAGTACGGGCACCCATCCTGATAGAAATACAGCATCACGCGGCGGCTGGCAGCGCCAGCCTCCTTCAGATCTTCCCGGAGATCCAGAAAAGAGTGCTTGAACCACTCAGGCTGCTCCTCGTAGCCAGGGTTCACCATGCCCGCTGCAAGAGCAGCCTCCTCAGCCGCGTGCGCCGCAGGAGCCGCGACAAGCAAGCACAATAACAAGGTCACAACAAAACGCATCGTCATGGCACACCTCCTCATAACTCGCCAATATTTGATTTCCATCATGGCATTCGATGATAACAGGCCGCTCAAGTTGCAGGGCGCAACGCATGCAACTTGAGCAGTAGCACGATCCCCAGCAGGCTTTGCAGCAAATACGCAATACTGGCCGCACCGTGCAACATGCTGAAACGGGATGCAAATTCACTGTGCATCACATCCAGCGGCAGCGCCTGCGCCTTGAGCTGGGCCATCGCAGGCTGAAAACCAAAGCGCCCAAGCAGCGTCAGCAACAACATGACCACTATCACCCGGAACATACCCAGGCCCAACACCTTGCGCCCCGAGCGCCAGGCCAGATAAGGCAACAAATACAGCGCGCACACCACGCCGGCATAGGCCATGCCCCTGAACAACCCGCCCGCCAGCTCCCCGGCCAGCATCCTGTCCTGCGCCAGTGCGTGAAACAGCAGCGGTACCGCCAGATAGCCGACAGCCCACATTCCGCCCACCCACAGGCTGGCGGCAATTACCGCCAGCCCGTGCGAGCAACTTCCCCAAGCTCCTTTAATCATTGCATCCCCAGATTTTTCCGCTTTGCTTAATGCCAGACCTAAGCATCATCAAAGATTACCGCAATCAGATAACCCACCCATGGACAATTGCACTCATACGGCAGGAGGCGTAAAGTTCGGCCCGCTCTTCAAATTCCACATAACAACAGAAAGAATACGGGCGGCATGCAACAGAACCAGAAACTGTCCACCTTGCTCCTGGGTGCGATTGGCGTTGTATATGGCGATATTGGCACAAGCCCTTTATATGCCCTCAAGGAAACATTCGCAGGGCACCACCCCCTGCCAGTCATTGAATCCAATATTCTTGGCATACTGTCCATCATGTTCTGGACCATCATGCTCCTGGTGTCCGTCAAATATGTAATCGTCATCATGCGCGCTGATAACCGCGGGGAAGGCGGCTCACTCGCCTTGCTGGCCCTGGTCAACACCTTAACAAAAACCAAACCCAAGCTGAAAGTCATAGTCACCTCGCTGGGCCTCTTTGCAGCCGCCCTGTTTTATGGCGACAGCATGATCACCCCGGCCATTTCGGTATTGTCAGCGGTTGAAGGACTTAATGTCATTGCACCTCACTTCGAAACCTATGTACTCCCCATCACAGTCATTGTTTTGACACTTTTGTTCATCATCCAGAAACGTGGAACGGGTGTTGTGGGATTGGCCTTTGGGCCCATCATGATAGTCTGGTTCCTGTGCCTGGCAACATTCGGCTTGCTCTCCATTGCAAAAAGCCCGCAAGTTCTGTGGGCGCTTAACCCGCAACATGCGTTTCACTTTTTAAGTGCATCGCCCAAGATTGCCTTCCTGACGCTGGGCAGTGTTGTGCTGGCCGTTACCGGCGGTGAGGCGCTGTATACCGACATGGGGCACTTTGGAAAATACCCGATACGCCTGACCTGGTTTTATTTCGTACTACCTGCGCTTGTGCTGAATTATTTCGGGCAAGGCGCTTTGCTGCTGAATGATCCGCAGGCCATTGAGAACCCATTTTATCTGCTTGCACCAGCATGGGCGCTATTCCCGATGGTATTGCTCGCCACAGCCGCAACGGTTATCGCCTCCCAGGCGGTCATCTCTGGCGCATTTTCGGTTGCAAACCAGTCGGTGCAAATGGGCTTTCTGCCGCGCATGGAAATTCGCCAGACCTCGGATAAATCCCAAGGACAAATTTATGTGCCATTTACCAATTGGACGCTCTATCTGGCGGTTATATTTTTAATATTCACTTTTCAAACGTCCAGCAATCTGGCCGCGGCCTATGGCATCGCCGTTACCGGAACCATGACCATAGACACGCTGCTGATCGCCTTCATCATCGTGATGTCCTGGCGCTGGCCGCTGTATCTCTCCATCCCGCTGATCGGCATTTTCCTGCTGGTTGATTTTGCTTACTTTGCCGCAAATGCACTGAAAATCCCCCAGGGCGGCTGGTTTCCACTGGGAGTCGCTGTTTTGTCATTCACCGTACTGTCCACCTGGAAGCGCGGCCGCAGCCTGTTATTCGCGGAAATATCCAGGCAAGCCGTCCCCATTCAGGTGGTGCTCGATAGCGCGGACAGCATTCACCGCATTGAGGGCACTGCCGTTTTCCTGACTGCGCCCACCGAAGGTGCACCCTCATCCCTGTTGCACAACATCAAGCACAACCAGGTGCTGCACGAACGCAACATCCTGCTCACCGTGACTGTTGAAGACAAACCCTATGTCACGCCGGGGAATCGCTTGCTGATCGATGATCTGGGCAAGAATTTTTATCGGGTCAGGGTCTTCTACGGCTTTATGGAGACGCCAGACATACCTGCCGCGTTGGAACTGTGTGGCAGCTGGGGATGGGGATTGAAGATAGACGTGATGAGTACTTCATTTTTCATCTCGCGCGCCCTGATTGTTTCCAGTCCCAAATCAAGCATGATGAAATGGCGTCAACAACTGTTCCAGGCACTCTCCAAGAATGGTATGAACGCATCGGACTTCTTCAAGATCCCGGCCAACCGCGTAATCGAGATGGGCACCCGCATAGAAATTTGACCTGACAAAGTAGCGGGTAAATCATGCAATGCCTACCCAGGCTTCGACCACCCATCCACCCCATTGACTTACGTCAATAATCGGCCACATTTGGCGAGTCATACATCCCAGCATGGTTGAAGCACCCCTCGAAACAGGGGATAATTCGCTTCTTCCCCGCCCAAGGCCCAGCATGACTAGCTACCTGCTCATACTCATCAGTACGGTGTTCGTAAACAACATCGTGATGGTAAAAATTCTCGGACTGTGCCCGTTCATGGGGGTTTCCAAAAAACTGGAGGCCGCCATCAGCATGGGGGCGGCCACCACCTTTGTACTGACCCTGGCTTCCGGCTCCAGCTACCTGATCAGCCATTATCTGCTGGGCCCCGACCTGGCCTACCTCACCACCCTGTCATTCATCGTGGTGATTGCCGGCATAGTGCAATTTACCGAGATGGTCATCCAGAAAACCAGCCCTGTGCTGCACCAGGTGCTGGGCATCTACCTGCCGCTGATCACCACCAACTGCGCGGTGCTGGGCATTCCGCTGCTCAATGTGCAGGCCAACCACAATTTCATGCAGTCGCTGTTTTTCGGCATGGGCGGAGCGATAGGCTTTACCCTGGTGCTGGTGCTGTTTGCCGGCATCCGCGAGCGCCTCGAAGGCGCGGACGTACCGGGCATCTTCAAGGGTTCGGCCATCGCCATGATTACTGCCGGCCTGATGAGCCTGTCATTCATGGGGTTTTCCGGACTGGTCAAATAATGTCATTGCAACACGCTGCTTCATAACTGCCCAATCATGCTGATCGCCATTTACGTCATGTCTGGACTTGCCGTGCTGCTGGGTGCGGTGCTGGGCTTTTCCGCCATCAAGTTCAAGGTTGAGGGCAACCCGCTGGTGGACAAGATCGACGCCATATTGCCGCAGACGCAATGCGGCCAGTGCAGCTACCCCGGCTGCAAACCCTATGCACAGGCGATTGCCGCCGGCGAAGCGGACATCAACCGCTGCCCGCCGGGCGGTGAAGAAGGCATACGCAAACTGGCCGACTTGCTGGGCAGGGAATTCAAGCCCTTCGGCGGCGACACTGCCGCGCCCAAACCCAAGTCTGTCGCCTTTATCGACGAGAACACCTGCATAGGCTGCACCCTGTGCATACAGGCTTGCCCGGTAGATGCCATCGTGGGCGCTGCCAAGCAGATGCACACCATAGTCGCGGCGGAATGCACCGGCTGCGAGCTGTGCGTGGCGCCCTGCCCGGTTGATTGCATCAGCATGGAGCCACTGCCGCAAACCATGCAGAACTGGAAGTGGCAATATCCGGTTTATGCCCTGACGCCCGTAAAATGACCACACTTCATACTTTTCACGGCGGCGTGCATCCGCCGCAGCACAAGCAGGAGTCGTCCGAATCCGCGATTGCACAGGCTCCGCTTCCGTCGCGTCTGGTATTGCCCCTGCAGCAGCACATCGGCGCGCAAGCCAAGCCACTGGTGCGCGCGGGTGACCAGGTGTTGAAGGGGCAGATGCTGGCACGTGCCGAGGGCATGGTCAGCGCTGCCATCCACGCGCCCACTTCGGGCACCGTGGTGGCGGTGGACCTGCACGCCGTGCCGCATCCTTCCGGCCTGCCCGAGCTGTGCATCACGCTGGCGCCGGATGGCGAAGAGCGCTGGGTGGAGCATGCACCGCTCGACTACCGCGCATTGCCCAGGGATCAGCTGCTGACCCGCTTGCGCGATGCGGGCATCGTGGGGCTGGGCGGCGCCACCTTCCCCACCCATGTAAAGCTCAATATCGGTGAAACAGCAGGCATCCACACCCTGGTGCTGAACGGCGCCGAGTGCGAGCCGTGGATCACCACCGACGACAGGCTGATGCGCGAACGCGCTGCCGAAATCGTGCAGGGCATAGAGGTCATGCGCCATCTGCTGAACCCCGCCGCAACATTGGTAGGCATAGAGGACAACAAGCCGCAGGCCATAGCCGCCATGCAGCAGGCCTGCGCCAACACCGGCATCGAGGTAATCGCGGTTCCCACGCTCTACCCCACCGGCGGCGAGAAGCAGCTGATCAAGATCCTTACCGGCAAGGAAGTTCCTTCCGGCGGGCGCCCGCTCAATATCGGCATCGTGTGCAGCAATGTCGCTACGGCTTATAGCGTGCACAGGCTGGTCAACCACGGCGAGCCAATGATCTCGCGCCTGGTCACCGTAACCGGCAACGTGAAAACTCCGCGCAACTATGAAGTGCTGATCGGCACGCCGATAGCCGAGCTGGAAAAACTTGCCGGCGTACTGCCCGGCAGCGACGGCTATATTCTGGGCGGCCCGATGATGGGGCTGTACGTCAGCAACAGCGAGTTGCCGGTGGTAAAGAGCAGCAATTGCATCATCGTCAAATCGAGGGCGCTGTTCCCGCCGCTGCCGCCGGCGCTGCCGTGCATACGCTGCACCCGCTGCGCCGCCGTGTGCCCGGCAGAGTTGCAACCGCAGGATCTGTACTGGTTTGCCAGGGCACGCGATTTCGGCAAGGCGCAGAAATTTCACCTGTTTGACTGTATCGAGTGCGGCGCGTGCAGCTATGTCTGCCCCAGCAACATCCCATTGGTACAGTATTACCGTTTTGCCAAGAGCGAAATCCTCGCCATCGAGCGCGACAAGGAAGCAGCCAACCTGGCGCGCGAACGCCATGAGTTTCACCAGCTGAGACTGGAGCGCGACAAGCAGGAGAAGGCCGAGAAACTGGCGCAAAAGGAAAAAGCCGCGCTGGCGGCCAAGGCCGCCGCACCGGCTCCCGCCCAGGCTGCGACCACAGAAGCTAAGGCAAATGATTCTGCGCAACAATTGCCGGCGCAACAATTGCCAGCACAACAATTGATAGAAGCTGCCATCGCCCGTGCCAAAGAGCAGGCGGCGACAGCCAGGGCAAAAAACACCGAGGCGCTCACCCCGCAACAACAGGCGGACATCGCCGAGATAGAAGCGCGTCGCGCCAAGGTGCGCGAGATGTCCCATCCCGACGCTGATTCACCCAAAGAGTAACAAGGAAAAACATGTTCTCACCCTTTATCAGCCAAGCCACCAGTGTGCGCGCCATCATGTTCAAGGTGATGCTGGCGCTGCTGCCTGCCATTGCCGTGTACGTGTGGTATTACGGCCCGGCCATACTGGTGTCGATCACCCTGGCCAGCATTACCGCCCTCATCACCGAGGCCGCCATGCTCAAGCTGCGCGGCCGACCGATCGCCCCGTTCCTGCGCGACAACAGCGCGCTGCTCACGGCCTGGCTGCTGGCGCTTTCGATACCGCCGCTGGCGCCGTGGTGGCTGGTGGTGGTGGGCACCATGTTTGCCATCAGCGTGGCCAAGCATCTGTATGGCGGGCTTGGCAGCAACCCGTTCAACCCGGCGATGATAGGCTATGCCGTGCTGATCATTTCCTTCCCGCTGCAGATGACGCACTGGCTCACGCCGCACGGACTGGGCCAACTGGAACTGTCGGTGATGCAGCAGCTGCAGTATATTTTCTCCGGCCAGCTGCCCGGCGGCGCCACGCTGGATGCCGTCACCATGGCGACACCGCTGGATACGCTGAAGACACAGCTGCATCTGGGACGCATGCCGGAAGAAGTGCTGGGCATGCCCATCTACGGCCATCTCGGCGGCATAGGCAGCGAGATGGTGGCGCTGGCCTACCTGTTGGGGGGCGCCTACCTGCTGGCGAACCGCATCATCACCTGGCACCTGCCCGCCGCCTTCCTCGCCTCGCTGTTTGTCACGGCCGGCATTTTCCATCTGGCCGATCCCGCTCATTACGTAAGCCCGGTGTTCCACTGGTTTTCCGGCGCGGCCATGCTGGCCGCCTTCTTTATCCTCACCGATCCGGTGACCAGCCCGACCACGCTGCGCGGCAAGTTCATCTTCGCTGCGGGCGCGGGTTTTCTCACCTACATCATCCGCGTGTTTGGCGGCTTCCCTGATGGCGTTGCCTTTGCCACCCTGCTGATGAACATCTGCGTGCCGCTGATCGACACCTATACGCAGCCCAGGGTGTTTGGCCAGAAGGACGAAAAATGAAACAACTGACCCGGGCCACGCTCAAGACCGCGCTGAACCTGCTGGTTTTTGCAGTGATCGGCACCGCTATTCTGGCTGCCACCTTCAACCTCACCCACAGCCGCATCGCGCAGAGCGAACAGGCGGAAAAACTCAAACTGATCAACCAGGTTGTGCCCGAATCACTGTATGACAACGAACTCATCAAGGATACGCTGGTCATACCTGCCAGTGAACAACTCGGCACTGAACAGGACAGCGTTGCCTATCGTGGCCGCCTGAAAGGTCAGCCTGCTGTCGTGGTACTGGAGGTCATTGCGCCGGACGGTTACAGCGGCAAGATCAGCATGATCGTGGCGATCAACCATGCAGGAGCCGTTACCGGCGTGCGCGTGGTTACGCACAAGGAAACACCGGGCCTGGGCGACTACATCGACTTCGCCAAGAACAAGTGGATCAGCCTGTTCGGCGGCGCGTCGCACGAGCGCTACAAGGAAGACGACTGGAAAGTAAGAAAAGACGGCGGCCAGTTCGACTACATGGCAGGCGCCACCATTACCCCGCGTGCGGTGGTAAAGGCTGTGCACAAGGCCCTGCATTATTTCGAGGACAATCGCGACAAGCTGTTCGCGGTATCAGCACCTGCAGTTGAGTCCACAGGGCAAACTGAAGGCGCAAGCAAGCAGAAAGCGGGGGCGCAATGAACGTTCAGGAACTCAACGACATCCTTCACAACGGCCTGTGGAAACAGAACACCGGCGTAGTGCAACTGCTGGGCCTGTGCCCGCTGCTGGCGGTGAGCAACTCGGTGGTAAACGCCGTCAGCCTGGGTCTGGCCACGACGCTGGTGATGGCGCTCTCCGGCGCGGCCATTTCCCCCATCCGCAATTTTGTGCCGAATGAGATTCGCATCCCGGTCTACATCCTTATCATCGCCGTGCTGGTGACCGTGGTGCAATACGCAATGAATGCCTATATGTACGGCCTGTATGTCGTGCTGGGCATCTTCATCCCGCTGATCGTGACCAACTGCATCGTGCTGGCGCGCATAGAAGCCTTTGCCGGCAAGAACCCCGTCCTGCCGGCAGCGGTGGATGGACTTGCCATGGGACTGGGCCTGACCGCCGTGCTGGCGATACTGGGCGGCATGCGCGAAATCGTCGGCCACGGCACCTTGTTCGGAGGTCTTGACCTGGCGCTGGGCGACATGGCCAAGGGCTGGGTGATCACCGTGATTCCCGATTATCACGGCTTCCTCCTCGCAATCCTGCCGCCCGGCGCCTTTATCGGGCTGGGTCTGCTGATCGCAGGCAAAAACTGGCTGACCCTGCGCGCCGAGCAAAAAGCCAGGGCGCAAAGTATCGCTGCCCCGCAAACCAGCGCAGCCTGAGCTACAAACGCAGGCGCTCAAATTTTCTGTATTATGACACCCAGAAAAGCAGGAGCAGTCAACCATGAAACCTTCTGAATTACTTGATTCTTACCGCAATGAAATTTGCCGCATGGTTGAGCAAAATCATGCACACAACCCACGCGTTTTCGGTTCAGTAATACATGGTGACGATACGGATGCAAGCGACCTGGATCTGCTGGTTGACGCATTGCCGGAAACCACCCTGCTGAATCTGGGCGCGCTACAGATTGACCTGGAACATCTGCTTGGAATCTCCGTAGACGTTCTCACCCCCGGCGATCTTCCACCAAAGTTTCGCGACCTTGTGCTCAAGGAAGCGGTTCCCGTATGAATGCATCCGGTTTGCGTCAGGCTGATTACATTGCACACATGCTTGAGGCTGCCACGCTGGCACAAAGTTACGTGGAAGGACTGGGCAAACTCGACTTCATCAATGACAAGAAAACCCAGCAGGCTGTTATCCTGAACATCATGGTAATTGGCGAAGCTGCAACCAAGCTTGCCGACGAATACCCCGAGTTCGTTGCAAGATACCCGCAGGTACAATGGAAGAGCATGCGAGGAATGCGCAACCGATTGGCGCATGGATATTTTGATATTAATCTCGATGTTGTCTGGGAAACAGTCAAGCAGGCACTGCCAGCACTCGCAAACCAACTTCGCCATATTCATCAAACACTGTGAATCCCGCCAAACGGCGTGAAATTTTCACGCGCCTTCAAGCTGCCAATCCCCATCCCACCACCGAGCTGGAATTTCATTCGCCCTTCGAGTTGCTGATTGCCGTGCTGCTCTCGGCGCAGGCCACCGACATCAGCGTGAACGCCGCCACGCGCCAGTTGTACCCGGTTGCCAATACGCCGCAGGCCATACTGGCCCTGGGTGAAGAAAAATTGCGCGGCTATGTGCAACGCATCGGCCTGTACAAGACCAAGGCAAAACACATCATGCAGACCTGCCGCATATTGCTGGAACAGCACGGCGGCGCAGTGCCGCAAACGCGCGAGGCGCTGGAAGCATTGCCGGGCGTGGGGCGCAAGACAGCCAACGTGGTACTCAACACCGCCTTTGGCCAGCCCACCATGGCAGTGGACACCCACATCTTCCGCGTCTCCAACCGCACCGGCATCGCCCCCGGCAAGACCGTGCTGGAGGTGGAGCTAAAACTGATCAAGTTTGTACCCGACGAATTCAAGCACGACGCGCACCACTGGCTGATCCTGCACGGACGTTATGTGTGCCAGGCACGCAAACCAAAATGCGGACAGTGCGTGATTGAGGATTTGTGCGAGTACCGCAAGAAAGAGTTGTGATGTTCAACCCCACACGCGATGAAGCGCGCCAATTCCTGTTTGATAGCTGGCGCAAGCGCCGCGAAGGCTTGCTGCTCACGCCGCTGGAAGACCTGGTGGCGCAGCTGATCGAGCGGCATCCGGAATACCACGCGCTGTTGCAGGCGCCGGAGAAATACCAGGGCAAGGACTATGCGCCCGGACACGGCGACACCAACCCCTTCCTGCACCTGATGATGCACCTCACCATAGAGGAGCAGATTTCCATCGGCCAGCCGCACGGCATACGCGAGCACTTCAAGCGGCTGAGCGAGCAGCTGCAGTCCGAACACGATGCGCAACACCGCATGATGGAGTGCCTGGGCGAGATGCTATGGCAAGCGCAGCGCAGCGGCAGCGCGCCGGATGCCGCAGTGTATCTGGCATGCCTGCAAAAACAATGAACAGGGAGCAGAGTTAGCCATGGCCAATCGTTTGAGCAAAATCGTGACACGCACCGGAGACCAGGGCACCACCGGCCTGGCTGACGGCAGCCGCGTCAACAAGGACAGCGCACGCATCCACTGCCTGGGCAGTGTGGATGAGCTCAACAGCCATCTGGGCCTGTTGCTGTGTGAGGAACTGCCACAGGAGATACGCGAGCTGCTGCTGCAGACACAGAATGATCTGTTCGACCTCGGCGGTTCGCTCGCCTATCCCGCGGCCCCCTTCGCCGAGGACAAACTGGCGCGTCTGGATGCCGCCATCGCGCATTTCAATGCCGGACTGCCGCCACTCAAGGAATTCATCCTGCCCGGCGGCACCCGTGCCGCCAGCCTGTTCCATGTTGCACGCACCGTGGCTCGGCGCGCCGAACGCGATCTGGCCACGCTGGCGCACAAGGAGGAAGTTCCCGCGCACGGCCTGCCCTACCTCAATCGTTTGTCAGATTTGCTGTTTGTGTTGTGTCGCGTGCTGAACCGCAATGCCGGACAGGCGGAACCTTTGTGGCAAAGGCCGGAAAAACCAGCCGGCGCATAAACACAGCGTTGCGCTGCGCAAACTCGACGCCCCTCAATCAGCAGGATGCCGTGAAGAATTCCTCAGGCGCAGCTGAATGGATCATCCGCCAGGTGGTTGCGATGCTCATGCCCTTCGCCCGTTGCAATTGGCCGCGACGGGTCGGTGATCCACTCGCTCCATGACCCGGGGTACAGCTTGCCGCCGGCCAGGCCGGCAATTTCCATGGCCAGCATGTTATGGCAGGCAGTCACGCCCGAGCCGCAGGTATGGATTACCAGTTCGGGTTTAACGCCATTCAGCAGCTTGAGGTAAGCTTCGCGCAACTCGTCTGCCGGCAAGTAGGTGCCGTCAAAATCGAGGTTCTCGTCGAAGATCCAGTTCACCGAACCGGGAATGTGGCCGGCCACCTTGTCCAGGGGTTCACGCTCCCCGGTAAAACGCTGCTCGGGGCGCGCATCTATCACCAGGCGGCAACGCTCTTGTCTGGCGTTATCGACCTCCGCCACGTTGGCCTGCAGTTCCTTGCGCAACTGCGCAACAAATTTTGCCGCAACGACATTGGGCAAATCAGGCGTCACCGGACGTTTTTCTTTCAGCCACTTGGGCAGGCCGCCATCCAGCAGCGCCACCTTGTCGTGCCCCAGCCAGCGCAGCAGCCACCACATCTTGACCGCCATGGCGCCGAAGCTGTCGTCATAAACAACCACCTGCTTGCCGCTGTCCACACCCCAGAGCGACAGCTTCTCGCTCAGCTGTTGCACGTCAGGCAAGGGATGGCGACCGCTTTTTTCTGTCACCGGGCCGGACAGGTCATCATCCAGATGGGCATAGCGCGCACCCGGTATATGGCTGGTTTTGTACGCCAGGCCACCCGCCTCTTTATTGGTCAGGGTGAAGCGGCAATCAAACACGATCCAGTCAGGATCTTGCAGATGCTGCGCCAGTTGCTCGGTGGAAACGATGGTTTTAAACGTCATGATGCATCCTGCAAATAGTGAGTGAGTGAATGCTCCTTGTGACAAGGAGCAGGGGTTAGAACAGTTCTATATCGTCCGCACGATTATTCATTTTGAACATGAATTTATCCAGCGCCTCCTGCACCGGCATGCCTGCCAGTACGGCCTCGAACATTTCCACCTCTTCTGCCATGGTGTATCTCGAGCGGATTTTCTCCTGCAGGGCGAGCCATTCGCCCGGATTGAACAGGCGCGAGTTGTCGCCCACCAGATTGGAAAGCGCCGCCAGGCTGTGATTGACATGGGACAGGCGTTGCACCAGCTTGTCATAGAACTGGAAGGCAACGATGGCCTGGCGCATCATGTCGCTTACATGTTCTGTCGCGCCCAACAACTGGGTTTTGGCAGCTGCACCCTCACCGCTGTCAGGCAGTGCCGCTGCGGCTTCGCTGATCATGCGCATATAACCGGCCATGGTGGTGAAACTGTCGGTCAATACTTCCACGGAACTGTTGCTGTCCTTCATGGCGGCCTCGATCTGGCCGCCGGCAAGCTCCATCATCAGCACCGTTTCACGCATCTGGCTCCAGTCCAGGTCGGGGCGGTGTGCCCGGGTACCGCGAGAACTGTTTTCTTCTTTGGTCATAGAGCTCTCCTCGCTGCCAACAAAATTTTTTCTGCGCCAAATAAAGATGGCCGACTAAGCGGCCATCAATTTACTACATCTTCACCGAATGTGGCGACACCTAAGACTTCTCGGAAGTACGCGGCTTGCGCAGCCCTAACAGCCACAATACATAGCCTGACAGGGCATAGCCCATAAACAGCAGGAACAGCACGCCAGCCGGATAACTTGAGATCAGCACAAAGAACATGGCCAGCAGGAAGATGGCAATGAACGGCACGCTCTTGCGCAGGTTGAAATCCTTGAAGCTGTAGAAGCGCAGATTGCTGACCATGCTGAGGCCGGCAAACACGGTCAGCACCGCAGCGAACCACTGCAATTCCTGCCCGGTAAAACCGCGATCCGAGGCCACCCAGACAAAACCGGCGGCCAATGCAGCGGCCGCCGGACTGGGCAGGCCCTGGAAGTAACGCTTGTCCACCACCTCGATGTTGGTGTTGAAGCGTGCCAGGCGCAATGCCGCGCCCACGCAATAGATAAAGGCGGCAAACCAGCCCAGCTTGCCCATGTCCTTCAGCGCCCATTCATACATCAGCAGCGAAGGAGCAACGCCGAACGACACCATGTCGGAAAGGCTGTCGTATTGCGCGCCGAATTCGCTCTGCGTGTGGGTGAGGCGTGCAACCCGGCCATCCAGACCATCCAGCACCATAGCGATAAAAATCGCCACAGCGGCATGCTCGAATCTCATGTTCATCGCTTGCACGATGGCATAAAAACCGGCAAACAGCGCTCCGGTGGTAAACAGATTGGGCAACAGGTAGATGCCGCGCCTGCGCAGGTCCATGGGTTTGCGGTTATTGAATTCTGGCATCAGGGCTGGATCAAGTTAACGATGATGGCGAAACTCTATCACTAAATAGCGACATTAACGATAGCTCCCCGCAAGGGTGGAACGTGAAAGGTAAAAGTGAAACGCTAAAAACATGAAAGGCGAAACTGGACGTTTCACCTTTCACTTTTTACCTTCCACTACTTACTAGTTTTTAGACTGGTCAACCAGCTTGTTCTTGCCTATCCACGGCATCATTGCGCGCAGTTGGCCGCCCACTTTCTCGATCGGATGCTCTGCATTCAAACGGCGACGTGCAGTCATTTCAGGATAGTTGGTGCGGCCTTCCAGGATGAAACGCTTGGCGTATTCGCCGTTCTGGATGTTCTTCAGACACTCTTTCATCGCGGCGCGGGCTTCGCCGGCGATCACGCGCTGGCCGGTTACGTATTCGCCATACTCTGCGTTGTTGGAGATGGAGTAGTTCATGTTGGCGATGCCGCCTTCGTACATCAGGTCCACGATCAGTTTCAGCTCGTGCAGGCATTCGAAGTAGGCCATCTCCGGTGCGTAGCCCGCTTCAGTCAGCGTCTCGAAACCGGCTTTTACCAGTTCCACCGCGCCGCCGCACAATACTGCCTGCTCGCCGAACAGGTCGGTCTCGGTCTCTTCGCGGAAGTTGGTCTCGATCACGCCGCCCTTGGTGCCGCCGTTGGCTGCCGCGTATGACAACGCGATATCCTTTGCCTTGCCGGACTTGTCCTGGTAAACCGCGATCAGAGTCGGTACGCCGCCACCCTTGAGGTATTCGGAACGCACGGTGTGGCCGGGGCCTTTTGGTGCAATCATGATCACGTCCACATCGGCGCGAGGAATAACCTGGTTGTAGTGCACGTTGAAGCCGTGGGCAAACGCCAGTGCAGCACCCGCTTTCATGTTGGGGGCCACGTCGTCGTTGTACACCTGGGGAATATTCTCGTCAGGCAACAGCATCATCACAACATCGGCATTCTTCACCGCAGCTGCAACCTCTGCCACTTTCAGCCCGGCCGCTTCGGCTTTTTTCCAGGAAGCGCCGCTCTTGCGCAGGCCTACGGTAACGTTCACGCCTGACTCTTTCAGGTTTTGCGCATGCGCATGACCCTGTGAGCCATAGCCCACGATGGTTACCTGCCTGCCCTTGATCAATGAGAGGTCAGCGTCTTTGTCGTAATAAACTTTCATAACTACTCCTAAATAATGAGTGAAATGTGAAATGTGAAATGTGAAATGTGAAACGTACTCGGGGAACTCCGCGCGGTTACGTTTCACTTTTCACTTTTCACTTTTCACCTTTCACAGTTTCAAATCACAGTTTCAAATCACAATTTCAAAACACGGTTGCCACGGCCGATGCCCGAGGCACCGGTACGCACTGTTTCCAGAATCAGCGTGCGGTCTATGGCCTGCAGGAAACTGTCCAGCTTGGATCCGGCGCCGGTCAGCTCTATGGTGTAAGTGTGGTCAGACACGTCGATAATGCGGCCGCGGAAGATGTCCGCCATGCGCTTCATCTCTTCGCGTGCATCCCCCTCGGCTCGCACCTTGACCAGCATAAGCTCGCGCTCTATATGCTCGCCATCGGTCAAGTCCATCACCGCGACCACCTCGATCAGCTTGTTCAGCTGCTTGGTGATCTGCTCGATGATCTCGTCGGAACCGCGCGTTACGATGGTCATGCGCGACAGGGTTTCATCCTCGGTAGGCGCAACCGTCAGGGACTCGATGTTATAGCCGCGCGCCGAAAACAGCCCGGCAACACGCGACAAGGCGCCCGCCTCGTTTTCCATCAGCAATGAAATAATATGGCGCATTTAGATATCCTCCGCCATCAGCACGTCCGACAAGCCCTTGCCTCCGGGAACCATGGGGAACACGTTCTCGGTCGGGTCAGTGCGGAAATCCATGAATACCAGGTCGTCCTTGCGCGCAAACGCTTCTTTCAGCGCATCCTCAACCTCTGACGGCTTGTCCACGCGTATGCCGACATGGCCGTAGGCCTCGGCCAGCTTCACAAAGTCAGGCAGCGCATCCATGTACGATTCGGCATAGCGGTTGCCGTGGAAGAACTCCTGCCACTGGCGCACCATGCCCAGGTAACGGTTGTTCAGGGCGATCACCTTGATCGGCAGGCGGAACTGCTTGCAGGTGGACAACTCCTGGATGCACATCTGGATACTGCCCTCGCCGGTAATACAGGCGACGGTATCGCCGGGATGCGCCAGCTGCACGCCCATCGCGGCGGGCAGGCCAAAACCCATGGTGCCCAGGCCGCCGGAGTTGATCCAGCGGCGCGGCTGGTCGAATTTGTAATACTGTGCGGCCCACATCTGGTGCTGGCCCACGTCCGAGGTCACAAACGCCTCGCCGCGCGTGATTTCATACAGCTTCTGCACCACGAATTGCGGCTTGATGACCTCAATGGAATTCTTGAACGAAGACGAATTGCGGCCGCGCCATTCCTCGATCTGCTTCCACCAGGGGGCCATGGCCGCTGCATCGGGCTTTTGTCTGCTGCTGTGCAACAACGCCAGCAAATCCTGCAACACATGCGCCACATCACCCACCAGCGGCACATCCACCTGCACACGCTTGGAGATAGAGGCCGGGTCGATATCGATATGAATGATCTTGCGCGGAACCGAGCCAAAATGCTTCACGTTGCCGATCACGCGGTCGTCAAAGCGCGCGCCCACGGCCAGCAGCACATCACAATTCTGCATCGCCATATTGGCTTCCAGCGTGCCGTGCATGCCCAGCATGCCGAGGAATTGCTTGTCTGTTTCCGGATAGCCGCCCAAGCCCATCAGGGTGCTGGTGCATGGAAAACCGAGCAGGCGTACCAGCTCTGTCAGCGGCTTGGCCGCCTCCGACAGGATCACGCCGCCACCGGTATAGATCATCGGGCGCTTGGCTTCCAGCAACAACTGTACGGCATGCTTGAGCGCGCCCATCTCCGCCTTCTGGGCAGGGTTGTAGGAACGGATGCTGACTGTCTTCGGATATTCGAACGTCGCCTTGGCGAGTGAAATATCCTTGGGGATATCCACCAGAACCGGGCCGGGGCGACCGCTCTTGGCCAGGTAAAACGCCTTCTTGATGGTAATGGCGATGTCGTTCACGTCCTTGACCAGGAAGTTGTGCTTGACGCACGGACGTGTAATACCAACCGTATCCACCTCCTGGAACGCATCCTCGCCGATATAACTGGTAGGCACCTGCCCGCTGATCACCACCATGGGAATAGAATCCATATAGGCAGTAGCAATGCCGGTTACCGCATTGGTCACGCCCGGGCCGGAAGTCACCAGCGCCACGCCCACCTTGTCGGTAGAGCGCGCATAGCCGTCAGCCGCATGCACCGCAGCCTGCTCATGGCGCACCAGTATGTGCTTGACCTTCTCCTGGTTGAAGAGTGCGTCGTATATAAACAGCACGGCCCCGCCCGGGTAGCCAAATACGTACTCGACCCCCTCTTCCTGCAAACAGCGTATCGCTATTTCTGCGCCTGTCAGTTCCATGGCAAACTACCCTAAGCAACAATAATTAAAGAACCGTGCAAGATAAAGGCTAGACGCGTTTTGGTCAACCCCAGAATATACCCTTGGAAAACCCGGGGAAATTTCATATCCCCCCGGGATGGCCTGATTTGGTAAGATTCACGCCTTGAACAGAGGGGTAAGCAAACTGGCCAGCCATCATGAACTCGCAGCATTTCTTGCCGAAGTGGAGCGCCGCGCCTACAAACAGGCGCTGTTTGCCGTACGGGACGATCATGTAGCGCTGGACATTGTTCAGGATGCCATGCTCAAGCTGGCCGAGAAATATGGCGGCAAGCCGGCCGATGAACTGCCCATGCTGTTCCAGCGCATCCTGCAAAACACCATACGCGACCATTATCGCAGGCAAAAAGTGCGTTCCATGTGGACCACGCTGATGTCCTCGCTGATACCCCAGCATGATGAAAGCGATTATGACCCGCTGGACACCTTGCAGGACGCGGACAACAACAGCCAGGCCGACCGCCCCGATGATGCGCTGCAACAGTCGCAATTAATGGCCCTGATTGAATCCGAGCTGACTAAATTGCCGGCGCGTCAACGAGAAGCCTTCCTGCTGCGTTACTGGGAAGACCTGGATACAGCAGAAACGGCTGCGGCGATGGGTTGCTCCGAGGGCAGTGTTAAAACGCATTGTTCCCGCGCCACCCACACGCTCGCCGCAGCCCTGAAGGAAAAAGGAGTGAACTTGCCATGAAAAATAACTTAAACCACCACTCTATCAAACAGTTACTCGACAAATCGACAGCCCGAATCAGCCCCGCCACGGTTAAAAAGCTGCAGGCGGCGCGCATAAATGCGCTGGAGCACCACCAACTGCATCGCCCTGCGCCAGCCTTGGCCTGGCTGGGTAATTTCGGCTCACACCGCGATTCGTCGCACACGTCAAAACAGCTCAATTGGGCAGTCGCCGTGCTATTTATTGCGTGCTTGTTCAGTGGCATCGCCTACTGGCAGAACAGCATTTCAGACCATGAAATCAGTGAAGTGGACATAGCGATCCTGACCGACGACCTACCCCTGCACGCCTACGTGGATGATTAAGGTTTTGATGCGACTGCTGCGCACCCTGATTATTGCAGTGTCGCTGGCGACACTGCCGGTTCTGCCTGCGCAGGCCGCCAATCACCCTTGGGCCTCGCTTACCCCGATACAGCGCGAGGCGCTGGCGCCGCTTGCCCAACAATGGGATTCCCTGCCAGAAAAGCAGAAAAAACGTCTGCTGGGCACAACCAAACACTATCCCAGCCTTACCCCGGTACAAAAGGAGCGTTTTCAAACCCGTTTGACCGCTTGGAGCAAGCTGACCCCGGAACAACGCGACCGCGCCCGCGAAAAATACAAGGCACTGCGCAAGGCGCCCCCTGAAAAACGCGAAGAGATCAAGAACAAGCTGGCTCCACAGGCGGCTTCATCTCCCGGCAGCACCACCGCTGCCACCACTCCCGCAAACCGCTAAACCCAAGCCTTGCAATGGCTGCTGCTTAACGGCGCTCGGTCTGCCACAACATTCCCAGGGCCAGCAACAGGAACAGCCAGAATATCGCCGTGGCGCTCCATAGCGGTTGCCAGTCATTCAGCGAGCCCAGATAAGCAAACAGCCGGCCAACAAAGTGGAAAGACAAGCCCAGCACAATTCCAGCAAACATCTTTCCGCTCACCCCTCCCGCGCGCCGTTGATGCGAGGCAAACGGCAAGGCCAGCAACATCATCAGTAGCACTGCCAGCGGATAAGTCAGCTTATTCCACATGGCAATCTCATAACGCGTGGTTTTCTGGTGATTCTCCTTGAGATGCTGGGTGTATAAATACAAATTCCAGGCCGACATCTGCTCGGGCACAACCAGCAGCACACTCAAAATCTCCGGTGTCAGCACAGAATGCCATTCCTGTTGGGGCTGCGTCCCCACCTTGACTCCCTGCTGCTCAAAACGTGTCTGCGTTACTCCCTCCAGATGCCACAGCCCCTCTTCTACATAGGATGCACGCTGCGCTGCAGTAATGGCGCGCAAGTGATAGCTGTCATCGAATTCATAGATATTGACATCCATCAGCGCGATATCCGGCAACACATTCTTGACGTTGACGAAGCTGCGCTCGTCTTTCACCCACACGCCGGAGCGGAACTCCTTGAGGTTAAGCTGCGCGTTCTGCGCGCGCAGGCGCAACTCCTGCGCCAGGCGGTCACTCGGTGGCGCGACAAATTCACCGCAGACAAAACTCAGCACCACCAGCGGCAGACCGATCTTGAACAAGGCCGCTATCATCTGCCTGAGCGAGGCGCCGGAGCTGCGATAGATGGTCAGTTCCGAGCTCATCGCCATCTGCACCAGGGCAAAAATTGTCCCTATTAACACGGCCACAGGAAACAATTCATAGAGATGACCGGGCACGGTAAGCAAAACAAACAGCAACACATAGCCCAGGCTGTAATTTCCCGTGCCCATCACATTCAGCTCGTTGATCAGGTCGACAAAGGCAAACAGCATAAGCAGGGCGGCAAACACCAGCGCCATGCTGGAATATATTTCACGCGCCAGATACCGGGTCAGCAATTTCATGGCAGCAAGCGCCTCCATGAGTACACTGACATGCGGTGATAGAACCACAGCGCGGTCAGCGCAAGCATCAGCACATGTATGCCGAGCAAGCCCGTGCTCGCGCTCATCTTCTCCTGGCCCACCCAGGTATTGGTGACGCTGATCAGGTTGTTGTAGAGCATGTAAATGACCAGTGCCGCCATCAGATTGAGCGAGCGCCCGGCACGCGGATTGACAAAACTCAGGGGGATGGCCAGCAGTGCCAATATCAGCGCGCTGATCGGCAACCCCAGGCGCCAATGCAGCTCCGACAGATTCCAGGGCGTCTGATTCTGCAGCAGGTACAGGGTGGAATAAGCCTTGGGGCTGGGCGTCTTCACCTTGGCCTCCGCCACTTCAACGCGCATCGCATAGCGATCGAACTCGACAATACGGTAATCCTGCTGGCCGGGCGTGCCCTCGTAGCGCCGGCCATTCAGCAACACCAGGAAGCGGTCACCATTGGCTGCTGTTTCCTGGAATCCCTGCTTGGCGACCATACTGCCCACCTTGCCGTGTTCCACTGACTGCACGAAGATATTGCCAACGCGATTGGTTTCCTTGTCCAGGTTTTCCAGGAAGAACACGCGATCGGCCTGCTTGGATTCGCGAAACACGCCGGGAGCCGCCACCGCCACATCATCGGCATTGTCGAGCCTGTGCTTGATGTCATCCACCTTGGACATGGCCCAGGGCGACAGCACCAGGCTGAGCAAGGCAATCACCCCCACCACCGGCGTCGCAAACCACATCACCGGGCGTATCCAGCGCGTCAGTCCGGTACCGGTGCAAAACCACACCACCATTTCACTGTCGCTATAGCTGCGCGTCAGGGTCAGCAGCACCGCCAGAAACAGACTGACCGAAAGCAGCACCGGCAAGTAATTCAGGGCGGCAAAGCCCATCAGCACCAGCACCGCCTCCACCGGCAGCGAACCGCCCACCGAGTCGCCCAGCAGACGAATCAACTGGCTAAGAACCACAATACCGAGCAGAATCGCGAACACCACCACCCCCATGGCCGTAAATTCCCTGACCAAGGCACGATGAAACACACCGGCGCGTAACGGTTTGTCGCGTTGCGTTTTTGACTTTTGACGGTGAGATTGCGGATAATCCAACATTGATTGCGGTACGCGACTGTATAAGGAGAAGCAGGTGGAATTTAGCATAAAACAAGGCAGTCCGGAAAAACTGCGTAGCGGATGCGTAGTGCTCGGCGTGTTTGAGGGCGGCAAACTGGCAGAGGCTGCACAAGCCCTGGACAAGGCCGCACAACACTACCTCAGCGACATCATTGCGCATGGCGACATGACCGGCAAAAAGGCCTCCACCCTGCTGCTGCACAAGGTGCCCAATATCCAGAGCGAGCGCGTGCTGCTGCTGGGTCTGGGCAAGCGCGATGAATTCGGTACGCGCCAATACCTCGACGCCGTGCGTGCGGCAATGCGCGCGCTGCAATACACCGGCGCAAAAGACGCCATCCTGTTTCTGGCCGAACTCCCCATCAAAGGCAAAAAGTCGGCGCACGCCTGGTGTATCTCCCAGGCCGTGCTGGCGGCATTCGAGACGGCATACCGCTTCGACCGCCTCAAGAGCAAAGCCGACAAGGACAAGAAGTCGCTCAGGAAAATTTATTTTGGCCTGCTCTCCAGCAAGCAGGATGCCGCGCTGGACACAGCTCTCACCCAGGCCGTTGCCATCGCGCAGGGCATCAACCTGACCAAGGATCTGGGCAACCTGCCCGGCAATGTTTGCACCCCCGGCTATCTGGCGCAGCAAGCCCTGACCCTGGCCAAGGAGCACAAGTCCGTCAAGACCACCGTACTGGAAGAGAAAGACATGCACAAGCTCGGCATGGGGTCGTTGCTCTCGGTCACGCGCGGCAGCAGCGAGCCGGCCAAGCTGATCACCCTGGAATATCGCGGCGGCGACAAGAAACAGAAACCCGTCGTGCTGGTGGGCAAGGGCGTCACCTTCGACACCGGCGGCATTTCGCTCAAGCCCGGCGCTGAAATGGACGAGATGAAATACGACATGTGCGGCGCAGCCAGTGTGCTCGGCACCCTGCAGGCCGTGGCAGAAATAGGCCTCAAGCTCAACGTGGTCGGCATCATTCCCGCCTGCGAGAACATGCCCGCCGGCAATGCCACCAAACCGGGCGACATCGTCACCAGCATGTCCGGGCAGACCATAGAGATCCTCAACACCGATGCCGAAGGCCGCCTCATCCTGTGCGACGCGCTCACTTACGCGGCCAAATTCGAGCCCGACACCGTGGTCGACATCGCCACCCTCACCGGTGCCTGCATCATCGCCCTGGGTCACGTCGCCTCCGGCCTGTACAGCAACCAGGACGCACTGGCACAGGAACTGCTCGCCGCAGGCGAGCAAACCCAGGATCGCGCCTGGCACATGCCCTTGTGGGATGAGTACCAGCCGCAACTGGACAGCAACTTTGCCGACATGCAGAACATCGGCGGGCGCGCAGGCGGCAGCATTACCGCCGCCTGCTTCCTGGCACGCTTCACCAAGGACTACCGCTGGGCGCACCTGGACATCGCCGGCACCGCCTGGAAATCCGGCAAGGACAAGGGTGCAACCGGCCGCCCGGTGCCGCTGCTCACCCAATACCTGATCAACTGCGCCGGAAAGAAATAGAGCGTGACCAAGGTTGATTTCTATACCGGCGTGGATGACAAGCTGCGCACCGCCTGCCAGCTCAGCCACAAGGCCATGCAGAACGGCCTGCGCGTGCTGCTGCACACCCCGGATGAAAACATGGCCAACAGCCTGGATCAGCTGCTATGGCACTACCCTGCCAGCGCATTCATACCGCATTGCCGCAACAGCGACAGTGCAGCCGCTGACACGCCGGTCATTATCGACCACCGCAGCGAGCCCTTTGCACACAGCGAAGTGCTGATCAGCCTGCACACCGCCAGCCTGCCTTTTTTCAGCCGCTTCGAGCGCGTCATCGAGATAGTCAGCAAAGATCCGGACGATGCCCGCCTGGGCCGCGAGCGCTACGGTTACTACCGTGATCGCGGATACGAGCTGCGGCATTTCGACCTGAGCCAGAAACAGGAGCGCTAAATGGCTAAAAACACCAAGGATAACAACGACTGGACCTCTCTCCCGGTGCTCACCGAGGTCGTGGGAGATGTTGCACCAGAGATTCCCACCCTGACCGAGGAAGCAGAAAACAAGCGCAAACTGGCGCAGAGCCTGGTGCAAAAGACTGCACCAAACAACGAGATTGTGGAAATGTCCGCGGAAGAAATCGCCGCCCTGCTGGCGCCGCAACTGGAACGGCAGCTGCGCGAAAAAATGCGCGAACAGTTTGAAGTGCTGTGGCAGGAAACCTGGCTGCAAGCCCGCGCCAGCCTGCCCGAGCTGGTATACGCCCAGCTCAAGCCGGGCAACCAGGGTATGGCCGGCGGCAAGCCTTCCACACTTGATATAATCGCGCCCAACTCAGCTAACCCTGCCATAAAAAAACCCGGCACAGGCAAAACAGCCAAAACCAAAGACAGCAAGACCAAATAACCCCAGAAAATAAAAAACGAACATGGAACTCGCAAAAAGTTTTGACCCGCAGGACATCGAAGCACGCTGGTATCCCCGGTGGGAAAATGCAGGCTATTTCAAGGCCGGCATGGACACGACCAAACAGGACAACTTCTGCATCCTGCTACCGCCGCCCAACGTTACCGGCACGCTGCACATGGGACATGGTTTCAACCAGACCATCATGGATGCGCTCACCCGCTACCACCGCATGCGCGGCGACAACACGCTGTGGCAACCGGGCACCGATCATGCCGGCATCGCCACGCAGATCGTGGTGGAGCGCCAGCTGGATGGGCAGGGCATCTCACGCCACGACCTGGGCCGCGAAAAATTCCTCGAAAAAGTTTGGGAGTGGAAAGAATATTCCGGCGGCACCATCACGCGCCAGATGCGCCGCCTGGGCACTTCGCCGGACTGGTCGCGCGAACGCTTTACCATGGACGAAGGCCTGTCCAAGGCCGTCACCGAAACCTTTGTGCGCCTCTACAACGAGGGCCTGATCTATCGCGGCAAGCGCCTGGTGAACTGGGATCCCAAGCTGCACACCGCCGTGTCCGACCTGGAAGTGGCGCAGGAAGAGGAAGACGGTTTCATGTGGCACATCCGCTATCCGCTGGCGGAGCCGGATGGCGTCAAGGGGCTCACCCACCTGACCGTGGCCACCACCCGTCCCGAGACCATGCTGGGCGACGTGGCGGTGATGGTGCATCCCGAAGACGAGCGCTACCGCCATCTCATCGGCAAGAAAGTAAAGCTGCCGCTGTGCGAGCGCGACATCCCCGTCATCGCCGACGAGTATGTAGACAAGGATTTCGGCACCGGCGTGGTCAAGGTCACGCCTGCGCACGACTTCAACGACTATGCCGTGGGGCAGCGCCACAAGCTGGCGCAGATCTGCATCCTCACCCTGGATGCAAAGATCAACGAACACGCACCCAGGCAGTATCAGGGCATGGATCGCTTCGATGCGCGCAAGAAAATTGTCGCCGACCTGGAAACAGCCGGCTTGTTTGAAAAAGCTGAAAAGCACAAACTCAAGGTGCCGCGCGGCGACCGCACCGGCGTGGTGATCGAGCCCATGCTCACCGACCAGTGGTTTGTGGCCATGAGCAAGCCCGGCAACGAAGGAAAAAGCATCACCGCGCAGGCGCTGCAATGCGTGTCCTCCGGCGAGATCAAATTCCACCCTGAGAACTGGGTGAACACTTACAACCAGTGGCTGAACAACATCCAGGACTGGTGTATTTCCCGTCAATTATGGTGGGGCCACCAGATCCCCGCCTGGTATGGCGTGAACGGCGAGGTATTCGTCGCCCACAATGAAAAAGAAGCGCGCCAACTGGCCGACAAGGCCGATTATGCCGGCCAGCTGATGCGCGATGATGACGTGCTCGACACCTGGTTCTCCTCCGCGCTGTGGCCTTTCTCCACGCTGGACTGGACACCGGAGTATCCGCAAAAATCCAACACAGCGCTCGACCTGTACCTGCCTTCCTCGGTGCTGGTCACCGGCTTCGACATCATCTTCTTCTGGGTGGCGCGCATGGTGATGATGACCAAGCACATCACCGGCAAGATTCCGTTCAAGGACGTGTATGTGCACGGCCTGATCCGCGATGCGGAAGGCCACAAGATGTCCAAGTCCAAGGGCAACGTGCTCGACCCAATTGATTTGATCGAAGGCATCAGCCTGGACGCGCTGGTAAAAAAACGCACCTCTGGCCTGATGAACCCCAAACAGGCGGAGAGTATCGAGAAAAAAACGCGCAAGGAATTCCCCGAAGGCATACCCGCTTTCGGCACCGATGCGCTGCGCTTCACCTTTGCCTCGCTCGCCTCGCCCGGCCGTGACATTAAATTCGACATGCAGCGCTGCGAGGGCTATCGCAACTTCTGCAACAAGCTGTGGAACGCCACGCGCTTCGTGCTGATGAACTGCGAAGGCCAGGATGTTGGGCTGGATGAGTCGCTGCCGCTGCAATATTCCGCCGCGGACAAATGGATGATCAGCCGCTTGCAACAGGCCTCGGCAGAGATGAATACCCATTTTGTCGATTACCGCTTCGATTTTTCCGCACGCACCATTTATGAACTGGTGTGGGATACCTATTGCGACTGGTACGTGGAACTGGCCAAGGTACAAATTGCCAATGGCAACGCGGCACAGCAGCGCGCCACTCGCCTAACCCTGGTGCGCGTGCTGGAAATCATGCTGCGCCTGGCGCACCCGGTGATCCCGTTCATCACCGAAGAGCTGTGGCAGAAGGTTGCCCCGCTGGCTGGTGTTGTTCCCTCCCCTGTCAAGGGGAGGGCGGAGGGAGGGGTTTCCATCATGCTGCAGGATTACCCGCATGCCGAGCCTTCACTAATGGACCCCGCTGCCGAAGCGCAAATCACCCTGCTGCAGGAAATGGTCAACGCGGCACGCAGCCTGCGCAGCGAGATGAACCTGTCACCTGCCTTGCGCGTGCCCCTGCTGGCCGCAGGTGATGCCGACACATTGAATACGGCAGCGCCGTATCTGCAGGCCTTGGCCAAACTGAGTGAAGTGCAGGTGCTGAACACCCTGCCCGACACCGATGCGGCCATCGCCATCGTGGGCAATTTCAAGCTGATGCTGAAAGTGGAGATAGATGTCAGTGCGGAACGCGAGCGGCTGGACAAAGAAATTGCACGCCTGACCGCGGAAATCAGCAAGGCCCAGGGCAAACTTTCCACCCCCACCTTTGTCGAGCGCGCACCGGCTGCCGTGGTGGAACAGGAACGCAAGCGCCTGGCTGATTTCACTGCCACCTGCACGCAACTGCAGACACAGCGTGCAAAACTGAACTAGGGAGGCAAAGGCGATGATGCACGAATTCCTGCTTGGACTTATCGCCTACATCACGCCACTCACCGAGATGGTGGGCACTGCGGTGGTTGCCTGGGGTTGCCTGCAAGGCTTGGCCATGTTGTTGCAGCGCGGTTGGCGCACACTCCAGCGCCAGCCCTTGCACGGCGCCCTGCGCGACATTCGCATTGCCATCGGCGAGAAAATGGCGCTAGGCCTGGACTTCTTCCTTGCCGGCGACATCATCCAGACTATAGTCGTGCCCAGCAAAGACACGCTGACCATACTCGGCGGCATTGTGGTGATTCGTACCGTGATGGCTTACTTCCTGGCCAAGGAAATCGAGAAGAGTTCGGCCGAGCAGCGGCCAGAGTGATTTTCTGCAGCTGTGTTTACAGCTTTAAACTAAATCAGGCGTCATCACCGTGGTCATTGAGCAGGTGTGAAATGCGCGTGTTCGCCACCGCCAGGCGCTTCACCAGCATGCGCAGAAAGGCGTCGCTGAACTGGTAGCGCACACCTGCCGAGGCTTTCTCCAGCACATCCGGATTGATCTCGATCAGGGCCACATCGTTCTTGGCCAGCACGTCCGTGGTGCGCAAGAATTCCTTGTCCGACAGGTGGGCCATCTCGCCAAAGCAATCGCCCTTGTGCAGCAGACTCAACAGGCGCCCCTTCTTCATCACCTTGACCGTGCCGCTGGCCAGTATGAACAGGGTGCGCCCCTCCTCGCCCTCGCTCAGTATGCTTTCATCGGCGGCCACGTTAATCCACTCCCCCAGGCGCAGCACTTCCCACA